>DISD01000098.1 GCA_002435715.1 Rhodospirillaceae bacterium UBA6219
TTCGTCGAAATGTTCGTCGGCGTCGGCGCATCCCGTGTCCGAGACATGTTCGAGCAGGCCAAGAAGAATGCGCCCTGCATCATCTTCATCGACGAAATCGACGCCGTCGGTCGCCATCGCGGCGCCGGTCTTGGCGGCGGTAACGACGAACGCGAGCAGACGCTGAACCAGATGCTGGTGGAAATGGACGGCTTCGAATCCAACGAAGGCGTCATCCTGATCGCGGCCACCAACCGTCCCGACGTGCTGGACCCGGCTTTGCTGCGTCCCGGCCGTTTCGACCGTCAGATCGTGGTGCCCAATCCCGACATCCTGGGCCGCGAGAAGATTTTGAAGGTCCATATGCGCAAGGTGCCGTTGGCCCCTGACGTGGAACCGCGCATCATCGCCCGTGGCACGCCGGGTTTCTCGGGTGCCGATCTGTCCAACTTGGTCAACGAAGCGGCCCTGTTGGCGGCCCGCGCCGGCAAGCGCGTGGTCACCATGAGCGAATTCGAAGCGGCCAAGGACAAGGTGATGATGGGCGCCGAACGCCGCTCCATGGTGATGAGCGAGGCGGAAAAGGAATCCACCGCCTATCACGAAGCCGGCCACGCCGTGGTCAACCTGCACATGCCGCATTCCGACCCGCTGCACAAGGTGACCATTATCCCGCGCGGTCGCGCCCTGGGGGTCACCATGTCGCTGCCCGAACGCGACCGGTTGTCCTATTCGAAGAAGTTCTTCGAAGCCCGCATCGCCGTGTGCTTCGGCGGGCGTGTCGCCGAACAGCTGATCTATGGCGAGGACCACCTGAATTCGGGGGCGTCCAACGACATCATGCAGGCCACCAACATGGCCCGTAAGATGGTCACCGAGTTCGGTTTTTCCGACAAGCTGGGGCCGCTGCGTTACACCGACAACCAGGAAGAAGTGTTCCTGGGTCATTCGGTGACCCAGCACAAGAACATGTCGGACGAAACCGCTCGACTGATCGATTCCGAAGTGCGTCACTATGTCGAGGACGGCGAGCGCAAGGCCCGCGAAATCCTCACCACCCATCGTGACGAGCTGGAGGCCATCACCCGTGGTCTGCTGGAATACGAAACCCTGTCCCGTGAAGAAGTGGAAATGCTGATTCGCGGCGAACCTCTGGTGCGTGACGGCGGCTTTGTGCGGCCCAAGGACACCAACGGCCCGCGTCGTGGTTCGGTTCCCAGCTCGGGCATGCCCGATGCCGGCAGCGGCATGGACCCCGAACCGCAGCCGGGGCCATGATCACCCCGGTCAAATCCGCCTTCCGCCGAAGCCCCGCCCCCAAGCGGGGCTTCGTGCGTGCCGAGGACGTTTACCTGCTGCCCGCCGGCATCGTCGGCGGCGAACCGGCAGCGGCGGCGGTGATCGGTGGCCAGGGTTGGCCCTTGGCCGATGGCGCCTTGGCCTTTACCAGTGTCGGTATCGTCTGGCGCGAGGACGAAACCTGCTGGGTTGCCCTGCAACCCTTTGCCGATTTGGCCGATTGGGCGGAAAACGAAGGTGACGACATGGCCCGCCATGTGGGGCGCTGGGTCCGTCGTCTGGGGGCCAAGCGTCCCGATTGGGCCGGATTGCCCCAGGATCGGCCCCGATTGATGGGCATCGTCAACGTCACCCCCGACAGTTTTTCCGATGGCGGCCGCAATCTGGCTGCCGACACGGCCATTGCCAATGCTTTGGTGATGGCGGCGGCGGGGGCCGACATCATCGATGTCGGCGGCGAATCCACCCGACCCGGGGCCGCCTTGGTATCAGTGGAAGAAGAGATGTCCCGAGTGCTGCCGGTGGTCCGCGCCCTGGCGGAACGGGGCCTGACCGTCTCTGTCGACACCCGGCACGCCCCGGTGATGCGCGCCGCCGTGCAAGCCGGCGCCAAGATCATCAACGACGTCACCGCTTTGGAAGGCGCGGGCGCGTTGGAGGTGGCGGCCGAGACCGGTGCGGCGGTGATCCTGATGCACATGCAGGGCCAGCCGCAGACCATGCAGGCCAATCCGCGATACGATTGTGCCCCCTTGGATGTTTACGATTATCTGGCCAGCCGGGTTGCCGCCTGCGAAGCTGCGGGTATCGAACGCCATCGGGTGATGGTCGATCCCGGCATCGGCTTTGGCAAGAACGCCAGCCACAATGCCCAGATCCTGGGGGCTTTGCCCCTGCTGCATGGCTTGGGGTGCCCGGTTCTGTTGGCGGCCAGCCGCAAAAGCTTTATCGCCCATGTCAGCCATGACGAACCCGCCGACCAGCGCTTGGCCGGTACCTTGGCCGTCCACCACATGGGGCTGGATGCCGGCTGCCAATTGCTGCGCGTCCACGACGTGGCTCACGCTGCCCAGGCCTTGGCGGTGTGGCGGGCGGTGTCAGCCGCGCGTTAATTCCGCGATCGGTGCCGCCGACACCGAGCTGGGCGGTTGGAACGGGTTGCCCTGGATCAACACGATGGCCGCCGTCGGCGCGGCGGCGGCGGCGAACAACGCGATGGCCAGAATCTCGGCCTTGGGCTGGTCCACATAGACCATGGCGATGGACATCATGGTCAACAGTCCCAGAAACGCCATGCCCAGCCATTTCAACGGATTGACGTGGGTCTTGGACAGGGCGATACGGCTTTCGCGGGCGTCGCGGGCCACTACCGCCTGGCGCAACATCTCGGCATGAATGGACGGGGCGATGCTTTGCGCCATGTCGGGATGGGCCAGAGTTTCCAGCAAAACCGCCATCGCCTGGGCGGTTTGTTCCGACGATTGACGATGGGCCAACAACGGCCATTCCTGACGAGCGGCGCTGTCGGCATAGCTGCGCACCGTTTGCGTCACCGCCTGTCGCTGGGGCGCGGGCAGGGGCGCTGCTAGCGCCTGGATGGATCGAAGGGCGCCGGCTTCATGATAAACGGCGTTGACCGCCCGGTCATGGGCGTTCCAGGTGTCGTTGGCCAAAAAGGCCAAGGTCAGGGCGAACAGCACCCCCACCACGTTGACGAAGGGCGGCGACAAACCGCGATATTGGCGGATGAGTTCGGCAAAGCGCGATTTGTGGGCCAGGAACAGCATCAAGGCGGCGGCGCCCAGGGTTCCGAACAGGGCGAAGGCGGCCAACAGGTAATGGTCGTAGCTGACAAGAAAAGCGGGCATGGAGGACTCGAAATGGGAAAGTGGTCCAGTATAGCCCCTTTGCCACGCCTTGGACGCGGAAAAACCTTTCAAAAGCCATGCTTTGGCGCTATCCAATCACCTTTCGAAAAAACCGAGGTTTGGTTTATCCATGACGCGCAAGCTGTTCGGCACCGACGGTATCCGGGGCACCGCCAATCTGGACCCCATGACCGCCGAGACGGCGTTGAAGCTGGGCATGGCCGCCGGCCGCCATTTCACCCGCGGCGATCACCGTCACATGGTGGTGATCGGCAAGGACACGCGGTTGTCGGGCTATTTGCTGGAACCCGCTTTGACCGCCGGTTTCGTCGCCGTCGGCATGGACGTGGTGCTGTTGGGCCCGCTGCCCACCCCGGCGGTGGCCATGCTGACCCGCTCGCTGCGCGCCGACCTGGGGGTGATGATCTCGGCCTCGCACAATCCTTATCAGGATAACGGCATCAAGCTGTTCGGTCCCGACGGTTTCAAGCTGTCCGACGAGGACGAGATCGAGATCGAACACAAGATGTTCAACGGTCTGGAAGGCTATCGCGTCGGTTCCGACCATCTGGGTAAGGCCAAGCGTCTGGATGACGCGGTGGGCCGTTACATCGAATACGCCAAGTCCAGCTTTCCGCGCGGTTTGCGCCTGGATGGGTTGAAGATCGTCATCGATTGCGCCAATGGCGCCGCCTACAAGGTCGCTCCCACCGTGCTGTGGGAACTGGGCGCCGAGGTGATCCCGGTGGCGGTCACCCCCGACGGCTTCAACATCAACAAGGATTGCGGCTCGCTGCACACCCAGACCCTGCAGACCCAGGTGGTGGCCCATGGCGCTCATCTGGGTATCGCCTTGGATGGCGACGCCGACCGGCTGGTGCTTTGCGACGAAAAGGGCCAGGTCATCGACGGCGACCAGGTGATGGGGCTGATCGGACTGACCCTGGCCAAGGCCGGACACTTGAAGGGCGGTGGCATCGTCGCCACGGTGATGTCCAACATGGGGTTGGAAAAGCATCTGGCGGCCCAGGGCCTGGATTTGCACCGCACCGCCGTCGGCGACCGCTATGTGCTGGAACGTATGCGCAAGGACGGCTTCAACGTCGGCGGCGAACAATCGGGGCACATCATCCTGTCTGACCATTCGACCACCGGCGACGGTCTGGTGGCGGCGCTGCAGGTGTTGGCGGCTTTGGTGGAATCGGGCAAGCCGGCCAGTCAGGTCCTGCACCTGTTCGATCCCTTCCCGCAGGTGCTGAAGAACGTCCGCGTCAGCGGCAAGCCCGACGCGGTCCTGGCCCAGGACAACGTCAAGGCGGCCATTGCCGCCGGCGAAGCGCGGCTGAACGGAGCGGGCCGGGTGCTGATCCGCAAGTCGGGCACCGAACCGCTGATCCGGGTCATGGCGGAAGGCGAAAATTCCGATCTGGTCGAGGCGGTGGTCGATGACATCGTCGCCACCATTACCGCCGCTGCTTCGTAAGTTCTGTCGGAATCGTTCAAGACGGTGACCAAGCCATGGGCTTACCCTGTGATCACATGACAGGGAGAAGGCTCATGCGCCTTGGTTACACCATTCTTTACGTGGAAGACGTCACCCGCAGCGTTGATTTCTACCAACGGGCCTTTGGCCTGGAGGTGGATTTCGTCCATGAAAGCGGTGATTTCGCTCAAATGGCCACCGGCCAGACCGCCTTGGCCTTTACCTCACGCGGGCTGATGGCCCAACTGGGCAAGACACCCCAGGCTGCGGACCCTCACCAACCGTGTTTCGAGATCGCCCTGGTCTGTGATGACGTGGCGGCGGCGCTTGATCACGCGGTGGCGGCGGGGGCACAGTTGATCCAGTCGCCCAAGCGCATGGATTGGGGGCAGGACGTGGCCTATGTGGCCGACCCTGATGGCTTTTGGGTGGAAATCTGTTCGCCGGTCGGGGGTTAACCGTATCCGGACTGGCAGACCAGTGCCCACAAGGCGCCATCGTCACGCATCACCGTGGGGCTGCTACCGAACCAACGGCGCATTTCACGACACAGATGTGCTTGGTCGGCAAAGCCGCAATCGGCGGCCAGGGCTGCCAGTTCCGGGGTTTGCGCCAGCAGGCGGGCGGCACGGCGAGCCCTGGCCAAGCCGCGCCAAAAGACCGGCGGCCGACCGGTGGCGGCTTTCAACAAACGCTCCATTCGGCGTTGGGCGCTGGCATCGGCGGGCATGCGGCCTTGGGCCAAGGCGGCCAAGGCTTCTTCCACCAGACGACTGGTCTGGCTGTGGGTGTCCAACCAGTCCATCACACGGTCGTTATCGGCTTCGGGGGCTTGGTTGGCCCGGGTCAGCAGGGCTTGTTCCCGGATCAAGGTGCCGGGCCGCAGGCGAAAGCCGTGATAGACGGTTCCCGCCTTATGACTTACCCATTCGCAGCCATCACCCAGGTGGGAAAGGATGAAGACAGGGCGCTGGCCGGGGACGGCGATACGGATCAGGTCACGACAGCCATCGGGCAGGACACGGCTGCGGTCCGGTCGGTCGGCGACGTGGCTCCAGGCTTCCAGCAACGCCGCCGGCATGGGGTCAGAAGGCCCTTTGGCGTTCGTGCAGAACCATGTTGAGGTCCAGTTCCTTGACCACCTGTTCCAATGTGGTGATGCCGCGGCTTTCCAGGGCGTCGATCTGGTTCAGCAGCACGGCGGCGGTGACGATGGCGTCACCCAAGGCGGTGTGGCGATCGGTGATGGAAATACCCAATCGGTCGCAGATGGCGTCCAGCGAATGACCGACCTCGGCCCCATCCAGGTAGTTGGACAACATCATGGTGTCCAATACCGGGTTGTCGAAGGTGATTCCGTATTCCCGTTCGCGCATGCGCAGGAATTTCAGGTCGAAGGCGGCGTTGTGGGCCACCAGCACCGAATCGGCGGCGAAAGCCTTGAATTGCGGCAGCACCACGCCCAGAGGCGGCTTGTCCTTGACCATGTCGTCGGTGATGCCGTGGAACTTGATGCTTTCCACCGGGATGAAGCGGCCGGGATTGACGATGCGGTTGAAGCTTTCGCCCGACAGGATGCGGCCGTTGACGATACGCACGGCACCGATCTGCACGATCTGGTCACCCTGGCTGGGCTGCAAGCCGGTGGTTTCGGTGTCGAAGACGATGAAGGTCAGGTTGCGCAGGGGTTGGCGGCCCTTTTCGCCGATGTCGCGGGCGGCATCCAGCAGCGACATGTCATAGAATTCCGGTCGCGTCGGCAGGGCGGGCTTGGATTGATAATGTTGTTCCACCCCCTTGCGCATGGGCAGGCGCAGCCACGACCGCCCTGACCGGTGTTCCTGCAGGATTTCCGACCCGGCATGGTGGTCCAGCACATCGCGCACACGCATGCCGCCCAACGACGGCAAGGTCTTGCCCAGCCAGCTTTCCAGCGCCGGTTTGGCGGCGGTGGCGCCGGCCCAGCCGATTTCCACCCAGCAGCCGCCATCGTCTTCGGTGGCGGCCAGGTCGATTTCGGCCAGATTGAAGCGTTCGGTGATCTGACGAATCATCGCTTCCATCGCCAGCGACAGCGAATGGGAATCGGCATGCAGCCAGACCGGCAGGCCGGTGACGGTGACCTTGGCGTTGTCACCTTCGAAACGCTGGGCGACAAAGGCGAACAAATCGGCCGAATGCTGGTCGGCCATGGGCCACCAACCCGACAGCGCCCGTTGGTAGCCATCGGTCACCCGCTTGATGGCGGCTTCGATATTGGCGGCTTCGCGCTCGACGATGGTCGGGTTGTTGGCGGCGATGCGCAGGCGGATCAGTGGCGATTCCAGACCTTCGGCGACTTCGCGCAACAGCGCGTCGCGCCGTGACAGCGCCGCCACTTGTGGGCCGGCGTCGACCATGGTGATGACATAACCCGAAGCTTCGCCGTCGCCGCCCCGGATGACGCTCATGCGGGCCTGCAAAAGCGTGCTGCCGTCGCTGGCACTGGCCAGGAAGGGGGTGCCGCGGGCGCCCATTTCCGGGCGATGGGCCAAGACATCCAGCATGTGGACAACCGCTTCGCGGGTCACCGTTTCAAAGATCGAACGGCCCAGCCCCACCGGGCCGATGGCGGCCAGCATGTCCATGGCCACCGAATTATAAAGCACGATCTGGTGGCGCAGGTTGCACACCACCACGCCTTCATGCAGGTCGTTCAGGATGGCGGCCAGACGGTTGGCGTTTTCCTCGGCCTTGCCGGTGGCCTGTTGCAGACCCTCCGACAATTCGGTCCGCGCCTGGACCAGTTTGGCGATGATCTGGTTGACCGATTCCGGCAAGGGGGCCAGCAGGGGATAACGGTCGACGTCAATGTCGGTGCGGTTGCCGCCATGGGCAATGGCTCGAACTTCACTGGCCAGCCGCTTGACGGCACGCATGACCGAGAAATCGACGATCTTCCAGGCCAAGACGAACAACGCCGCCGCCCCGGCCACGGCGACCAGGGCCAAAGCGTTCAGTTCTTCGCGATCGACCACACCTTGACTTAGCACATAGGTCGTGCCGCCGATGGCGGCGACATTGGCGGCGAAGGCCATGGCCAGCCAGGGCAGGGGACCCCGCCAGTTTTGCGGCACCCGTTTGCTCCTTGGACGTTTTCTTTTCCTTGGGGCGAATTTTAACACGTGGTGGCGCGTGGGCAATGCCCGGATTTAAACCAAGGTGTAGGGTCAGGCGGCCTTGTCGTCTTGTTCCAATCCGGCCCGCAACTGGTCGTAAAGCGAAGCGGCGCTGGCGCCCCGGTAATATCCGTCACGCAACAGGCGCGAATCGACGCCCAATGTCTTGGTGGACTGGCCGAAGCGGTCCATCAGCCGGGTCTCCAAATCGGCGATCCACAAAGTGTAGCCGCAATCAAAAAGCGGATAGGTCATGGTTGCGAGGTCCTGGGCTAAAGAGCACTATGGTCAACATAGCCATGTCTTGCGGCGAAGTTTGGACGCGATCATGGCCAAATGACGGCAAAGCCGGGGGAAGATCATGAGCTGGTTGAAGTTTCCCATTGTCGCTGCCTTGTTCTCTTTGCTGGTTGCTCCTGCGTGGGCTCAGGTAAGTGTCAAGGTCGGGGGCTACGACTTCCCGCCTTACGTGGAAAATGGCAAGGAAGACATGGTCGGCGGCTTGATCGTCGAGCTGAACAAACTGCAGAAGGATTATCGGTTCGAATTCATCCCGGTTTCCGCACGCCGTCGTTATACGGATCTGACGGAAGGGCATTTCGACGTGATGTTCTTCGAAAGCCCGCAATGGGGGTGGGAGAACCTGACGAACAATGTGGACTTCACCAAGGTCTTCATGACTGGCAGCGAGGTTTACGTGGCCCTGGCCCAGCCTGGGCGTGGTCAAAGTTACTTCGATCATTTCGGCGGAAAGTCCATCGTGGGAATCCTGGGCTACCATTACGGATTCGCCGATTTCGAAGGTGACCCCAAAAAGCTGGAAAAAAAATTCGACATCAAGTTGGTCAGCAGCCACCGGTCCAGCATCGAGCTGGTGTTGTCGGGGCGGCGTGATGTGGCGGTGGTCACCCGCGCCTATCTTCATCGCTATGTGAAGGACAACCCCCAGGCAGCCGCCAATCTTTTGGTTTCTGATCGCCAGGATCAGGTTTACGAACATCGGGTATTGGTCCGCCGAGGCGGGCCCATCACCGTCGAAACCATGCAGAAATTGATGGATGATTTACGTAAGCAAAGATTCTATTCAACCATGGAGGAATGATACAGTTCCGTTACGCACAATTTTAACTGAAGCTTCAGGGCTTGGTCACTTTTCTGTCATTGCCGAAGTCTATGATCGCTCCGGCCCTTTTTGACGGAAGCGATACGTGAGCAAAGCCAGCACATCCTTTTTTCCGCGCTTTTCCTTTGATATCCCTGGTTTGGGGGAGATAGGAAAAGGATTGGCGTCCGCTTGGCATTCCGGCGATCTGCCTTTGCTGTCCGATCTGTCTATTCGCTTTCGTTTCGCCCTTTTGGTGGGCATGGCGATGGTGGGGGCGACATTCTTCGCCATTCTGTCCTATGTGGTGGACGACCGGATCAACAGCTTGTTGGTGGCCCAGGACGAGTTCCGCCAATTGAACGATTTGGCTGGCGACGTGCGGGCCAAGGCCTCGGCGCTGCAAAATCATGAAGAGCATTTCCTGCGTGAGCGGGACAAGGATTCCGCTCAGGCGTTCCACGACGACATGGCTTTTGTCGCCCAAGCTGTGGAAAAAATGGCCCGTATGCCGGGAGCCAGTGAAATCCACGGGCAATTGGAAACCCTGTCGCAGGGTTTCGGCAAAGTCTCTCAGCATTTTGATTCGGTGTACCAGCGCGCCGAAGTGCTGGGATTAAGCGCCTCTTCGGGGTTGCGTGGGCAATTGGCCAGCTCGGTCAAGGCGGTCGAGGACGAATTGAAGATGTGGCCCAATGCCGGGTCGCTGTTGCCGACCATGTTGCAGATGCGGCAAGCCGAAAAGAATTTCATGCTTTACGGCAAGGAAAGCTATGTGGGGGTCCACCGCAAGTTCTCCAACCAGTTTGATTTCGAACTGGATGCTTCGGCTTTGCCCAATTCCACCCGTGACGATCTGCGCAAGCTGATGCAGGCCTATTCCTCCGACATGAACGCCTTTGCCGGTGGCACCATGGCGTTGAATACCGATGTCGAAGCGCTGCGTCAGGAATTCCAGGCGGTGCGGCCGGTTCTGGCGCAAGTTTTCGCGCATGCTCGTGACGGCATGAATCTGGTGATCAACCAGCAAGAAACCGCGCGTCGTCAGATGTCGCGTCTGATGATGGCGTTCAATATCGGGGCTTTGGGGCTGTTTTGCGCCGTGGCTCTGGTGCTGGCCCGCTCCATCACCCAGCCGGTACGGTTGATTGAACAGGCGATGGAGCGCTTGGCCGGCGGTGACCACAATGTGGTGGTGCCCGGCATCCGCCGGAAGGACGAGATTGGCGACATGGCCAAGGCGGTGGGGGTGTTCAAGGACAACGCCATTGCCATGGTTCGGCTGCAGCAAGAACAAGAAGCGATCCGCGCCGAGGCTGATGCGGTCAACCACCAGCGCATGCTGGCCTTGGCCGAGCATTTCGAACAAGCGGTCAAATCGGTGGCTGACGCCGTGGACAACAATGCCCAGGCCATTCGCGACACCGCTTTGCGCATGGTGACCGGCGGCCGCTCTGGCGACAATTCTTCGCTGTCGGTGGCCGAGGCGGCGGAACGTTCGCGCAATACCGTGGCTGCGGTGGCCGAAGCGGCCAGCGAATTGACGGACAGCGTCGCTGACATTTCCCTGCATGTGGAAACCACGTCACAAGTGGTGCGTCATGCGGTGAACGAATTGGGCAACGCCAATGCCAAGGTCGGCGGGTTGTTGCAATTGGCCGGAAACATCGATCGCGTGGTCACGCTGATCGGCGACATCGCCGGACGCACCAACATGCTGGCTTTGAATGCCACCATCGAGGCGCAGCGCGCCGGCGACGCCGGCAAGGGCTTTGCCGTGGTCGCCGACGAGGTCAAGCATCTGGCTCAGAAGACCGCCGAATCCACCCGCGAAATCGCCGAGCAATTGGCCGCCATCCAAGCCGCAACCGCCGAAACCGTGGACGCCATCGGTGACGTCGGCCGTGCCATCGAGAAGGTGGACGACATTTCGACGCAAGTGGCTGGTGCGGTGACCCGCCAGGCGGAAGTCACCGCCAAGATCGGTCGTTGCGTCGACGAGGTTACCGCCGGCACCCAGGATGTCACCGGCGGCGTGGTTCACGTCACCCAGTCGGCGGTGCGTTATTGCGGTGCGGCGGTACGGGTGAAATGGGCCGCCGACAATCTGGCCGGTCCGGCCGCCAACCTGAAACGCGAAGTGGACGGTTTCTTGCGCACCATCCGGGCTTGATCAGGTCAAGGCGACCAGCGCCAACAGACTGAGGATGGCCACTAATTGCAAGCTGACCCGCAGCTTCATCAAGGTGTTGGCGTGGCGCTTGTACCAAGGGCCGTTGACGGCGAAACCCAGCAATCCGGTGACCAGGATTCCGGCCACCGCCACGGGTAAAATCACCATCAGGATCGAAGCGGCATTGTCCATGCCCGCTTATATGGGGCGGGCCTCGCGCTTTGACCAGATCAGGATGGCGGCGCCGACTACAGCGGGCAGGGCGGACAGGGCATAGGTCAGAGTGTAGCTGCCGACCACGTCGTGCAGGGCGGCGAAGCACGGTGGCCCCACCAGGACCCCGCCATAAGTGAAGAACAACGAGGCGCCGGTGACCCGGGGGATTTGCGCCGGTTCGGCGGCATGGGCCAGTTCGGCCAGATATACCCCGTTCCAGCCCAAGGCGGCGGCACCAAAAGGGAGCAAGATTGCAAACACCCAAAGCACCGGCCAATGGGGCGACAAGGTGCCGGTCAGCAGGGCCAGGCAGGCGGTGATCCCCCCCAGCCCCACCAATGTGGGTAAGCCGCCGAAGAAGCGATCGGCGGCAGAGCCGATGACGATACGGCCGACCACTCCGGAAACCTGTAAGGCCGACAACAGGATTCCGGCTTGGACCAGTGACCAGGACAATTCGGTGACCAGCATGGTGACGGCGAAGCTGGACACCGATAATTGCACGGCGGCATAGGCGAAACCGGTCCAGGACAGGGCTTTCAAACGCGGATTGCGCCAGATCAGGGCCAGCCCCAGAAACGGGTTGCCGTTCAGACGGGCCTTGGGGTCGCGGTCGTCGTCCCAGGGACGACGGACCCATTCAAGAGCCAGGGCCAAGCCCAGGCAACTGATGACCACCGCCACCAGGGCCGCCGGCCAGTCCCAGGTCTGGGTCAGGCGCGGGGCGATCAGGCCGGCAATGGTGCCGCCCAGGGGGACGCCGGTCTGTTTCAGCGAAAAGACCAAATTCCGGCGTTTGGCACTGGTGGTCTTGGCCAACAAATGCGACGCGGCGGGATTGGTCATGCCGTATCCCAAGCCGATCAGCAAGGCGGCCAGAACCGCCAGGGGCAAAGAACCCATGGCCATGGCCGCCGCTCCCAGGGCTGCAAGGGCCAGGCCGATCTGGGTCGAGCGCGTCGCCCCCAACCGGCGCACGGAATTGCCGCCAATCAGCGAGGTCACCATGGCGCCGCCATAGCCGAAACTGATCCACCAGCCGATCTTTGAAGCCGGCAGCGCCAATCCCTCGGCAATGGCCGGAGCGATGGCCGCCGGTGTCAGCATGGCCAGGGAAACCAGGGCTTGGGCGCCCGTGGTGATGGCCAAGACGGAAATATAGGTGGGAAGACGGGGGATCGACATGCCCTGTCATGCCTTCAACCGGTCCTTTTGGTCAAGACTTGGCGACGCAAGACTGGATTGCGCCTGGGCCGACGCTATGATGGCGCCATGGATATCTTTGGCATTTCCGGCTGGAGCGGCAGCGGCAAGACCACCCTGATCCGGGCTTTGATTCCGGTCTTTGCGGCACGCGGGTGCGTGGTCGGCACCCTTAAGCACAGCCACCATTCCTTGAATCTAGCCCCGGAAGGATATGTTCCGGGGGCGGTGGAAAGTCTGATCGCCGGCCCCGATCGCTTCGCCCTTGTGGGGGGCAGCCAGGAGGATCAGCTGGACAAGCTTCCCTTATTAGCTTCACGAATGCTTGGTGTTGGGCTACTATTAGTAGAGGGTTTCAAATTTTATCACCATCCGCGATTGGAGGTCTGGAATTCCGCCCTCGGCAAACCAATGTTGGTGGAAACTGATCATAGGATTACCGCCTTGGTCAGTGACGCGGGGCGACCGCAAGGGTTGGATACAAGGGTCAGATGGTTTCATCGTGATGACCTGGGTGGTATTGCCGGGTTTATCCAAAAAGCACGTCTATCATTGGATGAGGTTCGCGGTTAGGTTAGTCGTCTCAACCTTATTGTTTATTTGTCCACTGAAAGGAGTGGTTCAGCCATTTCAACTTTGACATATACTTTTGTTTGTGTATTTGATCGCGGTTATATCTGCGCCATTTGTATGGAATGCGCTTCTTTTGGTTTGGGGGTGAAACGTATCTTGCCGGTTGTACTCCCGTGTGGCTAAGATGGCTGAGAGGCCAGATCAACGATAAGGTAGGCTGGGATGAGGGTGCTTCTTGCCGACGACCACGCTTTGTTTCGCGAAGGTGTGCGGCTCGTCCTGGAAAATCTTGTTGATGGACCTCTCGAGGTTATCGAGGCTGGCGACTTCGTTCAGGCCGTATCCGGGCTGCGGGCCGGGGGCGAGTTCGATGTGGGTTTGTGCGACCTGAACATGCCCGGCATGGACGGGTTCGACGGTATCGAAGCCATCTGCCGTGCCGCTCCCAACATGCATCTGGTGGTGATCTCGGCTTCCGAATCGCCCATGGACGTGCGCCGAGCCCTGGATGCCGGCGCGCAAGGCTATATCGCCAAGACGTCGTCCAGTCAGGCCATGCTGGAAGCCATCCGTCAGGTTCTGTCGGGTGAAACCTATCTGAGCCCCAAGTTGGAAGTCGCCACGGCTGATGGGGCCAATGGCGGCCGTGACCAGGCCCGCAATGCGTTGACCCCGCGTCAGCGGGACGTGCTGGCCATGCTGCGTCAGGGCAAAAGCAACAAGGAAATCGCTCGTGACCTGAATCTGGCCGAAATCACGGTCAAGCTTCACGTCACCGCCATTTTGCGAGCCCTGGGGGTGGAAAACCGCACCCAGGCGGCGATCCTGGCGGCCAAGATCGGTTATTGACCCGGAACGGGCTTGCCAAGACGTCGCCAGAGCGTTAGGCAGGATCGGTGAATTCATTCAGGGGAAATGACATGAGGCTCGCCGTCCTTGCCGCTGCCGCCGTTGTTGTCTTGGCGGGCTGTACTTCCGATCCCTATCCGTTGGTGCCGGTGACCCAAGAAGGACCGGCCAGCTATGTGTGCTATTCCAGCATGATCTCGACGCCGGAAGAAGTGCGCGCTATCGCCGAAAACCAGTGCCGCCGCTATGGCTATGGGGTTTCCGGGCTGATCGGCCAAAGCTGGGCCCCGGGTCGCTGTGGTATGCTGACCCCCAGCGTCGCCGCTTTTCAATGTGGCTCGTCCTTCGGTTATTACGGCCGCTAAGCCCCCCGGCGACAAAAGAAAAGCCCCGCAATTTCTTGCGGGGCTTTATTTTTTACATCTGCTCGATGGCCGACAGAACCCAGGTTCCACCCGTACCGCGGACGAAGGTCCAGGCCTCGGTGGCTTCCACCGGGTGACGGGGATCGCCTTCCACCACCGCGTTGTCGGTCAGGCGTACCATGTAGTCCCGCGCCGAGAAGGTGATGATGGCGGTGGCGTAATCCATGCCGTTCTCGCGCCAGGTTTCGCTGATTTCGCCTTTCAACAGCGACACGTCCTCGACCACGTTCCGCAAGCCGTTGGCTTGATCCCGGGCCAAATCCTCACCGATCCAACCGGCTACTTCCGGGGTGACGAGCTGGCGCAAGGCCACCGGGTTGCCGTCGCTCCAGGCTTTCTGCACCCCTTCGATGATGCGGCCGAACTGGGCTTGGTCGTCCTCGCTGACTTCGAATTCCTTGGCCACGCGTTGGGCCGAGCCCCCCATGCTGTCCTGGGACATCTCGCGCTGGTGCGCATGGGCGTGCGACTGACTGCCCACCGGCTGGGCGTTGCGCCGGAACAGGCGCATGGCCATGTAGATCAAGCCGCCGATCAGGGCGATCTGCAACAGCGTGCCGAACATGGACGCCATGGGGGCGGCGTCCGAGGCGGCGGCCATGGCGGAATTGCTGCCGAACAGCATGGAACCGATGCCGGCGCCGATCAGGCCGCCCATGATGCCGCCCATGATGGGATTGCGTTGGAAAAAGCCCCCTTGCGCCGCCATTGCGGGCGCAGCGGCCGCCGGAGCGGCGGGGCGCATTGCGTTGGGGTTGTACATGGGTTGGCTGGCCCCTGGCTGGGTCAGGCTGGGCTGGGGAGCCGGGGTGATGGAGCGCTCGATGGGGCGGTCGAAGGTGCGCGAGCCGCGCGACCCCAGGCTGCCGCTCTTGCCGGCCCGTGCCCAGGCTTCGGCCGACAGCGACAACGCCAACAAGACGACCAGCAGGCCGGAAAGGATGCGATGACGGTTCATGTTCCCTAACCCTAAAACAATGAAGGCGGAGCCTATGTAGGTTCCGCCTTCAGCGTTTCAAATGGGAAAATCTGTCAGGCGTCGGCTTCGTCCGAACCCTTGATGCGGCTGGCCAGGGACGCCGCCATGAACATGTCCAGATCACCGTCCAAAACCGCCTGGGTGTCAGAGGTTTCCACGTTGGTGCGCAGATCCTTGATCATCTGATAGGGTTGCAGCACATAGGAACGGATTTGGTGGCCCCAACCGATGTCGGTCTTGGTGTCTTCCAGCGCCTGGGCGGCGGCTTCGCGCTTTTGCAACTCGGCCTCGTACATGCGGGCGCGCAGCATTTCCCAAGCCCGGGCCCGGTTCTGGTGCTGGGATCGTTCGGTCTGGCAGGCCACCACGATGTTGGTGGGGATATGGGTGATACGCACCGCCGAATCGGTCTTGTTGATGTGCTGTCCGCCAGCACCCGAGGCGCGATAGGTGTCGATGCGGCAATCGCCTTCGTTGATCTGAATGTCGATGGTGTCGTCCACCTGGGGATAGACCCACACCGAGGCGAAGCTGGTCTGACGCCGGGCGTTGCTGTCGAAGGGCGAAATGCGCACCAGACGGTGCACGCCGGCTTCGGTTTTCAGCCAGCCATAGGCGTTGTGGCCGACCACCTTCATGGTCACCGACTTGATGCCGGCGGCTTCGCCGGGGGTTTCTTCCACCAGTTCGACCTTGTAGCCGTGCTGTTCAGCCCAACGGAAATACATGCGCTGCATCATTTCGGCCCAGTCCTGGGCTTCGGTGCCGCCGGCGCCGGCATTGATTTCAATGTAGCAATCGTTGGAATCGGCCTCGCCCGACAGCAAGGTTTCCAGCTCCAGCTTGCCGGCCACATCCTTCAGTGCCCGCAACTGGGTTTCGGCATCGGCGGCGACATCGGTATCGTCTTCCATCTCGGCCAACTCGATCAGGCCCAGAAGGTCGTCCATTTCGGTTTCCAGCTTGCGACAGCCGCTGATCTGGGAATCCAATTGGGTGCGTTCGCGCATCAGCTTTTGCGCTTTGTCGCCGTCGTTCCACAAATTGGGATCCTCGGCGTGGGCGTTCAGCTCGTCCAGACGCATCAAGGCGGCATCCCAGTTCAGATGACGCTTCAGCAGGGCGACGGATTTACGGATGTCGGCGGCCAGCGCTTCGATTTCGGCGCGCAAGGGCGGATTCCTCTCGGGTCTTGGGTCAAGCGGGCATTTTTACTGTTAATACAAGCCGCCGGGCAAGGGCGGAGTGGCGCCCGCCGGCAATTGCGGCAGGGGCGAGACCAATCCGTGCGAGGAATCGTTCTCGCTGGGCAGGGGGGCAAAGCTGAAACCCTCGGCATTGCCGTCCAGCACGTCTTCCTGGTCGTCGGGCAGGCGGTCGCCGGATTTGAAGGCTTCCCAGATGGAACGCGGCGCGCCGGGTTCGGCGGGGCGTCCATTGGCCGGGTCGACACGCACCATGCGGACACCGGACGGAACGCGGAACGGCGTCGCCGGCTGGTTCTTCAGGGCGTCCATCATGAAGTCGCGGAAGATGGGGGCGGCCACCGAGCCGCCGGTTTCATGGTCGCCCAGGCTGTGCGGTTCGTCGAAGCCGACGAACACCCCCACCGCCAGGTCGGGGGAGAAACCGACGAACCAGGTGTCGAAGCTGTCGTTGGAAGTGCCGGTCTTGCCGGCCAGCGGCTTACCCACCGCCGACACCGAACGCCCGGTACCGCGCTGAACCACGCCTTCCAGGATCGACACCATCTGATAGGCGGAAACCGGATCGACGATTTGCGGACGGATGTCGGGCAGGCGCGGCATTTCTTGCTGCGAGTACTGCACCGGCCAACATCCTTCGCAGAAGCGCTGGTCGTGGACGAAAACGGTGCGGCCGTTGCGGTCCTGGACACGGTCGATCAGGGTGGGGGCGATCTTCTTGCCGCCGTTGACCAGCATGGCATAAGCGGCGGTCATGCGCAGAACCGTGGTCTCGCCGGCCCCCAGGCTCATGGCCAATTGGCGGGGCAGGGCATCATAGATGCCGAAACGGTTGGAATAATCGGCTATGGCGTCCATGCCGATGGCCTGGGCCAGGCGCACGGTCATCAGGTTGCGCGACTTCTCGATGCCGACGCGCAGCGTGGTCGGCCCCAGGAAGTCGCCGCTGTAATTCTTCGGCCGCCACATGGGCAGGCCAGGGCCTTGCGGCAGGGCGATGGGGGCATCCAGGATCAAGGAAGAGGGCGTGTAGCCGTTTTCCAGGGCCGTCAGGTAGACGAAGGGCTTGAACGACGAACCGGGCTGGCGCATGGCCTGGGTCGCGCGGTTGAACTGGCTTTTGCCATAGGCCCAGCCACCGACCATCGAAAGAACGCGGCCGGTATGCGGGTCCATGGCCACCAGGGCGCCTTCGATCTTGGGAATCTGGCGCAGCGCATAGGTGCCGGCGGCGGCGTTCTTGCCATCATCGGTCTTGCCGACGGCTTCCACCAAGATGACGTCACCCGGTTGCACCACATCGGCGGGACGACGCGGCGCGGCGCCCACATGTTCGTCCTTTTCCCACGGCCGGGCCCAGCGCATTTCGCTGAACGGGATGGTGCCGCCGGAACCGTCCATCAAGCCGATCTGGGTGCTGGCATCGCTGGTCGCCAACACCACCGCCAGATCCCACGGCTCGCCGCCGCTGGGATAGGTCAGGGCGGCCAAGCGCTGTTGCCAGCCGCTGCCGGCTTGAATGCGGGTCACCGGGCCGCGCCAGCCATGGCGGCGGTCATAGGCCATCAGGCCGTGGCGCAAAACCCGCGATGCCAAGGCCTGCAATTCGGCGTCGACGGTGGAGCGCACCACCAGCCCGCCCTTATAAAGGGCGCTTTCGCCATATTTGGCGACGATTTCGCGGCGGATGTCCTCGGCGAAATAATCGGCACCGACGATCATGGCGGCGTCGTCGCGCTTGCGCATCACCAAGGGTTCGGCGATGGCCGCGTCATATTCGGCACGGCTGATCTTGCCGTCTTCCAGCATGCGACCGATGACCCAGTCGCGACGGTCCTTGGCGGCTTGGGCATGGCGGACCGGATGGTAATTGTTAGGCGCCTTGGGCAGCGCCGCCAAATAGGCGGCTTCGGCGACGCTCAGTTCATCCAGGCCACGATCGAAATAATTCAGCGCGGCGGCGGCGACGCCGTAATTGCCCATGCCCAGGTAGATTTCGTTCAGATACAGCTCGAGGATATGGTCCTTGGAAAAGGTCCGCTCGATACGGAAGGCCAGGATGGCTTCCTTGATCTTGCGTGAAATCGACACTTCGTTGGTCAGCAGGAAGTTCTTCGCCACCTGCTGGGTGATGGTCGAGGCGCCCACCGGCCGGCGGTCGGCACCCATGCCCTTGTTGCGCAGGTTGATCAGGATGGCGCGGGTGATACCCATGAAATCGACGCCGGGATGTTCATAAAACCCCTTGTCCTCGGCCGACAGGAAGGCGTCCTTGACCCGGTCGGGGATCACCCCGATGGGAACGAAGGCCCGCTTTTCCACCGCGTATTCGGCCACCAGCCGACCGTCACCGCCATAAACACGGGTGGTGATGGGCGGCTCGTAATGGGCCAATTGGTGATAATCGGGCAGGTCCTGGCCGTATTTCCAGAACAGGTACATGGTCCCGCCGCCGGCGGCCATGGCCAGCAACACCAACAGGCTGAACAAGATGGCAAGGATTCGCAACATGGCTTCCCGTCAAAAGGCGCACGGGCGGTGGTACCTTGTTGGTCCGTGGCCGTCAAGCATCGCTGCGTATGATATGGGGCGTCCGATCAGGGGCGGCGGGCCTTCTGGCCTTCCAGGAAATGACGATCCACGGCGCGGGCGATACCCTTGGCCAGCTTGGCCCGATAATCGGGCTGGCGCAGCTGACGTTCTTCGCTGGCATTGGACAAATAGCCCAATTCGATCAGGATCGAGGGAACGTCCGGGGCCTTCAGCACGGCGAAACCGGCGAAACGGTGGGTGTTGCCCAAAAGCGTGGTCTCGCGGCCCAATTCGTCCACCACGCCACCGGCGAAACCAGCCGAACGGTTCATGGTTTCGCGCTGGGCCAGATCGATCAGGATGTTGGCCACATCAGCGGATTCGTGCGACAGGTCGATGCCGGCCAGCAGGTCGGCCTTGTTTTCCTTGTCGGCCAGCAATTGCGCTTCGCCGTCCGAGGCGGTCTGCGACAGGGTATAGACGGACAGGCCGGTCAGTTGCGGGTTGTTCACCGAATCCGCATGCAGCGAGATGAACAGGTCGGCGCCATATTGGCGGGCAATGGCGACGCGTTCGCGCAGACGGATGAAGATGTCGCGATCACGGGTCAAATGCACCTTGTAACGGCCGCTGCGCTCCAACTGCGCTTTCAATTCGCGGGCCATGGCCAAGGTGATGTGCTTTTCGTAGATGCCGGACACCCCCAGGGCGCCGGGATCGACGCCGCCATGGCCGGGATCGATGACCACCACCGCCTTGCCTTGGTTGCGGGGCGTGCGGGGCTGGGGTTCTGGCTGGGCGGCGCGCGCCGGCAAGGACGCCTGTTCCGTCTTCTTGGCCGCCGGAGCGGCCGGAGGAGCCGGATCGGGAGTAGGAGCCACAGCCGCAGCGGCCGGTGCCGAAGCCTCTTGGATCGGGCGGGGCAGGGGAGGCGGGACTGGGGCCGACAACATTGGGGCGCCGGTAATGGTTGTCGGCCTTGTGGTGGTCACCGCGGGTGTCGGAGAGACTTTCACTGGCGCCGGAGCAGGCGCCGGCGCGGCCTCGGCCACCACCACGCTGCTGGTCGCCGGAGCGGGGGGCGGCTGCGGCGCCACCAGTTTCACCGGTTCTTCGACGGGAAGCGGGGCGGGCTGCGCCGCACGGGGGGCCGGATCGGCGGCGACCGAACGGATGGGCGCCGTCGGGGTGACGGGGGCCGGGGCTTGGGCGGTTGCCGAGGGTGAATAGACGACAATGGCCCGATTGGCCGCCGCTTGCGGTGCCGGCACCGGAGTAACGGCAGTCTGGAAGACGCTGCGCGTGGTCTTTTGGACGTCCACAACCAGGCGCCAGCCCAGGCCGTCGCGGGGCGGAATCATGAAGGATGACTTGACCAGGGCCGGTTCGCGCAAGTCGATGACGATGGAATCGGGCTGGAAATGCAAGGAACGGATCAGACCGAAGGGGCGGCTGGATTCGGCGCTGTCGGTCCAGTCCAATTCGCCCGTACGGATCAGGATGCGATCGGGCGATGCCGAGACCAGGGTCGAAAAATTCAGGTTTTCACTGACATCCAGTACCACACGGGTGACGTTGTCCGGATGGGTCCCCAAGCGACTGGCCGAAACCTGCGCGCGTGCCCAAGCCGAAGCCGGCAGAGAGGCTGCCGCCAGCATGGTCAGGCCCATCAGGGCGCGAAGGAATTTCGGACGTGCCATCATGGCCACATTGTGCATCAACGATGATTGAACGGACGTTAACGGATATAACGCACACGGAATCTCAGCTTCAACCCAAAAAGCATTGATTCCGATGACTCTTCTTTATCGTGATGCGAAATTGCAACGCTACAAGGAAATCATTGTGGAAAGGTCGCGGGCCGGTTATTTTGTCTTGCGCAGACATGCGGACTGGACCCTTCCGGGATGGAGGGGCGGCACCAAGGAATCGGGCGTTGAGCGATTTTCGCCAATCCTATCAAGTTCTTAAGCCGACCAGACCTGCGGTTTGCCACTTGTAGACCCCTTTCGAAGTCGGGCGCGATGCCCGCCAGCAGGTTCCGCCCCATGTCCGCCGATCGCGTACTGACCATGGATTCCCCCGCAGGCGTCGCCGACTTTCTTTCAGCACATCATCGTCACGACAATCGGGCGGCCCGTGCCTTGGATTCGGTCCAGGCTGGCGCCTTGTCGGTGACGCCACGGAGAATTGGAATTAATGGTCAAGCGTATGCTCATCGACGCCACGCACCCGGAAGAGACCCGGGTTGTCGTGGTCAACGGCACTCGACTGGAAGAACTGGACGTCGAGACCAGCACCAAAAAGCAGCTTAAGGGCAACATCTATCTGGCCAAGGTGGTTCGCGTCGAACCGTCGCTGCAGGCCGCTTTCGTTGATTACGGCGGAAACCGTCACGGTTTCTTGGCCTTCAGCGAAATTCATCCGGATTACTTCCAGATTCCGGTCGCCGATCGTCAGGCCTTGCTGGCCGCGCAGAAGGCGGAAGCCATGCGCGACAACGGCCCCGAGGATGACGGCGCCGACGAGGGTGCCGAAGACGCTCCGACCGAAACCGCTGAAGTGACCGCCGAAGCCGCGGCCGAAGGTGACGTCATGGAAGCCGGTGACGGCGAGGGCGAGGTTGCGGCCGCTGCCGAAGCGACCGAAGAAGCCCCCAAGCCGGTGGAAACCGTCGGTGGCGGTGATGAAGTCAGCGAACAGGAACTGGAGCGCCGTCGCGCCCGTCTGTTGCGCAATTACAAGATCCAGGAAGTCATCAAGCGCCGTCAGATCATGCTGGTGCAGGTGGTCAAGGAAGAACGCGGCAACAAGGGGGCAGCGCTGACGACTTATCTGTCGCTGGCCGGCCGTTACTGCGTGCTGATGCCCAACACCGCCCGGGGCGGCGGGGTGTCGCGCAAGATCACCAACACGTCGGATCGTCGCCGCCTGAAGTCCATCGCCAGCGAATTGGATTGCCCGGAAGGCATGGCGGTCATCGTGCGGACCGCCGGTTCGGAACGTTCGAAGACCGAAATCAAGCGTGATTACGAATATCTGCTGCGTGCTTGGGACAGCGTGCGCGAACTGACGCTGAAATCCACCGCTCCGGCCGGGGTCTATGAAGAAGCCAGCCTGATCAAGCGTTCGATCCGTGACCTTTATTCCCGCGACATCGACGAAGTGCTGGTGGACGGTGACGAAGGCTACCGTCTGGCCAAGGACTACATGCGCATGCTGACCCCCAGCCATGCCAAGAAGGTCCAGCCCTACAAGGACCCGGTGATGCCCATGTTCCACCGCTATCAGGTGGAAAGCCAGTTGGACGCCATGCATTCGCCGGTGGTCCAGTTGCGCTCGGGCGGTTATATCGTCATCAGCCAGACCGAGGCCTTGGTCGCCATCGACGTCAATTCGGGGCGTGCCACCAAGGAACGCCATATCGAAGAAACGGCGCTGAAGACCAATCTGGAAGCGGCCGAGGAGATCGCCCGCCAGATGCGTCTGCGCGATCTGGCCGGTCTTGTGGTCATCGACTTCATCGACATGGAGGAGAACCGCAACAATCATGCGGTTGAACGTCGCCTGAAGGACGCCCTGAAGAACGATCGTGCCCGCATCCAGGTGGGCAAGATCAGCGCTTTCGGCCTGTTGGAATTGTCGCGTCAGCGTCTGCGCCCGTCATTGCAGGAAACCACTTTCTCTCCGTGCCCGCATTGCGCCGGCACGGGCTTGGTGCGTTCGGTGGAATCGTCGTCGGTTCACGTGTTGCGCGCCATCGAGGAAGAAGGTATCCGTCGCCGTTCGTCGGAAGTGACCGTCTTCGTTCCGGCCCAGATCGCCCTTTATATTCTCAATCAAAAGCGCGACGCCTTGGCCGCCATCGAGGAGCGTTATCAGTTCCGAGTCTATCTGCAAGGTGACGACGAATTGATCGCCCCCAATTTGCGTATGGACCGGGTCAAGGCCGAGAACCGCCCCGAGGAACCGCGTCCGATTCCGGTTCAGGACATTCCCTTGTCCGTCCCCGAGGACGACGAGGAGATCGAGGACGAAGCCGAGGACGAGGTTGAAGGCACCGAACAGGCCGCCGAGGGCGATCGCGACGGCGAAAACCGCAAGCGTCGTCGTCGTCGTCGTCGTCGCCGCAAGAATGGCGACCAGCCGTCGCAGCTGGATTTGGCTGCGGGCGAGGACGACGAGGAAGAGGGTGATCACTCCGAAGGTGACGCCGACGGCGCTGAAGCGGAAGACGGCGATGTCGATGGTGAAGGTGACGGCGAGGAAGAACGCGCCGAAGGCGATGGCGATTCCGACGAGCCGCGCAAGCGTCGCCGTGGTCGCCGTGGTGGCCGTCGCCGCCGCCGTGGCCGTGATGGCGAAGTCCTGCCGGGTGGTGAAGAAGGAACCATTCCCGATGGTACCCTGATTTCGAACCCCGACGCCGTCGCCGACGTCTTCGCCCAGGCCGAAGCTGCCGCCGAAGCCGAGGCGGAAGCCAAGGCCCTGCCTCAGGCGGTTGAGGTTGAGGTTGAGGTTTCGACCGAGGTCGAAGCGGAAGCCCCGGTGGTAGAAGAAAAGCCCAAGCGTGCTTCACGCAGCCGGGCCAAGGCCAAGACCGAAGAACCGGGTGCGGAAACCGAGGAAAAGCCGAAGAAGACCCGCAGCCGGGCCAAGGCCAAGGTTGAGGCTGAAGGCGAAGCTCCGGAAACCGAGGAAAAGCCGAAGAAGCCCCGCAGCCGGGCCAAGCCCAAGGCGGGAACCGAAGCGGAAGCCCCGGTGGCCGAAGAAAAGCCCAAGAAGACCCGCAGCCGAGCCAAGCCCAAGGCTGAGGTCGAGACGGAAGTCGTGGTCGAGGCGGCTCCGGAAGTCGGGGCCGTGGAACCCGCGGTGAATGTCGAAGCCCCGGTGGAAGCCGCTCCGGTCGAACCGGAAGCGGTCCATCCGGTTCCGCAAGAAGCGAGCGAAGATGCGCCGGCCCCGGCGCCGACCCGCCGCGGTTGGTGGAACAAGCTGCTGAGCTAGGCTTGTGTTGAGCTGAGCGCAAATCCCGCGACTGGCGACGGTCGCGGGATTTTTGTTGAGCCTGTGTCAAATGTAAGCCAGGCCCTGTCCACAGGGGCTTGTGTCAATCTGGAGCAATGATGGGTGGGATGTCGCCAGCGCCATCTGGGGCGGCGTTGAGGTTTGGCGCTATCGCCTTAAGGCGAGCTGCTGGGCCGCAGCCCTGTTGTGATGCAGACGAAAGGCGAAAAAAAACCGCCGAGGCAAGGCCCACGGCGGGTTTTCGATACCAGGGTGCGATCATCAGATCAGCGCACGACCACCTGATTGCTGGCCCAGCGGCGCGACAGGGCGCTGGGCATGCTCAGCCATTCTTCGAAGCGGCGACGGGCGTCGGCTTCTGCCAGCTTGCGGTTGATGCGGCCCACATAAGTGACGTTCATGTCGGCGGGGCCGTCGACGGCACGGCCGTCCATGGTGAAGGCGAAACGATGGGTGGACGCGGGCATCGGGGGCCTCCCGGTCTTAGTAATTGCGCAACAGGCCGACCAGGCGGCCCTGGATCTTGACCCGGTTTTCCGGGAAGATCTTGGTCTCATAGGCCTTGTTGGCCGGTTCCAAGGCGATCGAGGCCCCTTTTCGGCGCAGCCGCTTCAGCGTCGCTTCCTGATCATCCACCAAGGCCACCACGATGGTGCCGTTATCGGCGCTGTTGCATTCACGGATGACCACGGTGTCGCCGTCCAGGATGCCGGCTTCGATCATGGAATCGCCCTCGATGGTCAGGGCGTAATGGCTGCCGCCGCCGATCAGGGCGGCAGGGATTTCAACGCTGGCGGTGTTGTCGCGCAGTGCCTCGATGGGGGTGCCGGCGGCGATCTTGCCGTAAAGCGGCAGACTGACAGCGTCGGCGACGTTGGCTGTGGGGGTGGCGCCCACCAGGTTGAAGCTGCCGGTGATCACCTTGGGCGAGAACTTGGCCGGGGTCGCGGGCAGCGGTTGGTCGCCCAGGTTTTCAGGCAACTTCACCACTTCCAGGGCACGAGCCCGGTGAGCCAAACGGCGGATGAAGCCGCGTTCTTCAAGTCCGGTGATCAGGCGATGGATACCCGATTTGGACTTCAGGTCCAAGGCATCCTTCATTTCGTCGAAGGAAGGCGAAATCCCAGTGGCGCGAAGCCGCTCGTCGATGAACATCAACAATTCGTATTGCTTGCGCGTCAGCATGGATGACACCCTTCCGTGACCAGCATTGAGCGGAACAAATCCTAAACCTTGGAATTTGTTCTATGCCTGTTCCGCTGTGCCGTCAAGGAAAAGAATCGCGTCAATCGGCCTGATAAGTTCCCGATTTACCCCCTGACTTGTGCAGAAGGCGGATATCGGTGATGCGCATGGCCTTGTCCACCGCCTTGACCATGTCATAGACGGTGAGGGCGGCGACGGAGACGGCGGTCAGCGCCTCCATCTCGACGCCGGTCTGGCCTTTCAACTTGCAGGTGGCGGTGATATCCACGGCATTGCGCGCCGGGTCCAGCACCAGTTCCACCTTGACCGAGGTCAGCGCCAGCGGGTGACACAAAGGGATCAGGTCGGGGGTGCGCTTGGCCCCCATGATGCCGGCTAATTGGGCGACGGCCAAGACATCACCCTTTTTCAATCCCCGGGCCTGGATCAGCGCCATGGTTTCAGGGGCCATCAGCACCGAACCGGCCGCCACCGCCACCCGTTCACTGTCGGCCTTGTCCGACACGTCGACCATGACGGCGTTGCCCGAAATGTCGAAATGGGTGAGATCGGCCATGGTGGATTACCCCTTGGCCCCGGCCAGCAGCACCTTGGTCGCCAATTCCACGTCGTCACGTTTCATCAAGGATTCGCCGATCAAGAAACGCTTGGCCCCGGCAGCGATCATGCGCTTGACGTCAACCGGCGAATGGATGCCGCTTTCACAGACCAGGTGGCGGTCGGCGGGGATCAGCGGCGCCAATCGTTCGGTGGTACCCAGGTCGGTCTTCATGATCTTGAGGTCACGGTTGTTGACGCCGATCAGTTTGGATTTCAGCCTCAGGCCGCGTTCCAGCTCGACTTCATTATGAACCTCGATCAAAACATCCATGCCGTAATCCAGCGCGATGCTTTCCATATTCGACATTTCGTCGTCAGTCAGCGCGCCGACGATCAGCAAGATGGCGTCGGCCCCCAGGGCGCGGGCTTCCACCACCTGGTAGGGGTCAACCATGAAATCCTTGCGGATCACCGGCAGGTCCACGGCGGAACGGGCTTCGCCCAGATGGGCGTCGGTGCCTTGGAAGAACTTGTTGGTCAACACCGACAGACAGGCGGCGCCGGCGCGGGCATAGGCACGGGCCAACTGGGCCGGCTCGAAGGTGGGGCGGATCAAGCCGGCGGACGGCGAGGCCTTCTTGATCTCGGCGATCAGGCCGATGCCGATTTCATCCACCTTTTTGTCCAAGGCGGCGGCGAAACCGCGCGGCGGCGCCTGGTCCTTGGCCCGCTTCAGCAATTCCTGGATCGGACGCTGGGATTTGTGCTGGGCGACTTCGGCCCTCTTGTCGTCGCAGATGCGGTCCAGGATGGTTCCGGTGGACATCTCAGCCCTCGCGGTTGGTGATGGTGACCATGCGGTCAAGGGTGGCGCGGGCGGCCCCTTCGTCGATGGATTTGGCGGCCAGGGCGACACCGTCCTTCAAATCGGCGGCTTTGCCGGCGACCACCAGGGCGGCGGCGGCGTTCAGCAGTACGATGTCGCGATAGGCGCCGGGTGCCCCATCCAAAAGGGCACGCAAGGCCGTGGCGTTGGTTTGGGCGTCGCCACCCTTCAGTTCCGAGGCATGGGCCATACGCAGTCCAGCATCGCCGGGACGGATTTCAAAGCTGTGGACTTGGCCGTCCTTGAATTCCGACACCAAGGACGGTGCCGTGGTGGACAATTCGTCCAAGCCGTCCAGACCATGGACCACCCAGGCGCGCTTGACGCCCAGACGGCCCAGGACCTCGGCCATGGGTTCCACCCATTGGCTGGCGAACACGCCCAGCAACTGGTAATCGGCCTGGGCCGGATTGGCCAGCGGCCCCAACAGATTGAAAATAGTCCGGGTGCCCAATTCAACGCGCGGGCCGGCCACGTGGCGCATGGCGTTGTGATGGCGTGGCGCCATCAGGAAGCCGATATTGTTCTGCCACAGGCTTTCCTTGACCAACGCCATGTCGGCGTCGACCTTGATGCCCAGCGCGCTCAGGACGTCGGCGGAACCGGATTTCGACGACAGCGCCCGATTGCCATGTTTGGCCACCGGCACACCGGCGCCGGCCACCACGAAGGCGGCAGCGGTGGAAATGTTGAAGGTGCCTGATCCATCGCCACCAGTACCGCAGGTGTCGATGGCCCCGGCCGGCGCTTCGACCCGCAGCGCCTTGGCCCGCATGATACGGGCGGCGCCGGTGATCTCCTCGACGGTTTCGCCGCGCACACGTAGCGCCATCAGCAATCCGCCGATCTGCGCCGGGGTGGCGTCGCCCGACATGATGACCTCGAACACTTCCTCGGCCTGGTCTTCGGACATGGTGTGGCCGGCGGCGATGCGGCCCAGGATTTCTTTCATCAGCGCCAGGCTGACCGGGACGGGGGCGGGGGTGTTCATCAGGCGGCTTCCCCTTGGCTGCGGCGGCACAGATCGATGAAGTTCTTCAACATGGCGTGGCCGTGTTCGGTTTCGATGCTTTCGGGATGGAACTGCACCCCCCACACCGGCAGGTCGTTATGGGTGATGCCCATGATCAAGCCGTCTTCGGTCCAGGCCGACACATGCAAGGTGTTGGGCAGGCTGGCGCGGTCCACCACCAGCGAATGATAGCGGGTGGCGCGGAACGGCGAGGGCAGACCGGCGAAGCAGCCGGTGCCATCATGGTGGATAATGTCCACCTTGCCATGCATGGGCTGCGGGGCGCGGACCACGTTGCCGCCAAAGGCCTGGCCCATGGCCTGTTCGCCCAGGCAGACACCGAACAGCGGCACTCTTCCGGCGGCTTGGCGGATCAAATCCAGGCAGATACCGGCACGGTCGGGGTCGCAGGGGCCGGGCGAGATGACGATGCCTTCCGGCTGCATGGCCAGGGCTTCGTCGACACTCAGGGCGTCGTTACGGCGGACTTCCACCTGGGCGCCTAATTCGCCCAGGTAGTGCCACAGGTTATAGGTGAAGCTGTCGTAATTGTCGATCAGCAGGAACATGGCTTGAAACCGCCCCGGACAAATGGATCAGGGGCGCAGAATGCAGGGGCGGGGCGCCCAGGTCAAGGATTGGGCGCGGCCTTGAAGGCAACGCGGAAGCCGCCCCAATGCCGACCTTTGACCATGATGGGGGCAGAGGCTTCTTTCAGCAGCATGAACTGGCCGCCGCCCATGTCGCGACGATAGGTCTGCAACAGGAACGGATCTTGGTTGGTGGCCGAACGCATGGCGGTGCGGTCGGTGAAGAAACGCCGGTTGCGGCAATTGGCGTTGTTCCACACCGGGTCGGCGCCCTGGGGTTTGGAATATTGTTCGTGGTGGGTGGGCAAATAGCCGTTGCGATCGATGGCGGCGCAGATCAGCAACAGCGGCGACACCTTCAGCAACTCGTCCTGGATGGGGCGTAGCGTGCGATCGGTGAAGCCGACGAACTTGGTGGTGAATTGTTCCGGGGTGCTGTTGGCGACCTTTTGATAGTTCTCGTCGAACAAATCCGCCATGGCCAACTGGCCATTGGCGACAGCGTCTTCGAACAAGGCTGAAATGCGGGCGGCGGTGTTGCGGGCGGCTTCGATGAATACCTGGTTGGGGGTGTCGTAACCCTGGTCGCTGATGAACCCCATCAATTCTTCCGACTGGCGCAACAGCATGTTGATGCGTTGATCGGCGTCTTTCAAATCGTTGCCGGTGGTTTCCAGGCTGACGGTGAAGGTGTCGACGTAATCGACCACGTCTTCGCATTGCTGGTGGCTTTCGGCGCTGGCTGCCGAAATCTCGGACACCTTGGCGGCGACGGTGTTCAGTACCTGTTCGAATCCTTCCACCGTGTCGCCGATGATGCCGACGCCTTGGCTGACTTCGTCGGCGGTCTGGACGGTGACGGTACTGGCCTGCACCAGATCGTTGATACTTTCCGAAAGCGAGGCGACGGCGCCGTCGATGCCGGCGGTGACGTCGCTGGTACGGCGCGACAGCGTTTTGACCGCCGAGGCGACGACGGCAAAACCCCGCCCGGCCTCGCCGGCGCGTTCGGCTTCGATGGTGGCGTTCAAAGCCAAAAGATTGGTCTTGCCGGCGATGACCTGAATGGATTGGGCCCGGCTGCCCACTTCGGTCAGCATGGAATCCAGTTCCGACAATTGCGACCGGATGGCCTGTACCGATTGGGCCAGGGCGGCGATGTCACCCAAAGCCGCCCGGACGGTGGTCAGGGATTGCCGTGAATTTTCTCCGGCGTCGGCGGCGGTCTGGTTGGTTTCCTGCCCTGATTGGGCGATCTCGGCGATCACCATGTCCAATTGGCCGGTGATGTCGCGGATATGGGCGAAACCTTCGCGTTGTTGGGCAACGAATTTCGAGACGTCGTCGATGCTGCCGGCGATGTCGGCGACTTCCAGCACCAGTTTCTCGACCCGTGCCAGAATCTCGACGGCAAAGGTTTGCGGATTCATTCAGTATTCCTCCCTCGGGTCCTTTGAGGATCTTGGTGTCCTCGGTTGGGGGCAGTTTGTCAGGTTAAAACGGTACGAGAAAGCCGATTTTTCGTATATGCTTGACCTTCTAGTTACTGGAAGGTGCATTCTGGCGTTAACGTCACTTTCAAAGGGTTAGCGCCATGGCTATGGCAAGTGCCG
Organism: Rhodospirillaceae bacterium UBA6219; assembly: GCA_002435715.1. GTDB lineage: Bacteria > Pseudomonadota > Alphaproteobacteria > Rhodospirillales > Magnetospirillaceae > Magnetospirillum. The sequence goes on from DISD01000098.1 coordinate 29,920, forward strand.
AATCGCTGGTTTCCTTTCCCATTCGCGGGATGACTTGCGCAGCTTGTTCCACCCGACTGGAAAAAGTGTTGGGGCGGGTGGACGGAGTCGCCGCCGCTTCGGTGTCGCTGGCGGCCGAACAGGCGGATATCCGTTTCGACAAGGACATGGTGGTTCCCCAGCAATTGGTCGAGGCGGTGACCAAGGCCGGTTTCTCGGTACCCGAAGACCAAGTGGAAATGTCTATCGCTGGCATGACCTGCGCTGCTTGCTCGACGCGTCTTGAAAAGGTGCTGGGGAAGGTGTCCGGTGTCGGCCAGGCCAGCGTCAACCTGGCGACTGAACGGGCGTCGGTGCGTTTCCCCGCCGGGATCGTTGCGGCCGCGGACTTGATTCTCGCGGTGCAAAAGGCCGGTTTTACCGCCCAGTTGGTGCAAAATTCCGATGATCAGATGAGGCGCGAAGAACAGGCCTACGCGGCCGATTTGCGACGTCAAACCTTGCGTCTGGTGGTTTCGTCGGCGCTGACCCTGCCGCTGGTGCTGGCCATGGTGGCCCATATGCTGGACTTGGGATGGACCCTGTCGGGTTGGATGCAAATGGTGTTGTCGGCCCCGGTGCAGTTCTGGATCGGCTGGCGGTTTTATACCGGCGCGTGGGCGTCCCTGCGCGGCGGGGCGGGGAACATGGATGTCCTGGTTTCCTTGGGCACCAGTGCGGCTTGGGGGGTATCCGCTTGGCACGTGCTGCAAGGTCATGGCGAACACGCCGATTTGTATTTCGAAGGTGCCGCGGTGGTCATCACCTTGGTGCTGTTGGGCAAGTTGTTGGAAGCCAGGGCCAAGCGTTCCGCCGCCGGTGCCATCCGCGCCTTGATGAAGCTGCGGCCCGATACCGCCAGGGTGGAACGTGGCGACAGCGTGGTGGAAATTCCCGCCGACAGCGTGGCCCCCGGAGACGTGGTGCAGGTGCGCCCAGGCGAACGTGTCCCGGTAGATGGTCTGGTGGTCGAGGGGGCTTCGCAGGTGGACGAATCGCTGATCACCGGTGAAAGCCTGCCGGTGGCCCGCGAGGTCGGCGACGAGGTGGTCGCCGGTGCGGTCAATGGCGATGGGTTGTTGCGTGTGCAGGCGCTGCGGGTGGGCGGCGAAAGCACCATTTCGCGCATCATTCGCATGGTTCAAGGGGCGCAAGCCACCAAGGCGCCGGTGCAAAAGCTGGTGGATCGCATCTCGGCCATCTTCGTTCCGGTGGTGGTGGGGCTGGCGGCGTTGTCGTTTTTGGGCTGGTGGCTGGTGGGGGGTGACGTTGGCCAGGCCTTCGTCGCCGCCATCTCGGTGCTGGTGATCGCTTGCCCTTGCGCCTTGGGGCTGGCGACTCCCACCGCCTTGATGGTCGGCACCGGGGTGGCCGCCCGTCACGGTATCTTGATCAAGGATGCCGAGGCCTTGGAAATGGCCCGCGCCGTCACCGTGGCGGTGTTCGATAAGACCGGCACCCTGACCCAAGGGAAACCCAGTGTAGTGGCCTTGCAGGGGGCGCCCGAGCTGCTGTTGCTGGCCGCTTCGGCCCAGCAGGGCAGCGAACATCCCCTGGCCGCCGCCGTTCTGGCCCGGGCATCGGATTTGACCTTGCTGCGACCGGAAAGTTTCAAGGCGCTGCCTGGACGCGGTTTGGAAGTTCGGTTGGACGGACGCACCATCTTGGTGGGTTCGCCCCGCCTGATGGCCGAACGCGGTCTCGACATGTCGGCTTTCGCCGAACCCGCCCAGGCCGAGGAAGAACAAGGGCGCACGGTGATGTGGGTGGCGGCGGATGGGATTGTCCTGGGCATGATCGCCGTCGCCGACCCGGTCAAACCCTCTTCGCGCCAAGCGGTTGTCGCCTTGGTGGAGATGGGGGTGAAACCGGTGCTGCTGACTGGCGACAATGCGCGTGCCGCCCATGCCGTGGCCGGTCAATTGGGGATCGAACGGGTGATCGCCGAAGTGCTGCCCGAGGACAAGGCGGCGGAAATCGAACGCTTGAAGTCTGAAGGCGCCATCGTCGCCATGGTCGGTGACGGTATCAACGACGCCCCGGCTTTGGCCGCTGCCCATGTGGGGGTGGCCATGGGCACGGGGACCGACGTGGCCATGCAGGCCGCCGGCATCACCCTGGTCAAGGGCGATCCGGCCTTGCTGGCCCAGGCCCTGTCGGTGTCGCGCGCCACCCGGTCGAAGATCCGTCAGAATTTGTTCTGGGCGTTCTTTTACAACGTGGTGGCCATTCCGGCTTCGGCGCTGGGCCTGCTCACCCCGGCGATCGCCGGGGCCGCCATGGCGTTTTCCAGCGTCTCGGTGGTGTCCAATTCCTTGTTGCTGCGCCGGTGGAGGGGCTGATGAACATCGGAATGGCTTCGAAGAAATCCGGGGTTCCGGCCAAGACCATTCGTTATTACGAGGATATCGGCCTGATTCCCGTCGCTGGGCGCACCGCTTCGGGATATCGCGACTATGGTGATGCCGAGGTCGAAACCCTGAAATTCATCAACCGGGCCCGCTCCTTGGGTTTTTCTGTCCATGATGTGGGGGATTTGCTGGCCCTGTGGCGGGATCGAGGCCGGGCCAGTGCCGATGTGCGCCGCATCGCCCAGGGACATGTGGCGGCGGTGGATCGCAAGATCGCCGAATTGCAGGCCATCAAGCAGACCTTGGAAGGGTTAATCCATCGTTGCCACGGCGACGATCGTCCAGACTGCCCCATCCTGGCGGAATTGGCCCCGGCTTGTTGCGGTGGCGACGGCCACGGGCTATAAACCGGCGACGATTGGGCAGGAGGTGCGCATTGTCGCGGCGCGAAATCAGGCGCATGTTGATGCAAAGCAGGCGCCCGCCCACCCATCACAAGCCGTGGGCGGTCAGTCTGATGATGGTGCTGGTGCTGGCAGCCGGTATCGGCATCGGTGTCGGATCGGGCTATGCCATCCTGGCGGCGCGTTCGGAGCGTCAAGCCAGCAACGCCTGGGAACAGGCGGAAATGCAGGTCGACCGCCCGGCTCGGCGCGCCGAGATGCTGACTTTGCCGGACCCTGAACCGGAAGCCGAGCCCGCCCCCGAACCCTTCGAACCGTTGACACCGCTGCCCGAGCGCCGTCCCGACGGCTTGGCCGGTGATTCGCCGCCTATGGCTGGCGCTGAAATTCGCGTGCCGCCGCTGCCGCCCACGCAGATGGCAGCCTTACCGACGGCGGCGCCCTTACCGGCGCCCAGCCCGGATAAAAGCGGCAAGCCGGCTTGGGTGCGTTACGCGGTGCCGCCGCCGGCTATTGCTGGCAAGCCAATGATCGCTGTGGTCATCGACGATTTGGGTGTTGATCGTCGCCGCAGCGAGAAGGTGGTCACTTTGCCGGGGCCGTTGACCCTGGCGTGGATGACCTATGCCGACAATTTGGGCGCCATCACCAAACAGGCCCACAGCCGGGGGCATGAATTGATGGTTCACATGCCCATGCAGCCGATGAGCGAATCCTACGACCCCGGTCCCGACGTGCTGGAAGTGGGGCTGAAAACCGACGAATTGCGCCGCCGTATCCGCTGGGGACTGAGCCGTTTCGACGGTTTCGTCGGCGTCAACAACCACATGGGATCGCGTTTTACCGCCGATAAGGTCGGCATGAGCGTGGTGATGGAAGAAATCAAGGCGCGCGGTCTGCTGTTCCTGGATTCGGTGACCACCCAGAAAAGCGTCGTGCCCGAACTGGCGCGGCAATACGACGTGCCCTTTGCCGCCCGTCATGTGTTCCTGGACAACGACATGGCGGTGTCGGCGGTCCGTGAACAATTGGCCAAGACCGAATCCTATGCCCGTAAGCATGGCGCCGCCATCGCTATCGGCCACCCCCATGATGGGACCATCGAGGCTTTGTCGGGGTGGTTGCCCACTTTGGCGGCCAAGGGCTTCGTGCTGGTGCCGGTCACCACCATTGTCCGTCAGGGTCGATGATTCTTCCGACTTGACCTTCCAGTGGGGGGAACCTTCAATCTAACCTCAGAGTGATCCCATCAGGAGCTGATCCATGAGCACGACGTACAAGGTGAGCGGCATGACCTGTGGCGGCTGCGCCCGCTCGGTGGAACAGGCCATCAAGGCCGAGGCGCCGGCAGCCAATGTCACCATCGATTTGGGTACCGCCACCGTCACCGTGGACGGCGCCGACGAGGCGCAGGTCAAGAAGGCGGTGGACGGCGCCGGTTTCGATTTCCAGGGGGCTGCCTGACACAAAAAAGGCCGGGAACTGATCCCGGCCTTTTTTATTGGCTTATACGCTTACTGACGGGTCAGGGTGTATTCCAAGGCTTCTTCCGCCGCCCGAACCAGGGCACGGGCCTTGTTCATGCATTCCTCGTGCTCTTTCTCGGGGACCGAATCGGCGACGATGCCGGCCCCGGCCTGGACGTACATGGTGCCGTCCTTGATCAGGGTGGTGCGCAGCGCGATACAAGTGTCCATGTTGCCGTTGCCCGAGATATAGCCCATGCAGCCGGCATAGAAAGAGCGGCGTTCCGGTTCCAACTCGTCGATGATTTCCATGGCGCGGATCTTGGGGGCACCTGACGTGGTGCCGGCGGGGAAGCCGGCCATCAAGGCGTCCATGGCGTCGCAATCGGGACGGATGTCACCTTCCACATTGGAAACGATGTGCATGACGTGCGAGTAATACTCGACGAACATCTTCTTGGTAACCTTGACCGAACCGATCTTGGACACCCGGCCCACGTCGTTGCGGCCCAAATCCAGCAGCATCAGGTGTTCGGCCAATTCCTTGGGGTCGGCCAGCAGATCGGCAGCCAGTTCTTCGTCCTCGGCCTGGTCGATGCCGCGCTTGCGGGTGCCGGCGATGGGGCGGATGGTGACCTTGCCGTCGCGCAGACGCACCAGGATTTCCGGGCTGGACGCCACCAACTGGAAACCGCCCATGTTCATGTAAACCAGGAACGGGCTGGGGTTCATCCGCCGCAACGCCCGGTACAGGGAAAACGGCGGCAGACGGAAGGGGACGGCCAAACGCTGGCTCAGGACCACTTGGAAAATGTCGCCGGCGGCGATGTATTCCTTGGCTTTCAGGACCTTGGCGCAATAATCCTCGGGCGTCATGGACGGCACCGGAGTGGGGGCGTGGCTGGCACGGTCGGCAGGTGCCACCACCTGCGGCAACGGACGCTCCAGGGCTTCCACCACGAAGCTCAGGCGTTCCTGGGCCAGTTCGAAGGCGACGCGGGAATCGACGCCGGCCCGCGGCCAGACCGGAACCACGGCGGTCAGGGTGCCGTTGACGTTGTCGAACACCGCCATCACCGTCGGCCGCATGTAGATGCCGTCGGGAATCCCGATGGTGTCGGGGTTGTTGTCGGGCAGCTTTTCCACCAGACGGATGGTGTCATAGGTCATGTAACCGACCAGACCAGCGGCCATGGGCGGCAGATGCGGCGGAATTTCGACCCGGCTTTCCTCGATCAGGGCCCGCAGGCTGGCCAGGGTGCCTTCGGCTTCGGCGACCGGGCAGGGCTGGAAGCTTTCGGTGTCGGTGCGGGCGTCGCGGTTGATCCACGCCATGTTGCCGACGCACTTCCACAACAAATCCGGCTTCATGCCCAGAACCGAATAACGGCCGCGCACGGCGCCGCCTTCCACCGATTCCAACAAGAAGGAATGGGGCTGGCCACCGGCCAGCTTCATGAAGGCGGAAACCGGGGTTTCCAGGTCGGCGACCAGCGTTTTCCACACCAGTTGCGGCTTACCCGCATCATAGGCTTGGGAAAAGGTAGCGAAATCAGGTCGGGCGGGCATGGTCATTCTTCGTGGGCAAGCTGGCTACGGTCCACCTTGACGCCGATATTGGCCTGCAACGCGGCGACCAGCTGGTCAACCAGATCGACGGCAATGGCGTTGGTGGTGCGTTGGCGAATTTGGTCGGCGACCTTGGAATCGGCTTTGGGATCGAAAGCGATCACTTTGTCCAACTGGGCGACCATCCAGCCGTCGCGGCTGGCGGCACTGGCGGTGGCGCCGGTTTTGCCGTCGAACATGGCCGAGACGATGGCGGGGGGCAGTTTGATACCGTCGCCGCCTTCGCGGGTGAAGGGGGCGGTGGTGTCCACCTTCAACGAATGGGCTGCAGCCACCTTGGACAGCGACTCTCCGGCCTTGACCTTCTCGACGATCTTGTCGGCCAGTTCCTTGGCTGCGTCGCGGCGTTGTTCGGCCTGCCAAGCCGCCAGCACTTCGGTGCGCACTTCCGCCAAGGATTTGGGTTGGGGCGGGGTGATGGAATCGACACGCAGCAGGAACATGCCCTCGTTGTCGATTTCGGTCAGCTGGCTTTCGGTACCCTGTTCGGTGTGGAAGGCCACGTCCAGGAAAGATTCGCTGGTCGGTACTTCGGCGATCACTTTGCCGGCGGGTGAACGGCCCTTGGCGTCCATGGCGGCGACGCGGATCAGCGGCAATTGGAAGCGGGTGGCGGTTTCCTCCAAGGTGGAGCCGCCACCCAAGGAATCTTCCACCTGATTGGCCAATTCGCTGAGACGGTCCACCGACTTTTCGTTCAGCAGATCCTTGGCCAACTGGTCCTTGACCTGATCCAGGCCGCGGATGGTTTCCGGCACCACTTGGGTGACCTTGACTACGTGCCAGCCCAGGGCCGATTTCACCGGTGCGGTCAGCGCGCCTTGCTTGGCTTCGAACACCGGCCCGATCAGTTCGTCAGGCAGGTCGGACTTTTCAACCAGCCCCAGATCGACGACGCTGGCCGACAAATCCTTGGCGATGACGGCCAAATCTTTGCCGGACTTGACCATCTCGGCGGCCTTTTCGGCCACGGCTTCATCACCCAGGACCACCTGGGTGATGGCACGGCGCTCTGGGGTATGGAACTCGTCTTCGCGGGTCTTGTAGGCCTCGGCGACCATGTCGTCGGTGATCTCGATGCCGCGTCCGGCATCGATGGGACGCAACAGCAAGGCGGTCACGGCGCGGAATTCCGGAGCCATGAAGCTGGTGGAATTGGTCTTGTAATACGCTTCCAACGTCGCCGCGTCGGGGCTGGCCGGCAGGGGCATGGCCGAGGCCTTGACCGAGACGGTTTCGGCAATGCGGCTTTCGCGGTTCCAGTGGATCAAGGGTTCGGTCAGCATGCCGGGGGCGGCGACGCCGCCGCCAAAGGCCTCGGCCACCTGACTGCGCACGATATTGGCCTTTTCCTGGCGCATGAACTCGTCTTCCGACCAGCCGGCGCGGCCCAGGGCGCGACGCAGCAGATCGCGGTCGAACTGTCCCACTTCGTTACGGAAGGCCGGTTCCGCCGCCACTTTGTCGACCACCGCTTGGTCCGAGGTGGCCAGACCCAAACGATGGGCGGCCTCGTCGATCAGGGTGCGGGTGACCATGGTGTCGATGGTGCGGTCCAAAAGACCCAGGCGGCGTGCGTCGGCGCTGGTCAGCTTGCCGCCGAATTGCGGCTGCAAGGCATCCATGTCGCGCTTGAATTCGTTCATCACTTCGGCGGCGGAAATTTCGCGTCCCCCCACCTCGATGGCGGGACCGCGACCGAACAGGCCACCACGGATCATGTCGCCGACGCCCCAGGCGAGGAAGCTGACGATCAAAAGACCGAACAGCAGCTTGATGACCCAGGATTTCGAAGCGTTGCGGAATGAATCGAGCATGGCATCCGGCAAAGTGGTGAGCGCCCAGGGGCGGTGCCGCCCAGGCAAAGTGGACGGCATCATAAGAGGGGGGGGCGGGGGCCGCAACTGCCTAATCATGCCTATTGCAAGCGTCGGTGACGAAAACACTTGCCCCTTGGCCGGGTGATGGCTTTATATGAGAAACAATGAAGGTAAGAGCCTTCTAAATAATAATATACCTCGACAGGGAGGGACCAAATCATGGCTTCAAAGCCATTGTTCATCATGCTTGCCTCGGGCGAGCATGAAAAAATCCAGCTTGCCGCGATGATCGCTTCCGTCGCCGCGGTTTCCGACCGGCCCGTTCAGGTGTTCGTTACCATGAACGCCATTTTGGCCTTCCGTCGTGGCTTGACCGCCGAACAGCGGTATCACGGCGGCTATTTCCACGAGCAATTCGTCACCAAGAACGTGCCCGACGCCATGGAGCTTTTCGAGCAAGGCAAGATGCTCGGCGAAATGCAGATGTGGGCCTGTTCGCTGGTCCTCGACCTGAACCATTGGGATGCCGAAAAGGACCTGGTGGAAGGGTTGTTCGACGGCCCGGCCGGGCTGGCGAAGTTTCTGGCTGACGCCGAAGAAGGCGAATTGATCACTCTGTAAGGAGAAGTGGAAATGGCTGAACGTCAGACCGTTGACGCCCGTGGTGCGTTTTGCCCGGGCCCGCTGATGGAATTGATCGCCGCGCTGAAATTGGCTTCGGTGGGCGACGAGGTCGAGGTGCTGTCCTCGGACAAGGGCTCGGTCAACGATATCCCGGCCTGGGTCGCCAAGGTGGGGCACCAATTCGTCGGCTCGACCGAGCTGGACGGCTATTGGAGCGTCATCGTCAAGAAAGCCAAGTAAATCCAATGGGGCGCCCGTCAAGAACGGGCGTCTTTTGCATCAAGGCCGCGATTAAAGACGGTCTGGCAATCAATCATTCCCAGGGAGGGAAAAACCATGTCGAAGACGATTTTGATCGTCGGTGGCGGCTTGGCCGGCACCATTGTTGCCAATGGTCTGTGTCGTCAATTGGGCGCGCAATTGCGTTCGGGTGCGGTCAGCATCACCATGTTGGGGGCCAGCGACACCCACATGTATCAGCCCGGCCTGCTTTATGTGCCGTTCGGCCGCATGCGCGAACACGAGATGTTCCGCGAGCAATCCCGCGTCCTGGATCGTCGTATCCATTATTACGTCGATCCGGCCAAACACGTGGACGCGGAAAAGAAGCAGGTGTCCACCCAATCGGGCCGCACCTTCAAATACGATTACCTGGTGCTGGCCACCGGTTCGCGCATCATGCCGCAATCCATTCCCGGTATGCAGGAAGCGGCGCATTGGTTCTATGACCTGGAAGGGGCGCGCAAGCTGCGCGACGCGCTGAACAACTTCCAGGGCGGCAAGATCGTGGTCAACATCAACGCGCCCCACAAATGCCCGGTGGCGCCGGTGGAATTCACCCTGATGCTGCACGAATTCCTAGAAGGCAAGGGGCTGCGCGACAAGTGCGAGATCACTTATACCTATCCTATCGGACGTCTGCATTCGCTGGAACCGGTGGCCCATTGGGCCGGTCCGGTGTTCGAGCAATTGGGCATCAAGTCGGAAATCTTCTTCAACACCGAAAGTGTCGATCCGGTGGCCAAGACCATCACCTCGATGGAAGGCAGCGTCATGCCTTTCGACCTGTTGGTGACCATTCCCCCGCATGAAGGGGCTGCGGTGATTTCCGAATCGGGACTGGGCAAGGGCGGTTGGGTGCCGACCAACACCAAGACCTTGCACCGTGAAGGCTCGGACGACATCTTCGTGGTCGGCGACACCACCAATATTCCCATTTCCAAGGCCGGTTCCACCGCCCATTTCGAAGCCGACGTGCTGATCGACAATCTGGCTTCGTTGGTTCAGGAGGGCCGCTGGGCTCGGGAATACGACGGCAAGGCTTTCTGCTTCATCGAGACCGGCTTCACCACCGGCACCTATGTCTGGTTCAACTATCAGACGCCTCCCACCGTGGCGCCGCCGTCGCAGATGCTGCACTGGTTCAAGCTGGCCTATAACCGGCTGTACTGGCTGTCCGCTCGCGGTTTGCTGTAGGGGAGGGGACAATGCCCGACGACGTCACCCCGCCCGCCATCGACGAACTGGCGCAACTGGTCCAGGGGGCGCGAAACGCGCTTTGCGATTCCATGGTCGAACGCTTGGCGGTCACCGCCGGCAACGGCCTGGAAGTGTTGGACAAGCTCAACGATCCCGACGTGCGCGCCGGTATCGCCACGTTGTTGGACGGCATCGGCGCCATGCAGCGTAACGGTGCCCTGGAAACCGTCATGGACATGGTGCAGTTGATCCATGGCGCCCGCCGTGCGGCGTGTGATTCCATGATCGACCGTGCGTTCTCGTTCATCGAGCACATGGCCAACAACCTGGGCACCGAAGACTTGGCCACTTTGGCCCACGAAGCCAAGGGCGCCATGGAAGACGCCATCGCCGAATGTTCCATTCCGGCGTCCTCGCCCGGTTTGATCGGCACCGTCAAGATGCTGTCGAAGCCGGAAACCCAGGAATCGCTGCGTTTCATGTTGTCCTTCTCGTGCGCGTTGCGACGCCGCGCCGTGGTCATCGGCAAGGGAGCACCGACGGGCCACGGTTAAGCATCCGCTTCGCCAGGGAAAGGGCGGGTCGGCAACGGCCCGCCCATTCTTTTGGACCTGAGCCCCGGTTGGTGCTATACGCCGGCCAAGACGAAATTCCATCAAGGGGAGGAAAGCCCGATGAGCCGCATTCCGCTGATCGCCGGTAATTGGAAGATGAACGGCCTGGTCGCCGACGCCACCGCTTTGGCCCAAGGCATTGCCGACAAGGCCAAGGCCGCGCCGTCATTGGGTTGCCAATTGCTGATCTGTCCGCCTTTCCCGCTGCTGGGTGTTGCCGCTGCTGCCGTGGCCGGTTCGCCGGTGGCCGTGGGCGGGCAGGACTGCCACGCCAAGGTGTCGGGTGCCCATACCGGTGACAGCTCGGCCACGCTTTTGAAGGACGTGGGCTGTTCCTACGTCATCCTGGGGCATTCCGAACGCCGCACCGACCATGCCGAGACCGATGCGCAGGTCAAGGCCAAGGCCGAAGCTGCCTTGGCCGCCGGTCTGGTGGCCATCGTCTGTATCGGCGAAACCCTGGCCCAACGTGATGCCGGTCAGACCATCGAGGTCAACACCAGCCAGTTGCGCGGTTCGCTGCCCGCCGGTGCCAACGCCGTCAACACGGTGATCGCTTATGAACCGGTCTGGGCCATCGGCACCGGCCGTGTCGCTACTCCCGACCAGGCCCAAGAAGTGCATGCGGCGATCCGCGCCGAACTGATCGCGCTGATCGGTGCCGAGGAAGCCGGCAAGATGCGCATTCTGTACGGCGGTTCCATGAAGCCGGACAACGCCGCCCAGTTGATCGCCCTGCCCGACGTGGATGGCGGCCTGATCGGCGGCGCGTCGCTGAAGGTGGATGATTTTTGGGCCATTGCCCAGGCTGCGGGCTGAAGCCCGCAGCTTTAAAATGGTTCTGCGGGCTGGCATCCGACGCTTTAAAATGGTGCGGTAGGCCGAGTTCCGCCGACATATGGTATGAAGACGGTAACTTTCTACTAGCCATCCGCAGCGTGGAGGGCTAAAAACGCCGTCGAATGTTTCGGGCGCCCGAAGCCGTCCACCCATCGGTGGGGGCTTCGGGCGGACCGTTTTGTGCTTTGGCCTTTCTGGTGTGCTCATGGACGTCTTTCCGATCATCCTCGTCATTCATCTTCTGCTGGCCGTGGCCCTGGTGGGCGTCATCTTGTTACAACGTTCCGAAGGCGGCGCGTTGGGCATCGGTGGCGGCGGCGGTGGTGGCCTGATGAGCGGGCGGGCTGCCGGCAATCTGCTGACCAAGACCA
>DISD01000001.1 GCA_002435715.1 Rhodospirillaceae bacterium UBA6219
ATCCGCGAAGGCGGCCGTACCGTCGGCGCCGGCGTGGTGGCTTCGATCATCGCGTAATAAATATGCAGCGACCGGCGACCGACGCTGTTGCGTTGGTCGCCGAGTGGCTGTATAAGGCGGGGCTTCGGCCGCGCCGGACCTTGCGTTTCCTGTGTTTTCACGGGAACGCTCGGGCGATAGGAGTGTAGCTCAACTGGTAGAGCACCGGTCTCCAAAACCGGGGGTTGGGGGTTCGAGCCCCTCCACTCCTGCCACGCCCAGGACAACGCGGTCCACTTTGTTTTAAGGCGCCCCGGCGCAACAGACGACAAGAGCACGATGGCCAAGACGTCGCCCGCCCAGTTTGTGAAGCAGGTTCGCCAGGAAGCCGCCAAGGTGACTTGGCCCTCGCGTAAGGAAACCTCGGTCTCGACCATGATGGTGTTCATCATGGTGGTCCTGGCCTCGGTGTTCTTCCTGCTGGTGGACCAAGTGTTCGCCACCGCCGTCAAGTTCGTCTTCGGTCTGGGAGGCTGAATAACATGGCGACCGCCCGCTGGTACGTGGTTCACGTCTATTCCGGTTTTGAAAAGAAGGTTTCGCAGTCGATCCGCGAACAAGCCGACCAAAAAGGTATGGGCGAGATGTTCGAGCAGATCCTGGTGCCGACCGAGGAAGTGGTCGAAGTGCGCCGCGGGACCAAGGTCAACGCCGAACGCAAGTTCTTCCCCGGTTACGTGCTGGTCAAGATGGATCTGACCGACGACACCTGGCACCTGGTGAAGAACACGCCGAAGGTCACCGGCTTCCTGGGCGGCAAGGGCCGTCCGGTGCCGATCACCGAGCGTGAGGCCGAACGGATCATGCAGCAGGTGCAAGAGGGCGTCGAACGTCCGAAGCCCAGCGTGGTTTTCGAGGTGGGCGAGCAGGTGCGCGTTTGCGACGGTCCTTTCACCTCGTTCAACGGCATGGTGGAAGAAGTCGACGAAGAACGTGCCCGCCTCAAGGTGGCGGTGTCGATCTTCGGCCGCTCCACCCCGGTGGAATTGGAATACGCCCAGGTCGAGAAGGTCTGAGGCATCTGGTTTCGGAAGACGCCGCCGGCCATTGGGTCCGGCGGCAGCTTCCGTTTTCGCCTTGGGGATGGTCCCCGGGCGTTTTCGCGGTGGAAGGTCCTGCCATGGGCCGCACCACCAACTCTGAACGCAGAGGTAGGTTAAAATGGCAAAGAAAGTCATTGGCTACATCAAGCTGCAGGTGCCGGCCGGCAAGGCCANNATCATGGAGTTCTGCAAGGCGTTCAACGCCCAGACCCAGCAGCTGGAAGCCGGCATGCCGATTCCGGTGGTGATCACCGCTTATTCCGACCGTACCTTCACCTTCGTCACCAAGACCCCGCCGGTGACCTACTTCCTGAAGAAGGCCGCTGGCATTCAGAAGGGTACCACGACGCCCGGTAAGGCGACCGTTGGTCAGGTGACCATGGCTCAGATCCGTGAGATCGCCGAAAAGAAGATGGTGGATTTGAACGCTGTCGACATCGACGGCGCCGCCAGCATGATCGTCGGTTCGGCCCGGTCCATGGGCCTCAAGGTGGTGGAGTAATCCCATGGCCAAGATCGGAAAGCGTCTGAAGTCCGCCTATGAAGGCGTGGACACCAACAAGTTCTACACCCTGGAAGAGGCCGTGAAGCTGGTGAAGACCGGCGCCAAGGCCAAGTTCGACGAGACCGTTGAAGTCTCGATGAACCTGGGCGTCGATCCCCGTCACGCCGACCAGATGGTCCGCGGCGTTGTCGAGCTGCCCAACGGCACCGGCAAGACCGTTCGCGTCGCCGTCTTCGCCAAGGCCGACAAGGCCGAGGAAGCCCGCAAGGCCGGTGCCGACATCGTCGGCGCCGAAGACCTGGCCGAACAGATCCAGGGCGGCATGATGGATTTCGACCGCTGCATCGCCACCCCCGACATGATGGGTGTGGTCGGTCGTCTGGGTAAGGTCCTCGGCCCGCGCAACCTGATGCCGAACCCCAAGCTGGGCACCGTGACCCCGAACGTGACTGAAGCCATCCGCGCCGCCAAGGCCGGTCAGGTGCAGTTCCGCGTGGAAAAGGCCGGTATCATTCATGCCGGTGTCGGCAAGGCCTCGTTCGACGAAGCCAAGCTGGTGGAAAACATCAAGGCTTTCATCGACGCCATCAACAAGGCCAAGCCGGCCGGCGCCAAGGGCACCTACGTCAAGAAGGTGTCGCTGTCGTCGACCATGGGCATCGGTGTCAAGCTGGACATTGCCAGCGTTAACGCGTAAGAGTTAGCGCTTTTCAAGATTACCCCCGGCTTCGGCCGGGGGGATCGGGAACTTTTCGGAAATCCCCCAAGGGATCAGGGAAGGTTCCCAACCTGTCCGAGACCGTCGGTGTCCGGGTCGGCTTGCCGTCCTGGACTTAATGGGAGCCCCCGCCAACGTAGACAGAGGTGAAACCGACATGAATCCCTTTGGGGACAAGTTTCGGCTGATTGCTTCTGGGACAGGCCACCGGCTTCGGCCTTGGGAAACCAAGACGAGGCCATCGGGCAAAGTTCCGGTTCTTTCCTTCTGGAAGACCGGATCGCTGTTTGGAGACGAAAGTGGACCGGACACAAAAGAAAGAGTGGGTCGGCTCGCTGCATGGAACTCTGGAATCGGCCGGCCTGGTCGTCGTCACCCATTATTCGGGTCTGACGGTCGCCGAGGTCACCGATCTGCGGAGCAAGATGCGCGCTGCCGGTGCCAGCTTCAAAGTGACCAAAAACCGTCTCACCAAGCTCGCCCTTGAGGGTACTGCGTACGAGAACATCGGTGACCTGTTCACCGGCCCGACCGCCATCGCCTATTCGGCCGATCCGGTTGCCGCCGCCAAGGTTGCCGCCGACTTCGCCAAGACCAACGACAAGCTCAAGATCCTGGGTGGATCCTTGGGCGGTCAGCGTCTCGACGTCGCCGGTGTCCAGGCTCTTGCCACCCTGCCGTCCTTGGACGAGCTGCGTGCCAAGCTGCTGGGCATGATCTCCACGCCTGCTACCCGTATCGCCGGTGTGCTGCAAGCCCCCGCTGGCCAGTTGGCCCGGGTGCTCAAGGCCAAGGCGGACAAGGACGCCGCGTGAGCGTTTAAAGAAAACTATCCCAGAACAACTCAAGCTGAATATTAGGAGTATCAAATGGCTGATCTCGCTAAGCTCGTTGACGAGCTGTCCGCCCTGACCGTGCTGGAAGCCGCCGAGCTGTCCAAGATGCTGGAAGAGAAGTGGGGCGTTTCCGCTGCCGCTCCGGTTGCCGTCGCCGCCGTCGCCGCTGGTGGCGCCGCTGCTCCGGCCGCTGAAGAAAAGACTGACTTCGACGTCGAGCTGACCGAAGCCGGCGAAAAGAAGATCAACGTCATCAAGGAAGTCCGCGCCATCACCGGCCTGGGCCTGAAGGAAGCCAAGGACGTAGTCGACGGCGCGCCGAAGACCGTGAAGGAAGGCGCTCCGAAGGCCGACGCCGAAGCGCTGAAGAAGCAGCTTGAAGACGCTGGCGCGAAGGTCGAAA
>DISD01000066.1 GCA_002435715.1 Rhodospirillaceae bacterium UBA6219
GATCCCTTCCGCAAGCATTGCCTGCTGAACGGTCTGGACGATATCGGTCTGACCCTGATGAAGGACGACAAGATCGCCGCCTTCGAGGCCACTCGCAAGACGTCCAGCCCCTGGCTGTAAGTAAAAGGAACCACAGAGGCACAGAGGCACAAAGAGAGCGTCTTCGATCAGACGCCGTGCCTCCACTCTGAGGTTCGATGATTTCAGTCTGGCCGGACATCTCTGTGTCTCTGTGCCTCTGTGGTTCACTTTTTATGAGGTTCCCATGACCGCCAAGAAACTGCTTATCCTCCCCGGCGACGGTATCGGCCAGGAAGTGATGGTTCAGGTCCGCCGCATCATCGATTGGATGGGCAAGAAGCGGAACATCTCGTTCGACATCACCGAGGGCCTGATCGGCGGCTCGGCCTATGACGTGCACGGCACGCCGCTTTCCGACGAAACCCTGGCCGACGCCATGGCCGCCGACGCGGTGCTGTTGGGCGCCGTGGGTGGCCCCAAGTGGGATGACCTGCCCTTCGAAGTGAAGCCGGAACGCGGCCTGCTGAAGATCCGCAAGGAAATGGGCCTGTTCGCCAATTTGCGTCCGGCCACCGTGTTCGACGCCCTGGTGGAAGCTTCGACCCTGAAGGAAGAAGTGGTCAAGGGCCTGGACATCATGATCGTCCGTGAACTGACCGGCGGCCTGTATTTCGGCCAGCCGCGCGGCATCGAGACCCTGCCCAATGGCGAGCGTAAGGGTGTCAACACCCTGACCTACACCACCAGCGAAATCCAGCGCATCGGCCGCGCCGCTTTCGACCTGGCCCGCAAGCGTAACAAGCGCCTGTGCAGCGTCGACAAGGCCAACGTGCTGGAATGCACCGTTTTGTGGCGCGAAGAGATGATCAAGCTGCAGAAGGAAGAGTACCAGGACGTGGAATTGTCCCACATGTACGTGGACAACGCCGCCATGCAGCTGGTGCGCAACCCCAAGCAGTTCGACGTCATGGTCACCGAGAACATGTTCGGCGACATCCTGTCCGACTGCGCCGCCATGCTGACCGGTTCCTTGGGCATGCTGCCGTCGGCGTCGTTGGGTGCCGCCGATGCCAATGGCAACCGCAAGGCGCTGTACGAGCCGGTGCACGGTTCCGCCCCCGACATTCAGGGCAAGGACATCGCCAATCCGTTGGCCACCATCTGCTCGTTCTCCATGTGCCTGCGTTACAGCTTCAACATGGATGCCGAAGCCGACATGATCGACAACGCCGTCAAGGCCGTGCTGAAGGGCGGTCTGCGCACCGCCGACATCATGGCGCCCGGCAAGGCCAAGGTCTCGACCACGGTGATGGGCGAATCCATCATCCGTGAACTGGACAAGATGGTCTAAGCACCATCGCTCAGGAAAAAGCCCGCCGCGAGCGATCGCGGCGGGCTTTTTTATTCCGTCGAGCCAGATACGGGGCTGCCGCCCCGCTCCCCGCTTGGAGGCATGCCTCCAAACCACCCTTTGATTTATCGATAAAATAAAAAGGGGTCTGGGGCATTGCCCCCTCACGCGTTGGACAAGCCGACGCTGTGCTGGCCCTGGACCAAGGACATGAATTCCTTGCGGGTGGCCGGGTTGTCGCGGAACACGCCCAGCATGCGGCTGGTCACCATGGTGACGCCGGGCTTGTGGATGCCGCGTGTGGTCATGCATTGATGGGCGGCTTCGATGATTATGGCGACGCCCTTGGGCTGCAACACCTCGTTGATGGTGTTGGCGATCTGGGCGGTCAGCTTTTCCTGGATCTGCAGGCGCTTGGCGAAGACTTCCACCACCCGGGCCAACTTGCTGATGCCGACGACGCGGCGGTCGGGCAGATAGGCCACGTGGCATTTGCCGATGATCGGCACCATGTGGTGCTCGCAATGGCTTTCCAGGCGGATGTCGCGCAGGATCACCATTTCGTCGTAACCGTCGGTTTCCTCGAAAGTGCGTTGCAGCATTTCCACCGGGTCCAACTCGTAGCCGGCGAAGAATTCCTCGTAAGAGCGCACCACCCGGTCGGGCGTTCCCACCAAACCCTCGCGATCCGGGTCGTCGCCGGCCCAGCGGATCAGCGTGCGCACGGCGTCCTCGGCCTGTTCGCGGCTGGGCTTGCCGGTGGACAGGGCGTCGGAATCCTTGGGCAAAGGCGGGTTCTGGCTTTTCACGTCGGGCTCCTTGGTCATGGCAACGCCCCTTGATGTGGCGTCCCCATGGTCCATATGCAAGACCGCCGCGTCAATTCAACCGGATGGGTTGATGCGGGCTGTCCAGGGAAAAGGCGGGGATGGTCACGTCGAAGACCTGACCATCCGGGCCCTGCATCTGGTAGCTGCCGGCCATGATCCCCGACGGCGTCGACAGTGGTGTTCCACTGGTATATTCGAACGATTCGCCGGGGTTCAGCACCGGTTGTTCGCCCACCACGCCCGGGCCCTGCACTTCCTGCAGCCGGCCCATGGCGTCGGTGATTTTCCAGTGGCGGCTTTTCAACTGGACGGTGGTGGCGCCCTGGTTCTCGATGCGCACGTGATAGGCCCAGACGAAATGGTTTTCGTCCGGCGACGACTGGTCGTCCAAATAGTTCGGCCGCACGGTGATGCGGATGCCGTGGGTGGTTTCAGTATACATTTTCGGCTGTTCCGCGCCCTGATGACTTCCCTAAAGCGTCATCATATTCCCTTTTTCAGGGCCAAGGCCAGATCGTCGATCAGGTCCTGGGCGTCTTCCAGTCCCACCGACAGGCGAATCAGGCCTTCGCCGATGCCCTGGGCCAGCTTGGCTTCCGGGGCCAGGCGCTGGTGGGTGGTGGTCCAGGGATGGCAGGCCAAGGACTTGGAATCACCCAGATTGTTGGAGATGTCGACGACTTCCAACCCGTTCAGCAGGGAATAGGCCGCGGCCTTGCCGCCCTTCAGGTGGAAGGCGACGATGCCGCCGAAGCCGCGCATCTGGGACTTGGCCAGTTCGTGCTGGGGATGGCTTCCCAGGCCGGGATAGATGACTTTTTCGATCTCGGGGCGGCTTTCCAGGAAACGGGCCACCGCCAGGGCGTTGGCGCAATGACGCTCGACCCGCAGATCCAAGGTTTCCAAGCCCTTCAGCAGCACCCAGGCGTTGAACGGCGACAGCGCCGGGCCGGTGTGGCGCAGATAAGGCCCCAGCACGTCGTTGCAGAATTCATGGCTGCCCAGGATGGCGCCGCCCAGACAGCGGCCCTGGCCGTCGATGTGCTTGGTGGCCGAATAGACCACCACGTCGGCGCCCAGGGCCAAGGGGCTTTGCAGGATCGGCGTGGCGAAGACATTGTCCACCACCACCCGGGCGCCGGCCTGGTGGGCCAGTTCCGCCACCGCCGGCAGGTCGATGATTTCCAGCGTCGGGTTCGAGGGCGTTTCCAGGAACACCACCGCCGTGGGCTGGGAAAGCGCTTGCTTCCACTGGTCCAGATCGGTGCCGTCGACGAAGTGCGCGCTAATGCCGAAACGCGGCAGCAAATCGTTGATGATCCAGGTACACGAGCCGAACAGGGCGCGCGGCGCCACCACCCGGTCACCGGCTTTCAACTGGCAGACCAAAGCGGCGTGGACGGCGGCCATGCCCGACCCGGTGGCGCGGCAGGCCTCGGCGCCTTCGACGGCGGCCAGACGGTCCTCGAACATGGCCACGGTCGGGTTCTTGAAGCGCGAATAGACCATGCGGTCCAAGGTGCCGTCGAAGCTTTGTTCTGCTTCCTCGGCACTGCCATAGACGAAGCCGGAATTCATGAAGATGGCTTCGCTGGTCTCGGAGAATCCGCTGCGGGCGGTTCCTGCACGAACCGACAAAGTGCGAGGACGAAGCGTACGGGTGGTCTTGGTGGTCATCTGGGGCCCCTTCGGCAAGGATACCCGACCGTGGCATGTCCAAGCAAAAGCTTGGCTGCGTGCCTCTTTAGCGCTTGTTTATCGTGGCCGCAAGCCGGTCGGACAAATCACCACGGGGCGAAATACATAGCCGGTGGCGCGAATAAGGTCAAGTGTAGCAGAATAACGAAAACCTAATGTAAATAACCCTGTTAAGATTCGGGGAAATGCACCGCCAACCCCTTGAGTCGGGCGGCTTGCGGCATTACGTTGCAATGCAGCGAAACTCAAGGAGGCGATCCGACATGGACGCGACCGTGAAGCCTTATCTGAACGTTCCCACCCTGTCGCTCAAGGGCAAGAAGGGGTTGGTCATCGGCATCGCCAACGACCAGAGCATCGCCTATGGCTGCGCGCTGCATTGCCGCGCCAACGGTGCCGAGCTGGCCATCACCTATTTGAACGACAAGGCCGACAAATGGGTGCGTCCGCTGGCCGAGGGCCTTGACGCGTCCATCATCATGCCCTGCGACGTGGCCGTCGACGGCCAGTTGGAAGCGGTGTTCGCCGAGATCGAAAAGAAGTGGGGCAAGCTGGATTTCGTCATCCACTCCATCGCTTTCGCCAACCGTGAAGACCTGCATGGCCGCGTTACCGATTGCTCGCGCGACGGCTTCATGCTGGCCATGGACATTTCGTGCCATTCCTTCATGCGCTGCGCCAAGCTGGCCGAACCGCTGATGACGGATGGCGGCGCGCTGATCACCGTGTCGTTCTATGGCGGCCGCAAGGTGGTCGAGCATTACAACGTCATGGGTCCGGTCAAGGCCGCTCTGGAAGCGTCCACCAAGTACATGGCCGCTGAATTGGGCCCCAAGGGTATCCGCGTTCTGGCCCTGTCGCCCGGCCCGCTGAAGACCCGTGCCGCTTCCGGCATCGACCATTTCGACGAATTGATGGACGCCGCCGCCGCCAAGGCGCCGACCCATCATCTCGCCGACATCGACGATTGCGGTTCGTTCGCCGCCTATCTGGTCAGCGATCAGGCCAAGTCGGTGACCGGCACCACCTTGTTCATCGACGGCGGCTACCACATCGTCGGCTGATCCGGCGAAGACAAGAACGCCCGGCGGGGAAACCTGCCGGGCGTTTTTATTTGGGAATACGTCAGCTCAGCCTGCGCGGCGTTTGAGCGGGCCCGGCACGGGCCGTATGGACAAGCTAGAACTGTTTCCGTCTAAACGGAAACAGTTCTAGGCGCCCAGGAATTCCAGCTGCCAGGCCATTTCCTCGGCGGTCAGCGGAAATGTGCCGTCGCGGCCGCGTAATTGCCGGCCTGCGGGCAGGCGCAGCAACTTGGCCTGCAATTGCTCGGACAGCGCCACCGACAAGCCGGCTTTCCAAGAAATAGCGACGATCCCTTTGGCGCTTTGGGTGGTGACCGTCTTGCGCACCACGGTGACCGGCAGTTCCGCCAGTACCGCCAGGGCGCAAACGACGAAGGTGATGTCGTTGCCGGCCAGCGCGGTGTCCACCGTGCTTTCGTCCAACTGTCCCTTTTCCCGCAATTGACGGGCGCGGACCAGGGCGGCGGCTTCGTCGGATGCCTTCTTGACTTCGGCCCGCTGCGGCCCGCTGGCTTCCATTTCATCCAGGCGCTTGGCCACCACGGCCGCCACCGCCACCGCCGCGTCGCGATCCAGATCGTGCCGTTCGGCCAAGGATTGCAGCAGATTGGCGGCGACGAAGCGGGCCAGTTTGGCCGCCGTCTTCGACGGCAGCTTGGGACGTTGGCACATGGGTTGGTGCCAGGCTTCGATGTCGGTGGCGCGGTCCACCAACCGGTCCAGGGTTTCTTCGCGGATCTGCGCCGACGGGTTGCCCAACAAGATGGCGATGGCGTCGACGTCGTCGGTGGCGGCGATGGCGTCGGCCACCCGCACATTGACGGTGGATCGCTTGGAGATAGCCGACAGGGCACCGGGAATGGGGCTGCCATTGATGACTTCCAGCAAATCCTCGTCGGTCAGAACCGGCGAGAATTGCAGGACCGGGGCGGCCACGGCGATTTCGGCGTCCCGCGCCAGACGGCGGATGACGTCGGGCGGCGCGTTGGCCACGTCCTTGAGCGCGTCGGACAAAATCTCGCGCACCTTGGGGATGTTGTCCCGCGCCAGGGTTTCCAGCGCGTCATAGGTGGCGCGGCGCAGGCGGTCTTGTTCGTGGGCGGTCAGGCCCGGCGCCAGCCGGGCGATCTTGGCGGCCAGACCCGACCGCACTTGGTCGTCGGGATCGGCGGCCAGACCGGGATGGGCTTGCGGCGGGGTCGCCGGGTTGGCGGCGACCTTGCGGCGCACTTCGGGGCTTTTGTCCTCGGATAGGAAATACAGGATTTCCGGGCGGATTTCGGGATGGGCGGCCAAGGTGGCGCGGACGTTGGAATCCTCGTGGGCCGCCAGTTCGCGCGCTTCCTCGTAGGTGAACTTGCGGGTGCCGCCAAACAGTCTCTTCAGCAATCCGACCACCATGCCCTAGTCCCTTTTCAAGGCTGTGGGGGCAGGGGCCAAGCGCCAATGGCCCTTGCCGTCGCGCTTGACCTCGTACATGGCCTTGTCGGCCCGGGCGATCAGTTCTTCCAGGGTTTCACCGCTTTCGCCGGCATGGACGGCGACGCCCAACGACATGTGCAGCGGTTTGTCGGCCGAACCGGAAAAGTGCGCCAGGCTGGAACTGGCGGCCAACATGCCTTCGCAGCGTTTGATGGCGATGTTTTGTTCGGCGGCTTCCAGCCAGATGGCGAATTCGTCCCCCCCCAGACGCGCCACCAGATCGGTGGGGCGGGTGTGGTGCAAAAGCAGGTCACGCACCGCCATCAGCGCCTGGTCGCCGGTCTGGTGACCATGGACGTCGTTGACCGCCTTGAAGTTGTCCAGATCCACATAGATCAGGGTGGCGGGCTTGTGCTCGCGGCTCAGGCGTTGGAAGCGCCGGGCGATTTCCTCGAAGAAGGCACGACGGTTGAACAAGCCGGTCAACGAATCGGTGCGCGACAGGCGCAGGATGCGTTCGTGGTTGGCGATCTGTTCGTTGGCCAGGCCCACCTGGTTGGAGACGTCGTCGATCAACAGGCGGTCGTCGTCGCTCCAGCCCTGGCGCTGGTCGTCACGCCACAGCAAGATGGCACCGTTGATGGAATGGCGATAGCGGCTGACCGTGGCCAAAACGTGCCAGGGGCCGTCCCGGTCTTCGAAATGGTCGCTTTCGATGAAGGAATCGAGGGCTTTCTTCTCGTCGCCGCCTTCGCCGAACTGGGCCGCCAGGGCGAAGTCCGAGGCGTCGGGCAGCAGGCGAAAGATCTGGCAGCCGGTGGCCCCCAGGGCACGCGCCGTGGCTTCGGCGGCGGCGCGCAGCATGTCGACGGGATCGACCTCGTCGCGGATGGTGCGCACGATGTAGGACAGCAAGCGTTCGCGGTTGTTGGCCCGCGACAGGGCCGCGTCGCGCAGCCGTTCCTGGGTGATGTCGCGGCAGATGCCGCGCGCCCCCAACCATTCCCCCGATTCACCACGGATCGGCGTGCTCGATGCCAGGACGCAGGCTTGGCTGCCATCGGCCTGGTTCATCCACACTTCCACGTCTTCCAGGGACAGCGCGCTGGCGAAGGGGGCGGTTTCGGCCTCGGCCGGGGTTTCGACGACGAATTCCCCCGGGTCACGGCCCACCAACTCGTCGGCCGAGAACCCCAAGGCCCCCTTGGGGCTGACGAAGACGAAGCGGCCATCGGCGCCCACTTCCCAGGCGAAGTCGGACGAGATGTCCACCAGATCCTTGTAGCGCTGGCGCGATTCCACCAGGGCCGAACGCAGGTTGCGTTCCAAGGTGACGTCGCGGGACAGAACCAGATAATCGGCGGAATCGGTGGGCAGCACCACCAGTTCCAACACCACGGTGTTGGTGCCGGTGCGCAAGGAGACGATGGTCGGGCGGGGGGCGGTGACATGCGACGGCAAATCGCTGATGTGACCGGCCTGGATGGCATCCAGTAACAAAGCAGCACGGTCATTGGCCAACAGCACCATGCCGTCGGCGTTCAGGACCAAGGCCGCACCGGGATAAGCCGCCAGCGAGTCCGGGCCAAGGCCGACAACACTTTTGGCGGTCCCCAGCGGCCGGCCCTGTTGATCACGTGCTGAGGTCATCCCTGCTCGCCCATTTCCCACTGTTGCCGGATTTAGCATAAAGACAGGGTTTTAACGACTGGCAAAACCGGAAGCGGTTGCGTTTTATTGCCGCCCGGCGTAGCACAGGGAGCATGGAGCAAAAACGCGATCATCTCCGCCCGCCGCTGGATGCCCTGGAAACCTGGGTGTTCGACCTGGACAACACGCTTTATCCGGCGTCGTCCAGCCTGTTCCCCCAGATCGACATCCGCATGCGGACCTTCATCGCCGAGCGGCTGAAATTGAGTTTGGACGAGGCCTTCGTCCTGCAGAAGCGCTACTACCGCGAATTCGGCACCACGCTTCGCGGCCTGATGACCGTTCATGGCATGGAACCCGCCGATTTCCTGGCTTATGTCCACGACATCGACCACACCGTTCTGGACGTGGCGCCGCAACTGGACCAAGCCTTGGCGGCGCTTCCCGGCCGCAAGCTGATCTTCACCAACGGTTCGCACCGCCATGCGGAAAAGGTGTTGGCGCGTTTGGGTATCGAACGCCATTTCGACGGTATCTTCGACATCGTCGCCGCCGATTTCGTCCCCAAGCCGCAACCGCATTGCTATGACTTGATGGTGCGCCGTTTCGGTTTCGACCCCCGTGCCGCCGCCATGGTGGAGGACATCCACCGCAATCTGGGGCCGGCCGCCACCTTGGGCATGACCACGGTTTGGGTCCGTCAGGACAACCACCCCGACTTCAAGGTGGTGATCCAGGACGAAGACGATTTGTCCCACGTGCATCACATCGTCGAGGACCTGCCCCACTGGCTTGGGCAGGTGGCCGCCACCCCCTCGGCGCGTTGACTTAAGCCGTCAACGCGCTATGTTTCCGCCAACCCTTTCAAAGCCTGACTGAAGGATGACGGCCATGAGCTTCGCCGACCTGCAAAAAGCCATCGAGGATTCGTGGGAAGTCCGCGACACCATCAATTCCAAGACCGATTCGAAGATCCGCGACGCGGTGGAAATGGCCTTGGGGATGCTGGATACCGGCCATTTCCGCGTCGCCGAGAAGCTGGAAGGCGAATGGGTGGTGAACCAGTGGCTGAAGAAGGCGGTGTTGCTGTCCTTCCGCCTGAACGATTCGCGCCCGGTCCCCGGTGCGCCGGGCGGTTCGCATTGGTACGACAAGGTGGCCACCAAGTTCGAAGGCTGGGACGAAGGCATGTTCCAGGCCCACGGCTTCCGCGCCGTGCCCGGCGCCGTGGTGCGTCGCCCCGCCTTCATCGCCCCCGGCGTGGTGCTGATGCCCAGCTTCGTCAATGTCGGCGCCTATGTGGACAGCGGCACCATGGTCGACACCTGGGCCACCGTCGGCTCGTGCGCCCAGATCGGCCGTAACGTCCACATCTCGGGCGGTGCCGGTATCGGCGGCGTGTTGGAACCCCTGCAGGCCGGCCCGGTGATCATCGAAGACAACGTCTTCATCGGTGCCCGCGCCGAAGTGGCGGAAGGCGTCATCGTCGAGGAAGGCGCGGTGCTGTCCATGGGTGTCTATATCGGCAAGTCCACCAAGATCGTCGACCGCGCCACCGGCGAAGTGTTCTATGGCCGCGTGCCGGCCTATTCGGTGGTGGTGTCGGGCACCATGCCGGGCAAGCCGCTGCCCAATGGCGAGCCGGGCCCCAACCTGTACTGCGCGGTCATCGTCAAGCGCGTCGACGAACAGACCCGTTCCAAGGTCTCGATCAACGAATTGCTGCGCGATTGACCGACCTGAAGGACCCTGTCGGCCTGGCGGCCGAACTGATCCAATGCGCCAGCGTCACCCCGGACGACGCTGGCGCCCGCGATTTGCTGGCCGGTTGGCTGCGGCAACTGGGCTTTGAGTGTCACGACGTGGATTCCGCCACCGGCGGTCCGCTGATCCGTAATCTCTATGCGCGGCGTGGCCAGGACGGGGTCAATTTCTGTTTCGCCGGCCACACCGACGTGGTCCCCGTGGGCTCCAGCTCCTGGAGCGTCGATCCCTTCGGCGGCCAAGTTCTGAACGAGCGGCTTTATGGTCGCGGCGCCGCCGACATGAAGG
Source organism: Rhodospirillaceae bacterium UBA6219 (assembly GCA_002435715.1). GTDB lineage: Bacteria > Pseudomonadota > Alphaproteobacteria > Rhodospirillales > Magnetospirillaceae > Magnetospirillum. The sequence continues at coordinate 10,110 of DISD01000066.1, forward strand.
GCGCCATCGCCTGTTTCGTCGCCGCCGTGGCGCGTTTCCTGGACAAGGGCGAAGCGGCGGGCTCCATCAGCCTGCTGATCACCGGCGACGAGGAAGGCCCGGCGGTGGACGGCACGGTGAAGGTGCTGGACTGGCTGGTGGCGCGGGGCGAAAAGCTGGATGCCTGCATCGTCGGCGAACCGACCAATCCCAACCGCTTGGGCGAGATGATGAAGATCGGCCGTCGCGGCTCGTTGAACGGTCGGTTGACGGTGTTCGGCACCCAAGGGCACGCCGCCTATCCGCATCTGGCCGATAACCCCATTCCACGCCTGCTGGCCATGTTGAACGCGCTGAATGCCGAGCCCTTGGACCACGGTTCGCCGCATTTCCAGGCGTCCACCCTGACGTTCACCACGGTGGATGTGGGCAATCCGGCCACCAACGTCATTCCGGCCCAGGCCAAGGCGGGATTCAACATCCGCTTCAACGATCTGCACAGCGGCGCGTCGTTGGAAAAGTGGATTCGCCATACGCTGGATGTACTGGGCGGCGATTACGAGCTGACCATCGAGGTGTCGGGCGAAAGCTTCCTGACCCAGCCCGGCGCCCTGTCCAAGGCGGTGGCCGATTGCGCCCAAGCGGTGACCGGGTTGCGGCCCGAGGAATCCACCACCGGCGGCACCTCGGACGCCCGTTTCATCAAGAACCATTGCCCGGTGCTGGAATTCGGTCTGGTCAGCCAGACCATGCACAAGGTGGATGAAAACGTTCTGGTGGCCGACCTGGAATCGCTCGCCCAAATCTATCAAGGCGTGTTGGAACGTCTGGTGGGGCGCGGGTGATTTCCCGGGTGGAGATCCACGCCGGCATCTTTGGCGCCTGGCGTATCGCCCGGCGCGATCCCGGCGGCTTGGTGTGGATCAACGATTCCCCGCAAGGTTTCTGGAATTCCTTTTGGGCGGCGGCCCTGGTGTTTCCCGGCGTCATGGCGCTGGAAATCCTCAGTGGCGGTTTCGGTGAAGACCCCGGTCTGCGCGCCGTTTTGGTCAAGCTGATCTCTTATGCCATCGACTGGACCGCGTACCCGTTGCTGATGGTGTATGTGGCCCAATCCCTGGGCCGTTTCCATCGCTTCTGGCGCTATGGGGCGCTTTACAATTGGGCCTCGGTGGTCCAGGTGGGCTTGCTGCTGCCCTTGGTGTCGCTGACCGTGCTGACCCAGTCGCCCATGCTGATGATGATGGTCCAGGCGTTGACGGTGTTGTTGCTGGTCTATCGCGCCTATATGGCCCATGTGGCCCTGGAAGTGGGGCTGGGCACCGCCATCGGCATCACCTTCATGGATGTTTTGCTGGCGCTGTTGCTGGAAAACATTTCCGATCGGGTGATGGTCGGTCTTTGGTAGGGACGAAGCCATGAGCAAGGATGTGTGGGGACAGGTCGACGATTATTTCGCCCAGGCGCTGATGCCCACCGATCCGGTGTTCGACGCGGTGTTGGATTCCAGCCGCAAGGCCGGTCTGCCGGCCATCAACGTCGCCCCCAACCAGGGCAAGCTGCTGCATATGATGGCCCGCATGGTCGGCGCCAAGCGGATTTTGGAAATCGGCACCCTGGCGGCCTATTCCACCATCTGGCTGGCCCGCGCCTTGGGCCCCGGCGGGTCGCTGGTGACGCTGGAAGCCGATGCCGCCCATGCGGCGGTGGCGCGTTCCAACCTTGCCATGGCCGGTTTGGAGGGTGTGGTGGAGCTGCGCGAAGGCAAGGCGCTGGACACCTTGCCCAGCCTCAACGGCCCCTTCGACTTCGTCTTCATCGACGCCGACAAAACCAACAACCCGGCTTATTTCCAATGGGCGCTGACATTGTCGCGCCCCGGCACCGCCATCATCGTCGACAACGTGGTGCGCGACGGCAAGGTGCTGGACCCCAAGGCCGAGGAAAAGGTCCAGGGCGTGCGCCGATTGGCCGAAATGCTGGCCACCGAAACCCGGGTCACCGCCACCGCCCTGCAGACGGTGGGGGGCAAGGGCTGGGACGGCTTCATTCTGGCCTTGGTGAATTAAGTCCGAAAAAGCTTCGGGGGCCGTAGCCCCCGAAGCTCAACATTCAGTGTATTCAACACCTAGCTGCGTCCGCCGCCCAGAACCTTGTACAAGGTCACCAGATTGGACAGACGCGACACCTGGACGCTGACCAGGTCCTGTTGCGCCGAATACAGCGAACGCTGCGAATCCAGCACCGTCAGATACGAATCAATGCCGCGCTCGTAACGGGCCTGGGACAGCCGGGTGCTGGTGGCGGCGGCGTTGACCAGGGATTGCTGGGCGTTCATCTGGTCGGTCAGGGTGCCTTTGGCGGCCAGGGAATCGGACACTTCGCGGAACGCCGTCTGGATGGCCTTTTCGTATTGGGCGACGGCGATGTCGCGACTGGCCTTGGCGCTGTCCAGACCCGCTTGGTTGGCGCCCATGTCGAAGATGGGCATGGAAATGCCGGGGCCGAACGACCACGCCCCCGACCCGGGACCGAACAGGCTGGCCAAATTGGTGCTGGCATAGCCCAAGGACCCGGTCAGCGAGATGGTGGGAAAGAACGCCGCCCGCGCCGCGCCGATATTGGCGTTGGCCGCCAGCAGGGAATGCTCGGCCCCGGCGATGTCGGGACGACGCAGCAGCACCGAGGACGGCAGGCCCACCGGAAGATCCTCGACCAAGGTCATCTTGTCCAGTTCACCCGCCATCTGTTGCTCGGTGACGGGGGTGCCCACCAGAAGCGTCAGGGTGTTCTTGTCCTGGTCGACCAGACGCAGATACTTGGCCTGGTTGACGCGGGCGGTTTCCACCGCGGTGCGGGCCTGGGCCAGATCCAGTTCAGACGAGATGCCGCGATCGAAACTGGCTTGCACCAGTTCCAGCGACTTGACCCGGGTGGCCAGGGTTTCCTGGGTCAGGGCCAGCAGCTTGCGGTCGCCCAGCAGCGTCAGATAGGCATTGGCCACTTCGGCGATCAATGCGATGCGGGTGGTGTCACGGGCCTGCTCGGTGGCCAGGTACTTTTCCAGCGCCTGGGCTTCCAGGCTGCGCAAGCGGCCGAACAGATCGATCTCGAAGGATGTGGACAGATTGGCGGTCACCGTGCGTCCGGTCGACGCTGCCCGCGGTGTCGAGGTCGAGGCGTTGCGAGAGGTCCGCTTGACCGTTTCCGCCGCGTTGGCGTCCAAGGTGGGGAACAGGTCGGCTTCACTGATGCGATAGCTGGCCCGCGCCACCTCGATGTTCAGCGCCGCCACCCTGAGGTCGCGGTTGTTGTCCAACGCGGTTTGGATCAACCCCTGCAGAATCGGGTCGGGGAAGAATGCCTGCCATTGGGTGTCGCCCCACAGCACCTGGCCGTCCTTGGCGTCGGCGACCTTGCCGCTGGCCGGGCCGGTGGCCCAATCCTGGGGCACCGGCATGTCGGGGCGCTGATAATCGGGGATCAGCGAGCAGCCGGACAACAGAGCCGCCGCGCAGGTCATCAGGATGATCTTGTTCATAATCAGCGTTTCCTTAGAGCATTTTCACGCGCAGCGTGGATATGCGATGAGCCCGAGCGGCGATTGAGCAGCCCGGCACGGGCACTTTTAAAAATCAATGGGCCGGACGCGGGGTTTCAGAGTGCTTGGGGGCGTCATGCAGCGACGGACGCTTGGGCGGACGGCCGAAGCGGCGCATCACCACCACATAGAAGACCGGCACGAAGAACACCGCCAGGATGGTGGCGCTGATCATGCCGCCCATGACGCCGATGCCGATGGCGTTCTGCGCCCCCGACCCCGCACCCTTGGCCATGGCCAGCGGCAGCACGCCCAGCACGAAGGCCAAGGAGGTCATCAGGATCGGGCGCAGACGCTGATGCGCCGCCTCGATCACCGCGCCGCCATAGGAGCGGCCGCGTTCGTGCAGTTCCTTGGCGAATTCGACGATCAGGATGGCGTTCTTCGCCGCCAGACCGATGGTGGTCAACAGACCCACCTGGAAATAGACGTCGTTGGGCAGGCCACGCAGATAGACGGCGGTCACCGCGCCCAAGACACCCAACGGCACCACCAGCATCACCGAGAACGGGATCGACCAGCTTTCATAAAGGGCGGCCAGACACAGGAACACCACCAGCACCGAAAGCGCGTAAAGGGCGGGGGCCTGCGAGCCGGCGGCCCGTTCCTCGTAAGACAGGCCCGACCAGGAATAGCCGATGCCGGTGGGCAATTGGCTGGCCAGACCTTCCATGATCTTCATGGCCTCGCCCGAGGAATGACCCGGAGCCGGGGCCCCCATGATCTGGCGCGACGGCAGGCCGTTATAGCGTTCCAATTGCGGCGAGGCGAAGCTCCAGCGGGTCGAGATGAAGGTGGAGAACGGCACCATGTCGCCGCTTTTGTTGCGGACTTCCCAACGGTACAGATCCTCGGGCTGCATGCGATAGGGCGCGTCGGCCTGGAGGAACACCTTCTTGACCCGGCCGCTATCCATGAAGTCGTTCACATAGGACGAGCCCCAGGCGGCGGACAACGTGGTGTTGACGTCCGACAGCGACAGACCCAAGGCGGTGGCCTTCTCGCGGTCGACGGTGACGCGGAAGTCGGGGGTGTCTTCCAGGCCGTTGGGACGCACCGCCATCAGGGACGGGTTCTTGGCGGCCATGCCCAGCAATTGGTTGCGCGCCGCCATCAGCTTTTCATGACCCAATCCGGCACGGTCCTGCAGTTGCAGGTCGAAGCCGGTGGCGTTGCCCAGTTCCAGCACCGCCGGCGGCGTAAAGGCGAAGACCATGGCGTCCTTGACCTTGGACAGCGCCCCCATGGCGCGCCGCGCCACCAAGCCGACCTTTTGGTCGGGATTGGTGCGCTCGCTCCAATCCTTCATGCGCACGAAGGCCATGCCGGAATTCTGGCCGCGACCGGCGAAGTTGAAGCCGGCGACGGTGAAGATGGACGACACGTTGTCCTTTTCGACACCCAGGAAATATTCCTCGGCTTTCTTCAGGGCTTCGATGGTGCGTTCCTGGGTGGCGCCGGCGGGCGTCGCCACCTGGACGAACATGATGCCCTGGTCCTCGTCGGGCAGGAACGACGAAGGCAGGCGGGTGAACAGGAAAGCCAAGGCCCCCAGCAGCACCGCGTAAACCAGCAGCATGCGTCCCGACCGGTTCAATACCGTGCGCAACGACCAGCGATAGGTCCGGCGGCTTTTTTCGAAGCTGCGGTTGAACCAGCCGAAGAAGCCCTTGGTTTCCCAAGCATGGCCGCGTTCCACCGGTTTCAGGATGGTGGCGCACAAAGCCGGGGTCAGCACCAGGGCGACCACCACCGACAGCACCATGGCCGACACCAGGGTCAGCGAGAACTGGCGATAGATGGCGCCGGTCGAACCTTGGAAGAAGGCCATGGGCACGAACACCGCCGATAGCACCAAGGCGATACCGACCAGGGCGCCGGTGATCTGTCCCATGGATTTGCGGGTGGCTTCGCGCGGTGGCAATCCCTCTTCGCTCATGACGCGTTCGACGTTTTCCACCACCACGATGGCGTCGTCCACCAACAGGCCGATGGCCAGCACCATGGCGAACATGGTCAGCGTGTTGATGGTGAAACCGAACGCCGCCAGCACCCCGAAGGTACCCAGCAACACCACCGGCACCGCGATGGTGGGGATCAAGGTGGCGCGGAAGTTCTGCAAGAACAGGTACATGACCAGGAAGACCAGGACGATGGCTTCCACCAGGGTCTTGACCACTTCCTCGATGGACAGCCGCACGAAGGGGGTGGTGTCATAGGGGAACACCGCCTCGACCCCTTGCGGGAAGAATTGCTTCAGTTCGGCGAAACGGGCGCGGACGCGGTCGGCGGTTTCCAGGGCGTTGGCGCCGGTGGCCAGCTTGATGGCCAAGGCGGCGGCCGGCTGGCCGTTATAGCGGGCCAGGGTCTGATAGCTTTCCGAGCCGATCTCGATACGGGAAACGTCCTTCAGCCGCACCTGGCTGCCGTCGGCGTTGACCCGCAACAAGATGTCGCCGAATTGTTCGGGGGTTTGCAGTCGGCTTTGGGCGTTGATGGTGGCCTGCAATTGCTGGCCGGGCACCGCCGGCGCCCCACCGATCTGACCGGCCGAAACCTCGGCGTTCTGCGCTTTGATGGCCGCCGTGACGTCGGTCACCGCCAGCTTGTAGCTGACCAGCTTGTCGGGGTTCAGCCAGATGCGCATGGCATGTTGGGCGCCGAACACGGTGACTTCGCCGACGCCGTTCAGACGCGAGACGTCGTCCTGGACGTTGGAAATCAGGTAATCGGCCATGTCGGGGCCGGTGAAGCGGCCATCGGTGGACACCAGGCCGACCACCATCAGGAAGTTCTTGGTCGCCTTGGCCACCTTGACGCCCTGTTGCTGAACTTCTTGCGGCAGCAGCGGCATGGCCAACTGCAGTTTGTTCTGCACCTGCACCTGGGCGATGGCCGGGTCGGTGTCGGCGGAGAAGGTGAGCGTGGTCGAGGCGTTGCCGTAGGCGTCGCTGGTCGACTGCATGTACAGCAGGCCGTCGAGGCCGGTGAGCTTCTGCTCGATGA
>DISD01000031.1 GCA_002435715.1 Rhodospirillaceae bacterium UBA6219
GGCTTGGTGAACTTGTAGGCGCCGTGGCTTGTGCCGATGGCGATGGCCAGCGCGTCCACCTTGGTCAGTTTGACGAATTCGGCGGCTTCGTTGGGGTCGGTCAGCAGCTTGGAATGGTCCAGCTTGCCTTCGGCACCGATGCCGTCTTCTTCGCCGGCCATGCCGGTTTCCAAGGAACCCAGGCAGCCCAGCTCGCCTTCCACCGACACGCCGCAGGAATGGGCCAGATCGACGACGGTCTTGGTGACGCGCACGTTGTAGTCCCAATCCGACGGGGTCTTGCCGTCTTCCAGCAGCGAGCCGTCCATCATCACCGACGAGAACGCCGATTGGATGGCGCGGATGTTCACCGCCGGGCTGGTGCCGTGATCCTGGTGCATGCACACCGGGATGTGGGGATAGGCTTCGATGGCCGCCAGGATCAGGTGGCGCAGGAAGGGCTCGCCGGCATATTTGCGGGCGCCGGCCGAAGCCTGCAGGATCACCGGGCTGTCGGTTTCGGCGGCAGCCTCCATGATGGCCTTGACCTGCTCCATGTTGTTGACGTTGAACGCCGGCACGCCATAGCCGAATTCGGCGGCGTGATCGAGCAGTTGGCGCATGGAAACGAGAGGCATTTCTTATTCTCCCTTATGGATTCTTTTACAGACGGGCCAGGGCCGCATCCGCCACCGCCTGCGCGGTGATGCCGAAATGAGCATACAGCTTGTCCGCCGGGGCGGAAGCGCCGAAACCGGTCATGCCGATCACCGCGCCGTCCAGGCCGACATAACGTTCCCAGCCGAAGGTGGTCAGCGCCTCGACGGCGACGCGCACGGTGCCTTCACCCAGAACAGACGCACGATACTCCTTCGACTGCTTGTCGAACAGCTCCCAGCACGGCATGGACACCACGGCCGCCGCCACGCCCTTGTCGGCCAGCAGCTTTTGCGCATCCAGGGCCATGGACACTTCCGAACCGGTGGCCAGCAATGTTACCTGACGCTTGCCACTGGCTTCCGACAACACGTAACCGCCCTTGGCGGTCAGGTTCTCGGTGGTGTGGGTGGTGCGCACGGTGGGCAGGTTCTGGCGCGACAGGGCGAAGCAGCTGGGGCCCTTGTGGTTCAACAGCGCCAGTTCATAGGCTTCCATGGTTTCCACCGCGTCGGCCGGGCGGAACACCAAGGTGTTGGGGGTGGCGCGCAGCGCCGCGATGGTTTCGATGGGCTGGTGGGTGGGGCCGTCTTCGCCCAGACCGATGGAATCGTGGGTCAGCACGTACAGCACGCGCTGTTCCATCAGCGCCGACATACGCAGCGCCGGCCACAGATAATTGGCGAAAATCAGGAAGGTGCCGCCATAGGGGATGAAACCGCCATGCAGCGCCAGACCGTTCATCACGGCGGCCATGGCGTGTTCGCGGATGCCGTAATGAATATAGCGGCCGCCATATTGGCCGGCCTGAACCGACGGCGCGCAGGCCTTGGTGTTGGTCAGGTTGGAATGGGTCAGATCGGCCGAGCCGCCGATCATTTCCGGGATGGCGGCGGTGAGGACTTCCAGGGCGTCCTGGCTGGCCTTGCGGGTGGCCACCTTCGGCTGTTCGGCGGAAATCTTGGCCTTGAACGCCTGGACCGCGTCCTGCCAATTGGTCGGCAGACGGCCTTCCTGGGTGCGGGTGAACTCGGCCTTTTGGTCCGGGGCCAAGGCGGCGACGCGGGCTTCCCAGGCGGCGCGTTCGCTTTGGGCGCGGCTGCCGGCGGCACGCCAGGCGTTCAACACGGTGTCGGGAATGACGAAGGGATCATAGGGCCAGTTGGCGGCGTCGCGGGCGGCCTTGATCTCGTCGGCACCCAAGGGGGCGCCATGGACCTTTTCCGAGCCGCACTTGTTGGGGGCGCCCTTGCCGATGGTGGTGCGGCACGCGATCAGGGTCGGCTTGTCCGACTGGCGCGCCGCTTCGATGGCGGCGGCGATCTGGTTTTCATCGTGGCCGTCGATCTTGGCGGTGGCCCAACCGGCGGCGGCGAAGCGGGCGCATTGGTCGTCGGACGTGGACAGCGCGGTGTCGCCATCGATGCAGATGTGGTTGTCGTCCCACAGCACGATCATCTTGGAAAGCTTCAGGTGGCCGGCCAGGGTGATGGCTTCCTGGCTGATGCCTTCCATCAGGCAGCCGTCGCCGGCGACGACATAGGTGTAGTGGCTGGCGATGTCCTGGCCATAGCGGGCGGCCTGCATCGCCTCGGCCAGCGCCATGCCGACCGCGTTGGCGAGCCCCTGGCCGAGCGGGCCGGTGGTCGTCTCGANNCGAATTCCGGGTGGCCGGCGGTGCGATAGCCCAGTTGGCGGAAGTTCTTGATCTGCTCGATATCCAGGTCTTCATAACCGGTCAGATAGCCCAGCGCGTAAAGCAGCATGGACCCATGGCCGGCGGACAGGATGAAGCGGTCGCGGTCGGCCCATTTCGGGGTTTTGGCGTCGAACTTCATGAAACGGGTGAACAGCACGGTGGCCACGTCGGCCATGCCCATGGGCATGCCGGGATGGCCGGACTTGGCCTTTTCGATGGCATCCATGGACAGGAAGCGGATGGCGTTGGCCATCTCGGCGTGGGTGGCGGTGGGTGCGGTCATCGTCTCGTCCTTCCTGGGATGGGGCAAAGGGGTTTGGCGTAAAGCATTAAGGATGTGCGGGGGCCAGACCGGTGGCGGCCTTGACCAGATGATAGGTGATCAGCAATTGCGACAGGGCCAGGGAATGGCTGGTGGAATCCTGGCCGGCGGTGTCGGTGAAACGGCCCAAGGGGGCGCGCAGATGGCTGGCCTCGGGGATCAAACTCCATAGCAAATCTTCCACCGCCTTGGCCCGACGCGGCTCGATGCGGCCGGAAATGTCCAGCATGTCCACCGGCTTGCCGTCGCTGTCGCGGGCCAGCGCCAGATGGAAACCGCCCTTGCCGCCGGCATCCAGCACCGGCCCCAGATCGGGATGGGCCAAGGTGGGGCGCAGCAGATGGCGGGCATTCAGGTGGTTTTCATCTTCGGCGGCAGGGGTGAAACGCACCACGATGTCGGCGAAGCTGCGTTGCGGCTGGATGTGGGCGGCGGAATCGGCAGCCCGGCGGGCCAGGGAATCCTTGGCTTCCACCAGCGAATAACCGCGTTGGGCGCAGTCGCGGGCCAGTTTCCACGAGGTCCGTAACGTCTCGTCGGGTTCGACGAAGACCTTGACGTCGAAGCAATCGCGCATGCCCCGGCTGTGATAGGCCAGCAAGCCCTCGACGATGACGAAGGGCTTGGCTTCCAACCGTTCGGGCGGCCGCAGCGTGCCCGAGGTATGGTCGTAGACCGGTTTCAGCACCGGCTGGCCCCGGCGCATCAGGCACAGATGCTGTTCCAGGATGTCCAGATGGTTGGATTGGGGGGCCAGGGGCGTCAGCCCCAACTGGCGCCGTTCGGCGCGACTGTGACGGTGATAGTCGTCGGCCTGCAGCACCGCCACCCGGTCACGTCCCAAAATGTCGGCGATGCCCCCGGTCAGGGTGCTTTTGCCGGCCGCCGAATCGCCGACCACGCCAAGGAAGATGGGCTGGTTGCCGGGGCGCGGACAGGGCATGTCTATCGCGTGCCCCCGTCCACGTGCCACGAGGTCAGCATCTGGCGCATTCCGGCGCCACCGCCCACCATCAAGGTCTGGGTCTTCCAGGCGCCGCCTTGGCGTTCGACGCCGTCCAGCAGCAAGCCGCTGGCGATGCCGGTGGCGCAAAAGGCGATTTCGTCGGCTTTCACCAGATGGTCCAGATCCATCCACTGGTGGGTGTTCAGACCGGCTTCGCTGACGGCGCGGCGTTCGGTGGTCAATTGCGGGTCAAGCCGGGCCAGGAAGCAGCCGCCCATGACGCGGGCGGCGCAGGCGGCCAACAAGCCTTCGGCGATGCCGCCGGTCCCCATCAAGGCGTCGATGCCCGAATCGGGCATGGCGGCCAGGACCGCACCGGCCACGTCGCCGGCGGGATATTGCAGGGCCTGGGCGCCGCAGGCTTCGATGCGCTCGATCAGGTCGCGGTGACGGGGCTTTTCCAGGATGAAGATGGTCAGCTCGGCGACGCTTTTGCCCAGGCAGCGGGCCAGGATGGACAGGCGGTCCTCGACCGGGGCGGTGGGGTCCAGATGACCCGCTGCCTGCGGCGGGGCCACCAGCTTTTCCATATAAAAGGCCGGGCCGGGGTCGAACAGGCTGCCGGCGGGGGTCACCGCCAGACAGGCCATGGCGTTGGTCGACCCTTGGGTCAGGCAGGCCGCACCTTCACAGGGATCGGCCAGCACGTCCCAAACCGGCAGGCGCTTGGGGTCGCCCAGGCGGCGGGCGCTGCCGTCCAGCAGCTTGGCGTCCAGGCCCTGGGCATCCAGTTCGGCCAGCAAGGCGGCCAGGGCGGCATCGTTGCCGCCGGCCAGGGGGCCAGCCGAGACCCGGGCGGCCGAAACGCGGGCAGCCGCCTCCGTCGCCTTGCGCAGCTCATAGGCGCAAAGCGACAGGCCGTGGCGGACGTCGCGCATCTCGGTCATGCCCTCAACTCCCTGTCCCCAAGATGATCTTCTTGGGCCTTATCCTGGCGTGGGGTGGTCTTGGACGGAACACCCGCCGGGATATGGCGCAAATCTCTTGTGGAGGGGCCGAACCCTGCCCGAGAGGGCGGGGAGAGTCAATGTTGCGATGCGAGGAAAATAAACCGGGTGGTCAATTCCCACCCGGCAGCATGCGGGCCATCACGTCGTCCTTCAGCACGAAGCGATGGCGCAGCGCCGCAAGCCCGTGACCGGCAACCACCGCCGCCAAGCTCCAGGCCAGGAAGCCGTGCACTTCCTCGAACACTTCCTTCAAGTCGTGGTTGGGCTGCACCAAGGTGGGAATGACCCACCCGAAAACCGAAACCGGATGGTCTCCGGCCTGGCTCATGATGATGCCCGACACGGGCAGGACCAACATCAGCCCATAAAGGGCCAGGTGGCCCAAACGGGCCAGGGTGACTTCGCTGGCCGGCATGGAATCGGGCAGGGCCGGGGCCGGGTGGGTCAGACGCCAGGCCAGACGGAGGGCGGCCAGGGCCAACACCACGGCGCCGACAGCCTTGTGCAGGCCATACATTTGGGCCCGCAAATCGCCCTTGGGCAGATCTTCCAGCACCAGGCCCAGACCGAAAAGGCCGATCAGCATCACGGCCATCAGCCAGTGCAGGGTGACGGCCATGCCGTCATAGCGGGGAGACGCGTTCATCTTCAAGCTCCAGGGCATAAAAAAGCAATGCGGGCATCTTGGCCCGCATTGTCTGAACCCAGCCTGAACAACACCGAGGTTACCGCCCCTCGCGGCCCTTCAGATAGAACGCCACGGCTTGGGCGCGGTTGCCGACGCCCAGTTTGTCGTACAGGTTCTTCAGGTGGAACTTGACCGTGTTCAACGAGATGTCCAACTGGCTGGCCATCTGCTGGTTGGTCAAGCCGCCGGCCAGGGCGGCCAGCAATTCGCGTTCGCGCGGCGTCAGGCCGGCCAGCGGGTCCGACGCCAGCGACGAGACGTCGATGAACGGGAACACCATGCGCCCGGCGGCCACCGCCATAATGGTATCCAGCAATTGTTCCGGGGTTTCGCGCTTCGAGCAGAAGCCGGCGGCGCCCAGCGTCATCGCCTGACGCGGCACGTCGGGGTTGGGACTGCCGGTATAGACGATCAGACGCGGCGCATCGACGCGGTTGCGCAGCGCCTGCAACACGGCGCGGCCGTCCATATAGGGCATTTCCCAACCGATAATGCCGACGTCGAAGGGAATGCGTTCCACCGCTTCCATGAAACGTTCGCCGTCATCGGTGACGGCTGCCAGGGAAAAACGTTCGTCGCCGGCGAAGATCTTCACCAGGGACGATTGCAGCAGCGGGTTCTTTTCAGCGATGACGATGTCGATCGGGCGGCTTTGTTGGACGGCCATTTTGGTTGTTCCTTGCCCGGCTCGACCCCCAATGGCCACGGCGGGATAGGGGGCATTATAAGTGCGCAAAGGTTGGATGCAAGGAAAAGAGTAGGTATTTTCCTACCCTTATTCATTAACAATTGGCAATCCTACCCTTATGGATAGCTGGGTGGGCGGATTACAGGGCGGAAGGGGTGGCCAGAACCTCGACCAACCGGTCGGCGGGGACAGGGGGGGCCAGGACATAGCCTTGGATTTCGTCGCATCCCAAGCGGCGCAGCGCGGCGACCTGGTCGGTGGTTTCCACCCCTTCGGCGATGATGCGGCGACCCAAGGCGTGCCCCATGGAAATAATGGCGCGGATGATTTCCAGCGAACTTTCGTCGGTGGCGATGTCGGCGATGAACGAGCGGTCGATCTTGACCGAATCCACCGGGAAACGACGGATCACCGAAAGCGACGAGGTGCCGGTGCCGAAATCGTCCATGGATAGGGTGATGCCCATTTCGGTCAGTTCGTTCAGGGTGGCGACGGCGTTTTCGCTGTCGCGCATGACCATGCCTTCGGTGATCTCGAATTCCAGGGCGCAGGCCGGCAATCCGGCGCGATCCAGGGCGGCGCGGACGATGGCGACGAATCCCGGCGCCCGCAATTGCCGCACCGACAAATTGATGGCGACCCTGGGGGCCGATCCGTCTTTTTCCAGCCAGGCGCGATATTGACGGCAGGCGGCGTCGATGGCCCATTCGCCGACCCGGCCCATCAGACCCGATTCTTCCATCACCGGGATGAACTTGGCCGGCGACACCTGGCCCAGTTCGGCGGCGTTCCAGCGCAACAGCGCCTCGACCCCGGTATAGGCGCCGGTCTTCAAATCCAGCTTGGGCTGGAAGGCCAGGGCCATTTCGCCCCGTTCCAGGGCTTGCGACAATCCGGTCTTGATAGCCAGACGTTCCTCGACGGCGGCGTTCATGTCAGCGGTGAAGAACTGGAAATTGGCCTTGCCGTGTTCCTTGGCCCGGTACATGGCGGCGTCGGCGTTCTTCAGCATGGTCATGCTGTCTTCGGCGTCGTCGGGAAACACCGTGATGCCGATGGAACCGGAAACGAAGGCTTCTCGGCCGGCCAGATCGAAGGGCTTCTTCAGGATGTCCAGAATGCGGCCAGCGACGTTGGGGGCGTTCTGATAGGTACCCAGATTGGGCATCAGCACGGTGAACTCGTCGCCGCCCAGTCGCGCCACCGTGTCGCCCGAGCGGATGCAGGCGGACAAGCGGCGGGCGGTTTCCTGCAGCAACAGGTCGCCCATGTCATGGCCCAAGGTGTCGTTGACCAGCTTGAAGCCGTCCAGGTCGATGAACATCAGGCCGACCATCTGGCCGTTGCGTTCCGCCTGATGCACCGCTTGGCCCAGGCGGTCCATGAACAAGGTGCGGTTGGGCAGGCCGGTCAAGGCGTCGAAGCTGGCTTGGCGGCTGAGGTCGCGGGCCCGTTCCTCCAGTCTGGTGACGGCGCGCACCAAGGTGTCGAAGGCCGGCATGCGCCCGGTCAGATCGCGCAGCGCGATGCCGAACAGACCGTCGCCGAACGATCGGGTGACCACCAGCGCCGCCATGGTGCCGCCATCGGGGCGGTTCAGGATCATGGGCAGACCCTTGGGGTCCGATTGCAGGGCGGCGATGCCGCCCACCAGCGTGCGGCTGTGGTCGGGGTGCAGCAGGGTCAGGAACGAGGTGCCGACCAGGTGTTGGACCGTGGTGCCCAATTGTTCGGCGCCCACCTGATTGATCCAAACGATGATGTCGTCCTGGCACAGGCACAACACGTCCTCGACCATTTCCAGCAAGGGAAGTGGCGACAAAGGGGAGTTGGGTGTCCGGGGACGCGACGATGCCATGGCTTTTGTTACGGATGTGAGTCCACGATCCTAGACGAAAGCGTCAGGGCGGAAAAGCGTCTTGGTTGAGCGGCTTAGTTGAACATCACCCGGGCGTCGGCCGGACGCTTGCCGAACGAGGTCCGGGCGACGGCGATGGCGGTGCCCAGATTGTCGTTCACTTCCACCGAGGCGGGGGAAGACGTCGTGACAGGAGCTGCGGCCTGTTCGACTTGCGACGGTTCGACCGGAGCATTGGTCGTGGCGGCGACGGCGACTTCCACCGTCTTGGTTTCGGCGACGATCTGGGCGACGTCGGCGTTTTTGGTCGGCTCGGTTACTGCGGCGGTGGCGGCTTGGCTGACCGGTTCGTCGCTGAAGCTGGTGTCCAGGCCGGGATGCTGCTGGCCCATATGGACCAGAGCCATCGATGTGCGGGCGGCAACTTTTTGGATGCTGGCCCTGGTGTTGGCTGCGGGAACGGCGCGGCGGGCGGGATTATAGACGAAGCCGTCGGCACGATAGATTTTGCTGCCGAAGGTGCTGCTGGGTTCGTACCACACGCGCACTCGCGACCAATCGTTCTTGGGCGAGACGTCGATGACCGGGACCATCTTGGTGATGGCGCCGCGCCCCGAGCTGCGCACCGGCGCCCAATTGGCGTGATCGACCAGGATCATCCGGTTGTTGACGACCTTGCTGACCACCGAGACGTGGCCGTAACGCATGGAGCCCTGGCGCGAGAACACCATGACGGCGTCGCTTTGCGGGGTGCGGCCACGATCGTAACGACCGGCAGCGGCGTTCCACCACTTCCAGGCGTCGCCTTGCAGGTCGATGCCGGACACCTGACGGGCGTAGGGAACGCATTGAATGGCTTGAGCGGGAAGAGCAACGGCTGACAGCACAACGGCGGTCACAAGCGCAAGCAAGCCTTTCCGCATTCCAGCCTCTCCCCTGTTGCCCTGTGGCGGCAGCTTTGCTTCCCGCCTTATCTTCGCCGGCGATTGTGTCCATTTGAAAACTCGATGGCAACCCTTTTGAATCGTTTTTTATGGAAATTCCATTTGTTTCGGCATCGCACAAATCGGCGCTGCGCAACGCACAGGTGGGGTTTGGGGCTTCCGAAGGCACCGGGCTTGCGGCTATGATCCGCCCGCGCGGCCGCAAGGTCGTATCGTTTGACTATGAAAAAGGGGGACGCGCCGGTGCGGCGAATTCGGGCAGGTGGCATGATGGTGGCGGCTTTCCTGGCCTGCGGCATGACGTCCGCGATGGCCGAAGGCGGCAAGACGGCGTTGATCTCGTCGGGTGAGGTGACGGGCTATTATTACCCGGCTGCCGGCGCGCTTTGCCGGGTCATCAACAAGGAAAGCGGCGGCATCCATTGCGCCGCGGTGCCGTCCTCGGGGTCCGCCGCCAATCTGGCGGCGTTGCGTTCGGGGGCGGTGGATTTGGGGGTGGTCCAGGCACAGGCGGCGCAAATGGCCGCCGAAGGAACCGGTTCGTTCAAGGATGCCGGTCCCTTCACCGATTTGCGCGCCGTCCTCAGCCTGCCGGGGGAATCGGTGATGCTGCTGGCCCGTCAGGGCGCCGACATCGAATCCATGGCCGATCTGAAGGGCAAGCGGGTCAATTTGGGCCGTCCCGGATCGTTCCAGCGCGCCATGGCCGAAGCGACCCTGGAAGCCGCCGGCCTGTCCGAAGGCGATCTGGCCATCGCGGTGGAACTGGAATTGTCGGAACAGACCCCCGAATTGTGTGAAGGCAACATCGACGCCGCCTTCTATTCCGGCTATCAGCCCATGGCCGAGGCGACCATGGCCATGGACGAATGCGACGCTTTGCCGGTGCAGATCAAGGCCAAGACCTTGGAATCCTATTTGAAGCACCATTCCTGGCTGACGCGGGCCACCATCCACAAGGATTTGTATCCGGGTATGCGCGACGACGTGGTCAGCCTGCAGGTCCGCGCCCTGCTGGTCACCACCACGCGCAGCAGCAACACCCAGGTCCAGGATTGGCTGAAGGCCATCCACGCCAATTTCTCGGCGCTGACCCATCTGCATCCGGTGTTGCGCGGATTGGGCAAGGCGGACAGCGCCAAGGACGGCATCACCATCAAGCTGCATGATGGCGCCGATGCCTTTTATGGCGAAACCGGGCTGAAATAAGCCCGGTTTTCTTTTCATCGTTTTCCCGAAACGACAACGCCGCCGCCCCGATGGGGGCGACGGCGTCGGAAAAAGCGTTTCCGTGGAACGGATTACTTCTTCAGGGTCTTCAGGTATTCCACGACTTCCTTCAGGTCGTCGGGGTTCTTGATACCGGCGAAGACCATCTTGTTGCCGGGGATGGTGCCTTTGGGGTCGGCCAGGTACTTGGACAGGTTGGCTTCGTCCCAGGTCAGGCCGGAAGCCTTGTGCTTTTCCGAGTACTTGTATTCGGGCCAGTTGGTGCCGGCCTTGGTGCCGAACACGCCAGCCAGCGAGGGGCCGACGCCATGCTTGCCGGCTTCCACCTTGTGGCAGGCCTTACAAGCGTTGAAGCCCTTGGGGGCATCAGCGGCATTGGCGGCGACGGGGGCGATCAACAGGGCGGCAACGGCCAGACCGAGCAACTTCTTCATCATCATCTCCCAATAGCTTATTCAGCGAGTATTGAACCAAACGCCGTCCTTGGACGCCGGCCCGGACCGACATTGTGCCGAACCAGGGTTACAGGGTAGATAAACTTTTTGGCGGAAATGGGGCATTCGCGTCGGCTGAAATGGCGCGCGGCCTTGGCGAAAAACACGTTCCTCCCTGCAAGACCCGACGGGGGTTGCGTTCGGGGGCGCATTATCATTCACATTGATGCGAACTTCAACCGCTTGCGGTTTCCCTTATGGCCCAAAAGCGATAAGAAACCACCTTATGACCGCGCTTCCCATCGATTCCGTCCTTCCCCAACTGGCCCAGGCCCTGTCCCAAGCGCCGGGGGTGGTGCTGCAGGCGCCGCCCGGTGCCGGCAAGACCACACGGGTGCCGTTGTTCCTGCTGGATCAGACTTGGTTGGGCACGGGCCGTGTCATCATGCTGGAACCCCGGCGTCTGGCGGCGCGGGCGGCGGCTGCGCGTATGGCCGAGACCCTGGGGCAACAGGTGGGGCAGAGTGTCGGCTACCGGGTCCGCCTTGACAGCAAGGTGGGGCCCGACACCCGCATCGAAGTGGTGACCGAAGGCATTTTGACCCGCATGCTGCAGGACGACCCGTCCTTGCCCGGTGTGGGCGTGGTCATCTTCGACGAATTCCACGAACGCTCGTTGAATGCCGATCTGGGGCTGGCGCTGTGCCTGGAAAGCCAGATGGCGTTGCGCGACGATTTGAAGCTGGTGGTGATGTCGGCCACCCTGGACGGCGGCCCGGTCGCCCAATTGATGGGGAACGTGCCTTTGGTGTCCAGCCAGGGGCGGGCTTGGCCGGTGGACACCTATTATTTGGCGCGTCCCGATCCGCGGCGTTTCGTCGATGCCATGGCCGGGGCCATCCGTCAGGCCTTGGACCAATCCGATGGCGACGTTCTGGCCTTTTTGCCGGGATCGGGGGAGATCCGTCGGGTGCAGGCGGCGCTGCAGGGTGTCGCCGCCCAGGTGCTGCCGCTTTATGGCGATCTGTCCCAGGCCGACCAGGATCGGGCCATCCGCCCCTTGCCCGGCGGTGGCCGCAAGGTGGTGTTGTCCACCGCCATCGCCGAGACCTCGCTGACCATCGACGGCGTGCGGGTGGTGGTGGATGGCGGCCAGATGCGTTTGCCGCGTTTCGACGCCAGTTCCGGCATGACCCGATTGGTGACCGTGCCGGTCAGCCGCGCCTCGGCCGATCAGCGGCGCGGTCGCGCGGGACGTCAGGCGCCGGGCAAGTGCTGGCGCCTGTGGTCGGAAGCCGAGGACCGGGCCCTGGCCGCTTTCACCGCTCCGGAAATCGCCGAGGCCGATCTGGCCTCGCTGGCGCTGGATCTGGCGCAATGGGGGGTACGCGATGCCAATGATCTGGCCTGGCTGACCCCGCCGCCCGCCGCGGCCTTGGCCCAGGCCCGTGAATTGCTGGTCGAGCTGGGGGCGGTGGACGACGACGGCGCCCTGACCCCCCATGGTCGGGCCATGAACCGGCTGGCCATGCATCCGCGTCTGGCCCACATGGTGCTGCGGGCGCGCGATGTGGATTTGGGCGGCTTGGCCTGCGACATCGCCGCCATCTTGTCGGAACGTGATGTGTTGCGGGCCGAGCGCGGCGCGCGTGACAGCGACATCCGTCTGCGTTTGGATGCGCTGCGCGGTGCCGACCGGCTGGACCCGCGCCACGGCCTTGCCGCCGATCGCGGCGCTTTGGCCCGCGCCCGTCAATCGGCCAAGGACTGGCGCCGTCGCCTGGGCTTGAAGGGCGGCGAACAAGACGGAGAATCCCGTGATTGCGGCATCGTCCTGGCCTTCGCCTATCCCGACCGTATCGGCAAGCGCCGTCCGGGCGGCGAGCCGCGTTTCGCCCTTTCCGGCGGGCGCGGGGCGTTCTTCCAGGATCACGAACCCTTGGCGGCCGAGGATTGGCTGGTCGCCGCCGAATTGGACGGTGACCGCCGCGAAGCCCGCATCTTCCTGGCCGCCCCGCTGATCCGGGCCGAGATCGACGAATTCTTCGCCGATGCCATCAAGACCGGGGACGTGGTGCAATGGGACAAGCGTGACGAGATCGTGGTGGCGGCGCGGCGCACCAGCTTGTTCAAACTGGTGCTGGACGAAAAGCGCCTGGACAAACCGGCCGCCGATCTGGTGGTGGCGGCCATGATCGACGGCATCCGTCAGATGGGGCTGGAAGCTCTGCCGTGGACCGATGAATTACGCAAGTTCCGCGCCCGCGTGCAATTCGCCTATGCCCGCGACCCGCAAGGCGGCTGGCCCGATCTGTCCGATCAGGCCTTGCTGGACGGTTTGGAAGACTGGCTGGCACCGTATCTGACCGGCATCTCGCGGCGCGCCCATCTGCCCCGTCTGGATTTGTCCCAGGCCCTGCGCGGCTTGCTGGATTGGCCCATGGGCAAGAAGCTGGACGATTACGTCCCCACCCACGTCACCGTGCCGTCGGGCAGCCGGGTGCCCATCGATTACGACGGCGAGGAACCGGTTCTGGCGGTTCGCCTGCAGGAAATGTTCGGCTGCGCCGACACGCCGCGCATCCTGGGCGGCGCGCTGCCCTTGTTGCTGCATCTGCTCAGCCCGGCGCGGCGTCCGGTTCAGGTCACCCGCGATCTGGCCAGCTTTTGGGCCAACGCCTATCACGCGGTCAAGGCCGACCTGAAGGGCCAGTACCCCAAACATTGGTGGCCCGACGACCCCATGCAGGCCGAGCCGACCGCACGCGCCAAGCCGCGGAGATAGGCTGGCATTTCCTGAAATTCCCCTTATAGGTGTGCGCCGCCTCAAGCCTGCGTGGCGGTCCTTTCCTCGGTCTGGCCGGTCTTCCTGGCTGGCCCCATGTCGGCGCGATATCGCAACGCCTTGAGTTGCAGGCGTATCGGAGGGGATTGAATCCCCTTATGCGAATCAATGCGTGCGATAAATACATGTATTAGTAAACTTTTTGTTATCTTCTCCCTCTAAGCGTGACAATCTCACTCTCCGGTGAGGTTTTTGGGGAGGCGGATATCATGGATCTCATGGTCACTGCGGCGGGCTTGCTTGGCGTTGCCATGCTTTTGCACCTTGTCGTCCTGCCTTCCCTGCGACGAACCCTGAAGCAAAGCCGGCCCCAAGGAGTGAGGGGCGTGGCCGGCATGCTGGTCTTGTGCGAACTGAGCAAGGGGGCGCTCGTCACGCTGGGGGGCTCTTTGGCGTTGGTGGCGGGCGTTATCGCGGTGTTGCCCGACGCTGCTCGTACGACCAACACCTTGCAATCCGCCTTCAATGCCATTTGGGAAATCCGCAAGTCCATCGAGGCGTTCGGCAAGGCCTGGACCATGGCGTCATTGGCGGGTTTGGTCGCAGCCCTGTGGATCACCACCCGGCGTGAACGGGCGCGGATCACGGAGCGGGCGATCGATACTGCCCTTGCCGATCTGCAGGCCCGGGCGGCGGATGGCGGGCTGGAAGAGTTGCCGCCGAGCGAGGACATGGAACGTCTGCTCCAACTGGCCGGCAGCACACAGGACGCCATGAACACCATCCTTTCCGGCCTTGAGGACGAGAATGGGGCGCGGCGGGACCCGAGCGAGGACGAGCAGAAAGAGCTGGAAGCCCTGCGTGGTCATCTGGACCTCATCGAGCAGGAACTGGTCCGCGCCGATGTTCGGCGCCGTCTCGACCTGGGGCCTGCCTTGGCCGAAATCTGCGATCCCCCCACCACTTGGCGTGACCGGCTGGCGGGGGTCTTCGTCAGTACCGGCCTGATCCGGTCCATGTCCGCGCTTTCCCAGACCCTGGCCTTGGTGGCCTTGGTGCTGTTGCTGCCCAGTTATGTTGGCTTGGCGGGCAACTCGTTCGTCGACGCACTTGGCAAAGCCGAAGTGGCTGTCCACGACTTGGCGGTTCGCGACGCCGTCGATACCGCCCGGCAGAGTTGGGCCAGCGCCAGCCAGGCCGTGGCCGCGCCACTGACGGCAGAGGACGAGGCGCAGATTCACCAACTGGCGCAGAACTACCAGAGCTACGTCCAGGCACACGCGGCCCCGCACGCCACCGAGGCCCGTCGGGTGGGGGCGCAGTTGGCTCGCCACGCGGCCCGTCAGCAGGTGCTTGCCGATTTCGCGGCGTCTCATCCTGGCGCATTCAAGGTCAGTGGCGATGCCGTGGGGGATGTTGCGTCAGCCGCGCTGCACACGACGGCGGACGGTCTGGATAGCAATGGTCGCGCCTTCGTCAAGGAGATGACGCCCTCGAACTGGGCGCGGGTGAAGGAACGGGCGGGTGAGGCGCTGCGCGCGGCCGCCGCACCGATGCCACGGGAAAATATCGCAGAACGGCTTTTTTCCACGGCCATCGGCGGCGCCAGCAATTCGGTCATGCCCGAGGATGGGACGCGTGCCTTGCGCGACATCGCCGTCAAGATGGTCGATCCGGGCGAGATGGCGGCGAAGATGGTCGAGATGCGCGAGCCTTTGCGCTTCGCTTTTCTTGACCACATCTTGTCCACCGGTACGCTCCCAACGCCGAGCCCGACCCTGCCCGGTAGCACCATACCTGTGCGCAGCCCCAATGTGGCCAAAGCCGAGGAGACGGCGTGGAAGCACCTGGCGGAGAAACTTGCCAGCTCTAACGACAGGTTCGAAAGGGGGCCGCCCTCGATTTCTCGCATCGACGATGCGGTGCCCGATCCTGGGGGGGCCATGCGTCGTTTGACCGAGTTGGCACAAAGTGACGCCCTGCCGAAGGCGCTTCGCGAGCGACTGCCCGAGGCGGTGGGAACGTTCGACGACGTGTTCCCCGGCACCCTGGGCGCCGAGCATGCGACGACCCAAGGCAAGCTGGCCGAATCGGCCGCCTTCAATCGTGGCCGCGCGACGTCTTCCTTTCGAACGCCTTCAACTGAAAGTTTTGTCCGTGCGCGCAGCTACGCGAAACTTCGTGGTTTCGCCAAAGTCGGTGGCGTGTTGGTGGGGCTGACATCCAAAGAGAGCAAAAACTGGCCGCAGATCGTCGATATGAGCTGGACCGATCACCCGGATGGCATCAACTTGAACCTGGTCGAGTCCAGCGGCCGTATCCTGCGCTTCGGGCCGTTCCGTGCCACCATCTTGCAACAGGCCGCCGCCTACGCCGCCGATGGCCGCCCGGTGGCCGCCACCATGCCGCAGGCCGCCATCTATGGTCGCAGGGTGCTGCTGCACCCGGTCCTGGTCGATACTCCGCTGGGCTGCAAGGCACGTCACATCGATCAGTTCGTCGATGCGACCACCGCCCGCATGCCGGAACGGCGTCGTGCGCAGCAGGTGGTCGAGACTGAAGCCGATGCCTACATCCATGCCTGGGCGATCCGTTTCGGGACGATCGCGGACAAGGTCAAGGCCAAGTACGACAGCAAATCTGCGGAATACATCACTGCCGTGGCTGGCGAAGCACGGCGGGTTGCCAGTGACGAGAAAATACGCTTGGCCACCGCTGCGGTTCTCGCCTCGCCGGCGACATTCGCCGAGAGGAACCGCTCGCCGCTTCGGGTGAAGACCGAGTTTTACGACCAGAACCTGGTCAAGATCATGGCGTCGTGCGCCAAGGATGCGGCGAATTCCATGGCAACCTACGAAGCCTGCATCGCCCAGAAGGCGGTGGGGCAATCCGACGATGACCATTGGGTCAGCCTGCCGCCGCAGATGTTCTCCGAGAGCGGTGTCCGCGAGGTCCCCTATGCCGCCGACCCCGAGCTTGGTTTCCTCGCCATCGGGCAGCGCGGTGCCGAGGACACGTGGCCGTTCGATTTCATGCTGCAGGTTACCTTCGAGACGCCGGCCATGTTCGGTGCCGGTGGTCCTGGCAAGGAGGTGGTCGATGAAGTGCCCTTCGAGTATCCGGTGTTGCACGGCTGGATCAACAAGCAGGTCCGCGATGCCATTACCCACAGCGCCCCCGCCCTGCCGCCCGAGGCGCGCACCACGATGGTCGACATGCGCGAATTCGCCGTCCTGCAAAGGTTCTTCCGCCTAGCCTTCAACGGTGACCTGGGCGCCGATTTTCCAATGGGAAAGCTTGCCGAATTGGCTCGGGTCAAACCCCATACGCCGCCTCAGTCCTATCGCACCCCGCGGTGGAATTACCCGGAAGCAACCATCTTGAAACTGAAAGGCGGCCCCGCCGAGGCATCGCTGACCAATCTCGGCCTCATCGAGGATGCCCGCTTGAACGCACAACAAAGCGAAACCTGCCCCCGTATCGCGCCGTGATCGGGGGGGGGGGGGCGTTCTTCGAACCCTGCATGGGCGGCCCTTCGGGGCTGCCCATTTCTCGGCCCCGAAATCAGAACGCGGAACACCATGCGGGACACACGGTCCCGATCCAATATTCCCCTTTTAAAACGGGTCTTGAAGCAGGGGGCGGCTAGGGGCGAAACGCCAGCAGGGTCATGTCGTCGCGTTGCTTTTGGTCGCCGCACCATTGGGCCAGACCGGCTTTGACGGCGGCGATCTGTTCCGACAAGGGCGCCGTGCGGTGCTGGTCCAATTGTTCGGCCAGACGGCGCCAGCCGAACAATTGCGGCCGCTCGCCGCCGCCCATGTTGTCGACGATGCCGTCGCTGAACAGATAGCAGGTGGTTTGCGCCGCCAGCGTTATCTCGTGGGTGGTCAAGCGCGCGTCGTGGGGCGAGGTGGCATAGCCCAATCCCATGCGCTCGCCACGCAGGCGGCGGGTTCCGTCGGTATCGGAAATCAGCAGGTGCATGTTGGCGCCGGCAAAACTCAGATGCTGGCACCGGGGGTCCAGAACGCACAGGGCGGCGTCGAACCCGTCATCGGCGGCGGGGCCGCCGTCATCTTGGCGCAGCATGTGGCGGAAGGCTTGGTTCAGACCGTTCAGCATGCTGGCCGGATCGCCGTCGCGGTTGTCACGCAGCACCTGGGCCAGGCTGGCGGCGGCCACCACCGCCATGAAGGCGCCGGGGACCCCATGGCCGGTGCAGTCGATCAGGGCGAACACCACCTTGTCGCCCAGCTTTCCCGCCCAATAGAAGTCGCCGCCGACCACGTCGAAGGGTTTCCACCACACGGCGGTTTCGGCCACCAATCCGTCCAGTCGCTGCAAGTCGGGCAACATGGCGCCTTGGATGCGGCTGGCGTAACGGATGCCGGAGGCGACCATGCGGCCGGCCTCTTCAAGCTGGCGGTTGGTGTGGGCGAGACGCCGGCGGGCGCGCACCATTTCCATGTGGTTGTGAACGCGGGCGCGGACCACCGGCGGATTGAAGGGCTTGGGGATATAGTCCACCGCCCCGCATTGCAGCCCTTTGATCTCGGCTTCCTGTTCTTCCAGGCTGGTGATGAACACCACCGGAATATCGGCGGTCAAGGGGTCGGCCTTGAGCCTGCGGCACAGCTCGTAGCCATCCATCACCGGCATCATCACATCCAGCAGGATCAGCCCGGGTTGGCGTTGTCCCACCAGTTCCAGCCCCTTGTGGGCGTCGGTGGCGAACAGTACGTCATAATCGGGGCGCAGGGTCTGGGACAGCACCAAGATGTTGGTGGGGTCGTCGTCGACCACCAGCACCACGTCCCGGTCCGGGCTCATCCTTTCCTCCGCCGGGCCAATTCGGCCAGCAACCGGACCCGTTGGCGGATCAGCGACGGCGACACCGGTTTCGAGATGAAGTCGTCGGCGCCGCTGGCCAGACCCTCCGCGATTTCGGAATCGCTGCTGCCGCCCGAGACCAGGATCACCATCACCGCGGCGGTGTCCGGTTCGGCGCGCAAGGCGCGGGTCACCGCCAATCCGTCCATGCCCGGCATCATCACGTCCAGCAACACCACCTCGGGCGGCTGGGTCCCCGCCAGTTTCAGCGCCTGCTCGCCCGACCGGGCGAATTGCACCGCACCCATGCCAGATAACGCGGCGTGCAGGATCTGGATGTTGGCCGGTTCGTCGTCGACGATCAGGATGCGGATGGGGTCAGTCATGACAGGCGGTCTCGGTGTGCAGCAAGGTGGCGGCGGTGGCGAAATCCAAGGCGCGGATGGCGGACAAGACCGCCGTCACCCCGTCGCCGGGCGGCATGGTCCTGGCCCATTCCTCGCCCACCGTCAAGGCGGCGAGGTCGCTTGCCGCCAGCAAGCCGGCCAGGCGCACGGCCTGGTCCTGGGCGTCGATGGGGGCGTCGGCGGGGGTGGTGGCCGGATTTGTGGGTTGGGTTTCCGCAAGGGTGGACAACAAGTCTTCGACCTCGGCGCGGGCCGTCAAGAAGCGTTGTTGCAATGTTTCAAGGCAATCGCGCCATGGCGTTGCCTGTCGGTCGCAGGCGGCGGCGGCCAGGGCTTCGCCTTGGCCGCAGGCCTCGGCCAATTGGGGCAGGGCCAGATTGGCGGCGGTGCCCCCCATGCGATGCAGCAGCAAACGCCCCTGGGCCGGGTCCGAATGCGCCAAGGTGGCGGAAAAATCCCCGTGGTCGATGAAAAACGTGGTCAGCAGACGACGGGCCAGGGCTTGGTTCCCGTTCACCCTTTGCAGCAGGATCGGCCAGTGGAAGGCTGTGCTCATGCCGTCGCTTTCTTGAAGGGACAAGAAGGATATTGGCTTTATATATAAGGCGACTATCCTAAGGGGAAGCGCTTTCCAAGGATTGCAATCCAAAATGAATCGCGGAACCGATATATTGATCGTTGAAGATTCGGCGGTCGATATTCAGATTTTGGCCGAACTTCTGACAGGAATGGGTTCGGTTTCCTTCGCCATGACCGGGGCGGATGCCTTGGCGAAACTGAACGAGTTCAGCTATGACGTCGTCTTGCTGGACGTCATGCTTCCCGACATGAGCGGCTTCGACATCTGCCGCCAGGTGTCCGACAAATTGCGCCCCGGTGAAACCTCGGTGCTTTTCGTCACCGCCCTGCACGAAGCCGTGTGGGAAGAACAGGGGCTGTTGCTGGGGGCGCTGGATTACATCGTCAAACCGTTCTCGCCGCCCAGTATCCGGGCCCGGGTGCGCAATCACCTGACCTTGGCCCGCACCACCCGCGAATTGCGGCAGACCAAGGACAAGCTGGAACGTCTGGCCACCGTGGACCATCTGACCGGCATCTTCAATCGCGGGCATTTCGAGATGCTGACCGAACGCGAATTGGAACGGATGGAGCGCAGCCATGGCCCGGGCTGCCTGTTGCTGCTGGACCTGGACCATTTCAAGCAGATCAACGATACCCATGGTCACGCCGCCGGCGACCAGGCCTTGATGGCGGTGGCCAAGGCCTGGGCCGGCGAATTGCGGGGCTGCGACATCCTGGGGCGCATCGGTGGCGAGGAATTCGCCCTGTTCCTGCCGGAAACCGACGGCGGCGAGGCCGTCAACGTGGCCGAGCGTCTGCTGCGGCAGACCCGCGCCTTGGCCGTTGCTTGCGATTCCGGTGCGACGTTGCGCCTGACCACTTCCATCGGCGGTGTCTGGACACAAGGTGGCATCGACCTTAAAACATTGATGTGCAACGCGGATCACATGCTGTACCGGGCGAAGCAATTGGGGCGCGACCGGGTGGAAATGCAGGGCGCACAACAGGAGGATTGAAGATGGCGAAGCGGCTGTTGGGGGCGGTTCTGGCCGTGCTGGTTCTGCGTTTGGCGATGCCGTCGACGGGCATGGCGGGAACCTTGGACGAGGTCAAGGCCCGCGGCGTGCTGCGCTGTGGCGTCAACGAATTCGGCCCGGCGCTGACCGCCATGAACGACAAGGGGCAATGGGCCGGTTTCTACACCGATTTCTGTCGTGCCTTCGCTGCTTCCGTGCTGGGCAACGCCCGCGCCGTCGACTTCATTTCGGTTTCCAGCCAGGACCGCTTCACCGCCTTGCAGCAAAAGGCCATCGACGTGTTGTCCGAGGCCACCACCTGGACCTTGGACCGCGACCAGTCCGGCCTGTCCTTTCCCGCCACCTTCATGATGGACGGCCAGGGCTTCCTGGTGCGTCGTGACGCCAACATCGCCAATCTCGACCAATTGAAGAGCCGTCGCGTCTGCGTGATCAGCCACGCGACCTCGGTCGAGGGGCTGAGCCGCGTCAACAAGGTGCGCAATCTGAACCTGAAAATTCAGGAATATTCGTCCATCCAGGGGTCTTTCGCCGCCTTCTTCGACCGCCAATGCGACGCCGTCAGCACCGACGGCATCATTCTGGCCTCGTTGCGTCAGCAGATGGCCCCCAATCCGGCCGAATACGTGTTCCTGCCCGAACGCATCACCCACGAGCCGCTGTCGCCGGTGGTGCTGAAGACCGACCGTCAATGGGAAGACGTCATCCGCTGGACCATCATGGCCACCATCGCCGCCGAGGAAAACGGTCTAACCGCCGCCAACGTCAAGCAGCACCTGAACAGCCCCAACAGCGAGGTGCGGCGCCTGCTGGGGGTTGAAGGCGATGCCGGGGCGCGGCTGGGCTTGGACAAGGGCTGGGCGCTCAGGGTGATCGAACAGGTCGGCAATTACGGCGAGATCTATCAACGCAACCTGACCGCCAATCTGGGCCTGGAACGCGGCCGCAACGCTCTGCAAAACCAAGGCGGATTGTTGTGGGCGCCGCCGTTCCGCTGAACCTCGGAATACCCTGACCATGCGCTTCGGCCTTGCCACCCGCCTGACCTTGGGCATCCTGACGGTCACCGCCATGACGGTGGCCGCCGTGCTGGTCGCCCTGGTCGGCGCCGGCCGCTTCGAACAGGGTTTCGCCCATATCGCCGACGACCAGATGGGCCGATTGCTGGCGGTGTCGCGCTTGGTTCAGCGCAGCGAGGCGTTGTCGGAAAGCGGCCTCAGCCTGTCCTCGGCCACCGGTGTGTTCGAGTTGCGGCGCAAACGTGAAGTGGTCAACGACCAATTGGCGGTGCTGGCCCGCGCCTTTGACGACCTCAGCCAACGCGGCGTCGGTCAAGAGGCCCGCCAATCCCTGGCGGTCCATCGCGACGCCATGGCCGCCAATTTGGACGAATTGGTGGTCGCGGTGGGGGAACGCATCGCGCTTGAGGAAAAGCAGGGCGAAGCCGCCCGCCGGCTGGCCGAATTGTCGCAATCTGTCGGCGACACCAACCAGAACGGCGTGCCGTGGGCGCTGGAACGGGCGGTGACCTTGATGACCCGCGCCTTCAGCGTCACCCGCGAGCACGAATTGGAAGCGGTGGAAGAACAGGCCGTGCAGGCGATGAACACCGCCCTGGCCAGTCGCATGAGCCCCCCTTTGGCCCAGGCTGCCGGTCAGTTCCGCCCGCTGGTCCAAGGCGAAGGCAGCATTTTCGACATCCGCCGCCGCTGGCTGGTGGTGGACAGCCGGGTCAAAGGCTTGCTGCGCAACAACGACAACCTGATGTCGCGACTGTCGCTGGCCGCCACCAATCTGTTCGCCCAGTTGGAAAAGGAGACCGACGACGCCCGCCAGGCCTTTGCCGGCTTCATCGCCCGTGACGCCACCTTGCTTTACACGGTGGCGGCGGCGGCCATCGTCGTCAGCCTGCTGGTGCTGCTTTATGTGAACCGCCGCGTCACCGGGCGGTTGGTGCGCTTGCAGGAAACCATGGGCAGCCACGCCCGTGGTGTCGCCGTGCCCATTTCCACCGAAGGCGGCGACGAGGTGGCGGACATGGCCCGCAGCCTGTCTTATTTCGTCGGCGCCATCGGCCAGCGTGAAGAGGCGCTGTCGCAGGCGCGTGACGAGGCGGACAAGGCCAACCAGGCGAAAAGCGCTTTCCTGGCCAATATGAGCCACGAGATCCGCACCCCGATGGACGCCATCATCGGCCTGTCGGGCCTGGCCTTGCGCACCGGGCTGGACCCGCGTCAACGCGATTATCTGGTCAAGATCCAGAACGCCTCGCAGACGCTGTTGGGCATCATCAACGACATCTTGGACTTCTCGAAGATCGAGGCCGGCCGGCTGGAATTCGAACAGATCGAGTTTTCCATCACCGACGTGCTGGACGACGTCGCCAATCTGATCACCCGCCGGGCCGAGGAAAAGGGCCTGGAAATCGTCTTCGCGTCCACCGGCGACATGCCGGTCAAGGTGGTGGGCGATCCGTTGCGCCTGTCCCAGGTCATCACCAACCTGTGCACCAACGCCATCAAGTTCACCCATGTGGGCGAGGTTCTGGTCCGGGTGGAAGTGTTGGACCTGATCGACGGCAAGGCCAAGTTGCGGTTTTCCGTCCGCGATACCGGCATCGGACTGACCGCGGATCAGGCCGCCCGCCTGTTCGAACCGTTCAGCCAGGCCGACGCTTCGACCACCCGCCAGTTCGGCGGCACCGGTTTGGGCTTGTCCATCTGCCGGCGGTTGGTGGAGATGATGGGCGGCACCATCTGGGTGGACAGCGAATACGGCAAGGGCAGCACTTTCAGCTTCACCACCTGTTTTCCGGTGCCGTCGGGGGCCATGGTGCCCAGGTGGCAGGAATTGCGCGGCGCCCGGGTCCTGGTGGCCGACGACAACGCCACCACCCGCGCCGTGTTGGGCGAGATGCTGCGTTCCTTGGCCTGCCAAGTCACCGAAAGCGCCGATGGTCAGGCCGCCTATGACGAGATCATGCGGGCCGAGTCCGCGGGCGAGCCGCCCTATCAGGTGGTGCTGATGGATTGGCGCATGCCGGTGATGGACGGTTTGGAAGCCTCGCGCCAGATCAAACGGGCCGAGGCGCTGAAGGTGGTGCCGGTGATCATCATGGTCACCGCCAGCGACCGCGAGGAAGTGATGGAACAAAACGGTGCGGCCAGCGCCATCGACAGTTTGCTGGTCAAGCCGGTCAATCCGTCGCTGCTGTTCGACACCATGATGATCCTGGCCTCGGGCGGTCAGGTCCCCGGACTGGCCGCCGACGGCGCCGATCCCCAGGGCTATGACGGACGGCAGCTGGAAACGGTGCGCGGCCGCCGGGTGTTGTTGGTCGAAGACAACGAAATCAACCAGCAGGTGGCGGCGGAAATCCTGGCTTATTGGCAGGTGGCGGTGGAATTGGCCAATAACGGCCAAGAAGCGCTGATGTCGCTGGATGCCGCCGGCCCGGACGGTTACGACGCCGTGCTGATGGATATCCAGATGCCGGTGATGGACGGGCTGGAAGCGACGCGGCGCATCCGCGCCGACGGACGTTTCGACCAATTGCCGGTGATCGCCATGACCGCCCACGCTTTGGACGAGGAACGCGACCGCTGTCTGGCCGCCGGCATGACCGCCCATGTTTCCAAGCCCATCGATCCGGAAATCCTGCTGAAGGTGCTGTCCTCGGCGCTTGACGGTCAGGCGCCAATCGCGCGGGGCGACACCGCCATGCGCCCGACCGGTGTGGCCAAAAGTGCCGACTTGCCGGCCGATTTGCCCGGTATCGACATCGCCGCCGGCTTGTCGCGGGTGATGGGTAACACGGCGCTATATCGTAAATTGCTGTTGGACTTCCGGACCCGTCACGGCGACGACGGCGCCGCCATCGCTGCGGCCATGGCCGCCGGCGAGTGGACTGAGGCCGCCGCCCAGGCCCATGCCCTGAAGGGGGTGGCTGGCAATATCGGCGCGCAAGCCCTGTTCGAATCGACCCGCGCCCTGGAAACGGCGGTGAAGATGGAACGCCGGGAACAAGCGGAAAGCCTGTTGCCGCCGCTCCGCCGCTTGCTGGACGAGGTGGTCGCCGGCCTGGTCGTGCTGGATGCGGGGGCCAATCTTGCCACCGCTGCGACGGCGGTCGCGGTTGTCGACGTGACGCCCCAGGTCGAAAGATTGGCCACCTTGTTGGCGGCCAGCGACATGGCCGCCCTGGATGTGGCGGCGGAATTGGCGGGTTTGCTTGATGCCGATCGGTTGGCGGCCTTCGCCGCCATCAAGGACGACATCGATTCCTTGGACTTTGACAGCGCCAAAGAAAAACTTGCGTCGCTGTTTCCATCCGTTTCGGGCCCGTGACGCGGGGGATTTACGTTTATCTAGGCCCCCACGTATGGGAGAGGGCATGGGCGCCGCCTCATCTTTGAGCTAGGCTATTCCGACCACATTTCAGCGGGATGGGTGAACATGGCGCGGCATGGTCTTCACTTCGGCGTGATGGTGCTGTCCGTGCTGGCGGTATCGCCGGCCTGGGCCCAGCAGGGGCAACGCATGGCCGATCCGGTCAGCTTCTACTTTCCCGGCTATGACACCAATGGCGACGGCAAGTTGGATCGCCAGGAATGGAACCGGCGGGGAAATTTCGATCTTCTGGATTCCAATCATGATAGCGGTATCGACCGCGACGAATTCGCCTTGATTTATGGCCGGCTGGGTCAGGGGCGTGATCCTGTTAGTTCCCCGGCGCCATCCGCCGCGATGGATGACAGCGTCAAGGCCGATCAAGTGGATATCGAGGCGATCGGCAAGGGGGCGTTCTGCATTGTCGCGCGCCGGGGCAAATGCTCCGATGCGACGCAGATGGCCACCGACAATGGTCTGATGCCCACCGGCACCGGCCCGGTTTTTCCTGCCGGCGCCAATTGTCCGGGCATCGACGAAACCTTCGCCGAATCCTATGAAGACAAGACCGGCCAAGGCGCCCATGGCGGCATCGATATTCCGGTGGAAGCCGGTACCCCCATCCTGGCGGTGGCCGACGGCACGGTGGTGGCGGTGATCACCAACGAATTCCAGGCCCGCGGCCTCAATATGGTGCTGCGCCATTCGCCCCAGGACAGCGGTCTGCCGTTTTGGACCTACAGCGAATACGCCCATCTGAAGACGGCGCCCGAATTGGTGGTCGGCCAGCGGGTGAGCAAGGGGCAGATCATCGCCGTCACCGGCAACACCGGGGTCAAGCCCAACAGCAAATCGGCGGAATCCAAGCGCCGTCCGGCCATCCATTACGCCATTTATTATAGTGAAACCCCGCGTTTTGCCGTGATGGGCAATTATGCCATTCCGGAAAAGCCCCATTGGATGGACCCGGTGGCGTTGTACCGGAATCAGGCGCCCTATGATTCGCAAAGCCTTTTGGCGCTGCCCGATGCGGAAAAAGACGTGGCGGTGCCGGTGATGATGGTCGACGGCAGTTTTTCGTCGCCGGATGCCAAGCGTATCTGGCCCTATGCCTGCCGTCCGTTGGGACAATGAACATGGATCAGCCCGACATCGCCGCTTATCAGGAATTGTTCCGTCTTTACGGCGACAACATGGGTGACGCCTATCTGCAGCCCGATGACGAGCGCTATCGGCTGTTGTTCGACCAAATCTGCCGCATGCTGGTCAAGCCGTCGACGACCAATCTGCGTCTTCCCGAACCCTTCCGCCATACCGCCATGCTGTATCTGGCCGAGGATGCCGACACCCTGGCCCATATGCGCGACCCGGCCAACCGCAATTTTATGATCAGCGATCTGGCGGATTTCCTGCACCTTCTGGCGCGTTCATCAGCCGGTTAAGCGCCGAGACGGCGCAGACCATCCCATCCCACCATTCCAGCACCTGATGGGCGTTGTTGACCGCCTCGGCCGGGGGCAGGGTATCGATACCCGAAGTGAACAACGCCTGATGGGCCAACAGGTTGATGGCCTGATTGGCCGACCATGTCGCCGGGCGGTCGTCGGCGGACAGGGTGATGCGGGCCAGCAAGCGGCCGTCACAGGACAGGCATAGCTGGTCGCCCGCGATCTCGAACTGGGCGAAGGCGACCTTGGGCAGGCTGGTCAGCAGAGCGGTGGTTTCAGCGATTGTCGCCATCATCCCCCCTGAGCAACAAGGCCAGTTCCGCCACTTGCGGCCAGTCCAGGTGAATTTCGCCGCAGGTCACGCCGTCCTTGTCCACCAAAGCCTGGAAATCGTGGTCGCTGGCTATGGGGCTGAGGTAAATCTCGGTTTCGCTGGATTTTCCCAGTCGCACCGCATCCAAAGCACGGGCGATGGTGGTGGCTTCCGCCGCGTTCAGCACCACCGGGGCATTGAACAGGTCGGTCAGGCGCAGCAGCGGCCCAAGGGCGGGATGACGAAAAGCTGTGATCTGGGGCATGTCCGGCTGGTCCTGGGAACGATCTTTGCATTTAATACCGTTCCAAACTGATCCGCAAATCCAAGGGGCAAAACGGTGCTGTTCGACGAATTCCCCACCGACATCATCGGCTACCACCTTCGCACCAGCCATGCGCCAAATCGTTATGCCCTGGGGCCGGCCTTTCTGGATTGGGACTCGCAGCCCGATGGTTTTCGGCGTTTCATGGACGCCCGGCAAGTGGCCTTGCCGCTGCGCCTGAACGCCGCTACGCCGCCTTTCGCTGATTTGGGTCATGCGCCGGCCCAGGATTTGGATGCCAAGTCTTTGGGCCTGTTCTTGGAACTGGCGCTGGGGATTTCGGCCTGGAAGGAAGCGGAAGGTACACGCTGGCCCCTGCGCAACAACCCGTCCAGCGGCAACCTGCATCCCACCGAGGGTTGGGTGTTCCTGCCTGCCTTGGCTGGTATCGGCGACGGCCCGGCGCTGTATCATTACGCGCCCCGCCCGCACAATCTGGAAGAACGCTGCCGGCTGGAAAGCCTGCCGGAACCCTTGCCCGAGGGCGCCTTCCTGCTGGCCCTGTCGTCGGTGCCGTGGCGGGAATCGTGGAAGTACGGCGAACGGGCCTTTCGTTACTGCCAGCACGATGTGGGCCACGCCATCGCCGCTTGCGCTTATGCCGCCGCCTGTCTGGGCTGGAACCTGCGCATCCTGACCCGGCCGGGCGATGATGTTTTGGCGCAATTGCTGGGGTTGCGCCGTGACGATGGCTTTCATGCCTACGAGGCCGAACATCCCGATCTGATCGCCATCGTCGGGCCGGGCGATTTGCCCGAACCGGATTTGTCCCCGGTGGCTGGGCAATGGTTCGGCCAGGCCAACAAACTGAGCGACGATCACGATTCCTGGCCGGTGGTGGATCAGGCATTGATCTTCACCCATCGCAATGACGGCGATGGTTTGCGCGGTGTAGCGGAACTGCCGTCCTTGTCGCTGCCGCCATCCACGTGCCGTCATGGGGCGGCGAGTGTGATCCGTCACCGCCGTTCCGCCCAGCGTATGAACAAGGGGGTGGGGACCACCAAGGATGCTTTCCTGCGCATGCTGGCGGCGACCATGCCCGATGGCGCATCTTTGTTGTGGCGGGGTTGGCCGTGGGCGCCGCGTTTATCCCTGGTGCTTTACGTCCATCAGGTTGAGGGACTGGAACCCGGCCTTTACGCCTTGATCCGCGATCCCGCCCATTTGGATCGATTGCGCGACGCCATGACGGCGGAATATGCGTGGCAGCCGGTCCCGGCTTGTCCGTTGCCGCTTTATCTGCTGGATTCCCGCCCGTTGCGGGCCGAAGCCTCGGGCCTGTCCTGTCTGCAGGCCATCGCCGGCCATGGCGCTTTTTCCTTGGGCATGCTGGCCGACTTTACCCGGACGCTTTCCCAAGACGGTGATTGGGCCTATCGCCGCCTGCATTGGGAAGCCGGCATCATCGGTCAGGCGCTGTATCTGGAAGCCGTCGCCGCTGGTTTGTCGGGCACCGGGATCGGCTGTTTTTTCGATTCCCAGGTCCTTGAACAGATGGGCATGGAAGTGGATGAATGGTGGAGTCTCTATCACTTCACCATCGGCGAAGCGTTGGAGGACAAGCGTATTTCGACCCTGCCGGCCTATGATGTGGAACGGGTTACTGATTAAAGAATGGGCATGACGCTGCCTACGAATTGGACGCCCGCGGGGCGGGGGTGACGGGAAACGGCCGGTTCCGGGCTGGCACGATGCTTGCCTGTCTGTTTTCCATAACGCGTCTAGGGTTCCGGCCGTTCACGGTGTCTGGTCCGAGAGATGCACTCCCGGCCATCCAAGTGGATGGGCGGAGCCACGGCGGGATAAAAGCCCGGGAGAGCTGTACCGCGAGTGCCGAAAGGGGCCTCGGGGTCGGTCTCTGCCCGTCGGTCGAAGGCCCCCCAAATCCCCCAAAGTCCCTGCGGTGCGAGATAGTCTGATCGAAGCAACCGAGGGGGTTTTCATGCGTTCTTCCCTGAAACGAGTTCTGGGTCTGACCCTGGGTGTCGCCGGCATGGTCGCCGCCACCTGCTCTGTGGCATTGTCCGCCGAAAAGAAGGATTTCAAGGTCGCCTGGTCCATCTATGCCGGCTGGATGCCGTGGGGCTATGCCGCTGATTCCGGTCTGATGAAGAAATGGGCCGACAAATACGGCATCAGCGTCGAGATCGTGCAGATCAACGATTACGTCGAATCCATCAACCAATACACCGCCGGCGCTTTCGACGGCTGCGTGATGACCAACATGGACGCGCTGACCATTCCGGCAGCGGGCGGCGTCGACAGCACCTCGCTGATTTCCGGCGATTTCTCCAACGGCAATGACGGCATCGTGCTGAAAAAGGGCAAGACCGTCGCCGATCTGAAGGGCCAGAAGATCAATCTGGTGGAATTGTCGGTGTCCCATTACCTGCTGGCCCGGGCGCTCGACACCGTCAAGCTGAAGGAAAAGGACGTTTCCGTCGTCAACACGTCCGACGCCGACATCGTGTCGGTGTTCACCTCGTCGGCCGATTCCACCGCTGTGGTGACCTGGAATCCGCAGTTGGCCGAGGTCTCTGCCGTCAAGGGCGCCACCAAGGTGTTCGACAGCTCGAAGATCCCCGGCGAAATCATCGACCTGATGGTGGTCAATTCGGCGACGCTGGCCGACAACCCCAAGCTGGGCAAAGCTTTGGTCGGCGTCTGGTATGAAATGATGGCCAAGATGGAAGCCGGCGACGTGGGCATGCTGGAAGCCATGGCCAAGGCCTCGGGTACCGATCTGGCCGGCTACAAGGCCCAGTTGGCCACCACCAAGATGTTCTATAAGCCCGCCGACGCGGTGGCCTTCACCACCTCGGCGCAATTGCCCAAGACCATGGACATGGTGCGTACCTTCTCGTTCGAGCATGGTCTGCTGGGCGAGGGCGCCAAGACCAAGGACGCCGTCGGCATCGCCTTCCCCGGTGGCAAGACCCTCGGCGATTCCAAGAACGTCAAGCTGCGTTTCGACGCCGAGTTCATGAAGCTGGCCGCTGACGGGAAGCTGTAAGCATGGGCCGCCGGATCATCAACCGGCGTCCCGGCAAAGGGGGCGCGCTGTTTTGGGGTGCGCTCCCCTTCCTGGCGGTGCTGGTGCTCTACGTGACCTTCTCGGCCCTGCGGCTGGCCGAGAATCCCAATGACAAGTTGTTGCCGGCGTTTTCCACCATCGCCGACACACTGCATCGCCTTGCTTTTGTTCCCGACAGCCGCAGCGGCCAGGTGCTGCTGTGGGCCGACAGCGCCTCCAGCCTGACCCGGCTGGGTCTGGGCCTGCTGGTCTCCACCGCCATCGGTCTGGTGTTGGGCATCGGCACCGGTCTGATCCCTTATATCCGGGCCGGTCTCAGCCCGTTCATCGCGGTTCTGTCGCTGATCCCGCCCATGGCGGTGCTGCCCATCTTGTTCATCGTCTTCGGTCTGGACGAATTGTCCAAGGTGGTGTTGATCGTCATCGGCATCGCGCCGTTCCTGGTCCGCGACATGGCCATGCGGGTGGAAGCCATCCCCAGTGAACTGGTCATCAAGGCCCAGACCCTGGGGGCCAATACCTGGCAGATCGTCACCCGTCTGGTGCTGCCCAGCGTGTGGCCCAAATTGATGGATTCCCTGCGCCTGTCCTTAGGG
This sequence comes from Rhodospirillaceae bacterium UBA6219, assembly GCA_002435715.1. Lineage (GTDB taxonomy): Bacteria > Pseudomonadota > Alphaproteobacteria > Rhodospirillales > Magnetospirillaceae > Magnetospirillum. The sequence goes on from DISD01000031.1 coordinate 30,187, forward strand.
CCGGCCTGGCTGTTCCTGATTTCCGCCGAAGCCATCGCCGCCCAAGACGGTCTGGGCTATCGCATCTTCCTGGTGCGGCGTTATCTGGCCATGGATGTCATCCTGCCTTATGTGGCCTGGATCACCCTGTTGGCCTTTTGCATGGATTGGGCGTTGCGTTACGCCAACCGCAGCCTGTGCCCCTGGCTGGAAAGGGGGGCGTCATGAGCCGCGTCACCGTAGACAATCTGTGGATGGAATATGGCGACCAAGTGGTCTTGGAGCGGGTCAACCTGGACATCCCGTCGGGTGAGTTCTGCGCCCTGGTCGGGCCGTCGGGCTGTGGCAAGACCACGTTTTTGCGGCTGTTGCTGTCCATGGAAGCGCCGACGCGCGGCACCATCCGCGTTGACGGCGAAAAACTGTCGCCGGAACCCGGTCCCGATCGCGGCGTGGTGTTCCAGCGTTATTCCGCCTATCCGCATCTGACCGTCGAAGAAAACGTCATCCTGGGGCTGGAATTCGCCCGCGCGCCGTTCTTCGGAAAATTGTGGGGCCGGGCCAAGCGTCAGGCCCAGGACGAAGTGGCGTCGGTCATCCATGCGGTCGGCCTGGATCATGCCCGCGCGAAGTATCCGGCGGAATTGTCGGGCGGCATGCAGCAGCGTCTGTCCATTGCCCAGGCACTGGTGCGCAAGCCCCGCATCCTCTTGATGGACGAACCCTTCGGCGCCCTGGATCCGGGGACCAAGGCGCAGATGCACGATCTGGTGCGCGATCTGTGGCGGGCCGAAAAAATGACGGTGTTCATGGTCACCCACGACATCAAGGAAGGCTTCGGCCTGGGCACCCGTGTGCTGGCCTTCGACAAGGTGCGCGTGGACCCGGACGAGCCCCAGGCCTATGGCGCCACCATCACGCTGAACCTGCCGTTGGAAGACAAGGCCGAACGGGCCCAAGTCGTCCAACTTTAACCCAACACCTTCGGGGACGACCCCGAAGGCTGCACGCCAAGCCGGGACGGCCCGGCACGACGGAGAAATCCGCATGAGCGAGCTTTCGTACCAAGACACCCTGCCGGGTGGCAAACACTGGTCCTTCACCCTGCGTCGCGGCACCCAATTGCGGATGACCGACGTGGAAGGCGGCGCCAATATGGGCATGGCCTTTTACAATCCGGGCAACCTGCTGGAACGCTATAACGCACCCGACACCTTGAAGTGCCAGCACACCTTCAAGCTGACGCGCGGCAATTGCCTTTATTCCGACATGGGCCGTATCTTTTGTTCCATCACCGAAGACAGCGTCGGCTGGCACGACACCGTGTGCGGCAACACCACCAAGGACATGGTGGCCAAGCGCTGGGGGGTGAAGACCTATCAGGCGGCCCGCAACGAATGGTTCCTGAACGGTCATGATTCCTTTTTGGTGGAAGGCGGCAAATACGGCCTGGGCCGCCGCGATCTGGTCGCCAACGTCAACTGGTTCTCGAAGGTCGCCACCACCCCTGACGGCACCATGGTGTTCGACCCCACCAATTCGCCCGCTGGCTCCAGCGTGACGCTTCGCTTCGAGATGGACACGTTGGTGCTGTTGCACACCTGTCCGCATCCGCTGAACCCCAGCCCCGATTACCCGAAGAAGCCGGTGACCTATCACATCAGTCAGGCCGCCCCTGTGACCGAGGACGATTTCTGTCGGAACTTCCGGCCGGAAAACCGCCGGGGTTTCGAAAACAACCGTCTTTACACGCTGTTCGGCTAAGGGGGGCGCCATCATGTTGAAGGAAAGCACTTTGGCCGCCGAGACGGCCACTTATCGCGCCATTGTTCCCGCTGGGGATTACTGGCTTTACGAGGTGAAAAAGGGACAGACCTTCCGCATCGTCGATGTCGAGGGCAATCAGGCCGCCGACACCTTGTTTTATAATGCGCGCGACCCGCACGAACGTTATTCGGCCACCGACACCATCCGGGCCCAGGGCAATGTCTATCTGGGGGTGGGCTCGGATTTGATGAGCCAGGACGGCCATGTGATGCTGACCATCACCGCCGACAATGTGGGCCGTCACGACACTTTGGGCGGCGCCTGCGCCACCGAATCCAACACCGTGCGTTATGCGCTGGAAAAGAAGACCATGCATGCCTGTCGGGATTCTTACCTCCTGGCCTTGGCCGAACACGACCATTGGGGCCTGACGAAACGCGACATCAGCCACAACATCAATTTCTTCATGAACGTGCCCATCACCCCCGAAGGCGGCTTGACCTTCGCCGATGGGGTGTCGGGCCCGGGCAAATATGTGGAAATGGTCGCCCAGATGGATGTGCTGGTGCTGATCTCCAACTGTCCGCAGCTGAACAATCCCTGTAACGCCTATAACCCGACCCCCATCGAAGTGCTGGTGTGGGAGGCGCAATGATGTTCACCAAAATCCTGATCGCCAATCGCGGCGCCATCGCCTGCCGGGTCATCCGCACGCTTCGCCAGATGGGGATCAAAAGCGTCGCCGTCTATTCCGAAGCCGACCGTCATTCCTTGCACGTGTCCCTGGCCGACGAAGCCTTTTGCGTCGGCCCGGCCCCGGCGGCGCAAAGCTATCTGCAGGCCGACACCATCTTGGCGGTCGCCAAGAGCTGCGGCGCCCAGGCCATTCACCCCGGCTATGGCTTTCTGTCGGAAAACCCCGATTTCGCCGAAGCCTGCGCCGCCGCCGGCATCACCTTTATCGGTCCCTGGCCCGAACATATGCGGGCCTTTGGCTTGAAGCACACGGCGCGTGATCTGGCGCAAAAGGCCGGTGTGCCCTTGGCGCCCGGTTCGGGCCTGCTGAACGACGCCGCCCACGCTTTGGCCGAAGCCAAGCGCATCGGTTTTCCGGTGATGCTGAAAAGCACCGCCGGCGGTGGCGGTATCGGTTTGTCGCTGTGTCGCAGCGCCGAAGAACTGGAACCGCTGTTCGAGAAAGTGCAGCGCCTGGCCCGCAACAACTTCAAGGATGCGGGGCTGTTCTTGGAAAAATACGTGGAACGCGGCCGTCATATCGAGGTGCAGATTTTCGGCGACGGCAAGGGCAAGGTGGTGGCGCTCGGCGAGCGTGATTGCTCGGCCCAGCGCCGCAATCAGAAGGTGGTCGAAGAGACGCCAGCGCCGGGTATCCCCGCCGAACTGCGTCACAAGCTGTGCGACACCGCCACCAAGTTGGGTTCGGCGGTTGCTTACGCCAATGCCGGCACGGTGGAGTTTTTGTACGACACCGATTCGGGCGCGTTCTATTTCCTGGAAGTGAACACCCGTTTGCAGGTGGAGCACGGCGTGACCGAACAGGTCACCGGCATCGATCTGGTGGAATGGATGGTGCGTCAGGCGGCGGGCGAAGCCCTGCCCTTGGCCGACCATGCCGAACGAGCACGCGGCGCCTCGATCCAGGTGCGTTTGTACGCCGAAGACCCGGGCCGCGATTTCCGCCCGTCATCGGGGCTGTTGACCCAGGTGGACTGGCCCGAAGGTGCCCGTATCGAAACTTGGGTCGAGGCCGGTCTTGAGGTCTCGCCATTTTACGACCCGATGATCGCCAAGATCATCGTCACCGGTTCTGATCGTGCCGATGCCTTGGCCAAGATGGGCAAGGCTTTGGCCGAAACCCACATCGCCGGCATCGAAACCAATCTGGATTACCTGAAGGCCCTGGTGACCTCGCCGGTCTTCGCCCAAGGTGCGGTCACCACCCGGACGCTGGAAAGCTTCGTCCACCACGCCGCCACCGTGGAAGTGCTGGCGGTGGGGACGCAAACCACCATCCAGGATTATCCTGGTCGTGTCGGCTATTGGGATGTCGGCGTGCCGCCATCCGGCCCCATGGACAGCTTGTCCTTCCGTCTGGCCAACCACGCCTTGGGCAACCCCGAAGGGGCTTCGGCGCTGGAACTGACGGTGTCGGGGCCGACTTTGCGCTTCAACGCGCCCACCATCATCTGCCTGATGGGCGCCGAAATGGCTGCGTCCCTGGACGGGCAGACCATCAATTACGGTGTGCCGGTCGCCGTCGCCGCCGGTCAGGTGCTGCGCATGGGGGCGGTGTCGGGGGCGGGCTGTCGGGCCTATCTGGCGGTGGCGGGGGGCTTCGATGTGCCCGATTACCTGGGGTCGAAATCCACCTTCACCCTGGGCAAGTTCGGCGGCCATGGCGGCCGCGCCTTGGCGGTGGGCGATGTGCTGCATGTGGGCCAGGCCCCGGCCAATACGCCCGTGCGGGCGGTGCCCGATGCCTTGATGCCCGATATCGGTCACGAATGGCAGATCGGTGTGCTGTACGGTCCGCACGGGGCGCCCGATTTCTTCACCCCCGAAGACATCGCCACCTTCTTCGATGCCACCTGGGAAGTGCATTACAATTCCAACCGCACCGGCGTGCGCCTGGTCGGCCCCAAGCCGAAATGGGCGCGCAAAGATGGTGGCGAAGCCGGCTTGCACCCCAGTAACATCCACGACAATGCCTATGCCATCGGCGCGGTGGATTTCACCGGTGACATGCCGGTGATCCTGGGCCCCGACGGGCCAAGCTTGGGGGGATTCGTCTGCCCGGTGACCATCGTCGCCGCCGAGCTTTGGAAGCTTGGCCAGTTGCGCCCCGGCGACCGGGTGCGTTTCGTCCGTCTGGACCCGGCCCAGGCGGCGCGCATGGAAGCCCGCCAACTGGCGGAAATCGAAAGTTTTGCCCCCGTCGATGAAAAGGCCCTGGCCCTGCCCGCCGATTGCGGCATCGACGACGCCGTGGTGGGAGAAATCGCGGCCAAGGGCGAACGCCCGCGCGTGGTCTATCGCCGGGCTGGCGACAAGTACTTGTTGGTGGAATATGGGCCCTTGGTGCTGGACCTGGAACTGCGCTTCCGCGTCCATGTCTTGATGCAGGCAGTGCAGGCCATGAAGCTGGCTGGCATCTTGGACCTGACACCGGGCATCCGTTCGCTTCAGATCCATTACGACAGCCGGGTGCTGCCCTTGGGGGAATTGCTGGAGCGGCTGCGCCGGGCGGAAGCCGCCCTTCCCAACAACGACCAGATCGAGGTGCCGTCACGCATCGTCCATCTGCCGTTGTCCTGGGATGATGAAGCCACCCAATTGGCCATCCGCAAATACATGCAATCGGTGCGTTCTGATGCGCCCTGGTGCCCGTCCAATATCGAGTTCATCCGCCGCATCAACGGATTGGACAGCGTGGACGACGTCAAACGCATCGTCTTCGACGCCTCTTATCTGGTGCTGGGCTTGGGTGACGTCTATCTGGGGGCGCCGGTGGCGACGCCCATGGACCCGCGCCATCGGCTGGTCACCACCAAATACAACCCGGCGCGGACCTGGACGCCGGAAAACGCCGTCGGCATCGGCGGTGCCTATCTGTGCGTCTATGGCATGGAAGGCCCCGGCGGTTACCAATTCGTCGGCCGCACCTGTCAGGTGTGGAACACCCACAAACAGACGGCCGAATTCCAGGCCGGCAAGCCGTGGCTGCTGCGTTTCTTCGACCAGATCCGCTTCACCCCGGTTTCCGCCGAGGAGCTTTTGGCATTTCGCGAAAACTTCCCGCGCGGCAAGGCCAACCTGAAGATCGAGGAAACCACCTTCAAACTGTCCGATTACCGTCGCTTCCTGACCGAGAACGCTCTGGCCATGGCGTCCTTCAAGGCCCGCCAACAACAGGCCTTTGACGAAGAACGGGCGCGGTGGGAGGCATCGGGGCAGATCGGCTATGGCGCCGATATGCCCGAAACCATGGACGAGGATTGCGACGATTCAGTGCCGGCGGGTGCCACTGCCGCCCATGCCCCGGTGCCGGGCAGCGTGTGGAAGATCGCCGTCGAAGCCGGTCAAAGCGTCAAGGAAGGCGACACCTTGATCGTGGTGGAAAGCATGAAGATGGAAATCCCGGTCACCGCCCCGATCTCGGGGGTGATCACCCAATTGCGTTGCGCCGAAGGCCGCGCCGTTTCCCTGGGCCAAGTGCTGGCCGTCATCGCACCGGAGGCCGCATGATGATCGCGCTTGATATCGCCAGCCTGAAGGCCGGTTACGACAATGGCACCCTGACCCCCCAGGCGGTGCTGGAAGAAATCTATGCCCGGATCGCCGAACGTGGTGAACGCCCGGTGTGGATTTCCCTGGTGCCCAAGGAAACAGCCCTGGCCAAATTGGCCGCCGCCCCCAAGGGTTCGCTGTGGGGCATCCCCTTCGCGGTCAAGGACAATATCGACGTCGCCGGCATGCCCACCACCGCCGGCTGCCCGGATTTCGCCTATAAGGCGACGCGATCCGCCACAGTGGTGGAATTGCTGGAAGCCCAAGGCGCCATCCTGGTCGGCAAGACCAATCTGGACCAGTTCGCCACCGGTCTGGTGGGGGTGCGCTCGCCCTATGGCATCTGTTCGTCGGTGTTTTCCGTCGATCATGTGTCGGGGGGCTCGTCGTCCGGGTCTGGCGTCGCGGTGGCCGCCGGTCTGGTGTCGTTTTCCCTGGGTACCGATACGGCGGGGTCGGGGCGGGTGCCCGCCGCCTTCAACAACATCGTCGGCCTCAAGCCCAGCAAGGGGCTGATCAGCAATCGCGGTCTGGTGCCAGCCTGCCGCAGCTTGGACTGTATTTCCATCTTCGCCGGCACCTGTGCCGATGCGCTGGCCGTGTTGGCGGTGGCGGGAAGCTATGATGCCGAAGACGGCTTCAGCCGCGCCGCCCCCGCCGCCGCTGTGGCCACCGCCTGGCCCAAAGGTTTCCGTTTCGGCGTGCCCAAGGGCGAGTTGGAATTCTTCGGCGACACCCAGGCGCGGGACTTGTATCTGGCGGCGGTCGAGCGTCTGCAAGGATTGGGCGGCACCAAGGTGGACATCGACTTCACCGCCTTTGCCCAATGCGCCCAGCTGTTGTATTCCGGGCCTTGGGTGGCCGAACGTCTGGCCGCCATCCAGGATTTCGCCCGTGAAAAGCCCGGTTCCATCCACGAGGTGGTGCGCGGCATCATCGTGGGGGCGGACACCATCTCGGCGGTGTCGGCCTTCGACGGTTTCTACAAGCTGGCCGATCTGACCCGCGCCGCCGAAGCCCAATGGGCCAAGATGGATGTGATGCTGCTGCCCACCACCGGGACCACCTATCGCATCGACGAGGTTTTGGCCGATCCGGTGAAGCTCAACAGCAATCTTGGCACCTATACCAACTTCGTCAACCTGATGGATTTGTGCGGCACTGCCATTCCCGCCGGTTTCCGCGACAACGGCCTGCCCTTTGGCGTGACTTTGCTGGGCCGTGCCTTCCAGGACGGGGCGGTGGCTTCCCTGGCCGACCGCCTGCATCGCAGCCTGGACGATGCCACCATCGGCGGTACCGGCCAGCGGCTTGAGCAAACGCTGGAAATCCAGATCAAGCCCCAGCCGAACCGGGCGCTGGTGGCGGTGGTCGGTGCCCATCTGGCCGGTCAGCCGCTGCACGGCCAGTTGCAGGACCGCAATGCCCGGCTGGTGGGCACGACGCGCACCGCCCCCGGTTACAGTTTCTATGCGCTGGACACCCAGCCGGCCAAACCCGGTCTGGTCTATGACGGCCAGGGTGTGGGCGGCATCGAAGTGGAAATCTACGAGCTGGATTTCGAGGCTTTTGGCAGTTTCGTCGCCCTGATCCCACCGCCCTTGGGCATCGGCAGCCTGAAACTGGCGGACGGGTCTTGGGTCCAGGGCTTCACCTGCGAAGCCCATGCCGTCAAAGGGGCGCGTGACATCACGGCTTTTGGTGGCTGGCGGGCCTATCTGGCGAAAGGCTGATGAAGAAAGGGGGGCGAAATGCCCCCCTGATCATGATTTCAGATCACGTGCCGTACTCAGCATCTCGTCGGCGGTCTTGAACACCGTGGCATTGGTGGAATAGGCCTTTTGCGTCACGATCATCCGGGTGAACTGGTCTTCCAGGTCGATGGTCGAATTTTCCACCGAATTGGGGGAAAAGCTGTTGGCGCCGCCCAGGGCCTCGATGGCGGAAATGGTGCCTTCGCCGGCTTCGGCACTGGCACGGAACAATGTTCCGGCCACCGGTTCCAGCAGGTTGGGCGACACGAAACTGGCCACCGCGATCTTCATCAGGGTGCGGGTTTCGCCATTGCTGAACTGACCCGACAATTCGCCGGTGGCGGTGAATTCCACCCCTTCCAGCGTCCCCTTGCCGTAACCGTCCTGTTCCTTGGTGGCGACGCTGGTCTTGCCGCTGCTGGCCGTGTACTGGGTGATGCCCGACAGATCCAGGCTGACCGTGTTGGTCCCGGCATTGGTGTCGTCCCAGGTGGCGGTGAAATCCAGGCTGGTGGGCGAGATCAGCTTGCCGTCGCCGTCGAATTCCACCGGGATGGAATAGCCCGCCGAACTGGCGGTGGCGGTGTCGGACGTCAAATCGCTGATGGTGCCGTCTTCGGACTGGAAACGCAGGTACCATTGGTTGGAATCGTTGCGTTCGAACAGCAGCGACACGGTGTGGAGGTCGCCGTTTTGGTCGTAGATGGCCACCGAGGACGGCTGGGTGTTCATATTGGGCAGCAGGCCCGACAGGGTCACGGTTTCGTTGGTGGTCGGCCCGCCCCAGTCGAACACCAGGTCCCAGGTGCCGGTGGTGGGATCGACCACGTTGCCGTTGCCGTCAAGGGTGACGTCGACCACGTCGTTGACCACGGTGCCGCTGCCGTCCTTGACGCTGAAGGTGGCTTGCCAGACATCGCCGTCGGTACGGCTCCATGCTACCGAAACCGTCTTTTCGTCACCAAGGTTGTCGGTGATGGTGAATTCCTGGCTGTCGCTGGAATTGGTCAGCGTGGCATTGGCTGGCAGATTGCCGGTCAACGACACGGTGCTGGTGGGGTTGCCGGGCATCAGGGTGCCGGGTTCCAGATACATGGGGCCGATATTGCCGCTGGTGTCGACCGTGCCGCTGGCATCGGCCATCCAGCCCATCACATACATGCCGGCCGAGGTGGTCAGATAGGCGCGGTCGCCGACAGCCCGGGTCTGGAAGTCGCCGGCGCGGGTGACATAGGTCGAAGGATCGGCCAGGTCGCCGGCATTCATGGTGTCGCTGACGATGAAGAAGCCTTTGCCGTTGATGGCAATGTCGCTCCAATTATCGGTGCCGGAGACCATGCCCTGGTTATCCACCAGATTGCGGACATAGCTTTTGACGCCGAAATTGGGCGTCTGGCCGCTGGCGGTGGACAGGGTTTCCGACAACGTCGTCTTGAACAGGGTCTGGGCTTCCTTGTAGCCCGTGGTGTTCACGTTGGCGATGTTTTGCGAAATGGTGCCCAGGCTGTCGGATTGGACCTTCATGCCGGTGCTGGAATTGGTGAACGCTCCCCAAACCATGATGGCCTCCTTCAGCCTTTATCGGACGCGGTCGGGCCTTGCCACAGGCGCCGGTCGGCGGGAATGGGACGGATTTCGTCGCGGGCGGCCAGGTGTTGACGCCACCACGACGCGGAATCGGCCATGGGATCGACGGCGTCGAAATCCAGGGCGGAACCGATTTCCATGTAGGTTTCCAGGTTGGCCAGATCGGGGCGCGGCAAGGTGCCGGCCTGAAATTCGGCCCACATCTGGCGGTAAAGGTCTTCCAGGCGCCGCGCCAGCAAGGCAGTGTCGAACAGCACGCAGGTGTCGCGGGCGTCGCGCAGGCGCTGGGCATAGGCGAGCAGGCGAGTCGGTTCGCGGCCCAGGGCGACGGCGCGGTCGACGTAATCCTGGGCATTCTCGCACACCATTTCCGGCAGCCCGGCCGACCGCACCAACGACCCGCAAACGCGAGAGGCAAAGGACCGCCCCGACAGGGTCAGCACCGGAACCCCCATCCACAACGCGTCGGACGCGGTGGTGTGGGCGCCATAGGGGGCGGTGTCCAGGAACAGATCGGCCAGACGGTAACGGGCCAGATGCTGTGAATTGGGCAGTTTGCCGGCGAAGATCAACCGGGCGGGGTCGATCCCGGCGGCGCTGGCGGCCTGACGCAGGCGGTCCTGGGCCGCCTCGGTGCCGCCCAGCAGCCACAACACGCCCTTGGGCACCCGGGCCAGGATGTCCAGCCAGCGACCGAAGGTGAAGCGGTTCAGCTTGTGCAAGCCGTTGAAGCAGCAGAACACGAAAGCGTCGTCGGGCAGGCCCATCTCGGCCCGGCTGGGGGGATTGGCAGCCACCGCCCGCTTGCGGTCGTTGGGCTGGTAGCAGGGCAGACGCAGCACCTTTTCCGAGTAATATTTCTCGGCGCCTTCCGGGATGATCCAGTCGTCGGCAACGATGTAATGGTGATAGGGGCTGCCGCTGGTGCCGGGATAGCCCAGCCAGTTGACGATCACCGGGGCCGGGCGCAGGGCCACCAGCTTGGTGCGGCCGTCGCGGGTATAGGCGTTCAGATCGACCAGGATGTGGATGCCGTCATCGGCGATGCGCCGCGCCGCCTGGGCATCGGTCATGGCGGTCACGTCCACCCAATGGGCCACCGATCGCTGGAAGCGTTCCTTGATGACGTCGCTGCCCGGCACCCCGGTGTAATAGGCGAAGATTTCCACCTGTTCGGGGTCGTGGCATTCGAACAGTTCCGAGCACAGATAACCCACTGCGTGTTCACGCAAATCCGACGACAGATAGCCGATGCGCAGGCGTCCGCCGCTCGCCCCTTCCTTGGCCGCCCAATAGGATCGGATCAAGCCTTCGCCGGGGATGCCGACGTCGCGGCGGTTATAGTTCCACGCCGCCGCCAATTGCAGCATGGGATCGTCGGCATAGGCCCCCATGGACAACGGCGACATGGCGCCCAGCAGACGTTTGTGGTTCACCCGTTCCCAAGGTGTCAGCACCGGCCATTCGCATTGGCGCTGGCGCAGGGCGATGAAATGCTGCAGGGCTTCCGGCTGGTCGGGCTCGATGTCCAGGCTTTGGCGCAGCATGTTCTCGGCCGGCTCGTCCTGGTTGGAATCTTCCATCACCCGGGCGATCTGGTTCAGCGCCGCCACCTTGTGGGCGATGTTGGTGCCGTTGACCTGGGCCAGGCGGTCGACAGCCGCCGCCCATTGCCGCACCGCCGCCTCGGCGCCGCCTTTGCGTTCGTGGACCCGCCCCAGGTTGATGCGGGCCGGGGCGAAGTCGGGATTGAGCTCAAGGGCGCGTTCCAGGCTGGCCTGGGCGCCGTCCTCGTCGCCGATTTCGGTCTGGGTCACCGACAGGTTGAACAAAACCGCGTACAGCAGGGCATCGTCGGCATTGTGTTCGACCCAGGTCTGGTACAGGGCGATGACCGCGGTGACGCCATGGCTGGCCCGCACCCGGTCAACGGCGCGGATCAGGTCCAAAACGCCCAGATTGCGTTCACGGGCCTGGGTCAAAGTGGCGGTCAGAACATCCTGGTTCATTCATCAACTCCTTAGGCCAGCGCCGATTGGATGGCGGCCAGCTGGGCCGGGCTGAGCGCGGCCAATTGGGTGTCGGTCAGGGAATCGATCTGGCTGGCGGTCAACGCTTCGATCTGATCGGTGGTCAGCGACGCCACCACGTCCGGCGACAGCGCCGCCATGGTGGTGGTGGTCAGGCCCGACAATTGGGTGGCGGAAAGTGCGGCGATTTCCGTGCCCGCCATGTTGCCGATCTGGGTCGGCGTCAACGCACCCACCTGGGTGGACGACAAGGCGGCCAATTGGGCGAGCGTCAGGGCCTGCAATTGGCTGCCGCTGAAATTGGACATCTGGGTGGTGGACAGTGCCGCGATCTGGTCGTTTTCCAGGGAATTGATCTGATCGGCGGTCAGCGCGCGGATCTGCACACGGCCCAGCGCCGCCAACTGGGTGTCGGTCAAGGCCCGGACCTGGGTGGTGGACAGACCGGAAATCTGGGTGGTGGTCAAGGCCAGCATCTGGGTGGCGGTCAGGCTGGCGAACTGGCTTTCGCTGAGCGACGCCAACTGGGTCACCGTCAGACCGTTGATCGAGGTGGTGGACAGCGACGCCACCTGGACCGGCGACAAGGCGGCCAATTGGGTGGACGACAAGGATTGCAGCGCCGTCGAGGTCAGGCCGGAAATTCCGCCCGCCGACAACGAACCGATCTGGCTGGTGGTCAAGCCGGCGACCTGGGTTTCGGTCAGCGCCGCCAGACCGGTGGCCGACAAGCCGCCCAACTGTGTGGCGGTCAGGGTGCCGATCTCGGTCTGGGTCAGGCCGGCCACCTGTTCAGCGGTCAGGCCGCCGATCTGGGTCACCGTCAGCGCCCGCAACTGGGTGCTGGTCAAGGCGGCGATCTGGGTGTCGGTCAACCCCGAGATGCCGGTGGTGGACAAGGCGGCCACCTGGGTGGCGGTCAAATTGCGCAATTGCGTGGTGGACATGGCGCCGACGCCAGTGGACGACAGCCCGTTCAACTGGGTGGCGGTCAACGACGCCAGCGCGGTGCTGGGCAGGGCTTCGATCTGGCTGGTGTCCAGGCTGGCCATCTGGGTGGTGGTCAGGCCGCGCAATTGCGTGGTGGTCAAGGCCGCCATCTGGGTTTCGCTGAGCGCGTTCAGCGAATCGGTGGACAGCGCCCCCATCTGGGTGGACAGCAGGCCGCGCAACTGGGTGGTGGTCAGGGCCGCCACCTGGTCTTCCGACAGCCCCGACAGGCCGGTGGTGGACAGGCCGGTCAACTGCACGGTGCCCAAGCGGCCGATCTGGGTGGTGGTCAGCGCCGCCACGTCGTCGGCATCCAGGCCCGACAATTGGGTGCTGGTCAGCACCGCCAGATCGGTGGTGGACAGGCTTTGCAACTGGCTGGCGGTCAGCTCGCCCATCTGGGTGCTGGTCAGGCCGCGCAACTGGGTGGTGGACAATGCGTCGAACTGGGTGGCGTCCAACGCCGCCAACGCCGTGGTCGACAGCGAGCTGACCTGGGTGGAACTGAAAGACTTGAGCTGGGTGGTGGTCAGCGCCGCCACCATTTCCTCGCTCATGCCGGCCAATTGAGTGGCGGACAAAGCGGCGATCTGGGCGGTGGTCAGCCCGGCCACCTGGGTGGCGGACAACGCCCCCAGACCGGTGGACGACAACGCCCCCAACTGGGTGGTGGTCAGCGCCCCCAAACCCGCCGCCGACAGGCTGGCCACCTGTTCGGTGGTGAGCGCCGCCAGCTGGGTGCTGCTGAGGCCGCGGATCTGGGTGGTGGTGAGCGCCGCCAACTGGGTCTCGGTCAGGCCGGTGACCCCCAGGGCGGACAACGACGCCAATTGGGTGGACGACAGCCGGGCCAATTGGGTTTCCGACAATTGCGCCACCTGTTCGTCGGTCATCCCCGTCAATTGGTCGGCGGACAACGCCCCGATCTGGGTGGTGGTCAGCCCGACGATGGCGCTGGGCGACAGCGCCTGCATCAGATAGCCGTCGATTCCCTTCAACTGGGTGCTGGTCAGGGACGCGATCTGACCGGCGGTCAGACCGCCCACTTCCTCGAAGCCCAAATTATAGATCTGGGTGCTGGTCAGGCCGTCCAACTGGGTTTCGGTCAGCGCCGCCATCTGGGTTTCGTTCAGACCCAGGATGGCGGTGGGGGTCAGCGCCCCCATCTGCGAGCTGGTCAAGGCGGCCAATTGGGTGGCGCCCAGGGATTCCAACTGGGTCGCCTGCAAACCGCCGGCCTGGGTGGTGGTCAACTGGGCGATGCGCTCGGCATCCAGACCGTTCAGCGCCTCGGACGTCAGGGCGCCGATCTGGGTGACGGACAGGCCGCGCATCTGGGTGGTGGTCAAGGACGCCAATTGCGTGGCGTCCAGCCCGCCGATGCCGGTGGTCGACAGCGCGCCGATCTGGGTCGAGTTCAAGGCCGCCAATTGGCTGGCCGACAACGCCCCGGTCTGGGTGGTGTCAAAACCGGCCAATTGGGTGGTGTTCAGCGCCGCCACCTGGGTGGTGGACAGGGCCGCCATCTGGGTTTCGTTCAACTGGGCCAATTGGCTGGTCGACAGCGCCCGGACCTGATTGGTGGACAGCCCCGCCATCTGGGTGATGGTCAGGCCGTTCAGCACGGTGTCGGTCAAGCCCACCATCTGGGTCGACGACAGCGCCGACAATTGTTCGTCGTTCAAGGCGCGGGCCTGTTCGACGCGCAAGCCCGACAGCGCCGTGCTGGACAACGCCTTGATCTGGCTGGTGGTCAGCGCGGCGATCTGGGCGGTGGACAAAGCGTCGATCTGTTCGGCGGTCAGCCCGGCCAACTGGCTGGACGACAACGCGCCGAACACCGTGCTGGTCATGCCGCTGATCTGGGTCGGCGTCAACGCGCCCACCAGCGCCGGGGTCAAGGCCTTCAACTGGGTGGCGGTCAACTCGGCGATCTGGGTTTCGCTGAGACCGCCCACCGCGTCGTCGGACAACGCCGCGATCTGGGTGCTGGTCAGCACACCCAATTGCAGGGCGGTCAGGGCCTCCATCTGGGTGGTGGCCAGACCGGCGATCTGGGTGGTGGTCAGCACCGAAATGGCCGAGGTGGTCAGCCCGGCCAGTTGCTTGGCCTCGAAGGCGGCCAACTGGGACGGCGCCAAGGCCCGCACTTGGGTGGTGGACAGCGCTTCGACCTGGGCCGAGGACAAAGCGGCGATCTGTTCGGAATCCAGCCCGGCCACCTGGGTGGTGGTCAAGGCCCGCATCTGGGTGGTGGACAGCGCCGCGATCTGGGTGTTGCCAAGCCCGTCCATGGCGGTGGGGGTCAGCGCGGTGATCTGGCTGGTGGACAACGCCGCCAATTGCTCGGTGGACAACGATGCCAAGGCATCAGACCCCAAGGCGCGCAATTGGGTGGTGGACAGCACCGCCATCTGCGCGGTGGACAGGCCGTCCAGTCCGGTGTCGGTCAGCGTTGCCAATTGGGTGGCGGAAAGAGCGCGGATTTGCGCATCGCTCAGCGCCGCCACCTGGTCGGCGGACAGGCCCCCGAAAGTGTCGGGAAGAAGCGCCGCCATTTGGGTGGTGGCCAAGGCGGAAATCTGCGTCGGGCTCAGCCAATCCACCTGTTCGCGGGTCAGGCCGGCCATCTGGGTGCTGGTCAGGGCGGCAAGCTGGCCCGCCGACAGCATGGCGAACTGGGTTTCGGCCAAGCCGGCCATGGCGGTTTGCGACAGCGCCCGGATCTGGGTGGCGGTCATGCCGCCGATGGCGGTGGTGGTCAGTGCCCGCAATTGGGTTTCGGTCAAGCCGCCCAATTGGGTGACGGTCAACGCCCCCAATCCGTCGGCGGTCAGGCCGGCGATCTGGTCCGACGACAAGGCCGCCACCTGGGTGGTGTTCCAGGCGTGCAACTGGGTGGTGTTCAGCGCCCCGATCTGCGAGGCGGTCAGACCCGACAGACCGGCGGCGGACAGCGCGCCGATCTGGCTGGCGGTGAAATGGGCCAGTTGTTCGGTGCCCAGGCTGGCGATTGTTTCGGCATCCAGGGCGCCGATCTGGGTGGTGGTCAACCAGCCGATCTGGCTTTCGGTCAGGGCCGCCATCTGGTCCTGGTTCAGCGCCGCCAACTGGCCGGCCGACAGGGCGCGGATCTGGCCGGCATTCAACTGGGCCAGGGCGGTGGTGTCCAAACCGGCGATCTGGTCGGCGGACAGGGCGGCGACCTGGGTCGACGACAAGGCGGACAATTGGGCGCTGGACAGCGCGTCCAACTGTTCTTCCGACAATTGCGCCATCGCGGCCGGGCCCAGCGCCGCCACCTGGGCGGTGGACAGGGCGGAAATCTGGCTGGCGGTCAAGGCGGCGACGCGATCGGGCGACAATGCCGCGATCTGCGAGGTGGACAGGTTGGCAAGGGCGGTTTCCGTCAATCCGCCCACCGCGTCCAGGGCCGCCATCTGGCTGGTGCTCAACGCCCGCAACTGGGTGGCGGTCAGGGATTGCACCTGGGTCTCGGTCAGGCCGGCGACGGCTTCGCTGGACAATCCCGCCACCTGGCTGGCGGCCAAAGACTGGATTTGGTCCACCGACAGGGATTCCAACTGTTCGCGGCTCAACAGCCCCATCTGGGTGGTGGTCAGGGCCTTCAACTGGGTGTCGGTCAGGGCGTTCAACTGGGTGCTGGTCAGCGCCTTGACCTGCACGCCGGACAGCGAACGGATCTGGGTGCTGGTCAGGCTGGTCAGGTCGTCTTCGCCCAGGCTGGACAATTGCGCCGCCGACAGGCCGGCCAACTGGGTCAGGGTGATGGCGGAAAGCTGGGTGGAATCCAGCGCCGCGATCTGGCCTTCGCTGAGCCCCGCCAGGGCGGCAGGGGCCAGGGCCCGGATCTGGGTGGTGGACAGGCTGGAAATTTGGGTTTCCGACAGGGCCGCCAGTTGCTGGGACGAAAAGCCGCCGATCTGGGTATGGCTGAACACCGCCATGTCCTCGGTGCTCAACTCGCTCATCAGTTCCACCGGCAGGGCGGCGATCTGGCTGCTGGTCAGCGCCCGCAACTGGGTGGCGCTCAGGGCGTCCATCTGGGTTTGGGTCAGCCCTGCCAAGGCGGCGGGCGACAGGGCGGAGACCTGGGCGGCGCTCAGCGCCGCCACTTGATCGGCACTCAGCTGTGACAAGGTGTCGGCGGAAAGCCCGCGCAACTGGGTGGTCGACAGCGCCCCCATGTCGGCCACCCCCAAGGCGGTCACCTGCTCGGCATCCAGCGCCGACAATTGGGTGGCGGTCAGGGCGCGCACCTGGGTGCTGGTCAGGGCGTCGATCTGGGTGGAATCCAGGCCATGCACCTGGTCGGCGGACAGCGCCGAAATCTGGGTGGCCGACAGCGCCGCCACCTGCGAGGCCGACAACGCGTCGATCTGTTCGTCGGACAGCGCCGCCAGGGCGGCGGTGTTCAGTGCCGCCATCTGGGCGTTGGTCAACGCCGCCATCTGTTCGTCGGTCAGGCCCTTGATGTTGGTGGCGCTCAGTCCCTTGATCTGGATGGTGCTGATGGCGGCCAGGACGCTGGGCGAAATGGCGGCGATGGCGGTGGCCGACAACGACCCGATCTTGGTCATGTTGAAGGCCTGGATCTGGGTCGCCGTCAGTCCCGCCGTCTGGGTTTCGGTCAACCCGGCCAATTGGGCGTTGGTCAGGCTGGACAATTGCGACAGCGACAGGGCGTTCAACTGGGTGGTGTTCAGGGTGCCGATCTGACTGGCGGTGAAGCTGGTCAACTGGGTGACGGCCAGTCCCGACATGGCGCTGCTCGTCAATCCGCCCAGGCCGAATTCCGAAAGCGCGGCGATCTGGGTATTGGTCAGGCCGCGCATCTGGGTGGCGGTCAACTGGCTGGTCTGTTCGGCGGACAAAGCGGCGATGGCGGTGGTGGTCAGGCCGCCCACCTGTTGCGAGGACAGCGCCCGGAACTGGGTGGCCGACAATCCGGTCAACTGGTACTCGCTGAAACCGGCCATGGCGGTGGTCGACAGGGCGCCGATCTGGTTGGCCGACAGCGACTGCAATTGTTCGGCCCCCAGATAGCCGGCCTGGGTGCTGGTCAGCGCCGCCAATTGGCTGGTGGCCAGCCGATCCAGCAGGGTGGCCGACAACATGGACACCTGGGTTTCGGTCAACAGCGCCATCTGGGTGGTGGTCACCGCTTTCCATTGGTTGTCGCTCAGCAATTCCAGTTGCGACGGCGCCAGTCCCTGGATTTGCCCCTGGGACAAATTGGCGATCTGGCTTTGGGTCAAGGCCAGCAACTGGGTGTCGCTCAGCGTTCCCATCTGGTTGGCGTCCAGCCCCTTCAATTGGGTGCTGGTCAGGTTGGACAATTGGTCGGCGGTCAGTTCCTCGGACCCCAGGGCGCGGATCTGCATGGCGCTTAAGCCACCGATCTGGGTGCGGCTCAGCGCCGCCACCTGGGTGCTGTTCAGGCTTTCCAACTGGGCGGTGGTCAACACGCTCATCTGGGTTTGGGTCAACCCCGCCATCTGGGCGGCCGACAATTGCGAGAAGGTGATGTCGCCGATGGCGGCGATGGCGCTGGTGGACAGGTTGCGCAGTTGTTCGGCGCTCAGCGCTTCCAGCTGTTCGAAGCTGAGGCTGGCCATCATGGTCGACGACACGCCCTTGATCTGGGCGGTGGACAGGCCGGCGATCTGGGCGGGGCTGAGGGCATAGACCTGGTCGGTGGTCAGCGCGCCGACCTGCAAGGCGCTGAGATTGGCCAATTGGGCGGTGCCCATGGCCTGAATCTGCCCCTGGGTCAGGCCGGGAATGGCGGTCAACGACAACGACGCCACCTGCACCGCCGACAAGGACGCCAATTGGGTGTCGGCCAGGGCCGCCAGTTGCTGCGAGCCCATGGCCTTGATCTGGGTGGCCGACAGCACCGAAATCTGGCTTTCCGTCAGTACCGCCATCTGGTCGCGGGTCAGGCTGGAGATGGCGGTACCGCTGAGCCCCTTGATCTGGGTCAGGGTCAGCGCCGCCACTTCATCCACCGAGAAGGTCAGGATCTGATAGATGCCCAACGCCCCCATCTGGGTGGCCGAGAAGCCGGCGATCTGGGTCGCATCCAGGGATTCCACCGCCTGGGTCGCCATGTTGCGGATCTGGCTGGTGGACAGCGCCGCGATCTGGGTGGCGGTCAGGCCGTCCACCTGGGTTTCGTCCAGGGACGCGATGGCCGAACTGGTCAGGCTGGCCACCTGGTCGGTGTTCAACGCCGCCAACTGGGTGCTGGACAGCGAATCCACCATGGTGGCGGTCAGCATGGCGGTCTGGGTGGTGGTCAGCGCCGCCAATTGGGTGGCGGTCAGGGCGGCGATGGCCGAGCTGTTCAGCAACAGCATCTGGGTGGTGGTCAAGCCGGCCAGTTGGGCGGCGCTCAGATAACCGATCTGGGTCTCGCCCATGGCATAGATCGAGATATTGGGCAGGGCGGCGATCTGGGTGCTGGACAGCGCTTCCCATTGGGTGGCGCTCATCACCTTGACGGCGGTCGAGTTGACGCCATGCATCTGGGTGACGCTGAGCGCCTGAAGCTGGGTGGTGGTCAGCGCCGCCATCTGGTCGCCGCTGAGGCCGGCGATGTCGACCAGGGCCAGGCCGGTGATCTGGGTGGTGTTCAGCCCGGACAGGGTGGTGGGCGACAGCGCCGCCACCTGGGTCGGGGTCAGGGCGACGATCTGGGTCGAGGCGAATTGCGACAATTGGGTGCTGACCAGGGCCCCCACCAGATCGGTGCCCAGGGATTGCAGTTGGGTGGTGTTCATCGCCGCCATCTGGGTGGCGTTCATCACCTGGATCTGCGAGACGCTGAACCCGGCCAGTTCGGTGGCGGTCAGCCCCTTGATCTGTTGGGTGGTCAGGGCGGCGATGTCTTCGACGCCGAAGGCGTCGATCTGGGCATCCAGCAGCACCGACAATTGCGACGGGCTGAAATTGACGATCTGGGCGGCACTGAACGCTTCGATCTGCGCCGGCGTCAGCGACGTCACCTGGGTGGTGGACAGCGCCCCGATCTGGGTGGCGTCGAGGACTTCAATTTGTGCGACCGTAAACGCCGCGACCTGCGTGGTATCCAGGGACGAGATGTCGGTCGCGGTCAGCGAACGAATGCTGGCCGTGCTCAGTTGCGCGATCTGTGCGGCGCTAAGAGACGAAATTGACGACATCACGGAACCCTTTCACGTGTGCGCGTTGATGCTGGCGCATTGGGTTACACGTGCGGGCATGGGTGATCCATGCGCGGTCCGGGATAATATTTTTTAAGGAAGGCGGCTGGGTAAAATCTGCCCGAAAAAGGGCGCAGCCAAGCCGATCCCTGCACGATCCATGCCGGGGGTTAAGTTTGGGTTAAGTGGCTGGATTCCGGGAAAACCGGATGGACGACACAGCCAAGGCGGGCAAAAGATTCCGCCTTGATAGGAATCTTTTGCCCGCCGGCTGATCGGATCAGGAATAGAACGCGGCCAAAAAGATGCCCAGCACCGCCACGGTGGTCCAGGCCATAGCCCCCGACGACAGGTCGCGGGCGAACAATCCATGACGGCCATGGGTCGATTTGATGCCTGCCAGCACCCGGGTCAGGATGGCCATCACCTGCCCGCGGATCGCCCGGTCGGCGGTGGCCAGCATGGCGCCCAGCTTGCCGACCACGTTCGGCCCCAGGCGGCGGTACAGCCAGTCGGTGTCCAAGGTGATGGTCAGCGTCCGTTTCATCAGCGGCAGCAGCACGAAGAAAGCCAGCCCCGAGAAACCCAGCAATTGCAGCATCTCGATCACATGGGCGGCGGTATAGGGCTGGTAATCCACCGGATGGGGCAACAGCGCGTAAAGGGCGCCGGGGAACACGCCGATGCCGATGCACAAAGCGGCGAAGATCACCATGGCCGCCTTCATGTTCCATGGCGGGTCGGCGGGGCGCAGACCGCTGTCTTTTTGGAAGAACACGAACCACGGGAACTTGATGCCGGCATGCAGGAACACGCCGGCGGATGCGGCGGTCAGCCCGAACCATACCCAGGCCAAATGGGAATCGGCGGCGGCTTGGCTGACCATGGATTTCGACACGAAGCCCGACGTCCACGGAAAGGACGAAATGGCCAGGGCGCCGACGATGCCGCACAAAGTGGTCAGCGGCATGGATTGGAACAGCCCGCCCAGATCGGTGCATTTGGTTTTGCCGGTGCGGTACAGCACCGAGCCGGCGGCCATCAGCAGCAGCGCCTTGTAGATGATGTGGGTGAAGGCGTGGGCGGCGGCGCCGTTCAACGCCATGTCGGAACCGATGCCGATGCCGGTGACCATGAACCCCACCTGATTGATGATGGAATAGGCCAGGATGCGCCGCATGTCGTTTTCCAGCAGCGCATAGACGATGCCATAGAACACCATCCACAACCCGATGGGGATCAGGATCTCGGCGCCGGGAAAACCCCGGATCAGCACATAGACGGCGGTCTTGGTGGTGAAGGCCGACAGGAACACCGTGCCGCTGTAAGACGCGGTGGGATAGGCATCGGGCAGCCAGGCGGAAAACGGCGGCGCCCCGGCATTGATCAGGAAGCCGAGCAGAATGGCCCAGGTGCCGAAGGAATCCGGCTTCATGGCGGCAAAGGCCACTGAACCGGTGGCGTTCACCTGGGCGGCGATGCCGGCCAGCAACACCACGCCGCCCAGCAGGTGAACCTGCACATAGCGGCTGGCGGCGGCGCGCGAGGCTGCGTCGTCACGGCTCCACAGCACCAGGGTCGAGGCGATGGCCATGATTTCCCAGAACACGAACAGGCTGATCAGGTCGCCGGCCAAAGCCACCCCCACCGCACCGCCGGCATAAACGAAAGCCGCCGGGACTTCCGCCGGGCGGTCCTGGTTCAGGGCGAACAGACCGCCACCGGCCGCCATCAGCAGGAAGATGGTGGCGAACAATCGGCCCAGCGCGTCCACCTTGAGCGGCGCCAAAGTGTGGCCCAGGAACGAGACGTGCAGCAACTCGCCCACCGGCAAGGTCCAGACCAGGGCCAACACCGCCAGCGGCGCCAGCAACACCAAGGCCTTGCGCACCATACCCTTCAGCCCCGCCACAACCAAGGCAGCCAGGATCAGCAGCAGACCGGGGGGAAGGGCGAAAGGATCAAAGCTCATAGTAATCGTCCTTGCGCTTCAGGACCCAGCCCAGAACCTTGGCCCCCACCACCATGGCGGCGCAGGTGGCGAAGCCGTACCAGGCGTTGAAGCCGAAACTGCCCTCGACGCCGAAGGTGGCGTGGGGATGGATGAAGGCTCCCAGGGCGACGAACAATGCCAACAGGGCGATGCCCCCCACCCACAACAGGCGGATGCTTTTGGGGCGGACCAGCCAATGGGGCTGCGGGCTCATGGATTCCTCCCCAACAGGGCGCCGGCCAGGGCAAGCACTTGGTCGGGCAGGACGAACAAGACGATGGTGCCTGCGGCGGTGACGCACAAAGCCAGGACTGACGGCAACGGCGCCTCGCCATGGTCGTGGTGATGGTCGTGGTCATCGCCGGCGCGGCCGAAGAAGGCGGAATGGATGATCGGCAGGAAATAGGCGGCGTTCAACAACGTGCTCAGCGTGACCACCGCCACCGCCACCATCTGCTGGGATTGCAGCGCGCCCGACAGCACGTACCACTTGCTGACGAAGCCGGCGGTGGGCGGCAGGCCGATCATGGACAAAGCACCGATGGCAAAGGCCCCCATGGTCCACGGCATCTTGCGGCCGATGCCGGCCATCTGGCTGATCTCGGTCTTGTGGCTGGCCACCATCACCGCGCCGGCGGCAAAGAACAGCGTGATCTTGCCCAAGGCGTGGGCGGCGATGTGGATGGCGGCGCCCATCACCGACAGCGGCGCCAGGATGGCCGCCCCCAGCAGCACGTAAGACAGTTGCGAGATGGTGGAATAGGCCAGCCGGGCCTTCAGGTTGTCCTTGGATAGCGCCACCACCGAGGCGGCGACGATGGTGAAGCCCGCCGCCCACACCAGCCAGTCGGCGGCGGCGTTTTCCGCCAACAAATCGATGCCGAAAATGTAGAGGGTGACCTTAAGGACGGTGAACACCCCGGCCTTGACCACGGCCACCGCGTGCAACAGGGCGCTGACCGGGGTCGGCGCCACCATGGCCGCCGGCAGCCAGCGATGGAACGGCATCAACGCCGCCTTGCCGATGCCGAAGACGTAAAGGGCGAACAACACGCCCACCAACGGCCCCGACACCTTGCCGGCCAGGATGCCGCCGGGGGCGAAGTCCAAGGTCCCGGCCAAGGCCCAGGTGGCGATGATGGCCAGCAATTGCAGCCCGATGGAGGTACCGATCAGGATGCCCAGATAGGTGCGCCCGGCGCGCTTGGCCTCTGGTGTGCCGGCATGGGTGACCAGCGGGAAGGTGCAGATGGTCAACACTTCGTAAAACACGAAAAGCGTCAGCATGTTGCCGGAAAGCGCGATGCCCATGGCCGCCGCGATGGCGATGGCGAAGAAGGCATAGAACCGGGTCTGGTTCTTTTCGTGGTGCCCGCGCATATAGCCGATGGCGTAAAGGATGGTCACCGGCCACAGCCCGGCGGCGACCAGGGCGAACAGCATGCCCAGCGGTTCCAGTTCCAGGCGCAGGGTCAGGCCGGGCAGCATCTCGCCGAAATTCAGCACCGGGACGACGCCGTCGGCCAATTGGGACCGCAGCCCCAGAACCACGGCGATCAGCAAGGCGCCGGCGCCCAGGCTGACCGCCTCGCGCAGGTTGGGGTAGCGCCCGGCCAGCAGGATGGGACCGACGGCCAAAAGCGGCAGCAACAGCGCCAGCAACATCAAGGTGGACGGGGTCATGGCGCCACTCCCTGCAACAGGGTCTGGGCGGCCAGCCGTGCCACCCCCATGGTCTGGGTGGCGTCCAGGCCGAACCACACCGAAGCCCCGGCCAGCACCCAGGTGGACAGCACCATGGCGGTGGGCGCTTCGCGGATATGGGCCAGTTCGGGGCCGGGCGGGGCCATCCAGGCGGCCTCGACGATGCGCCACACATAGGCGACGGCCAGCAAGGACGAAGCCAGGATCAGCACGGCCACCGGCCACATGCCGCCGGTCAGCGCCGCTTCCACCAGATACCACTTGCTGACGAAACCCACGGTCAAGGGCACGCCGATCAGCGACAGCCCGGCCACCAGCACGGCCGCCATGGTCAACGGCATCTTGCGGCCGATACCGCGAATGGCGTCGATGCGGGTCGAGCCCACCCGCAGGGCCACCGCGCCCAAGGCCAGGAACAGCGCCGATTTCATCACCGCATGGTTGAAGAGATGGACGATGCCGGCGGCCAGCCCGGTTTCCGACAAAAAGGCGATGCCCAGCAGGATGTAACCGATCTGCGCCACCGAGGAATAGGCCAGGGCACGCTTCAGGTCGGGTTGCCAGATGGCCACCGCCGAACAGACGAACATGGCGGCCAGGGCCAGCACCATCAGCACCTGGGTGATGGGGAGCGCCGTCAGCAGGCCGGTGGCGCCGAACACCCCCAAGACGATGCGCAGGAACACATAGACCGACACCTTGGTGGCGGTGCCGGCCAAAAGCGCGGCGGCCGCCGACGGCGCATGGGTATAGGCGTTGGGCAGCCAGGCATGTAGCGGGAAGGCCGCCATCTTCAGGCCGATGCCGACCACCAGGAAGGCCAGGGCGGCGCGCACCGTGCTGGTATGGGCCATGGCGGGCAGGCGCTGGGCCAGGTCGGCCATGTTCAAGGTGCCGGTCATCATATAGGCCAGACCGATGCCGATCACATAGAAGGTGGCCCCCACCGTGCCCAGGATCAGATAGCGCAAGGACGCGGTCAGCGCCCGGCGGTCACGGCCCATGCCCACCAGCACATAGGTGGACAGCGACGAGATTTCCAAGAACACGAACAGGTTGAAGGCGTCGCCGGTAATGGCCATGCCCAGCAGACCGCACAGGCACAGCACGAACATGGCGTAGAACAGGTAATGGCGTTCGGAATCGATTTCGGCTTCCACCGATTTACGGGAATAGACCGAGACGACCGAGGCGATGGCCGAAACGATGGCCAGGACGAAGGCATCCAATTGGTCGACGCGGTATTCGATGCCCCAGGGCGCCGCCCAGCCGCCCATCAGATAGCTGAACGGGCCGCTTTCCAGAACCTGCAGCAGCAACAGCACCGAAAAGAACAAGCTGGCCCAGCTGACACCGCAAGCCAGCAGCCAAGCCGCCCACGGCCGACGCAGGGCGACGATGACCGGGGCGGTCATCAAGGGCACGACCACCGCCAAGGCGGGCAGATGTTCCAGGGGGGCGCTCACGCCTCGTTCTCCTCGATGTCTTGGATGTCGTCTTCCTCGATGGTGCCGAAGGCTTCGTGGATGCGGACGACCAGCGCCAGTCCCAGGGCGGTGGTGGCGATGCCGACGACGATGGCGGTCAGGATCAGCACATGGGGCAGCGGATTGGAAAACACCACGCCGTCCACAGGTCCGGCCGGCAGGATGGGGGCGGTGCCGTCCTTGATCTTGCCCATGGTGATGTAAAGCACGAAGACCGAGATCTGGAACACGCCCAAGCCCACCAGCTTCTTGACCAGGTTGCCCCGCGCGATGACGGTGTAAAGTCCCGCCATCATCAAGATGATCGCCATCCAGTAATTGAACAGGCCGGGCACTTCCATGGGATCAGTCCTGTTCGCGGGCCGAGGGATCGCGCGAGGCGAAGACGAAGAAGATGGTGGTCATGGCGGCGAACACGGTCATGCCGACGCCGAATTCCACCAAGAAGATGCCCACATGCTGGCCCAGCACCGGCTGGGCCGCCAGGGACGAGTAATCCAGGAAGCGCCCGCCTTCGGCCAGGGCCAGAACCCCGGTGCCGGCATAGATCAACACGCCCAGCGACAGCAGCAGGCGGCGGATGCCGGCGGGAAGGGCGCGCCGGGCATGGGCGATGCCGAAGACGATGGCGTACAAGATGAAGGCCGAGGCGAAGATAACGCCGGCCTGGAACCCGCCGCCGGGACCGAAATCACCGTGGAACTGGACGTAAAGGGCGAACATCAGGATGAACGGGATCAGGAACTTGGTCCCGACCCGCAGAATGGGTTTCTCCCTCATGGCTTGCGCCTCCCCCGCGCCAGCAGCGCCATCACCCCGATGGCGGCGGTGAAGATCACCGTGGTCTCGCCCAAGGTGTCATAGCCGCGATAGCTGGCCAGCACCGAGGTCACCACGTTGGGCGGTCCCACCTCGGCGGTGGAATCCTTCATGTAGCGCGGCGCCACGTGGTGGTGGATGGGGGCGTCGGGGTCGCCGTATTCCGGCATGTCCAAAGTGGCCCAGATCAGCAGCGAACCGGTGGCGGCCACGGTGAACAGACCGGCCAGGGACGGTTTCTTGCCCTGCTTTTCCTGGCGCGGCACCAGGGTCAGGGTGCCCAGCATCAAGACGGTGGCGATGCCGGCGCCGACGGCGGCTTCGGTGAAGGCCACGTCGACGGCGTCCAGCAAGACGTAAAGGGTGGCGCCCATCAGCGAATAGGCACCCGACAGCATGGCCACCGCGAACAGGTCGCGCAGCCACAGCACCGCCAGGGCCGCCACCACCATCATCCCCAAGATGACGATGTCGAGAAGTTCGATCACGGCGCGTCCCCCTTGTCGGCTTGGCGCAGCCACGGCTTGATACCGTCCAGGATGGCGGCGCGGGCCAAAGCGTGCGAGGTCATGGGGCTGGTGAAGGCCAAGAACACCACGATCAGCACCAACTTCACCATGACCAGCCAGTCGGGCGCCTGCAGCAGCATGCCCAGGACCAACAGGCCGGCCCCCATGGTGTCGGTCATGCCGGCGCCGTGCAGGCGGGTGAAGACGTCGGGCAACCGCAACAGCCCCAGCGTGCCGATCAGCACGAAACCGGCGCCCCCCAGCATCAGCGCCCAGGACAAGGTGTCGAGGATCAGGCTCATAATTCCCCCTCGGCGTTGTCGCCCACCGGAAAGCCCAGGCTGCGATAGCGGACGAACTTGGTAACCGCCACCGTGCCGATGAAGTTGATCAGGGCGTAGACCAGGGCGATATCCAGGAATTCCGGTCGCCGGGTCAGAAAGCCGATGACGGCGATCATCAACAGCGTCTTGGTGCCGAAGGCGTTCACCGCCAGGATGCGGTCATAGACGGTGGGGCCCAGCAAGGCCCGGACCAGAGCCATGACCATGGCCACCAAAAGCGCCCCGGCGGCGGCGGCGAACATCAAGGTGGTGTGGTCCATCATCGGTCCCCCATCAGCACGCAGACGCGGCGGTCCATGTCGCCGGTTTCCAGTCCTTCACGGGCGCCGGCGTTCAGCGCGTGGATGGTCAGGCTGCCGTCGTCGTCCACTCCCATGGTGACGGTGCCCGGGGTCAGGGTGATGGAATTGGCGTAGATGGTGCGCCCCAGATCGTCGGATTGGCTGGCCTTGACCTTGAAGACGGCGGGGGCCACCGCGCCGGGACCGGCCAGGATGGTGCGCGCCACATCCAGATTGGCCTTGACGATTTCGACGGCCAGCCACGGCCAATAGCCCAGGCCGCGCCAAGTCAGGTGCAGGGGATGGCCTTCGTGGTCGACGGAATCCAGCCGCCGGGCGATCCAGGCGACCAAGGCGGCGGACGCGACACCCAAGGCCAGCAGCCACGGCTCGCCATGGCCGCTCATCACCAGCCACAGCACCAGCATCAGAATGAACAGGCTGACGATCCGTGCCATGCTTCGCGCCCCCTAAGCGATCAGGCGGGCCAGTTCGGCACGGCCCAGTTCGGTCGACACCACCATGTCGGCGCCGACCACCCGGGCCAGGCGTTCCATGTCGCCATCCAGGTAGCCGCGAACCGGCACCACCGCCAGACGCAAGCCGGGGAAGCGGGCCTTGATGTCGGAAATGGTCGCTGCCGGGGCGCCGATGCCGTACAGGCGGTCGGTCAGCACGGCGCCGGCATCGGTTTCGGCGATCTTGGCGCCGACATCGTCGCCATCGTCCACCAAGGTGACGTCGCCGCCGGCCTGGGTCAGCCAAAAGGCAAGAAGGTCGCGGGTCGGTTCGTCACCGACAAGCATCACCACCTTGTTGCGCCGCATGGGAACCTCTTCGCATCACATTCGATGCCTAAGAATCCGCCAGCAGCCCGGCGCGGCACAATTCGCACGGTTTCTTAGGGGGTTTCACCAGCCGCATGACCCCTTAGGTATTATTGCTTATTCAAGCAATATGGCTTGGCGCACCAGATCGGGCAAACTGTCGGCCTTCATCTTGTCCATCACATGGGTGCGGTGCACGTCGACGGTGCGCGGGCTGATGCCCAGGCGCTGGGCCACTTCCTTGTTGGACAGCCCGGCCACCACCAGATCCATCACTTGGCGTTCGCGTTCGGTCAGCAACGCCACGCGGGCCCTGGCCCCGGCCTGACGTCCGGCGGTGCCGGCGTCGAAACCCGGCGCCAAGGCCTTGTGCAAGGCGTCCAACAGTGCCTGGTTGGGGAACGGCTTTTCGATGAAATCCACCGCGCCGCCCTGCACCGCCTGGACCGCCATGGGGATGTCGCCATGGCCGGTGATGAAGATGGTGGGGATGCGAATGCCGCGTTCGTGCAAGGCGTGCTGCAGTTCCAGCCCCGACATCAACGGCATGCGCACGTCGCTGACCAGACAGCCGCGCAAACCGGGATGGGCGAAATCCAAAAAGGCACGGGCGCCGTCGAAGCCCTGGGCGTCATAGCCTTCGCCCATCAGCAGGGCGCACAGCGAATCGCGCACCGCCGAATCGTCGTCGACGACCCACACCGAAAGGGTTTCAACTGTGCTCATGACGGGCCTCGATGGGCAGGCGGACATGGAACACGGCGCCATGTCCGGGTTGCGGGGGATCGTGCCACAAAGCGCCGCCATGGTGTTCGGCGATGGCGCGGCTGATGGCCAGGCCGACGCCCATGCCCTGGGCACGGGTGGTCACGAAGGGTTCGAAGATATGTTGTGCGCGGTCCGGGTCAAGTCCCGGTCCGCTGTCGGACACCGTCAGGCGGATGTTTTCACCGTCATGACGGCAGGTTTCCACCCGGATGTGGCGTTCACGGCTGTCATCCTCGGCGATGGCGTGGATGGCGTTGGTCAGCAGGTTGACCGCCACCTGCAGAACCTGGACGCCGTCGGCCATGATCACCGGCAAATCGTCGCCCAGGACCAGGACGACGTCGACGCCGTGGCGCCGGGCCAACGGCTCGGTCATCTCGACGGCGTCGCGCAGCGTGCGACCCAGATCGACCGCTTCGACCAGGAACTCGCTTTTGCGGGTGAAGTCGCGCATGCGGCGGATGATGGAATCGGCCCGCATGACCTGGGTGTCGGTGTTGTGCATCAGCCGCAGCGCCTCGTCCACCTGCGAGGGATCGCGTTCCAACAGCCGCCGCGCCGCGCCGACATAGTTGACGATGGCCAGCATGGGCTGTTTCAGCTCGTGCGCCATGCCGGTGGCGATTTCGTTGCTGGTGTGGATGCGCGACATGCGGGCCAGTTCATCCATGCGGGTGCGGATGGCCAGTTCGGCCCGGCGCCGGGCCTGGGCGGTGGCCGCCATCAGGCTGCCGGTCAGCACCAGGGTCAGCATCAGGAATTGCAGGGCGGTCACCCGTCCGTCATCCATGTCGCGCAGGTAGGTGGCGGCCATCATCACCACCTGGATCAGCGCCATGGCGGCCAGGGTGGTGGTGATGCCGCCACGCAGTGCCAGCCAGATGACGGGCAGGAACAAAAGATAGAAGAACTGGAACTCGTCGGTGGCTTCCAGACCGAACACCACCACCGCCATCAGCAAGGTGACGGCGAACTGACCCTCGCGCTCCAGCGGCCAGCCTTGCTTCAGGTCGCGGAAGGTGTCGCCGCCCAGATGCAGGAACAACGGCGCGAACAGACAGATGCCGATCAGGTCGCCCACCCATTGGCGCAGGAACATGGCCGCCACCCAATCGGTTTCGAAATGGGGCAGATGCACGGCCAGGGCGATGCGCGCCCCGGTGGTCACCAGGGCGGCCAGGGCCATGGTCACGAAGAACGCGGTCAGGGCACGCGGCTTGTCCACCGGCGGCACCACCCGCAGCCAATGTCGCAACAGGGTGGTGGCGGCGGTGTAAAGCGCGGCGGAAACGATCTCGGTGGGGATCGACACCGTCAGCGGCACCTCGCGCACCAACTGGTCGGCGACGATGGCGGCCCCCGCCACCACCGGGGCGAAGGCGATGCCATGGCGTAACAGCATGGCCACCGCCAAACCGCTGTTGGGGTTCCACGGTGAAATGGGCAGGCCATGGAAGCCATGGACATAGCTGATGGCGTCCAAGGCGATGAAGGCGACGACGAAAAGGACAACGCGCGACAGGGTCATGGGGCCAAAGGTAGTCAAATCCCCGCCCTGGCGCCACGCTTAGTATCCGGCGGCGGCTCCGTCGCTGCGCGGGTCGGTCGCACCTTCCATCCAACCGCCGGGGTGGCGGACGATGGCCCCGGCATGACCCATGGTGGATGAAAAAGCCGGCAGGATTTCCACCGCGTGTCCGGCATCGCGCAGGCCTTGCACCACTTCCGGGGCGAAGCGGTCTTCCAGCTTCAGGGTGACGCTGTCCTCGCCCCAGGTGCGGCCCAGCAGCCAACGCGGCGCGGTGATCGCCTGTTGCAAGGGCTGGCCGTACAGCACATGGCGGGTGAACAGCGCCGATTGGGTTTGCGGCTGGCCTTCGCCGCCCATGGTGCCATAGACCATGGTGCGACCATCCTTGAGAACGGCCATGGCCGGGTTCAGGGTGTGGAAGGGTTTGCGTCCCGGTTTCAGGGCGTTCCAGCCATCCTCGGCGATGCGGAAGCTGGCGCCGCGATTTTGCCAGACCAGACCGCTGCGCGGCAGCACCACGCCGGACCCGAACTCGAAATAAATGCTTTGGATGAAGCTGACGGAACGCCCCTTGCCGTCGATGGCGCCCATCCAGGTGGTGTCGCCGCCGCTGGGCGGGGCCGGCCAGGGCAGGGCGGATTGCCTGTCGATGCGGGCGGCCAGTTGGTCCAGCCGTGCCGATTCCAACCAGGTTTCGGCGCTTTCCACCATATAGGCCGGGTCGCCCACCACCTTGTCGCGGACCAGAAAAGCTTGCTTGGTGGCTTCGACCAAGCCGTGGATATGGGCGAAGCTTTCGCCTTCCTCCACCCCCAGCCGGTCGAACAAGGCCAGGATCATCAGCGACGCCAAGCCTTGGGTCGGCGGCGGGAAATTGTAGACCCGGCCGCACTTCAGTGGCACCGCCAGCGCCTTGCGGATCTGCGCCCGGTGCGCCGCCAGATCGGCCCCGACCAGCGGCGATCCGACGTCGAACAGATCCTTGGCGATGTCGGCGGCAAGCGCACCACGATAAAAGCCGTCCAGGCCGTCGGCGGCCAGACGGCGAAGCGTGCGGGCCAGTTCCGGCTGGTGCAGTTCCACCCCTTCCGCCGGGGCGGCGCCGTCCACCAGGAAGCGTTGGGCGAAGCCCGGGGCGGTGGCCAATTCATCCAGCTTGGCGCTGGTCAGATGATGTTGGCTGTTGGTCACCGCGTATCCGGCTTCGGCGTGGAAGATGGCTTCTTCCAGCAAGCGGGACAGGGGAAGCGCCTTGCCGGCCCAGCCCTGGGCGTAATCCAGCGCCGTCTGCCAGCCCGACACCGTGCCGGCCACGGTGTTGGCGGCCAATCCACCGCGCCACGGCACCGCATCCAGCCCGGACTTGCGGTAAAGCGCCACGTCCACCTGCGAGCCGGCGGCGCCGCAGGCATCGATAGCCACCGGTTCCTGGCCCGGCTCGGCGATCAGCCAAAAGCCGTCGCCCCCCAGCCCGGTCATGTGCGGATAGACCGCCGCCAGACAGGCGGCCATGGCGACCACCGCCTCGACGGCATTGCCGCCGTCGCGCAGGACCGACAGGCCGGCTTGCGAGGCCAGATGATGAGGCGCGGTGACCATGCCACGCCGGGCGCGGGGGGTGTTCAACATGGCGGGACGTTCCTAGGTCAGGATGGAATAGAACATGCGGGCGGCGGTCAGCGCCAGGAAGACGGCGAAGGCGCGGCGCAGGGCTTGGGTGTTCAGGCTGTGGGCAAGCTTGGCGCCGATGGGGGCCATGAATATCGAGGTGGGCAGGATCAAAGCCACCCCCAGCAGGTTGATGTAGCCCAGGCTGAAGGGCGGACGGCCGTCCACGCCCCAGCCGGTCAGCACGAAGCCGATGGCGCCGGGAATGGCGATGATGAAACCGATGGCGGCGGCGGTGCCGACAGCGCGGTGAATGGGAAAGCGGAACAGCGACAAGATCGGCACCGACAACGTGCCGCCGCCGATCCCCATCATCGCCGAAAAGCCGCCGACGAACATGCCGATCAGCGCCTTGATCGGGTTCTTGGGCAAGGATTCGGCGATGTGCCAATCCTTCTTGCCGAACGCCATATGCAGGGCGACGAAGCTTGCCACTACCGCGAACACCCCGGTCAAGGCCGGACCGCGCACATATCCGGCGATGGATGTGCCCAGGATCACGCCCACCAGGATGAACGGGCCCCATTGTTTCAGCAGGTCCACATCCACCGCGCCCTTGCGCCAATGGCTGCGGGTGGAACTGACCGAGGTGGCGATGATGGTGGCCAAGGACGTGCCCACCGCCACATGCATGCGCACGGCTTCATCCAGGCCCATGGTGGTGAACAGGTGGAACAGCACGGGCACGATGACGATGCCGCCACCCACGCCCAGCAATCCGGCCGCCAGGCCGCCGGCAGCGCCGGCGGCCAACAAGATGGCGGCCAGCACCGCCAGGTTGGAAAGGTCCAGTTCCATGATTTACCAACCGATGGCCTTGGGCAGCCAGGTGGCCACCTTGGGATAGAAGAACACCAGCATCAGCGATACGCCTTGCAGCAAGATGAAGGGAATGACGCCGCGATAGATGTCGGTGGTGGCCACCGATTTGGGCGCGACGCCGCGCAGGAAGAACAACGACCAGCCAAAGGGTGGGGTCAGGAAGCTTGATTGCAGGTTCAGCGCGATCAGCACCGCGATCCACACCAAATCGACCCCGGCGTCTTGCAAGATCGGCAGGAACAAGGGCACGGCGATATAGCTGATCTCGATCCATTCGATGAAGAAGCCCAGCATGAAGATGATCAGCATCATGAACCAGATGTCGGAATTGATGCCGCCGGGGATCAGCTCGAACAGGTCGTGGACCAGTTGTTCGCCCTGCAGGCCACGGAAGGCCAGGGCGAAGACCTGCGAACAGATCAGAATGAAGAACATGCCCGCCGTGGTCTTGGCGGTGGCAAGCACGGTGTCGCGCAGGACCTTCAGATTGAAACGCC
Organism: Rhodospirillaceae bacterium UBA6219; assembly: GCA_002435715.1. GTDB lineage: Bacteria > Pseudomonadota > Alphaproteobacteria > Rhodospirillales > Magnetospirillaceae > Magnetospirillum. The sequence goes on from DISD01000031.1 coordinate 63,060, forward strand.
GGGCGATGGCGGCGACCAGGATGGCGCCGATGGCGCCCATGGACGCGGCTTCGGTGGGGGCGGCGACACCGCCGATGATCGACCCCAACACGGCGATGATCAGGCCGATGGGCGGCAAGCCCACCTTAAGCACCTTCAGCCACAATTCCTTACGGGCCAGGGCGTCGCGTTCCTCGGCCGGGACCGTCGGCGCCCGGTGCGGCTGCAGCCAGCCGACCACCAGGATATAGGTGATGTAGATGCCGGCAAGCATCAGGCCGGGCAGCATGGCGGCGGCGAACAAGGTGCCCACCGACTGGCCCAGGATGTCGCCCAGCAGGATCAGCACCAGGGATGGCGGGATGATCTGCCCCAACGACCCCGACGCGCAGATGGCGCCGCAAGCCAGCTTGGGGTCATAGCCGCGGCGCAGCAGCGCCGGCAGGGTCAACAGGCCCAGGGTGACGACGGTGGCGCCGACGATGCCGGTGGTGGCCCCCATCAACACGCCGACGACGATGATGCCGACCCCCATGCCGCCGCGCAGATTGCCCGACAGATGGCCGATGACGTCCATCAGTTCCTCGGCGACGCGGGATTTCTCCAGCATCATCCCCATGAAGACGAAAAGCGGGATGGCGATCATGGTGTAATTGCCGGTGACGCCGAAAATACGCGCCGGCAACAGGTGGAACAGAGTTTCGCCAAAGCCCAGATAGCCGAAGAAGAATCCGGTCACCGCCAGGGTCAGCGCCACCGGAATGCCCGCCACCAGCAAAACGAAGAAGGAAGCCAGGCAAAGGATGGCAAGGATTTCGTTGCTCATATGGCTTCTTCCTGTGCGTGCGGGGCGATCTCGGACTGCAAGGGCGTCCCCTGGGCCAGGCTGATCAGGGCCCGAAGCGTTCCCGCCAGGGCCTGGATGGCCAACAGCGAGAACCCGACCGGGATGAAGGATTTCAAGATCCAGCGGAAGGGCAGGCCGCCCGGATCGGGCGAGCCTTCACCGACGCTGAACGACTGACCCACGTAGTCCAGCGACAGCCAGACGATGATCACCGCCATGGCCAGCACCAAGGCGTGGGTCAACGCGTCGACCAGCGCCTTCAGCCAGTGAGGGAACTTGGCGAACACGAAGTCCACCCGCACATGGCCTTCCTGCTGGATGGCGTAAGACATGCCCAGCAAGATGATGGGGGACATCAGATGCCATTCCAGTTCCTGGGCCCACACCGCACCGGTGGTGAACACGTAACGCAGCAAAACGTTGGTGGCCATCACCAGGACCAGGGCCAGATTGGCCCAGGCGGTGGCGCGGCCGACGCGCTCGACCACGCGGTCAAGAACGTCGGCCATGGTTCCTAACGCCCCCATCAGATCAGCTGAACTTCAAGCGGTTGCGAAGCTGGTTCTGGTAAACCGCTTCGGAAATGCCGGCCCAACCGTCATGGGTGGCTTTGAACTTGAAATAGGCTTCGTGGATCTTCTTCACTTCCGGATCCTTGGCGGCGGCGTCGGACAGCACCTGCTGGGTGACTTCCGCCAGCTTGTCCACCAGGCTGTCGGGCAGCGGTTGGGCCTTGACGCCCTGGTTCTTGACCAGATCGTCCAGGGCTTCGGCGTTGGTCGCCTCGCACCAGGACTGGCTGATGATGGTGCAGGCCGAGGCGGCGGTGCGCACGATGGCCTGCAGATCGGCCGGCAGCGAGTCCCAGGCCTGGCGGTTGACGATCAGTTCGGTGACGTTCTCGGTCTCGTGCCAGCCGGTGGTGTAGTAATACTTGGCGGCCTTTTGCAGGCCCAGGCGGCGATCCTGATAGGGGCCGACGAATTCGGCGGCGTCGATCACGCCACGTTCCAGTGCCGGGAAGATTTCACCGCCGGGCAGCAGCTTCACGTCGACGCCCAGGGCGGCATAGACCTTGCCGGCCAGACCGGCGATACGCATCTTCAGGCCCTTCAGGTCATCGACGGATGTGATGGGCTTGCGGAACCAGCCGGTCATCTGGATACCGGTATTGCCCACCGACATGGGCACCAGGTTGAACGGTGCGTACAAATCTTCCCACAGCTTCTGTCCGCCGCCGTGATACAGCCACGACGTCATGCCCTGGAAGTTCAGGCCGAAGGGAACGGTGGTGAAATACTGGGCGGCAAAGGTCTTGCCGGCCCAGAAATAGGCGTTGCCGATATTCATTTCGACGGTGCCCTTGGACACGGCGTCGAAGCCTTCCAAAGCGGGGATCAGCTCGCCGGCGGCGAATTGCTGGATGTTCAGACGCCCGCCCGACATTTCCTTGACCATGCGGGCGAAATCGGCCGGGCTACCCGGGCCGGTGACATAAAAGGGCGAACCGGGGCCATAGGCGTTGGTCATCTTCCAATTAAAGGTCTTTTCAGCCCTGGCGATGGCCGGGGCGGCGATGGTGCCTGCGGCGCCCAAAACGCCTGCCTTCAAAATCGACCGTCTGTTCATTGCCCGCTCCTTATGGTGGTGCCGTGAATTTGAACAACCCGAAGGCGGTGAAAATTGATTGCCTTCGGTTTGTTGCTCTGTATCGCAAGCGCCGTGCCAGAAGCTTAAGTTGTTGTAATGATTTGATTAAGTGGTGATTCATAGAGGAATTGCGGCAGCTCCATTGACCAATTAGAGGTCACGTGCGGCAATTTGGTATACCATTTTCAGAAACTTAGGTAGTTGAAAATACTGAATAAAATGTGGGCGTGCGGCGGAAAAGCCTAAAAATTAGGCTGCGGCGTAAAATTTGTGCGGTGCGGAAAGGTCAGGGAATCGGGTGGACGGTATCGCGATAGCGTTCCGAGGCCTGAAAGGATTCGCTGATATGGGTGCGCATGCTGGCGGCGGCGGAATCGGAATCGCCCTTCAGGATGGCTTCGACGATATTTTGGTGTTCTTCGAAGGACGCGCTGATGCGAATGGGCAGCTTGAACTGGGCGCGGCGAAAGGGCGCGACCCGACCGCGCATGGTCAAGGTGGCTTCTTCCATCTGCTTGTTGTGGCAGCCGCGGAAGATGGCGGCATGGAATTCCAGGTTGAAGTTGTCATAGCGGTCGCTTTGTCCGCGGCTCACCGCTTCCATGCTGGCCACATGCATGGCTTCCAGTTGGCGGCGTTCTTCGGCGTTCATACGCAATGCCGCCAGTCGGGCGCAGCTGGCCTCAAGCTCGGCGGCCAGTTCGAACATCTCGCGCACATGATCGGAATCGATGCAGGCGACGAAGACGCCGCGATGGGGGTGGTTTTCCACCAAGCCGGTGACCACCAATTGCTTCAAGGCCTCGCGTACCGGGGTACGCGACATGCCCCATTGCGCCGCCAGCAGGCGCTCGTCCAGCCGCGTGCCGGGTAGCAACTTGCCGGCCAAAATATCGTCGGCCAGCGACTTCCGTAACTCGGGGGCCAGGGTCCGACGCGGTGCGGAGGGGGGCATCGCAGGCTCTGAAGACATGGTGACGACCTTGTGCGGTGGGGCGGCGTCCCCTCAAAATAAGCGGTGCCCGGATTTTTTGTCGATAGGCTCTCTGGTTGTCCGCCGAAGACCCCTTGCCAATCCTTATCCGCCGCTCTTATAGTCCACGCCCTGAAGCGGGTGTAGCTCAATGGTAGAGCAGAAGCTTCCCAAGCTTACGACGAGGGTTCGATTCCCTTCACCCGCTCCAATAACTTAGCTTAAAAATCAATGACTTGGGCGAGTGCGAAGATGCCGCAAGGTGCTTCGTTGTGCCCGATTCTGCCCCGTGCTAACTTACAAATCGGCTTACAAATCTGTTTGTAAGGCGCTTGTAAGTCGGTTTGGACAAATTCGGGGGCATGTGATGCGGAAGCACTTTCTTTCGATCTTCGCTGCGCTGACAGTGGCGGGCGGCTCGGCAGAGGCCCGAGAAACCATTCCCGCCCGACTTGAGCCCGCCATATTGACCGCCATTCCCGATGCTGGGGCCGGTGCAGTTTTCCAGGCATCCCAAACAAGTGGGAGCGTCCCGGTTGGTACGCGCTTCACCGCCCAATACCAAGCCGATGAACGCAATCAACGCATAACCTTTTGCGTCAAATCGCTCCGTCGCCCCACGGAATTACCCATCCATGCGCCACATGGCGGCTGCCTTGGTTATGTTGTGGCGCTGGATGGCTCGCTTGGTCTACCCGCAACGCGAAAAGGGGATGCGCTCGCCGTAGACCAGGGGGCACAAGCTTTGATCGTGCTAGAGATGTGAGGGCTGTCACATGGCACGGGTCAAACTTACAAAAAACCTGGTCGATGAATTGCAGCCCCCGGCCAAGGGCCAAGCCTTCGTTTGGGATACCGAGGTGCGCGGTCTTGCCGTGCGCCTGACCAGTGCCGGCGGCAAGGCCTGGATCGCCCAGATGATCGTGCGTGGCGGCAAGGAACGGCGCATGACCATTGGTCACTGCTCCAAGGTGCCGCTGGATCGTGCCCGCCAAGAAGCCCGCAAGCTGATCGCCAATGCCGACCTTGGCCGCGACGTGGCCCAGGAGCGGGCCGAGGCCAAGCAGGTCAAGCCCGATGCCAACCCCACCATCGCCGAGTTCTCGGAACGCTGGCTGGACGAGGTGGTGGCGCGGCGCAACCGGGCCAGCACCCTTAAACTGCGCCGCCTGCTGGTCAAGAACCATATCACCCCGCATGTGGGCGAAGTGCGCCTATCCGATCTGACCCGCAAGCAGGTGGAAGACTTGCATCATGCGGTGTCGCAGAAATACCCGGTCGCCGCCAACCGCGCCGTTTCCACCCTGTCGGCCATCCTGGCGACGGCCATGCGCTGGGGCCTGCTGGACCGCAACGCGGCGCTGAACGTCCACCGCAACAGCGAGGAGGGGCGCGAACGCTATCTGACCCCCGACGAGATCAAGGCCTTGGCCCAGGCTTTGGATGCCAGCCCGGCCCAGGATTCCGCCGACGTGGTACGCCTGTTGCTGCTGACCGGCGCCCGTGTCGGCGAAGTGCTGGCCATGCGCTGGGAACAATTGAACCTGGAGGCCGGCGTGTGGACCAAACCCGCCGCGACCACCAAACAGAACAAAATGCACCGGGTGCCGTTGTCGCCGCCCGCCGTGGCTCTGCTGACCAAGCGCAAGCAATCCATGGGCAAGCCTCCGCCGCCCAGGGCGTCGAAGCTGGACCACGCGCCCCAGATCGGCAATCCATGGGTTTTCCCCGGGGACGGCAAGGCCGGCCACATGACCACCATTCGGGTGTTCTGGTCGGCGCTGTGCAAACGCGCCGGCATCGCCGAAGCCCGCATCCACGATTTGCGCCACACCTTCGCCAGCCTGTTGGTGTCATCCGGCGAAAGCTTGCCGGTGGTGGGGGCGCTGTTGGGTCACACACAGGCCAAGACCACCAGTCGCTATGCGCATTTGCTGGACGACCCATTGCGAGCCGCTGCGGCACGGGTGGGCGAGATCGCGACCGAGGCGAAGCTGTGAAAGGCGGCAACGCGGATCGTTGCATGCGTCGTGCTTTGGCCGATTTAGCTCCGTTGCTGGTTTGGCGGAATCCAGAGCACTACGCCTATGTTGCAAAGCTTGAAAACACATCGCTGGCCTGGGAGTTCTTGCGGCGAAACCCAGAGTATCGGGCCGATGTTGGGTCGTGGTTGCCGCAATGGTTGGCGCTGGACAAAGTGGGGTGCGAGAAGCTTGAGCTTTGGGAGCCAGTCGAGGCTAAAATGGAACGGCTGTGCGAGAAGTGGAAGCTATGGCCGGTCTTTGGGCTGGGGATTCCGAATAGCCGCCGTCCACCCAATTTCAAAAACCTTCAGGTTCCGCTTGGCCCCGACATTGTCGGCTGGTCCATAAATGGGGAAATAGAGGATTATTCATCCAGCCTGGGCGATTATGGCCCCGCTGTAACTTTGCGCATTCACCTGAACCAGCCGGTAAGCGAGCAGCTTAAAGCCACCAAAAAAATCATAGAGTCAGTGGCTGAAGCTTATGGGGTAAAGCCGCCCCGTCTCTGCCATAAGGACGTTCGGCGACAAGACCGAAAATATCCGCTCTACCTGCAAATTTTGGATGCTAGGTTGGAGGGTGCCTCTTTGGCCGTGATCGCCAAGGCACTTTATGGCCCGGATCGGGAAGCATACGAAGCCGCCCGCGATGACACGCGCACAGCCGTGGGATTAGCGCAGGGCGGTTATTTAGGGCTGTGTCGACTGCCCCCTAGAAGGGGGAAGCAGTGACCCGCCCACTGTTTCCCGGCGACAACGGGGCATTCATGCGAACAATGGGGAGCCACGGACAATCCGGAGGCATCCCCCATGGCTTACAGGCCCAAACTTCAATCTGAACGCCCCCATCGTCCCGCCATTGATGGGCGGCTTTATTCCCCGCATGAGGCGGCGGATTATCTGGGCATCGCACCTCAGACCTTGGCTCACTGGCGTGTCCGTGGCGCCGGGCCAAAATTCATCCACCTGTCAAAACGCTGTGTCCGCTATTCCGAACGGGCCTTGCGGGAATGGGTGGAAAGCCGCACCCAGGATTCCACCGTCGAAAACGACCGTCACGGCTAAGGGCGGGGCATCCCATGGTGTCCATCTCCGACAAGGCAGCCCTGCGTCTGGTCCAGGCTGGGGCGGCCATCCGCGCCGCCCGCGAAACGCCGGAACAGGACAAGGCTTTCATGGCCCGTGCCCTGGTGCAAGTGACCTTGCCGCATAGCGACCCTGGCGACGTGCCGGAATGGCAGCGCAAGAACGGCTGGTTGACTTTGACTATTGTCCCCTACCGTCAGGGCGGGCGGAACCTTTACCCCTATGGCAGCATCCCCCGCCTGCTGCTGATGTGGATCGTCACCGAGGCCGCACGAACCAAGTGCCGCCGTCTCGAATTGGGGCAATCCCTGGCCGAGTTCATGCGTCAGGTTGGTTTGAACCCGGCCACAGGGGGCGGCAAGCGCGGCGATGCGGCGCGGTTGCGCGATCAAATGCTGCGTCTGTTCCGGTCGCATTTCACCGTCGAGGAAACCCGGCCCGGTAACGGATCGGCGGGAATGAGGTGGCAAAGCTTGGGCATGGTCGAGCATGGGGAAATCTGGTGGAGCCTGCCCAACGCCAACCAGCAAAGCCTGTTCGGCAGTTACATCGTGCTTGGCGAAACGTTCTTTCGGCTGGCGACCGAAGGGCCGGTGCCGTTGGATCGCCGGGCATTGGCCGCCTTGCGGCGCAGCCCCTTGGCTCTGGACGTCTACGCTTGGTCCACCTATCGCGTTTTCACCCTGACCCGCGCCCGCCTTCTGAAGCAGTTCATTTCATGGGGGGTGTTGCATCAGCAATTCGGCGCCGATTACACCGACCTCAACAACTTCCGCAAAGCCTTCAGCTTGGCTTTGCGGCGGGTGGCGGCGGTCTATCCGGAACTGCGCTACCAGCCCCGCAAGGGCGGTTTTGACCTGTTACCCGGACGTCCCGCCGTCGCCGAGCGGGACAGTGGAAAACCCAAGCCTATCCACGGTGAAACGGTACCGCCGCGCAATGCCGTCCCACAGCGACGTTCCCGCCTTATCGCCAGAATCGAAGGGTGAAACGGTACTGCCCCAGCACGGTGAAACGGTACCGCAACCTATATGGTGTCCTGTAACACCATTCCTGTAGTTGGCACCCGGTCCTGTGGAAAGCGCCATACCCTCCGCTCACGCCGGCATCAAGGCCAAGGCAAGCCGCCTGCGGCGGGCCTTGACGCCGTCTCCGCTGCGGGTGGTGTGCTGGCCATGCCTGGACGCCGGAATGCGTCCAGGCTGGACACATTCGCCACGGCAAAAACTGGGAACAGCCTGGAGACGGTTGGGAACGGCTTGGTGCGGGCTGGGAACGAGGTGGTGCAGGGGCGGTTCCGTCTGGTTCTGGGGCAGCCACGGCTTGGCTCACGCGCAGGCGAAAATTCCTGTGCCGTAACATGCTGATTCCTGGGGATTTGGCGACAGCCGAGTGCGTGGCAGGATACGCATTTTGTGGTACAAAAATGCCGCGCATAGGGGATTAATTCCTAATTCGGGAGGATTTGAATGGATCATGGTCCGCGCACAGAGGTGATGCGTGTCCGCGTTACCCCAGAACTCAAGGCAGCCCTGCCGGTTCAAAAGGGCAAGCAATCAGCCTTCATCCGCAAAGCGGTGAAGCACTTTCTGGAAACGCAGCAGGGGGCCTTGCGCATTCCGATCCCCCGCGAAGCCGAATTGCAAACCATGCAATGGCTGCTGGTGGAGATGAGCAAGATCGGCGTCAATCTGAACCAGGCGGTGATGCTGCTGCACCTGGCTGAACAGGGCCGCGACTTACCCCCAAGCGCCGAGGAAATCCGCATCCTGCACCGCCAGATCGTGGCATACAGCAAAAGGCTGCAAGGCATCATCAGGTATTGGCGGTGCGGTTGATGCTTGACCGTTATGCAATCCGTAACACATAATATACTCCATGCCGATCAAGAGCTATGCGGATAAGCGCAGCGCCGATTTCGCCGCTGGAAAGCGCATCAAGGAATTCCAGGCGTTCGAACGTCAGGCGGTTAAGGGGCTGACCAAGCTGAACGCTGCCGCCCGGCTGGTGGAACTGCGCAACCCGCCGTCCAACCGCTTCGAGGCGCTGGGCGGCGACCGCAACAACCAGTACAGCATCCGCATTAATGATCGGTGGCGCATTTGCTTCCGCTGGGCCTTCAGCGAAGACCCGACCGGCAAAGACCCACTGATGATCCCCGGCGACGCCGTGGACGTTGAAATCGTCGATTACCACTGAGGCACGCCATGACCTACCCCGCCATCGACAACCTGCCCCCGGTCCATCCCGGCGAAATCCTGAAAGACGAACTTGAGGCGCTGTCCATGAGTGCCCGCAAGTTCGCCGACCACATCCACGTGCCGCCCAATGCCGTCACCGCCATCCTGAACGGTCAGCGCGGCATTACCGCGCAAATGGCGTTGCGGTTGGGGCAAGCCTTCGGCACCGGGCCGGGGTATTGGATGCGGTTGCAGGGAATGTATGAGGTGAAGAGTGCGCGGGTGGAATTGGCGGGGGTGTTGGAGGGGATTGGGGTGTTGGGAGGCTGAGGGCGGAAAGTGGGCTCTGCCTCCTATCCTCCAACGTACTCCAGTTCTTTAGTGCATGCCAAATTCGGATGATTCTGCAGCCAACAAAGGAGAGTAATCATCGTTAATCTGCAAAACGATATGCTGCAGAACCCAAAAAATAAGTTCATTTAGCGCTGCTGGATCTGGTTATGCAGCAAAAACTTTTAACATATGATTCGTTACTGTCTTTGGCCGAAAAATCTTATTAGTAAAGCTTATAATGTTCAACAAATAATTTGATAATTATATCAGCGTGAGCGTTCAATGGTGACGCGACAAGCCGCAATATCGCCACTAGCCTCAATATTAACCGGAGTACGAAATCGACCACTCACATGCAGGCAAGCTATGTCTGCGAATCGCATTGCGGCAAGCATTGATCCGAGTACATGAGTCTTTGGGCCAAGCGGTATTAAAATAACATTTGAGTCTCTAATGTATGCGCTGGATAGCTCTATAATTCCCAAATACGCCTCTCTTACGCTTAATGTATTAAATGTAACTACGGATCCACTGACGTGGTCGATAAATGCCTTGTTGACCTCAAGTGCCCTGTTAAGGTGTTCATGCTTTTCGTGCATTGTACCATAGTATGCATACACAACATCAGGCTCTAGGTAGTCGAGTACAGCGAGTGGAGCATGCTGATCATATCCTAGGCCAAAAACAGCGACAGACTTTCTGGTTGGGCCCGGTTGTCCCTCGCAACCGGATATGCATGATATGCCAGAAATAACTCGACTGGGGAATTCATTATTACTATAAGATCCGTGCGAATATCCAAATACTATTTCTATATTTCTAAGGCCACTTCTGAATCTTGCCCAATTAAGTACCGCCGCATACCATGATCTTGACATGGATGAAATATCAACAAATATTTTTGCATTATCATTTTTACCAAGAATGTCTTTCAAGATGGCAGATATGACGGCATCGTCATTTGGCTCTGCGATTAGGACATCCGAGCCCGTAAGGGAGCGGAAATAGCTATCATTTTCCGGACGATCGAGTTCATTTATATGATCGGAAAAGCCAATGGCTACGGCCTTTGAAGCGCCTTTTATCATGGGGGGGATGAACCTCGATCGGCGCTCATATCCACTTGAGTATAGGGCTAAGTCGTAAAATTCAGACACAGCCGTGTTCACGTCTAGGTCAATAATAGAGAGCTTCATCTTAATCTCCAAAATTTAGACGTGGTTGAGTGTGTTGATCGAGTTTTCGTATATTTTTAATTACTTTTTTAACGGATTTTGTACGAGCTAAGGTGCCGAGGCTATTTGCCCTGCCTCGCCTTGGCAGTAGGAGAAAATGTGGCGACAGAACATATGAGAGCCTACATGTGCAAGCTCCCATGGGGAGGTAGTCTCGGTTCGCATCGTTAAAGTGCGCGTAGATAAGGCCTAAGCCGATAGCTCTTTTAATGAGTGTGGCGTTTCGTTCAAATTCATTTTCGCTTAAAGAAATTGTCCCAATTAAATCTGTCGCTATCTTTTGCCCGTGCATCATATAGTGTAAGCTTTGACCTATTTCATTTAAAAATGTGTATAATTCTGGGCCAATATCTTTTTCAGCACGGACACGCTCCAATGTTGATGATGAGAATTTTTGAAATATATCCGTTTGATAAGTTGGGATTATGCTGTTTGCCTTGCCGTCTTCTTTCCATTTTGCCGCCAGTATCATTTGATTGAATAGTCTGACTAATCTCCTGGGATTTCCATCCGCACATCTAATTAGCATGGATGTGCCGGAATATACGTCTAATTTCTTAGCACCTTGTCTTTCTGACTTGGCGGTTTTAAGAAGAAGCGCTCCACGAAGCTTGCGCCCAATCGTGTTCATAAAATCAGCGGATATTTCTTTGCGAATTTCATCTGTTGTAGCATTTTCTATTTCAGAACAATACCTCTCGGCTCTAGTTATAGTGGCGATGTCGCAGTGCTGGTGTAGCATTTGCCTCAATGGGGAGTTTTGCGTCCAATCTTCAGAGTGAGATGCGTCCAAAAGTAAAGATTGGCCGAGTAATTTATCCAGATTAAATTCATTAATATCCCATCCCTCAGATAAAGCTCTCCGTGTAAATATATTCAAGGCAAATTCCATATATTCATTTTTTGTATTGCGCGAATCAACATCTGCAGCGGGGTCGTGATCCATATATATGTATTCAAAATCGTGCCCTTCATGTAATGGGGCTCCGGTTGTAGTCTCTAATGTATGGTGTTCGTATGGCATGGTGGTTATTTTAAAATATAGATGTTCTGAATAACTTCTAAGAGCGGAGTTAAGCAATTTATGATGGTCTTCTTGAAGAAACTCCGCTTCATCCAGGCATAAAATCCATCGAGTGGTCTCTGGAAAATTCATATGTGAGTTAACCACCCAAACGCCGTAACGGATGGGGGCAAACAGCTCAACAGCAAACTCTGCCCCTATGTCTGAGGGGCGCATTCCATCGCCATTAAGATCGCTAACTCTTAGTCGGGCCAGCTCTTGTTGTCGGCCATATTCAATTCGCCGTATCTTTGCCTCAAGCTGGGAAAGGTCTGATAACGACTGATCGTGTAGCCACCCTTCTCCAAGGGCCGCAGCAATAGAGCGTTCCATTTCCGCGCGAGGGCGACCTTCTGGAAGATATGCTCTAATACAGCTTGTTACTGTTGTTAGAAATGCTAGACAAGTCGATATATTCAATCGCCAAGAAAAGAAATCTTCTCTCATTTCGGCTGTTTGCCATGGCTTATTATTTAAGCCTCCAACCCATTCCATCCTCATTGGGACATAAATGCCAATAAGAGATTTCTTATTAATGATATCTTTGGCACTATCATTATCAAAAAGGCTTAAATTTTCATGCGACAGCATGCGGGCTAACGCCGTTTTTCCTGAGCCGCGGGCGCCAAAAACGATGTGATTTTTAGCTGATAATAGTCTCCAAAAAGATTTTGTCGGCACAAACGTCGATGCAACTTCGCGAGAGGTTAAAGCTCTCGCATTGTCAGCTTCAAATAGTGTTTTAGCTATACTGTTCATGTCAAACACCTATTTTAGCAGGATTACGGCTTTATCTAGGCGGCTTCCGTGTATCTCGAAACTGTTTCTTAAGCACACATCTTCAATGACTGACTTTAATATATCAGTTGGTTGGTATTTTAAAAAATCAAACATATCGCAAATCTCCTCTACTTTAATGTGCGGCTTACTTGCTGCTTCTTTCTTTAAAATTGATTCAATTGTGTTTGTGATTATGTTTCTATTTTTGTATTTGCCAAAAGGCGTGAAGTGGTGAATGCCGTGGCTTTCATTCATGCTGGGCTTCCAGCCAGCTGCGCCGCAGTAAGCCCAGCTGACAATTTTCCCGTATATATTGCCAGTGGCTGTATCTCTGCCATCAACCTCAAGCATGTGGAATTGGTTGGCGACATTTGCGTCGTACGGAGTGGGGAGGGTCTTTGAAAAGCTTCCTGCACACAAAATGGGCAGCATAACCGCACCAAGTTCAGTGTGAACAGCGAAGCATGGTTTGTGCTTGTGCCCATGGACGACAAAGTCAAATTCAAAATCAGTTAAATATTTCATCAGGTCTGCGCTGTTAGAAAGTATGCTATAGTCAGTCCAGTATTCAGCTACTTCTGGGTATTGTATGGGGTGGTGATGCAGTACGCATATTTTTATTCTTCTGTCTCCCTTCCAGGTGCTTGTCGCGGATCTGAATTTTGCGATGCTCCCGGTGGCTAGAGCTCCATTGTGGGGAGATGAATCGTGTCGATCTTCAGAAGATGAATTGATGGCTAAAATGGCAACGTCATCAAATTCAATCGTATTGAAATATGGATCGGAGCAGAGTGCGGGGTTGCACCCCTTGGCATTTATTAGTGGTTGATACCTTAATTGAAAATAAAGATCATGCTCCCCTGATTTTTGTATGCGCCAATCCGCATCATGATTTCCAGGTATAGTAATAACTCTGTTATTTTTTACAGATAGGGCTTTGGAGATTCTTTCTATTACTGATATGGCGAGCTCGCATTCTTCGGGAGTGGCGCTATCCGTAAGGTCGCCTGGAATAAGTAAAAACTCTGCGGATTGGCCTGTTGTTTCGCAGAATTCTTCGAATTGTCGCAAAAAAGGCTTAGGTGGGAGCGGGGCTCCTCCGGGAATTAGGTCCGCGCCTTTTGCGGACTTGCCAATGTGTAGGTCGCTTATAACGGCAAACTTGGTCATTCTCTTGTCCGCAAGTTTGTGTAGATAATTTCATTGTCTTGGCGGCGATTTTTTGCAAAGCCGGCAATGTTTCTGAAGGTACTGATCGTTTTCATATCCCATTCTGAAAGTAATTTTTTAGCTTCATCGCATTCTGCATAGCTCATTACAAAAAAAGCACCGGATCTATCAATTTCTTTTAGAAGTATGGATAGATCAACTAGGTCATTTATCCCAAAAACGTCTGGCCCATATTGTTTAAAAACGCGTTTGTTTTTAACGGCATATGGGGGGTCGATATAATATATGTCGCCAGCTCTCGCCTTAAGGAGTGCCTGCCTGAAGTCCAGCTGTACGATATCCGCGCTTTCCAGGGCAGTTGCTACTGCTTTCAGTTCGTCGAGCGTAGGAAATCGACCGGCTCTATTGGCGCCGTAGGGAACGTTAAATTGCCCGCGCTTGTTCGTGCGGTATAATCCGTTAAAGCATAGCCTGTTTAGATATATAAAACGTGCAGAACGCTCAGTTGTGGAGAGGGTTTTTGGATCCTTTGCTCTAACTAAATAGTAAGTATCTTTGTCGTGGCTTATTGACGATAATTGATCCCAAAGATTATTTATGTCTGTTTTTAAAGTGTTAAACGTTTCTGTTAGGTCGCTATTTATATCTGATAGTATTGCCTTTTTGGGTGCGAGCTCGAAATACAAGCAAGCAGATCCCATGAATGGCTCTAAATACCTTTCGTAGGGGAGGGTGAAATACGGTTTAAGTACGGGTAATATCTTGCGTTTGCTTCCAGCCCAACGAAGGAAGGGGCGCGAGGGGGGGCAGGGTGAGGTGGCATGTTGGAGCATGACGTAAGTCTATACGGCATATGAAAGTTTGCAACCTCTACGTGGGGTTCTTACAAAATCACTTACACGATCAAATTGATTCTCTCTAGAAGACTGTAAATAAATGATAAAATCATATTACATTTAAGCTTCCCAAGCTTACGACGAGGGTTCGATTCCCTTCACCCGCTCCAAGCTTCCTGCGGCTTTCAGCCCGATCTCGCTAAATTACCCCTGGTTTTTTGGACCAATTTGGACCAAGCTTTTGGTCCGAAGGGTGGTCCATTGCGTCCGCCCGGTGCCGATTCCAGAGGCTAAAAAATGGCGACTTTTGACCAGCGAGGTCTGAAGCAGTGGCGTGCCCGTATACGGCGCAAGGCGGGCGGAAAGACAGTCACTCTGACAAAGACCTTCGAATCCCTGAAGGACGCTGAGGATTGGGCTGCCGTCCAGGAAGGTAAAGTGGTCGGTGACGAATACGTTGATCGAAAAGCGGTCAAGGAAACGACCATCCGACAAGCTTGCGAATGGTTCATGGATAGGATTGCGCCAATTGACCGAACCACTGGAAAGCGGGTAGCGAAGAGCCAACACGCTAAGAACCAAGTCTCGAAGCTGAAATACTGGACACAGTCGGCTTTCGCGGATTGGTCCATGCTATCGCTCAAGCCGTGGGACTTGATCGATTGGCGGGACGAGTTGCAGGCCGAGGCCGAGTGTTCAGCCCAAACCATCGTTCACCGCCTCAATACCCTGTCACAGGTTTACGTCAATTTCGCTCTGGCGCAGAAAATCGAACTGGCGAACCCGGTTGGAGAAAAGGTCCGTCCATCGCTTGGTCCAGGCCGCGACCGCCGCCTCGATCTGCATGAGGATGCTGACGGCAAAGATGAAGAGGCGCGCCTTCTGACGGCCTGCGCCGGGAGTTCCCGCCCCTGGCTCCAGGCGGCTGTCACCATCAGCCTGGAAACAGCGATGCGGCAGGCCGAGCTTGCCGGGCTGACCTGGGATCGGGTCAAGTTGAACGCGGAATACCCTCACTGCGACTTGCCGAAAACCAAGAATGACCGCCCCAGGCGCGTGCCTCTTTCTACCCGGGCCGTCAAAGCGTTCAAATCGCTGCTCCCGGAAAATGTCGCCGTATTGGGCAAGCGGCCCGTGTTCCCCGTCGAAACCCCTCGGGCCTTCGGCCATGCTTGGCGAGACGTCATCACCGAGGCTGATTTCCCCGATCTCCGTTGGCACGACCTTCGGCATGAAGCTATCAGCCGCCTGTTCGAGCGCACAGACTTGCGAGACAACGAGATCATGGCAATTTCCGGCCACCTTCGCCCGGAAATGCTGACAAGATACACCCATCTTCGTTCTGATCGACTTGGGGCAAGATTAGGATGAAACAGCAAAGTGCTATGGATACATCCTTCTGGATGGATGAGACGATTTCTCGCCTGCTGCCGACGCCTCATTCACGCGATGAGATTTTCTCCATTCCACTTGATGTGAGTCTCTCTCCCGCGTCTCGGCCAGCCTCTCCAGAAGCTATCGCGGCATGGAAGCGATTCGTTGTGCCTCCGCCTGTATAAAATGAACGCCAGCGTTATCGAAGGGGGAAGTGATGAAAAGCGGATACCTGTTGACGGCGACGGTGTTGTCACTGTCGCTAGCGTTACCTGCACATGCACAATGGAACAAGAAGCCGAAGAAGTCTGAATTTGAAGAAACTGCAAAGACCATTACTGACTATCTCCAAGAAGGATATGAGGCAAAGTCATTCCAAGCCGGTGATGGGGCTGTCGTGATGTTGCAGAAGAAGGACGCTTTGGTTTTTTGCATGATCGACGGACGCATGACGGGCACCACCTCTTGCGTTCACAGCAAGAAGAATTAAAAACCCTTCGCCAGGGGGCATCTTCTGGGAATGCTGTACATTCCCAGAAGAGCGGGAAAGGGTGTGAAGGTATCGCCCGCGTCAAGCCCCTTCCACCCACCTTCCGCGCCCCTATGGGGCTTGTGCAGGCGGGTCCCTGCGAAGGGGCCTGACCCGTTCATTGGGGCCGGCGCTCCGATGTCGCGCTCATACGATCTGCTGGTGGATAGACGTTCTGGCGACAGCCAGGACGGTCTGGACCGTCCTGGCATGGCAAGCACACAGCATCCCGCCAGGAGCCGGGTCAAGGCTGGCCGTAGGCCACCGCGCAAGCGGCGCGAAGCGGCCTTGAGGCGGCGGGGCGGGGTGCTATTCGATCAATCGCGTTCGATCTGTTTTTTCGGGATGCCGGCACGGGTCGGGATCTGGATCAATCCGCGCCGGATGGCGTCGGCCTCCAGGATCTGGACGCCAGTTTTCGCGAACAGCATGCCGACCTGGTCACCGGCCTGGCCCCGCGTGGACAACTCCGACCTAGTTGCGGTCAGGGCGGCAAGAAGCTGATCGTTGGTCAACTGGCGGACGGCGAATTTTGCGGCTTCTCGCTTCGCTGGATCGACCAAACAAGCGTCTGTCGCAGACGCTGAGGCAAAAATCTCGCGACCGTCTGCAACAGACGCTTTCCCATCGGCTTCAGAGGTTGGATTCGGCGGCTCGGCAGTGGTTGGGTGTGTGTCGTTGCGTCGCTGCATTTCCGCATCGATCTCACGATGCCCGGCTTGAAGTTGAGCGATGGCATCGCGCAGGTCGGCCCGAGCGGTTCCCTCTGCCCCGGCCTCCTGGCGTCGGGCTTCCGCCTCGGCTTGTTCGGTCATGCCGGCGAGACGAGACAGGTCGTCGAGAGCCGCGAGTTCGAGTGCGTCGCGTAGATCGACGCCGCGACAGGCCGGCGGGATGGTTCCGATAGATGGGAAAAGGGACGGGCGTTCGGCCACGCGGGCAGGTTGGGACAGGAGCGAGCGGAGGTAAGCGGCCCGCTCGCGGTCCTGCTGCTGGCGTTGCCGCTCGGCGGCTTCGCGGGCCTCCTGCTCGGCCTTGGCCTCGGCGATCTGCTCGGCGGTGGCGGTGGTGGCCGTTGGCGACTGGTTGGCCAGCCAGTCGGTGAACGTTTGGCCAAATCGACTTTCCAGCGCCTCACGGTTCCCCGCCTTCCCCGCGATTTTGGACAGCTTCAGCGCGACCAGCTTTGCCTTGCCGTTCGGAACGGTGAAGTCGCCCGCGATCCGCAGGCCACGTCCGGACGTTTCGAGGTGCAGGCCGCTCTCAGCGAGCCGGGCGGCGAGCTCGTCCCAGGATTTCGCGGTGCTGAATGGCTTGTCGGCGAGCCGGCGGCGCCAATCGCGGGCCACTTCCTCGGTCTCGATTCGACTGCTGGCTGGCCGGGTCTTGGGGATTGGCCTCTGGCGTGGGATCGGCCCGAGCGTCTGCGCGTCGACGTGCCGGCCTTGCACGGACCTCAGGCCGAACCGCTGCTCAATCTGACGCATGGCCCGTTCGAGCCGGATTACGTCATTCCAGGGGTTCGCGGCGCGGGCGGTGATAGGGTCAACGCGGTTCACGATCAGGTGACAGTGCGGGTGGTCGGTGTCGGCGTGAACGATGATGGCGGCTTGGTGGTGTTCCAGACCGAGCGCTTTCAAAGCTTCGTCCCCGACCGAGGACCAGAACTGCGGCGTGCGATGAATCTTGTCTCGGTCTTCCGGCGGGGCCGCAAGCTGGTAGTGAAGCACGGCTGACGACGACAACTGCCGATTCAGCCCGGCAGTGTCCGACATCCAGTCCGCTGCCCGGCGGAGCTCTGCGGCACCCTGCGGGCCATTGAGACCGGGAACGTTGAAGACGTGGATTTCAGCCACGCGGCCCGCGCCGTCGTCGGGATAGGGGCGTGAGCCATCGGGCTGCTTGTCGCCTCGAATCAAGTATTCGACGTTTTGCCGGAACGCGGCGCGGTGCTGTGCAATGCTCCAGCCGGGTGGACGTGGACCACGGGCGGGGCCTTGCCGCCCCGCCCTCCACCCTCGGCCTGTGCCCGCAGGCAGCGGGCGGGCGAGGGCGCGAGTAGCGGCATCGGCGTCTCGGCTGCTTCCTCGTTTCCGGCGGTCCTCGGCGTCGGGTGCGATGATCTTCTTCGCGATCACTGCTGCACCTCGGGATCGTCCTCGATCGAGCCGATCCTCAGCGCCTCGACCTTGACAAGAATTTGGTGAATGGCGACGTCGATATTTTCGAGGCGATCCTCGATTTCGGACATCAGACGCTTCGGGCTGCTGGCGCGAACGGCATGCAAGATGCGGACGAGTTGGTTGAGGTTGTTGCCGATCCGGACGAGCTGGGCGATAGCGGCGCGGTCGGTGCTATGCCGAAGGCGACGAAGTGCGGTTTCGCGGACGTATCGCATCGGCTGGCGGATTCCAGCCTCGACCGCCCTCTGCGCAATTTCGTCGCGTTCGGCGGGGGTGACGCGGACGGTCAATTTGATCGTCCGATTACCTTCTTTGCGAGCCATGTTCTCCCCCTTGAGCGGGCGCGTAGCGCTCCGCGAAAGCAAGCGTGCAGACCGGCGCGAAGCGACGGCTCTGGACATCGCTTGCCCTTTTGATTACTGCGCGGAAAAACCCTCGAAATCCGGTGAATTGCGCCGATTTCAGGGGGCAAGCGATGTATAGCGACGGCTCCGCCGCCGCTATACGCTTGCATTCGGCCACGCCTCCGGCGGGCCTCATGCTCCCTCCAGCAACGAGCCAAAGACGGCATGCATCGCGACAGCGATAATGATGGCGGTAACCATCCAGGCGATGAGGGAGCGGCGGTAGATTTCGGTAAATCGCTTCATGGTGTGTCTCCCCTAGCCGTCGTCGCGGTCGCGGATAAATTGGTTGGCGAGGTCTTGGCCGGGCCGATCTCCCCCACCGTCACCGCCACCGCCACCACCACCGAACGCGCCCAGGCCGGCACCGAGACCGGCGCGGAGCCGACCACCGGCACTGCGGACGACTGCTAGGCCGGCACCGAGACCGGCTTGGACGCCGGCAATGGTGGCCGCGGCGGGTCCAGACCCGTCATTCGCGCCGGCAATGGCGTTCGCAAACGACTTGGCTTTGATCAGCAAGAGAACGCACGCAAAGCCAATGATAAACAGCATGTAGAAGTCGCCGCTAAATAGGAATTTGTAGATGTCGGATTCCTTCTCGTTCATGGCATCAAGACATTTCTTAACTGCCTCCTCTCCGCCAAACCAACCACTGCAAAGTTCATCAATCTTCCTTTGCTTCTCTTGGCTGTCGGGCTGGGCGTCGAGTACGAGTTTTGTTGCTTTTGCGACGTATACGCTTGTCGTTGACATGGTGAAGGTCAGCGCACTGGCTGCGAGCACGACGGTTAGCGCGGCGGCGGCGAGCAGACGGAGTGCGGCGGTCGCGAGCGGGCGTAGTGCATCGAAAGCGGCGCAAACGATCAGCAATGGCGACAGCATGCCGACTGCAAACCACGTCCAAATGGTCTCGACCATCAATGCGGCGAACAAGGAGACGATGAATAGATATGGAAAGATAAGGATAACGCAGGCTACCAGTGCAAGAAGGAAGTCGGAACTAAGCGGAATGACGGAGCTTTGCTTTCCCATTTCGATGATCTTTCCGCACACGTCGAGAACATCAAAAACTTGCCGCTCGACAATACTTGCAAGCTTGCCATACCCCGACGCGGCCTCGGCAGGCGGAGCGGTGGCGGCGAGCGAAGCCACTGCGGCGGACCAGTTCAGAGCGATGTGTTCAGCCGGCAGCAAGAGCCAGTCAAAAACGAGAGGAACACCAGACGATGAAGCAGGCCGAAGCAGAACGGCGACAAGTGGAAGTATGAACAGTCGCTTTGCGACAAGCACAGAGCGGTCTCTGAATGATCCAGGTTGGATCATTATTTGTATGCCTTGCCACACGACCCAAAGCACGAAGGCTTTGCCAAGCAAAGGAACGAGTTGCGGTGCAACAAGCGCAAACAGTTCGTGCGAGATCGACGACTTGATCGAGTCGAGGCTGTCGAAGAAGCCACATGAATAGCAATTATTCGACATGGTCGGCCTCCGTCGTAGGCTGTTCATGGTCATGGCTTTGTCGGCTCGCTCGCACCGCCGCGACGACGATGACAAGTGCAGCCAGTACGCCGCCGCCAGCCATCCACCAGTCAAGTTCTCCGGTCCACGACCGTTGACCGAGAAGTGCGACAACAACCGTAATCGCAAGTTCTGTAAGAATGATTGCGACAAGTACGTTGTTGTTAATTAGCGGTCTGTTCTGCATTTCCATTTTTTTCGTCCTTTGTTTTGTTGGCTGGGTGGACGGGGTGCTCATGTCCGTGATTGAACACATCGAAGACCGGCGGTGGCGCGTCATCGTCTTCGCGGACGGAGAGATCGGCGCGAAAGCGCCGGAACTGGATGATCTCGGCCATTTCACGGACCTCCCCGAATTCGGGCGGCTGCCAGCATCCGCCGCAGCCCATCCGCACCAGCGGCCTCGACGGCCTCGAGCAGGGCTATTCGCAAGCCGGTGCGCACGACGGCCCGCCATTGCTCGCGGTCCAAGCGTGCGATCTCCGTGTCAGGGCAGAGTTCAGGGGTGGCGAGTATCTCCTCGTCGGAGCGTTCCTCGACGCCAGCACGGTTCTTGAGGCCGCGCGACCAAACGAGTTGTCGGCGGCCACGAAATGCTGCCGCATACTCCAACCATCGGGCAGTGGCGTCCTCGTCACTGAATAGGTCATCCGGGATCAGGCCACCGGCGATCCCCAGGAGTTGCCACGGCGAGCGCCCCTTGGTCGCCTTTTCGCCCGATAGGGCAAGCTCTTCAGCTGCACCCCACTTTGCCAGATAGTCCCCGGCCTGGGCCGCTCCTCGCAGGTCAAAGCCGTGGTCATTGCAGGTCAACCCCTCAGCTTGGAGGGCCTTTTCCCACGAAGTGCGCAGACCGCTGAACAGCCGAAGCGCCTGGGCTTCGTCCGCAACATCTACCAGCAGTATTGTGTGCGTGTGGACATGCCAACCGTTCTTGCCGCACGGCGTCTCGGTAGCCGTCACATGCCCAACAAGGACGGACCGGAGGGCACGCCAGTTTCGGGACTGGTGGAATCGCTTCTTCGCCGCCCGAAGTCCGGCAAGGAGCCAACGCAGGGGCATATCCCGATGGTGCTGCACCGTGAGGGTCAGCATCAACGGGACGTATCCCCCATCTTTTGCCCAGGCGAGAAGCCGGCGCAGTTCGTCGCGGCGGGCCAGGGCTATGGTCTGATAACAAATCGGGCAGACCCACAAGGCCCCGCACGTTTGCAGTCCGATGATCTGAGCGCGACCATCAGTCAAATGTATGGATACCGCTGATCCAGTTGGCGTTCGGCGGCAGTGATGGACGCGCTCGCCCGGCAACAATTTAGCCGCCACGTCCTGCAACGCATGTCGTTGTCGCCGCCTCTCTTGAGGGCGACCGTCAACCGATTTCGCAGGAGTACCAAGCTTGCCGTCCTGGCGCTTGACCTCGATCCGCTCGCCATGTGATGTGTTTGCGAGGGCGCAACATGCGTGCGCACCAGCATGCGCGGCCGTCGCCGCACCCGTAGCCGTCGTCATCTGCTGCAACCAGATGAATCGGCTTAGCGGGTTTCGGCGGCGGTCGCCGCTTTACGCGGACGGCCACGACGGCGACCGGGGGCAACCTTGGCGTTGAGGTAGGTTTCGACGTCAATGGCGCGGATGATGACCTTTCGGCCTTCGCGGATAACCGGCAGCTTGCGGTCGCGAATCAGGTTGTCCACCACGCGCTGAGACAGTGGATAGTAAAGCGGAACTTGTAGACGTGGGATGTACGGAGGGATCGACACGGCGGAGCCTCATCTGTGGGAGATGATGCCCGACTTCGCCGTTCGTATCGGGACCGGTCGTTACCGCCGACCGACGTGGGTGCGCACTCGCCGCACCCTGCTACACCGACCCTTTTTAGTGCTCGCCGGTTCGCACCTCCTCGCAGCCATCGGCCCGAGGAGAAAGTTCGGGTCACCATGAGGTGACAGCCCTGTAACCAAAGCCGAGAACACGCTCTCACAGGTGGTGTGCGTTGTCAACGCGCCTTGGACCAATTTGGACCACGCAATTTGCAGCGTGGCGCAGTTCCACGCAGCACCATGCAGTATCAAGCCATTGACTTAACGATATAAAATGAAAATGAGCATATTCTTGAATGGGTCCTGAACCGCTTCCCAAGCTTACGACGATGGTTCGATTCCCTTCACCCGCTCCAAGCACTTAGCTGATTTCGCGTCCCTTTCTTGGGACAAAATGGGACAGAAGCCGTAAGACGGCGTGTCCCGAAAAATCGCCGAAAACCGAAATTTACCCTCCGGACGTGCTCGTCGAAGCGCGCCAGTATCCGCCTCGCCGAACGCGAGGAGAAACATGGCGACGATCGAAGACCGTGGAGATTTCCAGTACCGGGTCAAGATCCGGCGGAAGGGCGTGAGCCGGACGAGGACGTTCGAGACTTATAAGGAGGCCGAGGAATGGGCGCTCCGAATGGAGGGCAAGATCGTCGGTCGGGACTACGTCGACGATCGCAGGACCCGGGACACCAGCCTTGAACAGGCACTGCTGTGGTACTTGGACCAAATCGCCCCCGTTGATCGGGCCACGGGGAAGCGGAAGTGCAGGACCCAGCACATCAAGAACAAGGTGAGCCAAGCGAAATACTGGCTCGCCGACAACGGGACGAACGGCGGGTTCCGGACATGGTCACTGGCGTCCATCCTTCCTTGGGACCTCCTGGAATGGCGCCGCGACGTCCTCGACGAGGACAACGCTGAGCACGGCGACGCAAGCGGCCCTGACGCCATCTGCTCCCCGCAGACCGCCGCCCATCGACTAAATCTCATCAGCTGTCTTTACAACGCTTGGAGGCTCGCGTTCCCCGGCACCGTGACCAACCCCGTGATCGAAGGCGTTCGTCCCTCGATCGGCAACGGACGCAACCGCCGCCTGATGACCCTTGAGGACAGCGACGTCGATGAGGAACCGCTCCTCTACGAGGCGGCGGCCAAGTCGTCGAGGCCATGGCTGAAGCCGGCCGTCGTTCTCGCCATCGAGACATGCATGCGCCAGGCAGAGCTCGCCGGGCTGGAATGGAACAGGGTTCGGCTTGAAGGAGATTCCCCCTACGCGTTCCTCGAACGCACGAAGAACGACCGCTCGCGCAGCGTGCCCCTCTCCACCAGGGCCGTGGCCGCCTTCCGCGAGCTGCTGCCTCCGGGCGGCGTGAAGCCCAAGTCGGGGAAGGTCTTCCCTGTCGAGACGCCGAGGGCCTTCGGCCATGCCTTCCGGGACGCCGTCAAAGAAAAGGAATTTCCCGATCTCCGGTGGCACGACCTACGTCACGAGGCGATCTCAAGGCTTTTCGAGCGTACCGACCTCCCCACGCGGTCGCGCTCCCTTGAGGATCGAGATCGAGGATCGCCGTCGGCACCCCGCCGGCTGCGAAAGTTCCCGCCAACGCCGTGGCCAAAGTGGATTTCCCGCAACCGCCTTTGCGGTTGATCACCGCCAATACCGGCATTCATGCCTCCATGGATCCATGTCTTCATGGTTGCAGGCCGTGTCCGTCGGCGTCAGCTCCTAAAGCTTTGGTTTTGGCCGTCTTCCCGGCCTTGACGCCTTCCTGAGGGTCCCGGCAGCATCCTGGCTTCGTTGACAATCCAATAGGATGGGGACGTCATGGCGGGCAGGGTGACGACGTTCGCTCAGATCAAGGCCCAATCCGCTGCGGAGGAGGCTCTCAAACTCGTGCGGGAGCGTGGTGGTTGGATCGTCGGACCCGGCGGACGGGTCCGCGGCTACGAGGCGGACGGCATCCTAGTGGAACTCCACACACCGTTCGCCGGCACCGCCAAGATGGGCCGCACCTACCGCTACCAAGCTGCTCTGGACGGTCGTCATTTGCCTGACGGAGCCGCAACCCTGGTGGTGCGGGACGAGTGGGAAAGCCCGGCTTTGGTCGCGTTGCTGGACGAGCAGATGCGGGTCGCAGGCGTGGCCCGTTACCGTGAGGGTGATTGGGTCCATGAGGTGTCCGCGAAGCTGACGGGCGTCCCCACCTTCGTGCTTCGGGACGACGCCGACGACCTCGCTGCGGCGATCGGCACGGTCAATCTCGTGGCGTCCCACCTGTGGCCCGCCGCGTCGCGGGCGGTTTTCCTTGGCGTGGTGATGGCGACCAGGGCGTTGTGGTCGCACTCCACCCTGCTGCCCCTGGTCTTGGCCGAGGTCGCCCCGCAAGGATTGGAAGTCGATGTCGGCCCCGAGACCTCCTTGGCCCGCGTGTGCGTCAAGGGGTTCCGGGTGCTGCGGCCGAAGGCGTTCGAGGCCCGCCTGCGTGACCTGTTCGCCGGCTGGCATGTGTATCGGGGAGATGGTGTCCCCGAAGTGGCTGCCGAGCTTGGGGAAGGTCGAGAGTGGCTGGATGCCGAGATGCGTCGGTTGGGGATCGGCGATCTCGAAGACCTTGATATCCGCGTGGCTCTGGCGGCTCCCATGGGGGCAGATGCCTGAAACAGTGGGAAGGAACAGGCATGATGTGAATACACGGCCACGAAAGCTTCGGCTACATGTCGGCTCCATACAGGATGGTCTGTCACTCGGGGGTGAGCCCCTGGCGAGTCCAATCCGGATTTAGGTGAAGTGTCTGTTCCTGGAGCTTTATGTTGGTGAAGACCTGGACCGAATGCGAGTTTGAAAGGATCAACTTCGTGTTCGGTGACGGACAGTCCCACCTTTATCTTCCAAAGCGTCTTCGATCTGAGCCTCGTCCTGCCACCACACCATGGTGAGTATGGTGTCCCGTCCGATCCGAAACGTCTGTTCCATCACTTCGAACCGATCGGCGTTCCATCGATTGATCCAAGCATCCGCCCCAACTTTGACCACCCTGGTCCGGTCTTTCCTGCCTTCCCAGACATCCATGGCATAAGAGTCCTGATCCAAATCCTGGCGAGGGAAGAAGGCTTTGGGGACGTCGGGGTGGGGGCGGAACCAGGGCTTCTTCCCGTGCCTGTGGCAGATCAGCATTGCGGGCGCCGGCCCCGTCTCCACGAGCCTGATGGCGGCGGCGGTCAGGCTAACGCCGAATGCCTTGGCAAGCTCGTCGGCTGAATCCAGTGTCATCCTGCCGAGCCGGTCGACGAGGGGGCGGAACCCCGAGCCGCGCCCGGTCGCCACGCCCGAGGAAATCGAAATCCGACGGCGCGAAAAGGCGGCAAAGCGGGTGGCCGACGGCAAGAAGCCGTTCGTCCCCTCCCCTAAACAGGAGGAGCGCTACCGGCTTCAGCGGGAAAACACGATCGAGTTCAACCGCTCGCTCGAACTGCTGAAGTCGCCGGCAGGAGGCTATTCCGCTTGGACCGGACTCGCCCTTTCCGAGCCGAACTTCATCCCCCTGGCCAAGCTGAGTGATCCCGCTGCGGCGCTCGTGCAGATCAGGGCGGTGGTGGCGGCCGACCGGCGTATTGCCTTCCGCGTCCATCTCGGCGTCCCCGGGGCGGTCTCGGCCTTCCTGGCCGCTGCCACCGGCCTCGACCATCCCGGCCGCGGCATCCTGATCCTCGACGCCGGCTATATCCGCGACAGCGTGTCTGGCGCCCGTGACCGCGTCGTCAACGCCCTCGCCGAGATCAGGAAACACCTTTCTCCGCCGATGTTCGGCGGCATGGTCAAGGTCTGCATGGCCGGCAGTTTCCCCAGCTCGCTGACCAACCTGCCGGGCCGCCTGCGCATTCAGGAACGCGATCTGTTCGACTTGGTCCGGGCCGGCTGGGACGTCCAGTACGGCGACCACGCGTCCGTTCAGCGTCGTTCGGGGATGGAAGCGGCGTCGGGCTGGTTCCCGCATGTCGATGTCGCCCACCTTCGGGAGTGGCACTTCGACCGGTCCGGAAAGAAGTCCAACAGCGTGGGCTACGTGGACGCCGCGAAGGCCGTGAAGGGCGACGTCGGGGTCTGGGGTGGCCGGTCCACGTCCTGGGGCACCGATATGGTGGAACGGGCATCGCGCGGGTTGCTGAACGATGGCAAGGGACTCAAGCTGACCACACCCGGCCCTTGGGTCGGCGTGAGAGTCAGCCAGCACCTGACGCATCAGGCGTTCCACCCGTGAGGGCCGGAAGCAGTCCCGAGCTGAGCCCTCCTCCCGTGGCCGAAGCGCCGAAGGCCGTGCCGCTGATGCGTGCCTCGATCAGAATCCTGATCTTGAGCATGCGGCGGACGCCTTCGGCGACCGCGGTGACAGACACACATTTTTCGACCCGGTCGGCAAGGGCATTCCAAGGCGCAGAGCGCCATCCCCGGTCCAATCCGTGCCCAGAGAGCAGGCTGACCAGTTCATCCCGCTCCAAGAGACCGATGTAGCCCCGCGCCGACGGGTTGGGATTGAGCTTGCCCTGGCGAATTCGCCTCACGCGGACACCGCCGCGGGGGCCGATCGCCGCTTCGAACACCGACCACCAATCCGGTACGATATCAATCGCTTCCGCGATATGGCTGGGCGCAGCCACCAAGGTCATTCTGTCCATCGCTTTACTGTAGACCGACGCCTGTCGCGGCAGGCGGTCCAGCGTGTCCAACGAACTCTTGAGCTCGACCCCTTCTATCCTGCCATTGATCACCGCGAGATCGACACGGGCGTCGCCGCGCGAAACCGGGAGCTCCTCCACGACGAACGCATCCTGCGTATCAAGATGGCGGCGCGCCAATTGTGCTTTTACTGCCGCCCGCAGAATTGAATCGTTGCTCGGTTTGGACATAACGCCGAATTCCGCCATCAAACTGCACGCATGGAATCACGCTTCTGCTGAGTGGGGCAACCTCCGAGTCACGCGAGACCGATTCGGCCGCCCCGCTGGAACCCATCCTGCATCGCCTGTCCCCACCATTTCGTGGAAAAATCGTCATCGATGGCAGTTTCTCTCTGGCTTCAAGTGCCCGTAAGAAGCGTCCCATGCTTAAGCAGGCAGTGGCACATGCGGAACCTGCCCTTCCGTCTGACTGGACTCCAAAAATCCCTTGAGATGTTTGCCCAGATCTTCCTGCGAAAGGCGTTCCCGCCCTGTCAGCGCGCATTCCCATACAACGAACACTCTCCACCCGGCATTCTTCAAGCCGGCCTGGGCGTCTTTGTCCCGTTCCGCGTTCCGCTTCAGTTTGACCTCCCAAAATTCGGGACGGGTGGCGGGCATGCGGGAATTCGGACAGCCGTGCAGGTGCCAGAAGCAGCCATGCACGAAGACCACGGCCCGATGGCGGGGCAGCACAATATCGGGGCAGCCGGGAATATCCTTGCGATGCAGACGGAATCTGAACCCCATGGAATGCAGGCACCGCCTGACCAGCATCTCCGGCTTGGTGTCCTTGCCCCGTATACGGGACATGTTGCGGGACCGCTGTTCCGGGGTGAGCCTGTCTGCCATCACAGGCCTCCGACGAAGGCTACGGCCTCCTCCAGGATGCGTCGGAGGACGCCCGCACCTGCGTCGGGAGGGAGCGAGAAGGCACCGATTCCGAACTCTGCCCGGTAAGCGGGGTGGAAGAATCTCGCAGGGCTGCCTGCCGCCTTCCAGTCACCCTTCGGGTCGATGCGCTGTGGCGACAGCAGGAAAGAACCCGCAAAAAGCGGGTGGGTTCCATCACTTCCGTACACAACGACCGCATCGCGGTAGGTGTGGGCCGAAGTCATCGCGTCGGCGACGCCCCCGTCCACGCGGTACTTGGCGTCCAATGCCACGGATGCCGCCCGGCCTTCGACAGACAGCACGATGTCCGGGACCATGGTCCTGCTCGTGGAGCCGACGCCCGCCGCCTCCCGCCAGCATTCCCCGTAGCTCCGCTGGAAGGAGATGGTTATCCGTCCTGTCTTGGCCTCGACCCGCTCCCTGGCGATCTCCACATTTCCCGGAGAAATCCTGAACAGACGTGACACGTCGACAAATCCACCGCCGATCGCCGAGGCTGTCCGGACAAGGCGGAGGTAGGTCCATAATTCGTAAAGCTCATGTGTGCGCGCCAGAGGCAGGTCCAGGAAGTCACCGAACACCGGAGCCACGCCGAGAAGCATTTCCTCGTGCAACCGCATGAATTCCCGGTATCGTGGCTCGTGGCGAAAGAGAGGAGTCGCCTCCGGCTTCGGCGCCGCGTCCCCGACCCCATCGAACAACGGCAGCGCCAGCAGCGAGGTCAGTGTCCGCGCAGCCGCCCTTATCCTCGCGGCGGCCCCGCTCTTTCTGCCTTCCGGCGGCGCGGCGGCAAGAAGGTCGGCGGCGTCGGAAAGCCACTGTCCCCAGTGGCGGAGGCAGGCTTTGACGGCCCGGTGCTCGGGGATGTCGAGGCTGGAACGGCGAACGGTCTTCCGGATTTTTGCCGGCAGATGTCCCCGCAGGGCGGCGGGGAGGACGGACGGATCGTTCATGTCGCGAATCAGGCGTGAGGTCGCCACTGACCGCGCGATCTCAGTGCCGGTGGCTGCCCTGGCGCGCCAGTACGGCAATGCCTCGGTCTCCGCGACCAGCGTCCGTCGCGGTGAAGCGTCGATGGCCCTGACCGTGTCAGCGATTCTTTCCGCCCGGGAACGCAGGTATTCCAGTCGGGCCAGCGGTGGCGGGCGGGTGCCCACGCCTTTGGAGAGGCCTGTTCTGTGCCCGCCGGCAGACAGGAGAGCGAGCGTGTCGGAAAGGATGTCCCCCACCATGCGGTCGAACGTCTCGCGGGTGGCCTTGCCGGCGGCGGGATCGGTGACGAACTCCATGCGGACTACCCGCCCGCGGACGCGGAGTTCCGCCTCGGCGATGCCTGCGTTGAAGCCCGGCGACCATAACCACCTTGCGGAATCCGGCGAGCGGGAGCGCAACGCCTGGAGACTCACGCCCTCGACGGTGAGTTCGGCCCTGTCGGCGCCGTCCGCGCCTCTCAGTTCCAGGACGTGGTCGCGGGCCTCCTGGACCATCCCCTCAGGGATGGATTCCGGCGATGGCCAGACCCGGTAGGAGCGGTCCGAGCCTGAAGGGGTCAGGTGGAACTCCAAAGGCTCACCTCGCGTTGCGGAACGATCCCATTTCGTCCAGTTCGGCCTCCATGCGGGCGATGGTCTCCGCCGACCTCGGCAGGTCCGCAAGCAGCGCCGCGAGCCTGTCCAGCATCGGCCTCTGGGCATGCGAGCCCCTCAGCTTGACCAGCACCTTCTGTACCAGCATGTCGTCGAGCACGGCGGAGGAAGGCCGGCCGGTTCCCGTCGCGAAGGTGTGGTAGCGGATCACCTCCTCCGCCACGCGGTAGCCGAAGCCTTGGGCATGGGGCGTCATGGCGCCGTTGACGGCTGCCAGCATGGCCGCGCAGGCGTCCACCGCAGCGGCGACAGCGGGTTCGCGGGTTTTGAGGCCGTCTAGGAAACCGGGAAGGTCGACGATAGACATGTCGATGGTCACGGCGCGGTCCAGGACCTTGTCGGAGACCGGGTTTGTGGTCTCGTCCACGTTGATCGTGCCCGTGAGGTAGAGGTTCGGCGGGAAAGCGATTTCAGCCCTGATCTCGCCGCCGGTGCTGCCTTCGAGAGGGACCGAACTGGAATGCAGTTGGATGGAGTGGCCGGACTCCATCGCCGAGAGGATGTCGGAAAAATAGTGCTCGACCCGGGCGAGGTTCATTTCGTCCAGGACGACGAAGACCGGTGAATTCCGGTACGCTGTGGCGACGAGCACGGCCTCAAGGAACGGCGGCACCACGTACCGGTTCGTCAGCACGTCGTGGTAGCCCGTGAGTCCGGTGGGGTCCGTCCATTCGGGCCGGACTGGGCAGACATACAGAAGCGGGTCAGGCTCCCCGGCGGCGAGACCGTGGACGGCGCGGGCGTATTGCAGGGCGAGTTGGGTCTTTCCGGTGCCGGACAGGCCCTTGAGGATGGCGAAATGCTTCGCCGGCAGATAGTTGAGGGCTTCGTGGTAGCGTTCGACCAGCCCGTCGACATAGTGTCCGCCAAGCTTCCCGATATGCTTCCTTATATCGGCGATCGGAATGGTCGAAGGCATCCGCCTCATGGACTCGCCCACCACCCGCTCGTCCGGGAACGCGTCGATCTCATGGACCCTCGCGCGGCCGACCATCTTTCCCAGGTAGCCCACGAACTCGCGGGCGAGCGTGGAGCGGCGGGCGGAGGCGGACGGCGGGTAGATTGCCACCGCGACCTCGTCGACCCGCACGCCGGGGCCGACTGCGGAGAGGTCGAACCGAAGGCTGTCCCAGAACTGCTTGTTGCGGAAGTAAAGCCTGCCGTCCTCGGCCGCGAGGTAGGTGGGCACCAGGTTGTTGAACTCCCGGTAGGCGATCACCGTCGCCACCGTTTCGTCGCTTTCAAGAGCGAAGTCCTCCGGGTCGGCGGCCGTCTTGCCCTTCGCCTTCGCCTCCTGTCCGAGCCGGCGCATCTCGTCGAGGCGGGCCCTGAGGACAGGGACGTCGCCGGCTACCCGGATGGCAAAATAGACCTCATCCTCGGGCGGGAAACGGATGAGGCAGAGAAGCAGGAAACCGTCCACGTCCTCTCCGAAGTTGTCGAGATTGGGGACGCCAAGCTGGATGCCGCCCTCGATCACCTTCGCGGAGTTTGAGACGCCGAACGCTTGGTTCACCTTCGTTTTCCTGGTTGCCCCGAAACGGTCCTTCACGGCGTTCAGGAAAGCCTTCTGCCTCTCTTGCAGTTGCATCTCGTCCCCTGCGGTCGACCTGATCGGCAGCAGGGTCCGACACCGGCACGCCCCGGTCAAGATCCCACCACGAAAGGGATACAAATTCCTTGGGCCGTCCGGTATGCTCCGTCAACTTGTCAACATTTCGCCGGCTTGAAACGGATGTCCACCAGATCTGGGGAGCGTTCTGACGCTGAGATCGTCGCTGCAAAAGCCGAAAGGCTGGCGCGCGGCGGACGCCCCCGCACGCTGGACCTCTTCGCCGGTTGCGGCGGTATTTCGCTCGGCTTTCATTCCCTTGGTTGCGACTTGGTCGCGGCCCTGGAGATCGACGGGCACGCCGCGGCCTCCCATGCCCGCAATTTCTTCCGCGACTCGCCCGAACCCGTGCGTGCGATGCATGCGAAGCCGCATGACATCACCGAGGCCGAACCGGAAGACGTTGTGAAGGAATTCGGCCTTGGCTCTGTCGAGGAGGCGGTCGACCTGATCGTCGGCGGCCCGCCCTGCCAAGCCTATGCCCGCGTCGGCCGCGCCAAGCTCCGGGAGGTGGCCGAGCACCCGGAGGCCTTCAAGGTCGACCCTAGGGGCAACCTCTATCTCCGTTACCTGCATTACGTCCGCCGAATGAAGCCGGTCGCGCTCCTGATGGAGAACGTTCCCGACATCATGAACTACGGCGGCCACAATGTGGTTGAAGAGGTGGCCGAGGCTCTGGACGAAATGGGCTACGAGGCCCGCTACAGCCTCCTGAACTCCGCCTTCTACCGCGTCCCGCAGATGCGGGACCGCGTCATCCTACTCGCAGTCCGCAAGGAATTGGGCGTCGTTCCGGAGTTCCCGGCTCCGTTGCGGCACCTCGAACTCCCTTCGGGCTACGAGGGCACCCGGGCGGTCGCGTACAAGTTCCTGGACACCCTGTCCCATTCGCACTTCGTCGAGCCTCCCGAGGACGACGCAAAGCCTTTCGCGGTGACCGCAAAAGAAGCGATCGGCGACCTGCCGCCGATTACGCTGCACCTCGAAGGCAAACTGAAGCGCGGAGCCCGCCGGTTCATCGACGTGATCCCGTACGACCCGACGCGTCCCCTGTCCGAGTACGCCCGTGACATGCGGAACTGGAAAGGCTTCGAGAACGATGTCGGCGTGGCCGACCATCAAATCCGTTATCTTCCCAGGGACACGGACATCTTCCGGCACATGCCCCAGGGAGCCGAGTACCCCGAGGCCCACCGGGTTGCGACCGAGTTGTTCGAGACTGAGGCCCGCCGTCGAGAGCGGAAACTCGGCAAGCGGCTGACGGAGGCCGAGCGGGCGGCCCTGCACAGGGCCATGGTCCCCCCATACCCCGTCCATAACTTCCCGAACCGCTGGTGGAAGCTGCGGGCCGATTTTCCGAGCCGCACCCTGCTCGCGCACATCGGTAAGGACACTTACTCGCACATCCACTACGACGGTGCACAGGCCCGCTGCATCAGCGTCCGCGAGGCCGCCCGCCTGCAATCCTTCCCCGACGGGTTCATCTTCGAAGGCACGATGAACCCGGCTTTTAAGCAGATCGGCAATGCGGTGCCGCCGCTCTTCGCCAAGGCCATGGGCGGCGCCCTGCTCGAAGCCGTCCGGAAAGGGTGCTCGGCCACCGTCGAGGCGGCGGCCGAGTAGTTTCCTGGATCTCTGGCTCTACCCCTGGTACACCTTTCGGGTGACCAGATTGGGAGCCGGGGATGTCCAAGATTGCGCTGAAGCGACTGACTTATTCCGACGTGACCATCATCGCCCGGCATTATTACGGGCGGACGGAAGCCGGGCAGACTACAGCCCAAAAATCGATCGCGCTTCCGCGCAAGACTTTCATTGACAGGTTCTTCCCCGAGTTGCCTGCTGCGGCCGTCGAACAGCAGGCACTGGCGCAGCGACAGACTCCCGAAGGCGTCCGTCCGAGGCGCCCCGCGTTCGTGTTTCCGATGACAGTGTATGGCCCTGGGACAACAAATCCCTTCGACGCGGCGACGAAAGTCACCAAAACGCAGAGGAACTGGCGTCTCAACGGGTTCTTCCGCGACCCGGGGAACGAGGGAGGCAACTGGGAGGAGCGCGACAGGTTCTCCGGGATGCTGCCCCCCGATTTGGCGCTTGCGGAGGAATTTGTTCCCGAGAACAACATCGCCATCATCGAATTTTTCGGCCGTCGCGTCCCGACGGGGGGCAGGATAGCGTTCGTGTGCGCGCCCCTGCCTGGAGATGGCGCCCTTTTCGCCGAACTCCATAGGTTGCTCGGGCAGCGGAAAATGGTGGAGCGTGATCGGGAGACACTGCGATACGCGTTCGACCGCGTCGGTTTGCCTGCCGATCATCCGCTAAGGCAATTCCTTCAGGAGCCGGAGCAGGGGGACACTCCAGGATATGAAGCCGAGGCCGCAGCAAACGGAGTGGCGGCTGCTCGTCGCCGAGCCAGGGGAACCCGTGGAAGGCGCGGCGTGACGGCCCAGCAACACGCGGATTGGAGATCGGCGGCGGAGCTTGTTGGAACCCGTGGTGAGGAAGTCGCTCACTACCATCTTTCTCGGATGGATGGGGTGACAGACGTGGTTTGGGCCTCGGTGCAAGAGGATTTCTATTCCCCTTATGACCTCCGTGCGAACCGTGGCGGGGTGGAAATGAAGATCGAGGTCAAGTCGACCGCTTACGGGTTTGAAGAGCCGATCAACATCTCCATCGGCGAGTTGGAGGAAGCCGCCAGATGTGAAGGTCCGTACGAGTTATGGAGGCTATACGAAGTCGGTGCGGGGAGAGGCACCCTGAGGGTATGCCCTGACGTTCAAGTGTTCGCGAGAGGCGTGTTGGATGCCTTGCAACCCGTGGATAGGCTCGGCGTGTCCGTGGACAAACTCTCCTTCTCTCCCCAGCTCATAGAATTCGGCCCGCCCGTTGAGATAAGGATCCCTGAGCCGGAGGATGACGAGGAGGACGACGACGATGACGAGCTTCCCTAGAAGTTCTCCATCGGAACAGGCCTGACCACCAGTGGACTTGCCCGGAAAGAGTGGA
>DISD01000036.1 GCA_002435715.1 Rhodospirillaceae bacterium UBA6219
ACAGCAGCTTGATCAGCTGGCCGGCGCCGACCATCTGGCCGATCAGGTAGAAGATGACGACGATCAGCGCGCCGGTGGCGGCGAAGATACGCACCGGACCCTGGGCCAAGCGGTACGACGCCACGTCGGCGAAGGTGAACTTGCCCAGATTACGCAGACGTTCGGCGATCAGGAACAAGATGATCGGCCAGCCGACCAGCCAGCCCACCGAGAAGATCAGGCCGTCGAAGCCAGAACCGTAAACCAGGGCGGAAATACCCAGGAACGAAGCCGCCGACATGTAGTCGCCGGCGATGGCCATGCCGTTCTGGAAGCCGGTGATGCCGCCACCGGCCGCATAGAAGTCGGCGGCGGTCTTGTTCTTGCGGGCGGCCCAATAGGTGATGACCAGGGTCATGCCCACGAAGATCGCGAACATGATGATGGCGTGCCAGTTGGTGTCTTGCTTTTCCACGTTGCCGAGATCGGCACCCGCGGCGTAAGCGGCGGTGGCGGCCAAGGTCCCGCCGAGGGCGAGAGCAGCCGCGAGAGCGTACTTGGAGAACTTCATCAGCGGGCTTCCTCGAGAATCTGGCGGTTCAGTTCGTCGAATTCGGTGTTGGCGCGACGCACATAGATACCGGTCAGCACGATGGCCGACAGGATGGTGGCGACACCAATGGGGAAGCCGATGGTGGTGACGCCACCCGACAGCGACTGACCCAGGAAGCTCTTGCCGTAAGCGATCAGCAAGATGAAGCCGGCATAGATGCCCAGCATGATGGTGGACAGCATCCAGGCGAACGAACGCCGCTTGCTGACCAGCTCATGGAACTTGGGATTGGCGGTGATTTTCTCATGCGCGGCGGCATGAGCATTCACATTCGGTGATTGTGCCACTTTGACCCTCCGCTATTTCCCGCCCCGCTTTTCGGGGTCGGTTGTTGTTATCAAGGCCGTTAGCCGGCCTGGTTTTGTTGTCCCGTTGCGTTGGCCGAAGGGCACCCATGCGAACACGGAATGACCCCGACGCTTGCCGAGAGGTTCCGACGTCATTAACATCCGCCTAGATTGCCGTCAACTGTGCTTGCGGGGCAGGGTTGAATTATTTGCATGGCAGGAGCTGGGCCGGGGGGCGGCTAGTTTTGTCGATTGCTTCTCCTTGACGGCGCCAAGTGAATATCGTCATGAATTTCTAAGCAACATCCAGCCTTCAGGGCGTTAAGCTTTGTGGTGATGTGGATTTTCTTGTGTATCCTGGCATTATTCGTTTACGCGTTTTCTGATTCGACACTTTTGGGTAGGCTGCGCCGGACTGGAACGACCCTTTCATCCTTCAATCTTCGTCGTCCTTGGCCCTGGCATGAATTTGGATGAATTTGCAATGAATGATGTTGCCGCTTTGGCGCGAATCGACAGCTTTCCCTACCGCCATCGCTTGCATGAAGTGATGAGCACCCCGGTCCTGACGGCGGAGGAGGGGGTGTCGCTGACCGACGCCATCCACCGCATGTACGAGTCCCGGGTTTCCTCGATCGTCGGTGTCGATAGCCAGGGCCGGGCCTTGGGCATCCTGACCGAACGCGACCTGCTGCGCATCTTGTCCACCCAAGGCCCCGCCGGTCTGGACGTGCCGTTGGGCCAGGTGATGAGCCGCCCGGTGTCGACCGTGCCCGCCGACGCCTTCGTCTATGTGGCGCTGGGCAAGATGACCCGTCTGGGGCTGCGCCATCTGGTGGTGGTCGACCGGGAACGCCGTCCCTTGGGCATGGTCACCGGCCGGGCGCTGTTGAAGGTCCGCGCCAACGACGCCCTGGTGATCGGTGATTCGGTCCACGAGGCCAAGGGCCCCGAGGACATGGCCGCCGCCATGGCGGCGCTGCCCCGTCTGGCCCGGTCGCTTTTGGCCGAAGGGGTGCCGGCGCGGGGCATTTCCTCGGTGATCGCCCTGGTCATCCGCGATCTGACGGCGCGGGCCACCGAATTGGCCGAAATTTCCATGCGTCAGGACGGCTGGGGCGAGGCGCCGGCGCCTTATGCCATGCTGGTCCTGGGGTCGGGCGGGCGCGGCGAAAGCCTGTTGGTGTTCGACCAGGACAACGCCATCGTCCATCGTGGCACCGCCGTCGACGACGTGTGGTTCGCCGAACTGGGCAAGCGCGTCAACGAGATGCTGAACCAGGCGGGGATTCCGTTCTGTGACGGCGGCGTCATGGCCCGCGAACCCAAATGGCGCAAAAGCCTGGACGAGTGGAAGGACGAGATCCATTCCTGGGTGTTCTCGCTGGAAAATCAGACGGTGATGTATTGCGACATCTTCTTCGATTTCCAACCGGTGTGGGGCGATGCCGAACTGGCCGAGGAATTGCGCGGCTGGGCGGTGGAAAAGGCCTCGCAATCGGCCTTCTTCATGCAGTATCTGGCCCAGCACGTGGCCAAGATGGACGTGTCCTTGACCTTTTGGGGCGGTTTCGTCACCAAGAACGGCCGCTTGAACGCCAAAAAGTTCGGCTTGCTGCCGCTGGTGTCGGCGGCGCGCTTCCGTGCCATTCGCGCCCATGTGCTGGAAACCGGCACCGACGAGCGTTACACCGCCATCAAGGACATGGAATTGCTGCATGAAGACGATTGGCGCGATTTCCTGGAAATCCGTGAAATCGTCTTCCGCGTCATGCTGGACCAGCAACTGGCCGATCTGGCGGCGGGGGTGCCGGCTTCGGCCAGTATCGACCCCAAACGTCTGTCCACCCAGATGCGCGAGCGCCTGCGTTGGGCCTTCAAGCGCCTCAGGACTTTGAAATATATCTGCGGCGTGGCAGGCTGATCCCTGATCCGCAGGGAAGGTTCAAGCACATGAAGGGCCGCGTTCTTATCGTCGCCGGGTCGGATTCCGGCGGTGGTGCCGGGATACAGGCCGACCTGAAGGCGGTGTCGGCGCTGGGCGCCTTCGGCACCACCGCCATCACCGCCCTGACCGCGCAGAATACCCGCGGGGTTTTCGGGATCCACGCGGTGCCGCCGGACTTCATCCAAAGCCAGATGGAACTGGTTTTGGACGACATCGGCGCCGATTGCGTCAAAACCGGCATGCTGGCCAGCGTTCCGGTGATCGAGGCGGTGGCGAAATCCCTGGACAGCCACGCCGCCGGCATTCCCCTGGTGGTCGACCCGGTGATGGTGGCCAAGGGCGGCGCCGCGCTGTTGGCCGACGATGCCGGCCAAGCCTTGATCGCGCTTCTGGTGCGCCGTGCCACCTTGATCACCCCCAACATCCCCGAGGCGGAATCCTTGCTGGGCCGCCGCATCGCCGGCATCGACGACATGGAAGGCGCCGCCCGCGACCTTCTGGCGCTGGGCTGCGGTGCCGTGCTATTGAAGGGGGGGCATCTGCCGGGCGACCATCTGGTGGATCTGTTGGCCATGCCCGATGCGGTGCGGCGCTTCGCCGACACCCGCATCCACACCGACTCGACCCATGGGACCGGCTGCACCTTGGCTTCGGCGGTGGCCGCCGGTATCGCCCAGGGCATGGGGCTGCCGGACGCGGTGTCGCGCGCCCGGGCCTATGTGCGGCGTGCCATCGAGACGGCGCCGGGCTTGGGCCATGGTCATGGGCCGCTGAACCACCTGCACGCCATTGCCGAGTATGGCTGGTGACGGGGCGCCCGCTCGTCCACGTGGTCAACCGGGCCAGTCGCCAGGACCGGCGGCGCCGTTTCCTGGACTGGAATTCCGCCCATCCGGTGCATTGGCGCTTTCACGTGGCGGTCGAGCCCGAGGATTTGACCCCGCAGGATTGCCCCGAAGGGTGTGACCCCCGGGTGGCGGCCACCGCCGCCTCCCACCGCCGACAATGGCAGGCCTGTGTCGACGAAGGACGTTGGCGCCTGGTGTTCGAGGACGATGCCTGCCTGCGCCATGGTGCCGCCCTGATACTGACCGCCATGTCCAAGGCCTTGGAGCATGCCGACCTGGTCTTTCTGGGCTGTAACACCGATGGCGAAGCGTTGATCGAAATGCCGGACCGCTTGTTGGCGCATGTCACCTTCGGCGGTGGTCCCGGTGATTTCGACCGCTATGCCCAAGCCGCCGCCCCCATGCCGCCACCGCCATTGGTGCGCACCCATCTGTGCTGGGGATTGCTGGCCTATGCCATCAGCCCGCAAGGTGCCGCCAAATTGCTGGATCAATGCTTTCCGCTGCAATCGGTGTCGGTGGAATTGGTCCGCAACCGCCAGCGTGTCGAAGGTTTCGCCGTGGACATGGCGGTGAACGCAGCACTTCAGCGCGGCGCCGTGTCGGCCTTGCTGTGTTTTCCGCCGGTGGTCTTGGGACCGAACGGCGATTCCGATCTGGATGCGCGTAAACGGTGACGGAGGAAGTGATGCGGGCGGCGTTCTGGCAGGTGGATTCCTTCGCCGAAAGGCGTTTCGCCGGCAATCCGGCGGCGGTGATGGTGCTGTCGGAATGGCCCGCGGACGTCACCTTGCAGAAGGTGGCGGCGGAAAACAATCTGTCGGAAACCGCTTTCCTGGTCCGTTCGAAGGCGGGGTGGCACATCCGCTGGTTCACCCCCAAGATCGAGGTCGATCTGTGCGGCCACGCCACCTTGGCGGCGGCCTGGGTGGTGTTGGATTCGCTGCGCCAGGGCGACAGCGACGATCGCGTGGTGTTCCGCTCGAAAAGCGGCGACCTAGCGGTGTTCCGCCAGGACGGGCGGCTGGTGCTGGACTTTCCCGCCCAAAAGCCCCGGCCCAGTGTTTTCCCTGAAGGCATCGATGCCATTCTGGCCAAGCCGGTGCGCGAAGTGCTGGCCACTCCCGGCCATCTGTTGTGCGTCTTGGACAGTGCCGACGCGGTTCGTTCGCTGGTGCCCGACTTGGCGGCGGTGGCCGGCCTGTCCAAGCCCGGCCTGATCGTCACCGCCCCGGGCGACGGGGATTGCGATTTCGTGTCGCGTTATTTCGCCCCGCGCAAGGGCATCGCCGAGGACCCGGTGACCGGTTCGGCCCATTGCGTGTTGGCGCCGTTCTGGGCCAAGCGTCTGGGCAAAAGCGTCCTGGTCGCCCGTCAGGTCTCGGCCCGTGGCGGGCTGTTGTGGGTGGAACAGGCCGGCGAGCGGGTGCTGATCGCCGGCAACGTGGTGCCCTATGTGGACGGTTTCGCCGAAATCTGATTTAGCGCCGCCGTTTTTTACTCGGCTTGGGGAACCAATCCAGCACGGTTTCGGCGGGAAAGGGGCTGTGCCCCGTCCACCACATTTGCGCGGCATCTTCCTTGTCGATGACCGCCCGCAAGGCTGGCATCAGTTCCAGGCCGGGGCAGTCGCGGCCCTGCTTGATCAGGGGCAGCGCCAGCCCTTTCAGGGCGCCTTCGTAGATCATTTTCGGTTCGCTGCGAAAGCTTGGGTCGGTTTTCGCCCCGCCGACCGGCAATCCGGCATATTTGGCCATGCAATGGCGCACGTCCACATGCCACAGCGATCGGCATTTCAGCGGTCGAATGTCGTAGATGCTGCATGCTCCGTCCTTCAGGAAGGCGCAGGGTTGGCCGACCTGCCACGCTTCCAGCATGCGTCGTTCCGTCGGGCGTTCGGCCAGGGCGCGGGAAATGGCCAGCACCTCGATGGCGGCGGCCCCCACTTTTTGGTGACAGCACC
The DNA here is from genome assembly GCA_002435715.1 of Rhodospirillaceae bacterium UBA6219. GTDB lineage: Bacteria > Pseudomonadota > Alphaproteobacteria > Rhodospirillales > Magnetospirillaceae > Magnetospirillum. The sequence continues at coordinate 5,639 of DISD01000036.1, forward strand.
AACCGCAGCCGCGACGGCAGGCCGCTGGAGGCGCGCCCAACGCATAGGCCGGAGTGGTGCGGACGGTGTCGAAAATGCCGTCGGCCCGAGCCCAGGTGGCGACGACCGCATCCAGCACCGCGTCCAGTCCTTGGGGCAAATGGGCGATGACGGCGTTGTGGGCCGCGTCGAAAGCGGCCTGCTCCAACGGCGGTGGCGGTGCCCCGTGGGTTTGGCGGCGCATCTGGGCGAACGGGTCGAAATCGAAAGTGGGCATGACATCAAGCTATCACTACCCAATGTTTATGAAATGGCAATATTGTTGTGTAAAATATATATATCATACTATTACTTGCTGTAATAAGTGTCGGAGTGATATTGCTGTTGTTGCAAGCTTTCGGGTGGAGGGTTCGGGTGTTGGGCGAATTGGCGATGACGGCCCCAATGTGGGTGACCTTGGGGCTGCTGGTGCTGACCCTGGCGCTTTACATGTCCGAGAAGGTGGCGGTCGAGGTGGCGTCCATCGGCATCCTGGTCACCATGATGGTGGTGTTCCATTTCCTGCCGGTGGCGGGGCCCAACGGCAAGAACCTGCTGTCGCCCGATACCCTGTTGGCCGGTTTCGGCAATCCCGCTTTGTTGACGGTGATGGCGCTGCTGGTGGTGGCCGAGGGGTTGAACCGCACCGGCGCCCTGGACCGACTGGCCGACGGGGTCGGCAATCTGCGTTTGTCGCCCGTGGTTCTGATCACCTTCGCACTGGTCCTGGTTTCGGTGACCAGCGGTTTCATCAACGACACCCCGGTGGTGGTGATGTTCCTGCCGGTGTTCCAGGCCTTGGCCATGCGCGCGGGCCTGGGGGTGGGGCGGCTGATGATGCCGTTGTCTTTCGCCGCCATCCTGGGGGGCATGACCACCCTGATCGGTTCCAGCACCAATCTGTTGGTGTCGTCGTCATTGATCGCCCAGGGCGAGGATGGGCTGGGCTTTTTCCAGCAGACCGCCATGGGCGTGTGGGTGGCCGGCATCGGGCTGCTTTACGTGTTGTTCGTCATGCCGCGTCTGTTGCCCAAGGGGGCTGGCGAAACCCAGTCGGGCGGCGGCACCGGCAAGCAATTCGTGTCGCAATGCAAGGTGGGCAAGAACTCGGACCTGGACGGCGTGCAGGCCCAGGCCGGCACCTTCAAGCAATTGCCCGACATCACCGTGCATCTGATCATCCGTCACGGCGAATCGGTGTTCCCGCCCTATGACGACATCGTGCTGCAGGCGGGCGACGTGCTGATGATCGCCGGCTCGCGCAAGGCGCTGACCGAAACGGCGGCCCGCTATCCCGGTCTGTTGTCGGTGCCGGAAGTCCATGACGACGAGGACGAGGACGACGAGGACAACCTTCCGGCCCCGCGTCCGCAAGCCCCCATGGTGGAACAGGTTCTGGTGGAAGCCATGGTGCCGCCCACCTCGCGCTTTACCGGCTTCTCGGTCGAACAATTGGGGCTGAACCGCTATCACAACCTGGTGGTGGTCGGATTGGAACGGCGCGCCCGCATGATGCGTGGCCCCACCGGCGGCTTGCGGTTGCAGGCCGGCGACGTGCTGTTGCTGATGGGGCTTGAAAGCGATATCGAAACCCTGCGCCAGGACCGTGATCTGGTGGTGATCTCGGGTAGTGCCGGTCTGTTGCCGCGCGTCCACCACGCCAAGACCGCCGGCCTGCTGTTCCTGGCCATGCTGGGTTTGTCGTCCACCGGCGTGCTGCCCATCGCCATCGCCGCCATCGCCGTCGCGGTGGCGCTGGTCGCCCTGGGGGGGCTGACGGCGCGTCAGGCGGTGGGGGCCATCGATTCCAAGGTGGTGTTGCTGGTGGGCAACGCCTTGGCCCTGGGCGAGGCCATGGACGCCACCGGCACCGCCGCCTTTTTGGCCAAGACCCTGCTGTCGGCCGTGGGCGATGTCGGCCCATGGGCGATCCTGGTCACCATGTTCGGGCTGGTGGCGGCTTTGACCAACGTGCTTTCCAACAACGCCACCGCCGTGCTTTTCACCCCCATCGCCGTGGGGGTGGCCCGTCAACTGGGCATCGATCCGGCGCTGTTCGCCATCACGGTGATCCTGGCGGCCAATTGTTCGTTCGCCACCCCCATCGGTTACCAGACCAACCTGCTGGTCATGGGGCCCGGGCATTACCGCTTCGCCGATTACGTCAAGGCGGGGTTGCCGATGATCTTGTTGATGTGGGCCGCCTTTGCCGTGGGCGTCAAAGTGGTGTGGGGGCTGTGACCCGAAAAGCTTGCCTGGCGGTCATGCCCTGCTAAACTCCGGCGCTGTCTAAAAACCCAAGGGTTTCCTGCCACCATGCCCCAGATCGCGCTTCCGTCGTCGAAGCCCAACAATCCCAATTTTTCCTCGGGTCCTTGCGCCAAGCGTCCGGGCTGGTCGGTGGAGGCCTTGAAGGACGCCCCCTTCGGCCGCTCGCATCGCGCCAAGATCGGCAAGGCCAAGCTGGAACAGGTCATCGACCTGTCGACCGAGATTTTGGGGCTGCCCGCCGGCTGGCGTCTGGGTATCGTGCCGGCGTCGGATACCGGGGCGGTCGAGATGATCTTGTGGTCCTTGTTGGGGGCGCGGGGCATCGACATGTTCGCCTGGGACACCTTTGGCCTGACCTGGGTGTCCGACGTCACCAAACAATTGAAACTGGATGATGTGCGGGTCTTCACCGCGCCTTATGGCCAGTTGCCCGATTTCACCCAGGCGGATTTCGACCGTGACGTGGTGTTCACCTGGAACGGCACCACCGCCGGGGTGCGGGTGCCCGATGGCGACTGGATCGCCGCCGACCGCCGGGGCCTGGCCATCTGCGACGCCACCAGCGCCGTGTTCGCCATGGACATGCCGTGGGACAAGCTGGACGTGGTCACCTGGTCCTGGCAGAAGGTGCTGGGCGGCGAAGGCGCGCACGGCATGCTGGCGCTTAGCCCACGTGCGGTGGAACGGCTGGAAAGCTATGTGCCGGCTTGGCCGTTGCCGAAGATTTTCCGTCTGACCTCGGGCGGCAAGCTGGTGGAAGGCATCTTCCGCGGCGACACCATCAACACGCCGTCCATGCTGGCGGTGGAAGACCAGATCGACGCGCTGTTGTGGGCCAAGTCCATCGGCGGTCTGCCGGCCTTGATGTCGCGCGCCGAGGCCAGCCGTGCCGCCATCCAGGATTGGCTGGACGCTTCCGATTGGGCGGTCAACTTGGCGGCAATCCCGGCCCAGCGCTCGTGCACCTCGGTGTGCATGACCATCAAGGCGCCTTTGTTCACCGCGTTGTCGGCGGAAGATCAAGCCGCTTTCGCCAAGAAGATGGTAAGCTTGCTGGACAAGCAGGGGGTGGCCTTCGATATCGGTTCCTATCGCGACGCGCCCCCGGGCTTGCGCATTTGGACCGGCGCCACCGTCGAAACCGCCGACGTGGTCGCCCTGTTGCCGTGGCTGGACTGGGCGTTCGCCCAGGTCGCGGCCGATACCCCGTCGAAGTGATTTAGGAAAGCGTCGTCATGCCCAAGGTTCTGATTAGCGACAGGTTCAGCCAGGCCGCCCAGCAGGCGTTCACGCATCACGGCATCCAGGTCGACGTCCGCCCCGGCCTGTCGTCCGACGAACTGAAGGCCATCATCGGCGATTACGACGGATTGGCCGTGCGTTCCGGCACCAAGGTGACCGCCGAATTGCTGGATTGCGCCCCCCATCTGAAGGTGATCGGCCGCGCCGGTATCGGTACCGACAACATCGACTTGGCCGCCGCCACCGATCGCGGTGTGGTGGTGATGAACACGCCGTTCGGCAATTCAGTGACCACCGCCGAACACGCCATCGCCTTGATGTTCGCCCTGGCCCGCCAGATCCCGGCCGCCAACGCCTCGACCCATCAGGGCAAGTGGGAAAAGAGCAAGTTCCTGGGGGTCGAGCTGACCGGCAAGACCTTGGGCATCGTCGGTTCGGGCAATATCGGCGCCATCGTCGCCAACCGGGCGCTGGGCATCGGCATGCGGGTCATCGCTTTCGACCCCTTCCTGTCGGAAGGCCGCGCCCATGACATGTGCATCGAAAAGGTCGATCTGCCCACGCTTTACGCGCGCGCCGACTTCATCAGCCTGCACACGCCGCTGACCGAAGCCACCCGCAACCTGATCTCGGCCGAATCCATCGCCTTGATGAAGGACGGGGTGCGCATCGTCAATTGCGCCCGTGGTGGATTGATCAACGAAGCCGATTTGCGCGACGCCATCGTGTCGGGCAAGGTGGCGGGCGCCGCCTTGGACGTCTATCAGGTGGAACCGGCCAAGGAAAACCCGCTGTTCGGTCTGGAACAGGTGGTGTGTACCCCGCATCTGGGTGCTTCCACCGCCGAGGCCCAGGAAAACCAGGCGCTGCAAGTGGCGGAACAGATGTCTGACTATCTGTTGTCGGGGATCGTCGCCAACGCCTTGAACATGGCCGCCATCACCGCCGAGGACGCTCCCAAGCTGAAGCCCTATCTGAAGCTGGCGGAACAATTGGGCGGCTTCGCCGGCCAACTGACCGAGCACGCCATCAAGGCGGTGCAGATCGAATATGAAGGTCATGTGGCGGCGTTGAACATCAAGCCGCTGACCGCCGTGGTGCTGGCCAGCCTGCTGAGGCCGATGATGGAATCGGTCAACATGGTCAACGCGCCGCTGGTGGCCAAGGCCCGCGGCATCGAAGTGTCGGAAGTCACCAACGAACGGACCGGCGACTACAACACCTTGCTGCGCGTCACCTTGGTGACCGAACAGCGCACCCGTTCGGTGGCCGGCACCTTGTTCGGCGGTGACAAGCCGCGTGTCGTCGAGATCAAGGGCATCCCCATCGAAGCCGAGCTGGGCAGCCACATGCTGTACGTCACCAACCAGGACAAACCGGGTTTCATCGGCGCCCTGGGGTCGTTGCTGGGCGACAAGGGGGTCAACATCGCCACCTTCCATCTGGGCCGGGCCGAGGCCGGTGGCGACGCCATCTTGCTGACCCAGGTGGACCAGCCGCTGACCGATGCCATCCTGGAAGCGGTTCGCAGCCTGCCGCATGTGGTCCAGGCCAAGTCGCTGAGCTTCTGAATGTGCTTGTAAACCCCCCCTTTCCGCCAGGGCGGAAAGGGGGGTGTTGCTGTTTTATGACTTGCGAAACCTACCCCTAAAGAAGTATACCCCTGACCCAAAAGATGGGTGAGAATTATCAATCGCTAATGGTGCCGCGGACGTTTCCGTCTGCAGCCGAGCCGACCGTGTAGCGGTGGGTCGAGGGAAGGGGAATGGGCATGTTCACGTCACGCAAGGCGCAGCCACCACGGGCTGAGGCCAATCAAAGCGTTGCCGACGAGGCTTTCGCCGCCGACCGTCTGGCCCTGATCGACGAGATGGTGGACATGATCATGGCCGGCCGTTACCTGTCGGTCCCCGAAGGCCAGTGCCCCATCAGCCAGAAGATCAAGGACTTGGCCGGGCGCCTGGAAGAACGCGCCTTGGCCGAGCTGAAGCGCAATGTGGAGATGTCGGTCAACATCAACGAAGCGGTGACCGAAACCGCCGGCATGATGCGTTCGGTGACCGAGTCGGATCGTCGCAGCCAGACCATCGCCGCCGCCGCCGAGCAATTGCACACCAGCGTCGAACAGATCGCCGAGAATTCCAGCGCCGCCGCCCAGCAGGCGCAAGCCGCCGAAGCGACGGTCGAGGCCGGGCGTCAGGCGTCGGAAAAGGCCGTTCGTTCCATGCAGGCCATCTCGGACGCGGTGGCGGCTGCCGGTGGCAAGGTGGAAAGCCTGGGGCAGGCTTCGGCCCAGATCGGCGACATCGTCAACCAGATCGAAGCCATCGCCCGCCAGACCAACCTTTTGGCGCTGAACGCCACCATCGAAGCGGCCCGCGCCGGCGAAGCCGGCAAGGGCTTCGCCGTGGTCGCCAACGAGGTCAAGCATCTGGCCAACCAGACCGCCAAGGCCACCATCGACATTCGTGGCCGCATCGAAACGCTGCGCCGCGAAATGGCGGAAATCGTCGGTACCATGGAAGACGGCGCCCGGGCGGTGGAAACCGGTCAGGCGGTGATCGCCCAGACCGGCGAAGCCATGGGCCAGGTTTCGGCCCAGGTGGCCGACGTCACCAGCCGCATGCAGGGCATCGCCAGCATCCTGACCCAGCAGGAAGCGGCGTCCGAGGAGATGTCGCACGGTGTCGGCATCATCGCCGAGATGTCGGGGCGCAACGTCGCCACCATCGGCCAAGTGGCCAACGAGATGGACAATGCCGCCAAGCTGATCGCCCAGACCCTGGGTGACATGGCCAATCTGGAAATCAAGGATTTGACCATCCATGTGGCCAAGTCCGACCACATGATCTGGCGCAAGCGGCTGGCCGACATGCTGGTGGGGCGCGAAACCCTGCGCCCCGATGAATTGTCCGACCACACTCAATGCCGGTTGGGCAAGTGGTGCAACACCATCAGCGACCCGTCCATCCGCAACCACCCGGCTTTTTCCGATCTGGACGAACCGCACCGTCTGGTCCACCAGCATGGAATCGAGGCGGCACGGCGTTATCAGGGCGGCGACATGGATGGCGCCTTGGAATGCGTGCAACTGGCGGCCGAGGCATCCAAGGGGGTGATGGACGCCCTGGACCGTCTGGGTTCGCGCGGCAAGTTCTGATTTGATTTGTTTTCCGTTTGCCCCTGGGGGGTAAACAGGCTAAACCGGGCAATCGTCGCGGTCCGATCGGGCCGCGCGTGTCCGCCACCATGCGTATTGCCGAATTCCATGAATGATACCGCCAAAGCCGCGCTGTTGCCCAACGGCCTGCGTGACATCCTTCCCCTGGACGCCGAGTTCGAGGCCGACGTGGTCAGCCGCGTCACCGCCCATTTCGCCGCCCAGGGTTATGACCGCGTCAAGCCGCCGCTGATCGAGTTCGAAGATACGCTGCTGGCCGACACCAACGCCGCCATGGCCAAGCAATGCTTCCGCGTCATGGACCCGGTCACCCAGCGCATGATGGGGCTGCGTCCCGACATGACGCCGCAGGTGGCCCGCATCGCCCGGACCCGTCTGGCCGGTTCGGCCCGACCGTTGCGCCTGTCCTATGCCGGTCAGGTGCTGCGGGTAAAGGGCACGCAATTGCGCCCCGAACGTCAGTTCGGCCAGGCCGGGATCGAATTGATCGGCGCCGATTGTCCCGAAGCCGATGCCGAAGTGGCGATCCTGGCCGCCGAAGCGCTGGTCGCCCTGGGGGTACCCGGGGTGTCGGTGGACCTGTCCCTGCCCACCTTGGTGCCGGCTATCCTGGACGGGTTGAATGTCGATTCGGACAGCTTGCGTGGGTCGCTGGACCACAAGGACGCCGCCGCCGTTCTGGCCTTGGGCGGTGTCGCCGCGCCGCTGCTGTCGGCTTTGCTGCAGGCCGCCGGCCCGGCCGAGCGGGCGCTCTCCATCCTGGCTGATCTGGACCTGCCGCCGGCCGCCGCCGCCGAGCGTGACCGTCTGGCCCAGGTGGTGGGCCTGATCGCCGAGGCGGCCCCCGACGTGACCATCACCATCGACCCGGTGGAAAGCCGGGGCTTCGAATATCATAGCGGCATCTCGTTCACCTTGTTCGCCAAGAATATTGCCGGCGAACTGGGGCGTGGCGGCCGTTACATGGCCGGCGGTTGCGAACCGTCGACCGGGGCCACCTTGTTCCTGGATACCGTCATGGCGGCGCTGCCCGGTCCCGAGCCGGTCAAACGCCTGTATGTTCCGGCCGGTACGGCGCGGGCTTTCGCCCAGGCGCTTCGGGCGCAAGGATGGATTACGGTGGCGGGATTATGGTCGGTGGACGATAATGCCGCCGAAGCCAAACGGTTGGGTTGCGGCCACGTTCTGTCGGCCGATGGCGTCAAGTCTGTGGAATAGGGATTTTACGAACATGGCGAATGTTGCGGTGGTCGGCGCCCAGTGGGGCGACGAAGGCAAGGGCAAGGTCGTTGACTGGTTGTCCGAGCGGGCCGACGTGGTGGTGCGTTTCCAAGGTGGTCACAATGCCGGCCATACCCTGGTCATCAACGGCGTGACCTACAAGCTGTCGCTGCTGCCTTCGGGCGTTGTGCGCGGCAAGCTGTCCATCATCGGCAACGGTGTGGTGGTCGATCCGTGGGCGCTGCTGGACGAAATCTCCCGCATCCAGGCCCAGGGCGTCAACATCACCCCCGACGTGCTGAAGATCGCCGAAAACGCCTGTTTGATCCTGCCGCTGCACGGTCATCTGGACCGCGCCCGCGAAGAAGCTTCGGGCTCGGCCAAAATCGGCACCACCGGTCGCGGTATCGGTCCGGCCTATGAGGACCGTGTCGGCCGTCGCGCCATCCGCGTCTGCGATCTGGCCGACAATGCCGTCTTGGAAGCCAAGCTCGACAAGCTGATGACCCACCACAACGCGCTTCTGGCCGGTCTGGGCGCCCAGCCTTTGGATCCGCAGGACGTGCTGCGTCAGATCAAGGACGTGGCCCCCAAGATCCTGCCCTTCGCCGATGTGGTCTGGCAGCGTCTGGACGAAATCCGTCACACCCGCAAGCGTGTGCTGTTCGAAGGTGCCCAGGGCGCCATGCTGGACGTCGATCACGGCACCTATCCCTTCGTCACCTCGTCGTCCACCGTGTCGGGCAATGCCGGCACCGGTTCGGGCGTCGGCCCCGGCCAGGTGGGTTACGTGCTGGGCATCTGCAAGGCCTACACCACCCGTGTCGGCGCCGGCCCGTTCCCCACCGAACAGGACAACGAGATCGGTCACCTGATCGGTGATCGTGGCCATGAATTCGGCACCGTCACCGGCCGCCGCCGCCGCTGCGGCTGGTTCGACGCGGTGCTGGTGCGTCAGGCCATGAAGGTGGGTGGCGTCAACGGCATCGCGCTCACCAAGCTGGACGTGCTGGACGGCATCGAGGAACTGAAGATCTGCACCGCCTACAAGTACAAGGGCGAGATCATCAACCATCTGCCGGCCTCGCAAAGCGCCCAGGCCGAGGTCGAGCCGGTCTACGAAACCATCGCCGGTTGGAGCGAATCCACCCGTGGTGCCCGGTCGTGGGTCGATCTGCCGGCCACCGCCATCAAGTATATCCGTCGCATCGAAGAACTGATCGAAACCCCGGTTTCCATGTTGTCCACCAGCCCCGAGCGCGAGGACACCATCTTGGTTCAGGATCCTTTCGCGTCGTGATCGGCTGACAAGGCTTGAGCCCGCGCCGCTTGCCCCTTACAAAGGAAGGCGGTGCGGGCAGAAAAGCTGACAGGGACGGACGCGAGAATGGCGGAAGCCGCTGAGGCCAATGAAGTTCAGCAGGAAACACCGGTCACCGGCGGGCCGCCCGGCGTGCTGCGCGAACGCTATCTGATCCGTTCCAACCAACCCATTCCCGAATTGTCGACGCCCAATGCCGAAGCCTTCGTGGCCGAGGACAAGCGTGATGCCAATCGCCAACTTTATGCCCTGATCTGTCGTCCCGAACTGCCGCCGCGTGTCAATGTCATGCGGGCGTTGAAGGGGGTGCAGACCCCGGGTCTGGTGCAATTGGTGGAATGGGGGGCGATGAATTGGCCGCCCTTGGGGCGCCAATGCATGACGGTGGTCTATGAACGTCCGGTGGGCCAACGTCTGACCACGTCGTTGCGCAAGGAATTCAAGCGCTTCGACGAATACGAGATCGGCCGCAAGGTCATCGAGCCCTTGGTCAACACCATCAAGGAACTGACCAATCGCGGCATCACCCACCGGGCCATCCGCACGACCAATCTGTTCTTCATGGACGATGCCGGCGAACGTCTGGCGCTGGGGGATTGCGTCACCACGCCGCCGGCCTTTGACCAACCCATGGTGTTCGAAAGCGTCGAAGCCGGCATGGCCAACCCGGTGGCCCGTGGTTCGGGGACCTATTCCGACGACCTTTACGCTTTGGGCGTCACCATCATCTTCGCCTATCTGGGCCGTAACCCGGTGGCCCATCTGGACGAAGAACACCTGCTGAAGCAAAAGATCCAACAGGGGTCTTACGCCACCTTGGTGGGCGAAGCCCGCTTGCCCCTGGCCTTGGTGGAATTGCTGCGCGGCTTGCTGTGCGACGATCCGGACCAGCGTTGGAACATCGAATCCCTGGATTTGTGGCTGTCAGGGCGTCGTCTGTCGCCCTTGCAGCAGCGGGTGGAAAAGCGCGCCGCCCGTGGTTTCCCCTTCAACGGCAAGGAATATTTCAACTGCCGTGAATTGTCCCAGGCCATGGCCAGGAATTGGGAAGCGGCCATTCCGCCGGTACTGGAAGGCAAGCTGGAATTGTGGCTGCGCCGCGCCGTCGAGGATAAGGACCGCGCCCAGGTGGTGTCCGACGTGGTGCGCATGGCCCTGACCGGGACCGGCGACAAACGTTCGGCATCGGATCTGATGCTGTGCAAGGTGCTGAACATCCTCGATCCCACCGCGCCCATCCGTTACAAGGGCTTCAATGCCATGCCCGACGGCTTCGGCTCGGCCCTGGCGGCGGTGATGGCGCAAAAGGGCGACACCCGCTTGTTGGTGGAAATCATCCTGCGTGAAGTGCCGCGTCTGTGGTTCGAGGCCCGCCACCATTACCTGCCCGACAATTCGCTGATGGAAGGCAATTTCCGCGAATTGAAGAACTATTTGTCGAAGACCGGCATGGGCTTCGGGCTGGAACGCTGCCTTTACGAACTGAACGACGCGTTGCCGTGCCAAAGCCCGCTTTTGGGCGAGGAATACATCACCGAGTTGAAAGAGCTGCTGCCGGCACTCAACGCCGCCGCCGGCAAACGCGCCGATTCCAAGGCGCCGCCGGTGGACCGCCACATCGCCGCCTTCATGGGGGCGCGGGCGCGAAGCGATATCGACCGCAACCTGGAAGGATTGAACGATCCCGAGCCGGGCAAGGCCTTGTTGGCGCTTCTCAATATGTATGCCGTCTTCCAATATCGCCTGGGGCCGGAATCGCTGCCGGCTTTGGCCGGGTGGTGCGGGGCCATGGCCGGGCCGGTGGTCGGTGCTTTCCATTCCCGCGACAAGCGCAAGGAATTGGAAAAGGACCTGCCGAAGATGATCCGGCGCGGTTCCATCGTCGAAATCTACAATTTGTTGGAAAACCAGGAAGCCCGCGAAAAGGACCATAACGAATTCGCCTGGGCCCAGGCCCAGTATCAGGCGGCGGAAGACGAAGTCAAACGGGTGCAAAGCGATGACGAGGAACGCAAGGACGAAGCCGACCGCATCGGCCGGCAAACCGCCTCGGTGTTGGGAATCATGGTGGCGATGATCACCACCACCGTCGTTGTCATCATGCGGGTGTGGTAGGCGCGAATGGCGAAGAAAGTCTCGGCCGTCAAACAAGCACAGGCTGCCGCCAAGGCCAAGAAAGGCGGCGGGGGCGGCGGCAACAAGGCCGTGGTGCTGATGATCCTGGCGGCGTTGGTGCCGTTCTCGCTGCCCACCGTCACGCTGTTGTTCTTCTGCGGGTTGCCCACCCTGGGGGCTTGGGCCGGCGAGAAGGGCAAGAACAAGTTCGGCTGGTTGTGTGTCGGGGGCTTCAACTTCGCCGGCATCATCCCCTTTCTGTTCGACCTATGGTTCGGTGTCCACACCTTGGACGAGGCGTTGAACATGCTGTCCGACGCCCAGGTGCTGTTATGGGCCTATGGAAGTTCGGCCATCGGATGGGTGATGTACATGGCGACGCCGCCGGTGGTCAAAAGCTGGCTGGCTTTCACCACCGACCGTCGGGTCAGCGCCCTGAAATCGGCGCAAAAGCGTCTGGTCGAGGAATGGGGCCCGGAAGTCACCAAGAAGGGCGCATAAAAAAGGGCGTCCCGAGGGACGCCCTTTCCGGCGGCGTTGGACTTCAGGCGGAAGCGCCGCGAATCACTTTTTGCAGTTTCTCGAAGGCGCGGACCTCGATTTGACGCACCCGTTCCCGGCTGATGCCGTATTGCTGCGACAAATCTTCCAAGGTGGCCGGGTTTTCCCGCAGCCGGCGCTGGCTCAGGATCGAGCGTTCCCGCTCGTTCAGGGTTTCCATGGCATTGCTCAGCATCTTGTTGCGGATGCCGCGTTCCTGGCGGTCGGCCAGTTCGGTTTCCTGGTCGTCACGGTCGTCCACCAACCAATCCTGCCACTCGCCTTCACCGTCCATGCGCACCGGGGCGTTCAGCGAATGGTCGGGGCTGGCCAGACGGCGATTCATGTTCACCACCTCGGTTTCCGACACGTTCAGTTTGGTGGCGATCGAGGTCACGGTTTCCTGCGGCAGGTCGCCTTCGTCCATGGCCTGCATCTGGCCCTTCAGCTTGCGCAGGTTGAAGAACAGCTTCTTCTGGGCGGCGGTGGTGCCCATTTTCACCAACGACCACGAATGCAGGATGTATTCCTGCACGGCGGCACGGATCCACCACATGGCGTAAGTGGCCAGACGGAAGCCGCGATCAGGGTCGAAGCGTTTGACCGCTTGCATCATCCCCACATTGCCTTCGGAAATCAGCTCGCCCAGCGGCAGGCCGTAACCGCGATAGCCCATAGCGATCTTGGCCACCAGACGCAGATGGCTGGTGATCAGCCGGTCGGCGGCGTCCAAATCGCCATGTTCGTGGTAGCGCTTGGCCAGCTGGTATTCCTCGTCCGGGGCCAGCATGGGGAATTTACGGATTTCCTGAAGATAGCGCGAAAGGTTGCCTTCGGGCGCCAGACTTAGGGTGCTGGATATGGCCGTCATCTCTCGTCTCCTCGTCTCGAGATCGCGGCCAGGGTCCTCCCATCCGGGCCGCCACCTTTCTTACGTCAGGTCAAGTGGTATCACATCTGCCTGAAAAGGAGAATGCCAGAGTTGGGCGCTCAAGTATAATGAAAAATCATACAGGCTCTAGGATGGTGATTAGCTCGTTGATATCAAGGGGTATATGGCTTTCAAAGTGCAAGATGACCCCAGAAATTGGATGGTTAAACCCGAGTACGGCTGCATGCAAAGCCTGACGGGGAAACTGGCTCAGGGCTTGACGTGCGTCTTCAGGAAGCGCTTTCAGTTTGGCCGCGCGTGAGCGTCCATAGACCTGGTCGCCGACCAAGGGGTGGCCGATGGAGGTCATGTGGACGCGGATCTGGTGGGTGCGTCCGGTGGCCAATCGGCATTCCACCAAGGATATTGTGCCGCCGGCGAAGCTTTTCAAAACGCGATAGCGGGTCAGGGCCGGTTTGCCGCCATGGCTGACGATGGCCATCTTCTTACGATCCTGGGGCGAGCGGCCGATATTGCCGGTGATTTCGCCTTGCATCGGCACCGGACAGCCCCAGACCAGGGCGCGATAGACCCGTTCCAGGGAATGAACGGCGAATTGTTCGGCCAAGCCGTGATGGGCGCGGTCGTTCTTGGCGACCACCAAAAGACCGCTGGTGTCCTTGTCGATACGATGCACGATGCCTGGGCGCTTGACCCCGCCGATGCCGGACAGCGAGTCGCCGCAATGGGCCAACAGCGCGTTGACCAGGGTTTGGTCGGGGCTGCCCGGTGCCGGATGGACCACCAAACCCGCCGGCTTGTCGATGACGATCAGGTCGTCGTCCTCATAGGCGATGGAGAGCGGAATGTCCTGCGGCACCGGGTCGGCAGGGCGGTCGGGGGGGATGGTGACGACGAATTCCTGGCCGGGTTTGACCCGCGCCGACGCGTCCGTTATGGTCTGCCCGTTCGCCGCCACCCGATTGTCGTCGATCAGCCCCTTGATGCGGGTGCGCGACAGATCGGGCAGGCGGGACGACAGCCATTTGTCCAGACGGCTGCCCGCTTCCTCGGCATCGACCGGGGCAGGGGTAAGGATGGTATCGGCGGGATCGGTCACTCTATCGGTCTTTGCGTCAAAATGTTCGAATTGGGATTGAATCCGAAGGTATGAAAGCGATCAAGGCCCTGGTGGCGTTCATGGGCGTCCTGCTGATAGCGGGACTGGCCCTGTTGGGTTGGGGGTTGTACTCCCAGGCTGGGAAATTGGCCACGAAAACCAAGACGGCGCCCAGTGTGGCGGTGGAAGATTTCGGCGCCGTGACCGTGCCGGTGCCGGCCGGCGCTCGGGTCGAGCAGGTCCTCGTGGTCGCCGATCGCGTGGTGTTGCGCATGACCGGCACCGGCCCCGAGCGTTATGTCATCCTTGACCCCGCCTCGGGTGCGGTGTCGGGCAGCTTTGTCCTCACCCCTGAAGCCCCGGCCGCCCGATGATCCTGCAAATCGATGCCAAACTGACCAAGCAGATGGTCGATGCCGCCGAAGTGGCCTTTCCCGCCGAAGCCTGCGGCTTGGTCATCGGTCGCGGCAAGGGCCAACTGATCCGCGTCACCCGGGTGGTTCCGGCCGGCAACCTGCTGGCCACCACCGACGACCGTTTCGAACTGGACCCTGCCGTGCGTATCGCGGTGGAAAAGGAACTGCGCGACAGCGGGACCAAGGACCGTATCATCGGTCATTATCATTCCCACACCGACGGCACCGCCGACCCCAGCGCCACCGACCGTGCCATGGCCCACGAACCGGAGCTGGCCTGGCTGATCATCGGCGTTTTGGATGGCCAGGCCATCCAGACCCTGGCCCATCGCCTGGACGAAAAGCGCGGCCAGTTCCGCCCGGTTCCCATTCGCACCCCGAAAGCGAAAATAGCCCTTGCCACTGTGCCCGAGGATCAGGCATAAAGCCGCCTTCGCGCCCAGACGTCCCCATCGTCTAGAGGCCTAGGACACCGCGCTTTCACGGCGATAACCGGGGTTCGAATCCCCGTGGGGACGCCATACAAGGCAGCGCAGCCGTTTGGCT
>DISD01000071.1:0-4045 GCA_002435715.1 Rhodospirillaceae bacterium UBA6219
GGCGGCCACTGCATCGGCGTCGACCCGTTCTATTTGGCCCAATGCGCGCTGGATAACGGCCACCACCCGGAAGTCATCCTGGCCGGACGGCGCATCAATGACGGCATGGGCCCGTGGATCGCCGACAAGATTTCCGACCTGCTGGCCGGTCCGTCCCGCGTGTTGATGCTGGGCCTGACCTTCAAGGAAGACGTGCCCGATCTCAGGAATTCCAAGGTCATCGACGTCATCCGCGGCCTGCGCGCCAAGGGCCACGATGTGGACGTCCACGACCCCTATGCCGATCCGGAAGAAGCCAAGCACGAATATGACGAAGCGCTGATCCCGTCGCTCGACGGTCTGTCCGGTTACGATTGCGTGGTCGGTGCGGTTCCCCACGCCCCCTATTGCAGCTTTACCCCGGAAAACTTCGAGGTGCTGCTGAAGCAAGGCGGCCTGATCGCCGACGTCAAGGCACTGTGGCGCGGCAAGGACCTGCCGACCAACATGCGTTTGTGGAGGCTTTAGGCCCTTGCGCATCCTGTTCGTCACCGCCAGCCGTATCGGTGACGCCGTCCTGTCCACCGGCCTGCTGGCGCATCTGGCCGAAACCTATCCCCAGGCCCGCTTCACCGTGGCCTGCGGGGCACCGGCAGCAGCGTTGTTCGCCGCCGCCCCCTTCGTCGAGAAGGTCATCCCCATGGTCAAGCGCAAGCGCGCCGGCCATTGGCGTGACCTATGGCGCCAAACCGTCGGCACCTGGTGGTCCCTGGTGGTCGATTTGCGCGGTTCGGCCTTGGGTTACCTGATTCCGGCGCGGCGCCGTCTGGTACTGAAATCATCGTGGGAACCCAAGCACCGGCTGTACCATCTGGCCTCGGTCCTGGGCGAAGACCGCGCCTTTCCCCCCATCTTGTGGAACAGCCCCCAGCAAATGGCGACCGCCGCAAGCCTGCTGCCCCAGGGCCCGTTCACCCTGGCCCTGGGCCCCACCGCCAATTGGGGGGCGAAACAATGGCCCGCCGATCGCTTCGCCCAAGTGGCGCTGGACCTGACCCGCGACAACCAGGGCCGGGTGGTGGTGTTCGGGGCCGAGAACGAACGGGCGTCGGTTCAGGCGCTGCTGCAGGGCCTGCCGCCCGAACGCACCATCGACCTGATCGGCAAGGTCGACCTGCCCACCGTCCATGCCTGTCTGAAGCGCTGTGACCTTTACCTGGGCAACGATTCGGGACTGATGCACATGGCGGTCGCCGCCGGCATTCCCACCATCGGTCTGTTCGGCCCGTCCTCGGAAGTGTTCTATGGCCCCTTCGGCCCCCATTGCACCAGTTTGCGAGGTCCCAGAAGCTTCGAGGACATCTGCCATGCTCCCGATTACGATTACCGCAGCCAGGAATGCCTGATGCTGGATCTGACAACGGCCGACGTCATCGACGGGTGTCGGCACTTCATGCAGCGACGCGGGGGGGCCGCCAATGCGTAAGCTGTTGATCAACCTGATGACCAGCCTAGTCGCCGTCGCGGTCTTCCTGCTTGTCGCCGAAGCGTTGTTTTGGCTGGTTTCCCCACCGCCAAAGCCACCTTTTCCCAAGGGTATGTTCGAGATTGTTCCCGGTGGCTGGCGTATGGTTCCGGGCTTTACCGGCCTGACCGACAACCGTGCCGATTTCCACGGCAAATTGGTGACCGCCGATGACGCCGGGCGACGCATTGTCCCCACGGCTCCGGCCACCGCCGACCATACTTTGTGGCTGCTGGGCGACAGCCAGACTTTCGGCCACGGTCTGTCCGACGACGAAACCTGGGCCAACAAGCTGCAGGAACATCTCAATTCCCAAAACCGTTCGCTCAAGGTGGTCAACCTGGCGGTTCCGGCCATCAACGTCGATCAATACATCGCCCGCATCCGACAGATGAACCCGGAAATCCAACCCGGAGACCAGGTTCTGGTCGGTCTGAGCTGGAATGACATTGTCACACCACAACAGGTCAGAAGGGAAACGATCCAGGTGGTGGACGGCTATTTGGTCAATTCCAACGTGGGTCAGTCCCGAGAAACGGTGGAACGTCGCGTGGCGCTTTACAATGCCACCGGGTTGATCCTGCCGCCTTTGCAGGATCTTAAGACCACGCTGGAATTTTTATCCAACACTTCGGCGTTGATGCATTTTGTTTATCCCCGGGCCAAAGCGATTTATTACCGCTATCGCACGGTCCGGGCGTTGGATCAAATCATGGCGGCCAAGGTCCCCGAGGCGAATTTCTATCTTCTGGCCGAAATTCAGAAAATCGTCCATGACCGCGGGGCTTCGTTCACCGTGCTGTCGCTGCCCGACAAAATCTTCTTCGAAGACCCGGCTTATGCGATCTATTCGGTGAATGGGCGCGACTTTCCCCAGCAGAACTATCCCGGATACGTGATCGCCCCGTTGTGCAAGAAATTCGAAATCCGCTGCCTGGACAGTTTCGATATCCTGCATCAGCACCAGAATGATCCCGTCGCCTATGCCGGAGATGGTCATTACAACCCGCGTGGTGCCCAAGTGATCGCCCAGTGGCTGTCCACACAACTGGCACCGGCGCCGTGAAACGCGTCGTCAACTGGCTTTTGTTGATGGTCGTCTTGGCGTCCTGCCTGGGAATCATGGAAATCGTCGCCCGCAATCTGCCCGAGGCCCAACGCCTGGGGTGGAATCTGGTGCCGGTGTTACCCGACCGCATGGAAGGCATCCCCGACAAAGGCCCTCGGCAGCGCGTACTGGTCGTGGGAGATTCCTTCGCCGAATGGATGGAAGCCAGTGGCGGAAACTTCGTCCGCATCGCCGAAACCCAGCTCCGCGACCAAGGCCGGGACGTGGAATTCGTCAACATGGGCGAAGCCGGCAGCGGAATGGTCGATTATTATCGGAATCTGGTGACTTACGGCCCCCGCCTGAAGGCCGACCAAGTGGTGATCGCGCTTTATCTGGGCAACGACCTGATCGCCTTTCCTGGCGGCTTGCCCAGCCCCGACAAAGTCGGCGTTTCCCTTCCGGTTCCCGTCTATGACCATTCCTGGCGCCGGATGTTGAAAAAATCGGTTCTGCTGAATCTGGTCTATCGTCAGGCCAAATTGCACATCCCGTGGATGAGATCGGGATTCACCGCCCAGGTGGTGGAATATTTGCGCCGCCGTGACGGCAAGGACCAAGCCTTCGTCAACCAACGCCTGGCCAAGCTTGATCCCCAATTGGTACAGCAAGCCGAAGCCGATTCCATCAACGGATGGGATTTGGCCACCGCCCTGTTCAGCCCCGATTATTACGGCAATCTGGCCGACGCCAATCCTGCAAGCCCGGAAGGCGATGCCGCCCTGGCGTCGTTGGACGATCTCAGAACCTTGGTGCGCTATGCCAAAACCCTGGCGCCCCAGGTGACGGTCGTGCTGATCCCCCCCAGTCCGTGGGCCGGCGAGCGCTATCACGACTATTTCCGCCGTTTAGGCTATGGCCGTCTGGGCCCCACCCAAGCGGAACCGGAGATCCAAACCCGCGTCAAAACCCTGTTGGGCCAGGAAAACACCCCCTATCTGGACCTGCTGCCGGCGCTGCGGGCCAGCCAGGATTCCGCTTATCTGGACCGCGACATCCATTTCAATGGCCATGGCCAAGAACTGGCCGGGCACGAATTGGCCCGTGCCCTTGCCATGCCTTGAAGAAGGCGCGGTTCCAACTTATTCCTTTAATGTCGAATGTTTGACCGCTTTCGAGGTTAAGCCATGTCTTACGCCCGTACCGCGCTTCTGCTTGCCGCCATGACTGGCCTGTTCCTGGCCATCGGCGCCTTGATCGGTGGCCAAAGCGGCATGATGATCGCGCTGTTCATGGCTTTGGCCATGAACGCCTTCGCTTATTGGAATTCCGACAAGATGGTGCTGTCCATGTACGGCGCCCAGCAGGTGGACCGTCATTCCGCCCCCGGCCTTGTCACCATCGTCGAGCGTCTGTCCGCCCGCGCCGGACTGCCCATGCCCAAGGTCTTCATCATCCAGTCCGACCAGCCCAACGCCTTCGCCACCGGCCGC
>DISD01000071.1:4065-31738 GCA_002435715.1 Rhodospirillaceae bacterium UBA6219
AACCGCGACACCCTGATCATGACCATCACCGCCACCATCGCCGGCGCCATCGGCATGATCGCCAATTTCGGCCTTTTCTTTGGTGGCGGCCATCGCGACGACGAGGAAGGCGGTGGCAGCGGCCTGGGCATGTTGGGTGGAATCCTGATCGCCATCATCGCGCCCATGGCCGCCATGGTGGTGCAGATGGCCATTTCGCGGACCCGTGAATATGCCGCCGATGCCGAAGGCGCGCGCATCTGCGGCAACCCGCTTTGGCTGGCCAACGCACTGGAACGCCTGGAACAGGCCGCCCATGCCATCCCCAACCCGCGGGCCGAACACAGCCCGGCCACCGCCCATCTGTTCATCGTCAACCCGCTGTCGGGTCGTGGTGTGGACAATCTGTTCTCGACCCACCCCAACATGGCCAACCGGGTCGCCGCCCTGCGCGCCATGGCCGCCGAGGCCGGCATGACCTGGAACAATCGTGGTCCGGCCAGCCCGCCGGCCCCATCAGGACCGTGGGGACAATCCCACAAGCCCCGCAAAGGCCCCTGGGGATAATGGATTCTTTGTCGCCAATGCTGTAAGGGAGGGGGCATGACTCGCACGCCCTCTCCCTCTTCCCGTCCCGCCGACCCCCGGGTCGTCGTCCTTGACCTGCTTGAAGCGGTTCTTGGCCACAAGAAGCTTCTGGACGAAGTCCTTGATTCCGATCCGCGTCTGCCCAAGCTCAGCGAACGCGACCGTGGTTTCGCCCGTTTGCTGGTGGCCACCACCCTGCGCCGTCTGGGTCAGGTCGATGCCCTGATCGACCGCTGTCTGGAACGTGGCCTGCCGGCCAAGGCGGTGCGCGTACGCAACATGCTGCGTATCGGCGCGGTGCAGTTGCTGGTTCTGCAGACCCCGCCCCATGCCGCCATTTCCACCACGGTCGACCTGGCCAAGAATTCGTCCTTGGCCGGTTTCGCCAAACTGATCAACGCCGTCCTGCGTCGCCTGGACCGCGAAGGCCGTGACTGGATGGCCGAACAGGACCCGGCCCGCCTGAACACACCAAGCTGGCTGTGGGAATCCTGGGTCGCGGCCTATGGCCCCGCGACCGCCACCGCCATCGCCGGTGCCCATCTGCTGGAAGCCCCGGTGGACATCACCGTCGCCGGCGATCCGGCCCTGTGGGTGGACCGTCTGCAGGCCGAGATCATGCCCACCGGCACGCTTCGCCGTTTTGGTGGCGGCGACATCACCCAATTGCCCGGCTTCGCCGAAGGGGCGTGGTGGGTCCAGGATCTGGCGGCGTCGCTGCCGGCCAAACTGATGGGACCGGTCAAGGGCAAACGCGTCGCCGATCTGTGTGCCGCCCCCGGTGGCAAGGCGCTGCAATTGGCGGTGGCCGGTGCCGAGGTCACCGCCGTCGACCGCTCGGCCAAGCGTATGATCCGCTTCCGCCGCAATCTGGAGCGATTGAAGCTGGCCGCCACCATCGTCGAAACCGACGTTGCCGGCTGGGCCCCGCCCGCCCCCTTCGATTGCGTCTTGCTGGACGCGCCCTGCACCGCCACCGGCACTTTCCGCCGTCATCCCGACGGGCCGCACCAAAAGGGTCCGGGCGACGTCGCCTATCTGGCCGACCAGCAACACGCTTTGCTGAAGGCCGCCGCCGCCATGCTGAAGCCCGGCGGAACCCTGGTCTATTGCGTCTGTTCGCTGGAGCCCCAGGAAGGCGAAGGACAGATCGAACGTTTGCTGGCTGGTGAAACCGGCTTGGTCCGTGATCCCATCTTGGGATCCGAAGTTCCCGGTTTGGAACAGGCGGTGACGGCCCAAGGCGAAATCCGCACCCTGCCCCATTACCTGGGTGACAAGGGCGGCATGGACGCCTTTTTCATCGCCCGCCTCAGGCGTTCGGCATGAATTGGACGACCAAGTTCTCGTGGTCGGGCGCCGTGGCCATTCCGGCCTGGTTCCTGATCCCCGGATTTGGCTGTTACCTTCCCAATGCCCTGATCGTCGTGCTGAGTGTATGCGCCGCCGTCGGCTTGGCTGAAACCCTGTGGCGCCGTGATCGCTGGTACTTTCCCACGCGGGTCATCTGGATCATCCTGGCCTTGGCGGTCTGGGCCGCCATCACCGCCTTTTGGGCGCTGGATGCCGGGGCTGCCCTTAGGGGGGCCATCGGGTTGCTGGGTGTCGCCGTCATCCTGTTCATGCTGTGGCAGGCCAATTACCGCCTTTCCACCGTGGAAAGACGCAGGATCGCCGCCGCCTATTTGATCGGGATGTTCGTCGCCGTCGCCATGCTGAGCGTCGACATCTTTTCCAACGCCCAATTGGCGGCCTGGTTTCGTGACTACGACAACACCGATGTTTTTCAAAACGAACTGGCGCACCGCTCCCTCAATCGGGGCATCACGTTGCTGTGTTTCTACACCCCCCTATACATCCTGGTGGCCTGGCGCTGCACCACCCGGGCTTTGCGGTTGGGGACCCTGGCGGTGGGCGCCGTCGCCCTGGTCTATTGTCTGAGCTGGGGCAAGGACGCCATCGTGCTGGCCGGCGCCTCCGCCTTGCTATGTGGCGCTTTCGCCCTACGGTCTTGGCAGGGGACACGCTGGCTGATGATCGTCGGCTTTTGCACCTATGTGGTCGCCATTCCCTTCGTCACTCGCCTGATTCCGCCGCCGCAGGTCATCTGGGAAGAATTTCGCCATTTTCCGCCATCGCTGCAGCACCGGTTGTTCATCTGGAGCTTCACCAGCCAGCGGATCGCCGAAAAGCCGCTGCTGGGTTGGGGAATGAACTCGGCCAAGATCATTCCCGGCGGTGACCACGACGTGTCCGTCGGCTTGAGACAGAGCAAGCTGCTATGGCGCGCGCTTCCCCTGCATCCCCACAACGCCGTCTTGCAATGGTGGCTTGAATTAGGGCTGGTGGGGGCGCTGATCGCCACATTCGGCGTGACCAGCCTGATCACCGTCTTGTGGCGACGCAGGGATTCCGCGGCACGCATCGCCGGTGCCGCCAGTCTGGGGGCCGCCATGGTGGTTTCCTTGCTCAGTTTCGGCGCCTGGCAAAGTTGGTGGCTGGCCGGTATGGTCATCGTCGCCTGGATGTTCAAAATCCTCGATCCACTTGACCAAGCTTAATTCTGGCTGCTGCGCCGCACCCTATACTAGGATCGTTCCAGTTTCCTTCTGGGGTTCGCCATGATCGATCCGTTCGGTCGTTTTGTCAGTTATCTCCGCGTCTCGGTCACCGACCGCTGCGACCTTCGCTGTGTCTATTGCATGGCCGAGGATATGAGCTTTTTGCCCAAATCCGACGTGCTGAGCCTGGAAGAGCTGGAACGTCTTTGCACCGCCTTTGTCCGCAAGGGTGTGCGCCGCATCCGCCTGACCGGCGGCGAGCCGCTGGTTCGCCGTAATATCATGAACCTGATCACCAATATCGGGGAATTGGTCAAATCCGGCGCCATGGACGAATTGACGCTCACCACCAACGGCACCCAATTGGCGAAATACGCCGAAGGCTTGGTGCAAGCCGGAATGCGCCGCATCAACGTGTCGTTGGACACCCTGGATGCCGACAAGTTCACCGCCGTCACCCGCTGGGGCAAGCTGGACCAGGTCCTGGACGGCATCATGGCGGCCAAGCAGGCCGGTCTGGCCATCAAGATCAACACGGTGGCGCTGAAGGGCGTCAACGATAATGAATACGACCATCTGGTGGAATGGTGCGGCAGCAACGACTTTGATTTGTGCCTGATCGAAACCATGCCCATGGGCGAAGTCCACAGCGATCGCATGGAGCAATATCTGCCGCTGTCGCAGGTGCGCCAATCGTTGTCGCGCCATTGGACGCTTCACGAAACCGATTACCGGACCGGTGGGCCCGCCCGCTATGTCCAGGTGGCCGAAACCGGTCGCCGTGTCGGCTTCATCACCCCGATGACCCATAATTTCTGTGAATCGTGCAACCGCGTGCGCATCACCTGCACCGGCACACTTTATATGTGCCTGGGCCAAGAGGACGCGGTTGATTTGCGCGCCCCCTTGCGGCGCAGCGAAGGCGACGAAGCCCTGGAACGGGCCATCGACGACGCCATCGCCAAAAAACCCAAAGGACACGATTTCATCATCGAGCGCGGTGCGATTCCGGCCGTCGGCCGGCATATGAGCGTGACGGGGGGCTGATCCCTTCCTATACTGGGGTCGTCCCGCAGCCACGTCGCGCCGCCGCCATGTATTACAACAAGATCGCCTTCGTCGCCGCCGAATCCCCTGCGGCTCAGGTCGCCTTGACGCGGTTGTTGAACAATTACCCCCACGTGCCCCCGGAACAGGCGGAGGTGATCGTCGCCCTGGGCGGCGATGGTTTCGTCCTGGAAACCCTGCACCGCTGGATCGACCGCAAGGTGCCCATCTATGGCATGAACCGGGGCACCGTCGGCTTTTTGATGAATTCCTTCCGCGAACACGGTCTGGTCGACCGCCTGCACAAAGCGCAGCCGGTGGTGCTGCACCCGTTGCGCATGAAAGCGCGGCTGGCCGACGGTTCGGAAGTGGAAGCCCTGGCCATCAACGAAGTCTCGCTGTTCCGCCAAACCCGTCAGGCGGCCAAGATCCGCATCCGCATCGACGGCAAGGAACGCATGGACGAACTGATCTGCGACGGCGTCATGGTCGCCACCGCCGCCGGTTCCACCGCCTATAACCTGTCGGCCCACGGCCCCATCATCCCCATGGGATCGGACATTCTGGCGCTCACCCCCATTTCCGCCTTCCGCCCCCGGCGCTGGCGCGGTGCTTTGCTGCCCAAGCATGCCCGGGTCAACTTCCAGATTCTGGAAACCGGCAAGCGCCCGGTCTCGGCGGTGGCCGATTACACCGAGGCCCGCGACGTGGTGGAAGTGGACGTGCGCGAAGACCGCAGCGTCGGGCTGACCTTGCTGTTCGACCCCGAACACAATCTGGAAGAACGCATCCTGGCCGAGCAGTTCCAGTCGTGAGCTGGAAAGCCGTCCTGCTGGCCCTGGCCTTGGGGGCGACGGGCGGAACCCTGTTTTTCCTGGCCGATCTGCCGCTTCCTTGGATGCTGGGCGCCATGACCGCCTGCATCATCGCCGCCTTGGCCGGGGCCAAGCCCGGCATGGCCGGTCCCTTGCGCAATACCATGCTGGCGGTGCTCGGCGTAATGCTGGGCAGCGCCTTCACCCCCGACCTGCTGCGGCAAGCCCGGGATTGGGCCCCTTCCCTGGCCGCCTTGTTCGCCGCCATGGCCCTGGCCACCTTCCTGGTCATGGCCTATCTGCGCCGTATTGGCGGCATGAACGTCCCCACCGCCTATTTTTCCGCCGCCCCCGGCGGGGTCAACGAAATGGTGATGACCGGCGGCGCCATGGGGGGCGACGAACGGACCATCGCGCTGATCCATTTCCTGCGCATCTTGTTGATCGTCTTCACCATTCCCGTTGGTTTCCGTCTGGTGACCGGCATCCACGGCGCCCCCATGAGCCGATCCATGGGCAGCCTGGTCGACTTGCCGCTGATCGATGCCGGACTGTTGCTGGCCTGCGCCGTGGCCGGCGCCGTGCTGGGACGTCTGGCGCGCTTCCCCGCCGCCACCCTGACCGGTCCCATGGCGGCGTCCTCGGTCATCCATATCCTGGGGCTGACCGCGTCCCATCCGCCGGCCGAACTGGTCATCGCCGCCCAGGTGGTCACCGGGGCGGGGTTGGGGTGCCGCATGGTCGGGCTGAATTGGCGGCATCTGCTGGCGGCGGCCCGCATTGCCCTGGGATCAACCATGATCCTGATCATTATCAGTGCCGGTCTGGCCGGATTGTTGGCGTGGCTGACCCCGTTGCCGTTTTCCATGCTGCTGCTGGCCTTCGTTCCCGGCGGCATCGCCGAGATGTGCCTGATCGCGCTGGCCATGGGTCAGGACGTGGCCTTTGTCTCGACACATCACGTGGTGCGCGTCATCCTGGTTATCGCCTGCGCCCCACTGGCTTTCCGTCTGTTCAAACCGTGGTTCCAGCGATGAAATCCATAAGCGCCGAAAACCTGCACGATCTGGCGGCCCAGGCCCGGGCCGTCCCCCGTCTGCGCAAGAACCTGAACCTGCACGACCAGTTGGAAGACCCCATCCAACGGCTGTTGAACGCCTTGCAACCGGGCACCTATATCCGCCCGCATCGACATCCGCCGGGGGTCTGGGAAACCTTTATCCTGCTGCAGGGACGCTGTGCCATCTTGCTGTTCGACGATGCCGGCTGCATCAGCGAACGCCTGGAATTGTCGGCCGACGGCACTCTCATCGCGGAAATCCCCACCGATACCTGGCACAGCGTCGTCGCCTTGAGCCCCGCCACCTTGGTGCTTGAGATCAAGCCCGGCCCCTATGTCCCCGGCGTTTTCACCGATTGGTCCCCCGAGGAAACCAGCCCCCAGGCCCAGGATTGCCTGCGTTGGTTGGAACAGGCGCAACCCGGCCAAAGTTATGTCCATGACTGAGCTGCCTTTCCTGCCCTATGGCCGCCAAAGTATCGACGAGGACGACATCGCCGCGGTGAACGCGGTCCTGCGCAGCGATTATCTGACCACCGGACCGGCCTCGGTCCGATTCGACGAAATGCTGGCGCAAACCACCGGGGCACGACACGCCATCGGCTGCGCCAACGGGACCGCCGCCTTGCATCTGGCCGCCTTGGCCCTGGGTCTGGGGCCCGGCGATTGCGTCGTCGTTCCCGCCATCACCTTTACCGCCACCGCCAATGCCGCCCGGTTCGTCGGCGCCCAGGTGGAATTCGCCGATGTGGACCCGTCCACCGGCCTGATGCGGGTGGAAGACGCCCGCGCCGCCATCACCCGGGCCCAAGCCAGGGGCTGGAAGGTCCGGGCCCTGTTCCCGGTTCATCTGGCCGGTCAAATCTGTGACATGGCCGGGCTGGGGCAACTGGCGGCCGAGTATGATCTGGTGATGGTCGAGGATGCCTGCCACGCCATCGGCGGAGTGTTCGAAGGCCATCGGGTCGGCGACGGCGCCTTTTCGACGATGGCGGTGTTTTCCTTCCACCCGGTCAAGACCATCGCCATGGGGGAAGGCGGCGCCATCGTCACCAATAACGACGATCTGGCGCAAAAGCTGCGTGACCTGCGCGCCCATGGCATCACCCGCGACCCGCAACGTTTCCGACGCCCCGATCTGGCCTTCGATGCCGACGGCAAGACCAATCCCTGGCATTACGAAATGCTGGATCTGGGCTTCAATTACCGCCTGTCTGACATCGCCTGTGCCCTGGGCCTGTCGCAATTGAGCAAATTACCCGCCTTCGTCGCCCGCCGCGCCCAATTGGTCGCCCGTTACGACCGTCTGCTGGCGCCGCTGGCCCCCATCCTGTTCCCCACCAACCGCTGCCCACGGCAAAATCCCGGCTGGCACCTTTATGTCGCCCTGGTGGATTTCGACACCCTGGGGCGGACGCGGGCCCAGGTGATGGACAGCTTGCGGGCCAAAGGCATCGGCACCCAGGTGCATTACATCCCGGTGCCCCATCAGCCCTATTACGTCGATCTTTACGGCCGCCCCGATCTTCCCGGCGCCGAATCCTATTTCCAGCGTTGTCTCAGCCTGCCGCTTTACCCGGATCTTGACGATGCCGACCAGGACCGGGTGGTGGACGCATTGTTCCAGGAATTGCGCCGATGATCGTCACCATCCACGCCGATGCCGGCCCCGGTGTGGGCTTGGGCCATGTGGCGCGCTGCACCGGCTTGGCCATGGCGCTGCGCCGGCACGGCATCATGCCGGTCATGCTGAACGCCGCCGGGCCGACCTTGACCCCGCATTTCAGCGCCCAAGGACTGGCGGAAATCCGCTGCCAGGGCGATATCGTTTCCTTGTTGAACGCTGTACAACGGGTCGGCGCCAAGGCTTTGGTCGCCGATTCCTATCGGCTGGATCGGCTGGATTTGCGCCAAGCCTGCGGCAGCCTGAAACTGGTGTGGTTCGACGACAGCGCGACCCTGCCACAGCAAGCCGACATGATCGTCAACGGCTCGCCGGCTGCGCTTTTTTTGCCTTACGACTTGCCGCCCGCGACGGTCGGTTTGCTGGGACCAGCCTATCAAGTGGTGCGCAGCGGTTTGAAAAGCCGTGACCGCAGCGGTCCGGTTCGGCATTTGCTGGTGACCTATGGCGGTGCCGATCCCAAGAATGTCGGCCCACGTCTGGCCAGCATTCTGCCTGTCGGTATCGCGGTGGATTTCATCGTCGGCCCCTTCGCCGACATCCCCACAAACCTGCCCCCCCATGTCACCGTGCACAAGGCGCCGGGAAACATGGTGGATCTGATCGACCGCGCCGATCTGGCTATTTGTGCTGGCGGACAGACACTCTTCGAATTGGCCGCCGCCAAACTGCCGGTGATCAGCATCGGGATCGGCGAGGATCAACGCCCCAATCTGGAGCAGCTCAGCCGCGCCGGCGCCATTTTGTTTGGGGGCTGGGCCGATGATGTGGATTTTCTGGCCCAACTGAAACAGGTCGTGGATCGGGCCCTGGCCGAGCCCAGTTTGCGCCAATGCCTGGCCGCCCAAGCCCATGACCTGGTGGACGGCCAGGGCGCCGACCGTATCGCCCAGGCCGTCAAAACCCTGTTGGATTAACCGCAACCGCCCTTGCCGCCACCGCCACAACCGCCGCCCGACTTGACCGGGCCGGCATTGGTGGCGTTGGGATGACGCGACAGCCCGGCTTCGTCCAAAGCCGCCACATAAGCGGCCAGCAGGCTGTCCTGGTTCTGTCCCAATTGGTACAGGTAATCCCAGGTGTAGATACCGGAATCGTGCAGATCGTCAAAGACGATCTTGATGGCGTAATTGCCCACCGCTTCGACACCGATGATGCCGACGTGACTGCGCCCGGCCACCAGCTTCTTTTCGTCGGGGCTGTGGCCCTGAACCTCGGCCGAAGGGCTTTCCACCCGCAGCAATTCGGCGGCGATGGCAAAGCTTTGACCGTCGTCGAAGCTGATATCCAAGCGCTTCTCCGCCTTCTTCACCTTGATCTCGGTAGGATTGTGTTGGTTACCGTAAGCCTGGGTCATGGAATTACCCCGCATTGTCCAAGGAACGCGCTTCGTCGGGCAGCATGATGGGAATGCCGTCGCGGATGGGATAGGCCAGACCGGCCTTGTCGCTGATCAATTCGTTATGATCGCGGTCATAACGAAGCGGGCCTTTGGATACCGGACAGACCAGAATTTCCAAAAGTTTCGGATCAATGGCGGCGACGCGTTCGGACATGGTCTTCTCCTAATGACGAATGGTTTCGCCGGCTTCGCTGAGCACCGCCATCTCGAAAATGGCGATCATCATGCGCGCCCGTTCCCCCAGACTGGGGGCTTCCAAAAGCGCTTGCTTTTCTTCCGGCGACAACGGCGCCGCCATGGCCAAGGTGGTGATCAGCTCGCGATCGTTGGACGCATCCAGTTTCGCCCGGTCCGACGCCAGGCCGTTTTGGGCCAGACAGGCGGTCACCGCGCCCAGCAGACGACGGCGATCGAAGACCGGATCGGGTTCGCCGGCCAGATCGGCGGCATAAGGCGAATAATCGGTGTGTACCCGGCGGTAACCGGATCTGCCCTCGACCTCGCCGATCACCCGAAAGCGGCTGATCCCCTGGCAGGTGATCAGATAACGGCCGTCGCCGGTTTCACCAAAGGCGACAATGCGGGCCAAGACCCCCACCGAATAAAGCCCCGGGGCCGGACCGTCGCCCGACGCCGTCGGCTGCACCAGGGCCAACAGCCGCCCGGCGCCCAAGGCATCGTCGGTCATCGCCAGATAACGCGGTTCGAACACCGTCAAAGGCAACCGCCCGCCCGGCAGCAACAGCGCGCCGGGAACGGCGAAAACCGGCAGGATGGCGGGCAGCGACCCGGTCACGAGAACAGCAGCGCCGACAGGCGACGCCGGCCGCGCAGGGTCACCGGATGACCGCCACCCAGGGCTTCGAAGATTTTCAAAAGCTGCTTGCGGGCCGCTTCTTCGTTCCACGTCCGGTCGCGGCCGAACAGATCCAGCAATTCGTCCACCGCCGCTTCCACCTCGCCAGCACCGTAATAGGCCATGGCCAGATCAAGGCGGGCTTGATGGTCGTCGGGATTGTCGGCCAACCGACGGCGCAAACCGGCACTCTCTCCCGACCCAGCGGAAGCCGCCGCCTGCTGCAGCTCCAAAGCGGTCTTCACCGCCGCCACTTCAGCGTTCTTGGCCAATTCCGGGGGCAATTGCGCCAACATCTGGGCCACATTGTCGAAATCACCCACCGCCATCAGGCAGCGCAGCAAGCCGGCCATGGCCGCCCCATTGTTAGGATCTTCCCCCAGGATCTGCTGAAAGGCCTGGGCGGCGGTCTCGGCATCGCCTTCCGCCAGCAGCGCCTTGGCCTCTTCCAGCAACTCGGCCAGGGTCGGTTGTTCCGCCCCCTTGGTCAGACGCTGCACGAACGCCCGCAGCTGGCTTTCCGGCTGGGCACCGGTGAAACCGTCCACCGGACGGCCATTGGCGAAGGCATAGACCGTGGGCACCGATTGGATACGCAATTGCGCCGCCAGTTCCTGGTTCTTGTCCACATCGATCTTGACCATGCGCACGGCGCCACGGGCTTCGCGGACGATCTTTTCCAGGGCCGGACCCAATTGCTTGCACGGACCGCACCAGGTAGCCCAGAAATCGACGATCACCGGAATCTTCAGCGACGCTTCGATGACGTCAATGGCGAAGGTGGCGGCGGACCCATCCTTGATCAGATCGCCGGCTGCGGAAGCAGTGGCGGCGGGGGTTCCGGAACCGATGATGAAATCCATGGCGTGCGCACGTCCCAGCTACATAAGAAGACCCGCAAAAGATGGGCTGTCAGGGGCCACCACGCAAGGCCAAAGGCGGTCGTGAATTTTTTTGAAAAAAAGCCCTTGACCTGTTCTGAAGTTTTGCTATTTTCCGGGCCTCCGCAGCGATGAGCCGCGGGACACGCCAAGGAAGCGGGCGTAGCTCAGGGGTAGAGCACAACCTTGCCAAGGTTGGGGTCGAGGGTTCGAATCCCTTCGCCCGCTCCAATTTCCCGAAAGGGAATAAGGCACTTACGGAAAGCCGCCACTTAGGCGGCTTTTTCGTTTTGGCTCCGACAATCACCAAAAAGCCTGCCATCACCTTGGCATCGAACCAACCGGTTTCGAACCGATGACGGATGCCCCTCTCCGGGCGCAGGTTGCGCTAGTTTTGTCGCCATCACCATGGTAATGCCTTGGCCTAAAAGCGGCGTTCTCCGATGCTTTTCAACAGCTATTCCTTCATTTTCGCCTTTCTGCCGGCGACCTTGTTCATCTATGCCCTGGTGATCCGCCGTGGCCGTCATGCCGCCGTTTGGGCATTGCTGGCGGCTTCGCTGATATTCTATGCGGGTTGGGACTGGCATTACCTGGGACTGATCGTCGTCTCCGCCATCGGTAATTTCGCCGCCGGCATGGCCTTGACGCGCACGCGCTCGCAAATTCTGTTGGCGGTGGCGGTCGTCGGCAACCTGATGCTGCTGGCTTACTTCAAGTATCTGGGTTTCCTGGGTAACGCTTTGGCTGAAATGGGCCTGCCCCATTGGAATGCCTCGATCGTGCTGCCTTTGGGGATTTCGTTTCTGACCTTCCACCAGATCGCCTATTTGGTGGAAGCGCGGCGCGGCAAGGTCGTCAGCCACGGCTTTCACGATTACGCGCTTTATATCGCCTTTTTTCCGCATCTGATCGCCGGCCCCATTGTCCGTCCATCCGATTTGCTGGTGCGCATCGTTCACCATGGCCGCCATATGGATGCCCGGCGCATGGCCATCGGCCTTAGTTTCTTCAGCATCGGCTTGGCCAAGAAAGTCCTGCTCGCCGATGGGCTGGCCGAATATGTCGATCCCTTCTACCAATGGATGAATAAGGGGGGCATCCCCGGTTTTCTTGATTCCTGGGGGGCCGCGCTGGCCTATTCGTTCCAGCTTTATTTCGACTTTTCGGGTTATTCCGACATGGCGGTAGGGCTGGGGATGATGCTGGGGCTGCGCCTGCCGGTCAATTTCCTGTCCCCCTATAAAGCCACCAGCTTGATCGACTTTTGGCGGCGCTGGCACATCACCCTGTCCCATTTCCTGCGGGATTATCTGTATATCCCGCTGGGCGGCAGCCGCCATGGCAAGGCCCGACAGTTCGCCGCATTGTTGGTCACCATGACGCTTTGCGGTCTTTGGCACGGCGCCGGCTATACCTTCATCCTGTGGGGCTTCCTGCATGGCATGCTGCTGGTCATCAACCATCTGTGGCGCATGTCGAGTGCCGCCGCGGGTGCCCCAGGCCAAGCCCGGCGAATCGCCGGTTGGGCGTTGACGTTCCTGACCGTGACCGGCCTTTGGGTGGTGTTCCGCGCCAGTACGGTCGATGTCGCCGGCAAGGTTCTGGGGGGGATGGTCGGATTTCAGGGGATCACCTTGCCCTTGACCTATCAAGACCAATTGGCGGCGCTGAAGCACTTTGGTGTCAATTTCGACCAGATAGACTATTTTAACGGCATGTCCCAACTGGGTGCTTTGGCACTGTCGGCGTTTGTCGTCCTGACCTTGCCGAATGCGTATCAGTGGCTGCTGCCCACTTTTGCCCGCATCGACACCCGCATGGGGAGCAAAACACCATCGTGGCTGCGCTGGTATCCGGGGCCGCGCATGGCCTGGATTCTGGGGGGCGTCACAGCGGTTGCGCTGCTGTTCATGGCCAAGCCCACCGTCTTTTTGTATTTCCAGTTCTGAGGTTGCTGCGTGTTCGCCCGGTTCTGCCGTCTTTACCTGATGATCACCCTGTGCTGCTTCATCGGCGTCATCATGGCCGCTGTCGCCTTCACACGCTCG
Source organism: Rhodospirillaceae bacterium UBA6219 (assembly GCA_002435715.1). Lineage (GTDB taxonomy): Bacteria > Pseudomonadota > Alphaproteobacteria > Rhodospirillales > Magnetospirillaceae > Magnetospirillum. The sequence goes on from DISD01000071.1 coordinate 16,990, forward strand.
CCGGCCTTTCCTGGCAGCGCCGTGCAATTCTGGGACGTGCTGATGTCAACCAAAGCCGAGGCCGACGCCCCGGGGACCGACGTTTTGCTGGTGGGGGATTCCTCGCTATTGAATGGGGTGCGGCCGGACATCCTCGACCGTCATCTTGATCTGAACAGCTATAATCTCGGTTTGGCCGCCTTTGCTGGATACGATGGCATGGCGCTGGTGGCGTCCCGTTTTGTGGAACGCAACGGCAGACCTCGCCTGATCGTCGTGTACCTTTCCGCCACGAGTGCCGCCTATAGCCAAGGGGGCGGCACTTACGAGCATGCGGTGATCCTGATGCGTTACCTGCCATTGGGGCAATTGTTGACCCACTTGGCAGAGCGTCCGGCCGATCTGCCCTTGGTGCTGAAGGTTCTGGCCGGACGGCTGGTCATGCCGGGCAAGGCCTTGTTCGGTAAGTTTCAGCATGATGTGAGCCAGAAGATCAGGAATGGTCATGGCTATTTGGAGAAAGAGACCGCAGGCCTTCGCATTACCCAATTGAGCGAGAATTGCCACATCAACACCTCTTCGGACTTCTCGCCTGAATGGCGAGAGAGGCTTGAGCGATTTAAGACGGACATGAACCAATTGGCGGATCAGGTGATCGTTTATCTGGCCCCCATGCCGCGTTGCGAGAGCAACTTCGGCTCCATCGCCAATCTTTACCGCCCCGTGATCGACAATGATCCGCGCCAAATGGATAGCCCATTGTTCGTGGATTACACCCACACCAACAAAGCCGGTGCCGAAATCAACTCTCGGATCGTTGCTGACGACCTGAAGCGGATCATGACCACCCTCCATCCAGGATCTGGCGGGTTGCAAACCGACTGACGGGGGGGAGGGGGTGGTTTCGTTTTTGCCGTCCGAGGGCTGAAATGCTATTCAGACGCCATGCGTCCCATCTTGCGTTTCGCCCTTTCTCTGTTTCTGACCCTGGCCGCCGCCGAAATGGCCGGGCGGCTTTACGGCTATTTCTTCGTCGCCCCGGAAAAGGTGTGGCGCTGGACCAATTTCGCCCAGGACATGAATGTCGATCTGTTCTCGGGCAGCATCTATCCGGCCAAACCGGACGATATTGTGGGCTTCGTGCCCCAGCCCGGCCGCCATCAGGGCCGTGACCATTCGGTGGTCACCATCGATAAGAAATTCATCCGCAGCAACGGCCAACCCCAGCCGCAAAGGCCGGAAATCCTGGCGGTGGGTGATTCCTTCACCTATGGCGATCAGGTCTCCGACGACCAAACATGGCCTGCGGCGCTGGAACGGCTGATGGGGCGTCCGGTGATCAACGCCGGCGTCTTCGGATACGGACTGGACCAAACGGTTCTGCGCGCTGAAATGCTGATCGGGCGATCGGTGCCCGACACCTTGGTGGTGTCCTTTATCCCCGACGATATCGACCGTTCGGAAATGAAGGTCCGGACCGGGGTCAGCAAGCCGTATTTTTCGTTGGACCCCAAGGGCCAGCTGGTGCTGCACACGCCACAGGAAAGCGCCCAGGCGCTGGAAGGCAACCGCGCCAAGGCCGCCGCCTGGCTGTTGTCGAAAACCCGCGACGTCTTGGGCTATTCCTATCTGGTGCACGAAATCGCCTTCCGCCTGTTCCCTGAAAGCTGGCTGTCCAACCGCTTCAGTCTGAAGGCCCATGGCGACGGCGATGCCGTCACCTGCAAATTGCTGGAACGTCTAAGGCTTTTGCCGGTCAAGCAAATGATTTTGTTGGCCCAATACCCGTCCCATATGGTGGTGGCCGGCAAGCGCGGCGAGCGCACCGAGAAATTGCTGGCCTGTGGTGAGCGGCTGGGCTTTCAGATAGTCGACAGCTTTCCCGGTTTGAAGGACATGCTGCAAAACCACCCCTTGGATTTCGCCACTCTGTATATGGGACACATGTCGCCTGCCGGCAATCAATGGATTGCCGAGTTATTGGCGCGATCCCTTAGGATTTCAGGAACCGAGCCCAAAAGCGCGGGTGACTGACCACCGCCACGTTCTGGCCGCAGCCCCAATCGCAATGGCATTTCTTCGCCGGATGGGAGGCCTGGAAGGCGGCCATTCCCTGACGGGCCACCGCCGCCACGTCGTAATCGCCTTGGCGGACATTGCCCATGGAATGCATCAGCGGTTCGCACGGGCGAACATCGCCTTGTTCCGATATCACCAAAATCTTGCTGCCGGCATTGCAATAGCGGCCCAGGCTTTGTTCCCGTTCCCATTTGCTGCGCAGGTTTTCCTTGGCCCGCTTGACCAGACGGGCCAGGCGCATGGCCAGTCCCTGCTGCTGGCTGCGCGCCGTGTTCAAAGCCTCGACCCGGCGCAATAAGCCCCGGTAATGGTCCCGATCCAGGCCGCTTTTGCTGTCAGTCGAGCAATTGCCATGGGCCATGGCGACAATCAACCGATCAAACGGCAGATGCTGGTCGGCATAGTCCACCAATTCCTCGATGGCATCGCGGTTGAAGGCGCTGTAAGTGGCGACGATCTTCACCGACAGATTGCGGTGCTTGGCTTTCAACGCCGCCAAGCCCTGCAATGTCTGCGTCACCTTGTCGAACAGGCCCGGAATCTTGCGGATATCGTCATGGACCTTGCCCACCCCGTCGATGGAGACATGGGCTTCGAACGGCACATCGGGGTTGTCGCCGCACACCTTGTCGAAGCTTTCCACCACACGTTCGGGCATGGACCCATTGGTCGGCAGGCTGACCGCCAAGGGCCGGCAATGGCGGGCGGCGGCATCCATGATCCGCCCCATATCGCGGCGCAGAAACGGCTCGCCGCCGGAAAAGCTGACATAGGGGACGAAACCCAGGCGGGCAAAAAGGATTTCGATCTCTTCGGATTTTAATTCGTGCGGCAGATTCTCGGTCGCGCTCTCGATTTCTTCCAGATAGAAGCACATGGAACAGCGGGCATTGCAGCGCGCGGTCACGAAAAAGATCAGATGAAACGGCCCCGGAAGCACCAATGCCCGCAACACCGCGCGGGCCAAGGTCACCAAATGCTTCATGGCTTGCGCCCCATGGCCAGTACTCTTTTGATGGTTTCACGGTTCAGCCCCAAGGCCCGAACCGCCCCGATGCCCAAGGCGATGACCGTCGCCACCACATAGGCCGAAGCCCCCAGCCGCAGCCGGCGCACCGCATAATAACGATGGGTCAGTCCCATCCATATATGTCGTGGCGTCGACAAACGAAAGGTCAAGCCATCGGCTCTTTCCCGTTTGACCACCAAAATCTCGGGCAGGTTCCCCGCTTTGCCGGAACCCAGCAGGTCGGTGAACAGCCGGTAATCCTCGCCGTGACGCAGATGTTCGGGGAAACCACCATGGGCCAGATAGGCATCGCGACGAATGATGGCGGTGGTATTGGCGATGGTGCAGCTTTGCGCCAGACCGCGCCTGATCGCCTTGTCGTCCAACGGTCGGGTGACCTGGGCGGTGGTGCCGTAATCGCTTTCCAGACGAAAGAAACTGCCCGACAGCACAAGATCGGGATTGGCATCCATGTATTGGACCTGACGGGCCAGACGTTGCGGCAAAGCCACGTCATCCGCATCCAAAATGGCCAGATAACGCCCCCTGGCCACCGCTGCCCCCTGATTGCGCGCCGCCGATGGCCCCTGGTTCCGGGGCAGGCGCAGCAAGGTCAGGCGGGGATCGTCGTAAGCCGCGACCAAACGGGGTGTTTCATCGGTGGAGGCGTCGTCGATGACGATCACCTCGAAATGGTCCAAGGATTGGTTCAGAAGGCTGCGCAGACAGGCATCGATATGCCGGGCGCCGTTATGGACCGCCACCAGCACGCTGACATGAGGGGTCGTCATCGGCGGATCGCCCTGTTCAAAGCCAATTGCCCCCCGCGATAGCCCAGCATCACCATGCACAGGGCCAGGGGCGTCAATTGCCGCCCCATCTCGGACGGATAGGACGCGGTGAAGAAGCCAAGCCCCACCACGATCAGACCGCCGACCACCAGACCCAAAGCCGCCAAGGCATCTTCACGCCACCGAGCCTGCTCGCCGTGATCCTCGAAGCACCAGCCGATCAAGCCACCCAGCAGGCCGGCCCCCCCGGCCAACAGGGTCATGGTCGCGGTATTGGCGATGACGATTTTGTACCAGGCAAAGTTCAGTCGCACATAATCCGCCATGGACAGACCGGCCCCGGTGCTGACCTTGCTGCCCTTCAGAGTGAATATGGCGGCGGCGATGGCGGCGACGGTCATGGCCACCACCCCAACCAGAACCAGACGGCGCAAGGCGGTGACCGCATCGGCCCGGCCCGTGGCCCAAAAGGCGTGGACCGCCAAAGCGACGCCGAACACCAATCCCAAATGTTCGAAGGTCAGCTGTGCCAACACCGTCAAAACCACGATCTGTGGCCAGGTCTTGTCGCGGCACCGGGCAATGTAAAGCGCCATGATGCCCATGAAGCCGATGGCCGCCCAGTCGTGGTTCCGCAACATGTCGGCATAAAGATAAAACGACCGCGGCCAATCGGCGACCAGGGACCCCAGCCGGAAGAACAGGCTGACCACACTGGGATGCCACCCCAAAATGGCACCGAACAACACCAGCAGCAAAACCGAGCGGCCAATCAAGCTGCGCGTCCACGACAGCGCCAGGACCAGAAGCGGCGCCAGCATCAACACCACGAAGGTCAAATAGGATGCCACCGGCACCAAAAGACCGCCGGCCACCTGATCCTGTGCCGGATTGATCGGCCAGGGGTTATAGTCGTAAAGCCAAGCCGCTTCGACATTCCAATGGGCCAAAGCGGTCAAACCGGTAAAAACCTGCTGCAGGGTCAAGCCGATCAACGAGGCCATCAAGCGGAAATTCGGGCGCCAGGCTAGCGATGGCGCGAACGGGTTATCAAAGGGGTGGCCGGACCAATTTGGTTGCAGTATCGGCAGCCCTTTGAACAGCGCCGCTTCAAGCGCCAAGATCAGAAACAGCGTGACGATGGCCGCCGTCGCCATGGAAGCTTTCTTGGTCATACCCGCCTGCTGAACACCCTTGGCCTGCGGCGGCATCATGCCCGCGCCCGTTGAGCAGGGTCAATCGGGTTGTGGCGCGTATTGACGGCAGCGAAAGTTTGTCGCTATTTCCTCGCCACACCATTTCGTCAAGGGGACAGCGCGTGAAGATTGTCATTCTGGGAGGCGACGGTTTCTGCGGTTGGCCCACCGCCCTGCACCTGTCGGCGCAAGGACACGACATCACCATCGTCGACAATCTGTCGCGGCGAAATATCGATAACGAGCTGGAAGTCACTTCACTGACCCCCATCCGCCCCATGGGCGAGCGTCTGGCGGCGTGGCAGGAACTGACCGGCAAACAGATCAGCTTCCTGAATTTCGACGTGGCCCAGCATTATCACCGGCTGTTGACCCTGCTGCGCGAGATCAAGCCCGATGCGGTGGTTCATTTCGCCGAACAACGCGCCGCGCCTTATTCCATGAAGTCGTCTTATCACAAGCGCTATACGGTTTCGAACAACCTGAACGCCACCAACAACTTGCTGGCGGCGGTGGTCGAATCGGAATGCGACACCCATGTGGTGCATTTGGGCACCATGGGCGTCTATGGCTATGGCACCGCCGGCATCGCCATCCCCGAAGGCTATCTGCAGGTCAAGGTCGAGACCGAAGACGGCCAGGAAATCCGTCAGGAAATCCTGTATCCGGCCAATCCCGGCAGCATCTATCACATGACCAAGACCCAGGATCAGCTGCTGTTCGCCTTTTATAACAAGAACGACAAGCTGAAGATCACCGACCTGCATCAGGGCATCGTCTGGGGTACCCAGACCGAGGAAACCCGCATGGATGAACGGTTGATCAACCGCTTTGATTATGACGGCGATTACGGCACCGTGCTGAACCGCTTCCTGATGCAAGCGGCGGTGAATTATCCGCTGACCGTGCACGGCACCGGTGGCCAGACCCGGGCTTTCATCAATATTCAAGACACCGTGCGCTGTGTCGCTTTGGCCATCGACAATCCGCCGCAGCAGGGCGAACGGGTGCGCATCATGAACCAGATGACCGAAACCCATCGGGTGAAGGATCTGGCGGAATTGGTGGCCGGCATTACCGGCGCCTCCATCCAGATGGTGGAAAATCCCCGCGCCGAGGCCGATGAAAACGACCTTTTGGTGGAAAACCGCCATTTGCTGAGCCTGGGCCTGCAACCCATCACCCTTGAGGCCGGCTTGCTAAGCGAAGTCACCGAAATCGCCCGGCGTTTCGCCGATCGCTGTGACGTCAGCAAGATCCCCTGCGTGTCCAAGTGGCGGAATAAGTGACGTGAAGCGTATCGTCATCACCGGCGGTGCCGGATTCATCGGCAGCAATCTGGTGCAATACCTTAGCCAACGCGATGATTGTGCCATCACCGTCGTCGATGACGAATCCTTGGGGCGGCGCAGCGATGTCGAACCTTTCGGCATCCATTTCGTCAAAGGCGACTTCCGCGATCCGACACTGATGGAACCGGTGCTGAAAGACGCCCATACCCTGGTGCATTTCGCCGCCGATACCCGGGTGATGGATTCCATCGCCGACCCGGACCGCAATTTCGAAATCAATGTCGTCGGCAGTTATAAGCTGCTGCGCATGGCGCAGACGGCGGGTGTCCGTCAGGTGATCAACGCTTCGACCGGTGGCGCCATTCTGGGTGAGGCCCCCGCCCCGGTGCATGAAGAGATGCCGGCTCGGCCGCTGGCCCCCTATGGGGCCTCGAAATTGGCGGTCGAGGGCTATTGCTCGGCTTTCGCCGGTGCCTATGGACTGCACTGCGCCTCTTTGCGGTTTTCCAATATTTTCGGGCCGCGCTCTTATCACAAGGGCAGCGTGGTCGCCCATTTCTTCAAGGCTATCTTGAACCACCTGCCCATCACCGTTTATGGCGATGGCAGCCAGATCCGCGACTATCTGTTCGTCGGCGATTTGGTGATTGGAATCACAAAAGCTATGGATGGCGGGGTCAATGGCGTCTTCCAGCTAGGCAGCGGCCGGCCGGTGACCTTGAACCAATTGATCGACACCATGCGCCAAGTCGTGGGTTCGGATTATCCGCTGGATGTCCGTTACGCCGATTTCCGCCCCGGCGAAATTCGCGAAACCTGGTGCGACATCAGCAAGTCCCGCAATGGCTTGGGCTTTTCGCCCGATACGTCCTTGTTCGATGGTCTTAGCCAGACTTGGACGTGGTTCCGCGAAGCCCACGCCGATGGCAGGCTGTCAAATTAGCCGCTTCCGGCTGCGCCCGACGTCCAAAGCCACCAGTCCTGCGTAATACAGCAAAACCGCCCAGCCGAACCAAGCAAAGCGCAGGGCCAGCCCTGAAGACGACAGGTCGCCCAGCAATTCGAACGCTCCAAAAGCCGCAATCGGCGCCAGAAGATGCAAGGAATGCCAGACAGTACCGCGTGCCGTCTGCATGACCACCAAGACCCGGACCAGCACCAAGGGAACAGTGGTGAAGCCCATGACGGCGATCTGGCTGTCCCGGCAGCCGGCGATGCCGATACCGCCGCTGCACAACAAATCGCTTCCCAGCCACAGCACCACCGCCGCCCCCAAGGACAGCACGGCCGTGGCCACCAGACTTTTGACGATGGGCATGGGAAAGGCCGTCCGGTCAGGATGTTCCAATGCCATGGGAAATGCCACTTGCAGGACCGGCAAGGTCAGGGTGACGATGGTCTTGGGCAGGACCGCACTGGCAGCATAAAACCCAAGTTCCATCCTATCTATGGACAAATGACCGATAATCAAATCAAAAAAGCATAAAGACAATGATAGGCAGTAACACAAAGAAAAAGGCAACAGACCCGACAATTTATGGATATCTATGATATCGGCTTGTCCTGTTTTTTCTTTACCGATGAAAATCCATATGGTCGCCAATACCCCCGAGAGCGCCAGCCCGATCAGCCCGGGCCACGCCATATTGGTCAGCGCCAGCAGCGCCAAGCCCAGGACAAACCGCCCCCCCATCCAACCCAAGCCCAGCAGGCCCAGGCGAAACACCTGTTGGGTGGATTGCAAAAAGCCCCGCCCCACATCCACCAGATAGGTGGACCACGTCACCAAGACGATGCCCACGACCACGAACAGGGACTGAATCCCCACCAAAGTCCCTAAAAGCGCCAAAACCAAGGTCAAACCCAAGGCCACCAAGCCACCCCACCGCACCACCAGCCAGGCAAAGTGCCGGGTGGCGTGAAATTTGGCGGGCAGATCAAGGCCCTGCATCTGCCGGCTAAGGTGAAAGGCCAAGACGGTGGACGGCGCGGTCAGCACGATGATCAGCGACAACGCCACATAGAAGCTGGCGAAATCCGCCGCCGGCAGGATTTTCGCCGCCCCATAGGACAGGGCGAAATTCAGCACCAGACCTGGGCCCAGCATGAACAGCAAGATGGCCACGCGACGAAACACGGACTGGGCCCAACCGCTTTCGGCCTGCCGCCTAAACACTGATTCCATGTTAAAATCGCGCACTGATCTGGACCTTGTCCGGCATCGCGTTAAGCTGCACACCTTGACCGGGACACCAGCTTGTGAAATGAGCAGTGTCTGTACTGTAACTGGGTCCCCGGTGATGAACCACTTCCTTCTTTCGGTCGTTATCCCCGTCTATAACGAAGAACAGGTGCTTGCCGCCAATACCCGCTATCTGGCGGGGGAATTCGACCGTATCGTCGGGTCCGGGGCCTGGCAATTCGTCATCGTCGACAATGGCAGCACCGACGCCACCCCGGTTTTGCTGCGCCAGGTCGCCGAAACCTGGCCGACCAAGATTCTGCACGCGGTCGAGCCCAATTACGGCAAGGCGCTGCGCACCGGCTTGGAAGGCGCCGATACCGAATGGGTCCATTCCATCGATATCGAACAATGGGACATCCCGTTTTTCGAATGGGCGTGGAACAACCGCGAACAGCACGACATCTTCATCGGCTCCAAACGCGCCGACCCCACCTTGAACCGCCAGCCGGTCTATCGAAAGTTCCTTAGCTGGGGCCTGAACTGCCTGATCCAGCTGTTCTTCGAACATATGGGCACCGATACCCACGGCCCCAAACTGTTGCGCCTAAGCGCGCTCAAGCCCATCATTGCCCAATGCCGCATGAGCCGGGGCCAATTCGATACCGAATTCGTGCTGCGTTCCGTGCGTGCAGGCCTGCGTCTGGTGGAAGCCCCGGTGATTTACGAGGAACAGCGCCCGGCCCGACGTCTAATGCTTGAGAAAATCTATATCAACATCCGGGAATTCAACCGGCTGCGCATCATGATGAAGGGTATCGGCTTTTCCGGCCTAGTCCGCTATCGCCGGGTTTGCCGCGAGGATGTGCTGGCCCAATCCCAGGCCTCCAGCGAGGCGGCAAATTGGATTCATACCCCCTGATCTTCACGTTTTGCCTGATCTTCACGTTTTGAGAGACTGAAAATGACTGATACCGATCGCCTGCTCGCCGAAATCGAGGAATTGCGCCAGGAAAATGCCGCCCTGCGGGCCGAGATCGAGGAATTGCGCTTCGAGGCCGATCTGGACGCCTGCCATGCCGCCGGCCTATCGGCCCAGTTGCGCGCCATCATCGCCGAGGGCGATGCCTGCCCCAGCAAGGCCGCCCATCCGCTGCTGGAGCGTGCCCCTTACGTCAATGACCGCACCGGCGAAAGCATGACCAAGACCCGATCCTATCCGCTGTACCGCGAGGCCTTTGACGCCGAAGCCGCCGAATGCGGCATCGAACAGCCGGAAAAGCACCGCGCCTAAGCCGGAGGGCGTCCTGATCGGGCTGCCGCGCCCCCCACCTGGACCGAACCATTGGGGCAGCAATTACCCACCACGATAATGTGATCAAGATCACCTGGAAGACCGTTCTGGACGGTCTTCCAGATGGCGTGCGCCCCAATAACAGGGATGATCAGGCCGGCACGTATGGGCGTCTTAAGCCCCGCAGCACTTCTTGAATTTCTTGCCCGAACCGCAGGGGCAAGGATCGTTGCGGCCGACCTTGTCGACCTGGCGCTGCTGCGGGCGCGGGTTCATCACCCCGTCCACATAGACCCAGCGGCCATCGAGCTTGCGGAACGACGCCAGTTCGTGATGGGCATAGGGCTTGCCACGGAAGGTATAGCGGGCAACGAATTCCACCGAACCATTGTCACCGTCTTCGGAAGCGCCGCGCACTTCCAGACCGTGCCACTTGGCTTCCTTGATCCAGGCCTCGGTTTCCTCGTGGTTGTAATCTTCCTTGGCTTCCGGGGCCAGGGTCGTTTCCAGATAAGCCGCATTGGCCTGGGTAAAGGCGGTATAGCGCGACCGCATCAAGGCTTCGGGAGAGGAAGCCGCGGCACCGGACAGCAAGGGAGCGCAGCACAGATCCAGGCTTTGGCCCGAACCACAGGGACAAGTGGTCATGAAGGAAACCTCGTTTGGAAAATCAGAACTCGATCAGATTGGAAAACACGAAAATCCCCAGCAACGCCACGGTGTAGAAGGCGCTGCCCAGGCCCAGAAGAAACAAGATGTTGCCCATGGTGCGCAAGGGATACATGCGCCTCTCGCGGGATCGGCGTTCGCCCGAACGCTTTTCCAAGCCGCCGACCACAGTGACGAACATATTGCCGCCGATGAAGGGAAAGGACAGGCGGATATGAATGGGATGACGGCGCCAGGAATTGGGTTTGACGGCATTCCACAAAGCGGCCCGCTGCTCGGGGGTGAAACTGGCCACCACTTCCGCCGGCAGGCGGTCCATCAGTGATTCAAGGCCGCCATTTTCCAACGCCTGGTTCATGTCTCCCCCCTCTCTGACTTCTGTCAAAGCATAGTATTCAACAGCTTACGGGCCAGAGTCGAGGGCCGCGATGGCGGCCCCCTTTACACACCCGAGCGTGACAGCCGCGACAGAATGTCGTCCAGCTGTTCCAGGCTGGAATAATGGATGGTCAATTCGCCGCCCTTGCCGGTGCTGGTCAGCACCACCTTGCAGCCCAATTGCTCGGTCAGATCCCGTTCCAGGGCGGCGGTGTCGGCATCCTTGTCGAACAGCTTGCCCTGGGATTTACCCTTGCTGGGCTTGGCGGTCGACGCCCCTTCGCCACCCGCCAGCTTTTCGGTCTGACGCACGTTCAGCTGCTTGTCCACCACTTCGCGGGCCAAGCCCACCGGATCGGGAGCGGTCAACAAGGCGCGGGCATGACCAGCCGACAACTGACCCTGGTCCAGCATGTCCTTGACCGGGCCGGGCAGCGCCAACAGACGCATCATATTGGCCACATGGCTGCGCGACTTGCCAACGGCGCGGGCCAGTTCTTCCTGGGTGTGGCTGAATTCTTCCACCAGACGGCGATAGCCCTCGGCCTCTTCCAAGGCGGTCAGGTCCTGGCGCTGCAGGTTTTCCACCAGCGCCACTTCCAAGGCTTCCTTGTCGGACAGCTCGCGGATGATGACCGGGACTTCGTGCAATTGCGCCCGCTGGGCCGCCCGCCACCGCCGTTCACCGGCGATGATTTCGTACATGCCGTCATGGGGACGCACCAGGATCGGCTGCAACACCCCCTTGGTGCGCACCGATTCCACCAGATCGGCGATGGCGGATTCGTCGAATTGCCGGCGCGGCTGGAACTTGCCGGGCTTCAGCTGGGCGACGGCCAGATTGCGCAGGCCGCTGGGGGCCGGCACGGCTTCATCGGCCAGGGCGGCAGCGCCTTCGACCACCGCGGCAGCAGCGGCCACACCCGAATCCCCCAACAGGGCCGACAGGCCCCGACCCAGCTTGCGACGCTTTTCTTCCGCCACTGTCCTTACACTCCCTTGCTGGCTGAAACTTCGCGCTTCAGCACTTCGGCGGCCAGATGGATATAGGCTTCCGATCCGGCGCATTTGTGGTCATAGATCAAAACCGGCTTGCCATAAGACGGCGCTTCGGAAATGCGCACGTTGCGCGGAATCACCGTCTTGTAAACCTTTTCGCCGAAGAACTCGCGCACGTCGGCGGCCACCTGTTCGGTCAAATTGTTGCGCTTGTCGAACATGGTGAGCACGATACCCTGCAATTCCAGGCCGGGGTTGAAGCCCTTACGCACCGCCTCGATGGTCTTGACCAGATGGCTGATGCCTTCGAGCGCGAAAAACTCGCATTGCAGCGGCACCATCACCGAATGGGACGCCACCAAGGCATTCAGGGTCAGCAGGTTCAAGGACGGCGGACAATCGATCAGCACATAATCGTAAGCCCCCAAGGCCGGCTTCAACGCCTGGACCAAACGGGTCTCGCGGTTGTCCATGTCGACCAATTCGATCTCGGCACCCGACAGATCGACGCCCGACGGCACCACCGCCAGACCGGGGATTTCAGTCGCTTGGGTGGTCTCGGCCAGTCCAGCCTCGCCGATCAGCACGTGATAGGAATTGACGTCGCGGGCGTCGCGGGGAATGCCCAAACCGGTGCTGGCATTGCCCTGGGGATCCAGATCGATCAACAGCACGGTCTTTTGGGTCGCCGCCATGGCAGTGGCCAGATTGATGGCGGTGGTGGTCTTGCCCACGCCCCCCTTCTGGTTGGCGACGGCGATGATGCGAGTAGGCTTGGTGCCAGTATCAGCCACGGCGAACCTCTTTCAGGTGAAGGACAAGGCCGGATGCGTCCGACAGCGACGGGATGCGTTGCGCTGCGATATTCCAATCTTTGGCGGCCTGGGTCAATTCGTCTTCCGCCCCCCTGCCCTTCAGGAACAGGCAGTGACCTTCCGGCAACAGGTGCGGTTCGGCCCAGTTCAGCAATTTATCCAAGCTGGCCAAGGCCCGAGCGGTGACCAAATCGGCACCCAAGGGCTCGACCTTCTCGATGCGTTTATTGTGGATGGTCACCGAAGTTTCGGTGACGCGGGCCACTTCGCGCAAAAAGGCGCATTTGCGGGCATCGGATTCGATCAGATGCACGTCGGGCACACCCAGGATCGCCAGCACCAGACCGGGGAAACCGGCGCCGCTGCCCATGTCGACAAGTCTGTGGACAGATTGTGGAACAAGCGGGAAAAGCTGCGCAGAATCCAGGAAATGCCGGGACCACAGGCTGGGGATGGTATCGGGGCCGACCAGATTGATGGATTTCTGCCACTTCACCAGCAGCTCGGCATAGGCCTGCAGCTTGGCCAAGGATTCTGGCGCCAGGCTCAGCGGGGCCAGAATTTCCGGCCCATCACTCTTGTGGTCTTGTTTCACGTGAAACACCATATATGGATCAGGCGGCAGGGCGCCGTTTAACATGGGCCATCAGGGCGACCAGAGCCGCCGGGGTAACCCCCGAGATACGACCGGCATCGGCCAAAGTGGCGGGTCGGGCAGTCTTCAGCTTTTGGCGAACTTCCGCTGACAACGACCCGATGGCATCGTAATCGACGTCGTCAGGCAGCACCATGTCTTCTTCGCGGCGATAGGCCCGAATATCGGCTTCCTGACGGGCCAGATAGCCCTGGTACTTGCCTTCGATTTCCAGTTGCTCAGCCACCGTACCGGTCAGATCGGACAGAAGCGGCCACATGCTCGACAGCCGCGTCAAATCCAGATTGGGATAAGCCAGCAGGTCCCATGCCGACCGCACCACGCCATCCAGGTTCACATCCAGGCCGGCTTGTCGCAACACGTTGGGCGACGCCTTCAGCGAATGCAGCAATTCCTTTCCCTGGGTGATGGCCTGGGCCTTGGCGGTGAAGGCAGCGGCGCGGGTGCTGCCGACGCAGCCGTGCTCCATCCCCTTCCCCGTCAGCCGCAGATCGGCATTGTCGGCGCGCAAGATCAATCGATACTCGGCGCGCGAGGTGAACATGCGATAGGGCTCGCGGGTGCCCACCGTGACCAGATCGTCCACCATCACCCCCATATAGGCGTCGGCCCGATCCAGGATCAGCGGCGCGTTACCGGCGACAAAACGGGCGGCATTGAGGCCCGCCAACAGACCCTGGGCGCCGGCTTCCTCGTAACCGGTGGTGCCGTTGATCTGACCGGCCAGGAACAGGCCGCCCATCACCTTGGTTTCCAGCGACCGCTTCAACTGCCGCGGATCGACGAAATCATATTCGATGGCATAGCCCGGCCGGATAATCCTGACGTTTTCCAATCCCGGAATGGTGCGGATCATCGCATCCTGCACATCGGCCGGCAGCGAGGTGGAAATGCCGTTGGGATAGACGGTCGGGTCGTCCAGCCCCTCGGGTTCCAGGAAGATCTGGTGGCGTTCCTTGTCGGCGAAGCGGACGATCTTGTCCTCGATCGACGGACAATAGCGCGGGCCCACGCTTTGGATGCGGCCCGAATACATCGCCGACCGATGCAGGTTGGTACGGATCACCTGGTGGGTCTGGTCGTTGGTGTAGGTGATGCCGCAAGCGATCTGCGGGGTGGTGACGGCTTTGGTCAGGTACGAGAACGGAACCGGCGGGTCGTCTCCGTCCTGGCGCTCCAATTCTTCCCAGCGGATGGTGCGGCCATCCAGACGGGCCGGGGTTCCGGTCTTCAGACGCTCGACCGGCAGACCCAGCCGGCGCAGCGTGCGCGACAGGCCGTAATTGGGTGCGTCACCAACCCGGCCCGCCGGCCAGGTCTTCTCGCCGCAATGGATCAGACCCGACAGAAAGGTTCCGGTGGTCAGCACGACGGCCCCGCAAAAGATGGTGCGGCCATCGGCCAGGATCAC
>DISD01000071.1:31795-38378 GCA_002435715.1 Rhodospirillaceae bacterium UBA6219
GAGGATACGGAACTGGATTCCCGCCCGGTCGATGGCCCGGCCCATCAACCCGTCCAGGGCGTCGATCTCGCGCACCAGCTGCCCCTTGGCCAAACCACCGATGGCGGGGTTGCAGCTCATCTCGCCGATGGTGTCCAGACGCTGGGTCAACAGGATCGTCTTAGCCCCGGCGCGGGCGGCGGCGGCGGCGGCCTCGCAGCCGGCGTGACCGGCGCCGATGACCACGACGTCGGCCTTAAGAGAGTGCTCTGGTTTCACGTGAAACATCTATTTGCCGATGCAAAAGTCCCGAAACACAATATCCAGTATGTCCTCGACATCGACCCGTCCGGCGATGCGTCCAATCGACTGGGCGGCGCGGCGCAGTTCTTCAGCGGCCAGTTCCAACCCCAAGGACGGATCGAATCGCTCCAAGGCCTGCCGCGCCTCTTGTGCCGCCGCCCGATGGCGGGACCGGGTCAGCGCCGGGGCCTGGGTCATCTGAAACCGATCGGCTACTTGCTGACGCAGGGTCTCCAGCAACTGAGCGATTCCGTCCCCGGTGCGGGCGGATACCATGATCGCTTGCGGCAAGTCGACCAAATTCGGTGGCCTCCCCTGGTCGGTCTTGTTCACCACCACCAGCGCATCGGGTCCAACCAAGCTTGTCGTCGCCGGATCGGGATCAAGTCCCGCCTCGAACACCAGCAACTTCAGGTCGGCGGCCTCGGCCTTGGCCAGGGCACGGCGGATGCCCTCGGCCTCGACCTCCTCGCCAGCTTCGCGCAGGCCGGCGGTGTCGGCCAGGACCACCGGCCAGCCACCCAGGTCCAGATGGATCTCGATGATGTCGCGGGTGGTGCCGGCGGTGGCCGAGACGATGGCCGCCTCGCGTCCGGCGATTCGGTTCAGCAAGCTGGACTTGCCGGCGTTGGGCGCCCCCAGGATGGCGACATGGATTCCGTCGCGCAGCCGCTCGTGACGGATGCCTTCGGCCAGATGTGAATCCAGTTCGGCGGCCAGTGCACGGGCCTGATCCGCCGCCTGCTCTATCACCCCGTCCGGCAGATCCTCGTCGGAAAAATCGATGCAGGCCTCCAGCAGCGCCAGCGCCCGCAGCAGGTCTTGGCGCCAGCCTTCCGCCAGTCGGTCGAGGCCGCCATCCAATTGCAGCAAGGCCTGCCGGCGTTGCGCCGCCGTCTCGGCGTCCACCAGATCGGCGATGGCTTCGGCACGGGTCAGGTCCAGCTTGCCGTTCTGGAAGGCCCGGCGTGAAAACTCGCCAGCTTCCGCCGGACGCAAGCCCAGCTCCACCAGGGCGGCGGACAAAGCCTGCGCCACCGCCCGGCCACCATGCAGATGCAGCTCGGCCACGTCCTCGCCGGTAAAGCTGGCTGGGCTTGGAAACCACAGGACCAGCCCATCGTCGATGGTTTCGTCGCGATGGACCAGCCGGGCCCGCTTGGCCATCCGAGGCGTCGGCAGGAAACCGGCCAAGGTTTCGACCGTCTGTCCGGCCAACGGACCAGACAGACGATAGACGGAAACCCCTCCCCGCCCGGGCGCGCTGGCCAGCGCGAAGATGGTCGCGGTCATCGCCCTAAAGCGACGTCTGGTCGGGACGCAGCATCAACCGCTCGACCCGGCCCCCGTCAGCCAGATGGGTCGTCAGGATCTCGTCGATGTCGTCATGGGTGCGGAAGGCGTACCACACGCCCTCGGGATAGATCACCAGCACCGGACCCAAACCACAGCGGTCCAGGCACCCAGCCGAGTTCACCCGCACGTCCTTCAGGCCCAGTTCCTTGGCCCTGGCCTTCAGATAGTCGCGCAAGGATTCCGAGCCGTGGTTCCCGCAAGATTGCTTTGGCGCACCATCGGGACGGCGGTTGGTGCAGACGAAGGCGTGCAGCCGGAAATAAGGCGGCGGATCGATGGGTGTGGTCACTCTTTCCGCTCCTTGCGGGTGCCGCCGGCGAACTGGGCCCAGAACATCTTCTGCAATTGCTCCATCCCCTGGACGCCCGCCGGCAGCCAGGTCTTCAGCATCACTTCCGGCTCCATCGCGTGCAGGCTCGCGGTCATCTGTTCCTGGATCTGCTTCATCAGGGCTTCCTGCATCGGGCGCACGTCGGGAAGACCCAGGAAGGCCCGGGCCTCTTCGGGCGTGCAGTCGACATCCACGGTGATCTTCATAAGCCGTCCCTTCGCGGGTTGCCAAAACCGTTCTTCGTACCAAACTAAGCTTTCGGACCCGCCTTCGCAACGCCACACCCAGGACACCCCCGCCATGACCAATCGCCTTGCCGGCGAAACCAGTCCTTATCTGCTTCAGCATCAGGACAATCCCGTCGACTGGTGGCCGTGGGGCCCCGAGGCCTTGGCCGCCGCCAAGGCGGCCAACAAGCCGATCTTGCTGTCGGTCGGCTATGCCGCCTGCCACTGGTGCCACGTCATGGCCCACGAAAGTTTCGAGGATGCCGGGATCGCCGCCCAGATGAACGAACTGTTCATCAACGTGAAGATCGATCGCGAGGAACGGCCTGACCTGGATTCCTTGTACCAGCAGGCGCTGGGCATGATGGGCCAACAGGGCGGCTGGCCGTTGACCATGTTCTGCACCCCCGACGGCGAGCCGTTCTGGGGCGGAACCTATTTTCCGCCGCAATCGCGCTGGGGCCGGCCGGGCTTTCCCGACGTCTTGAAGTCGGTGGCCCTGTCGTGGGAACTGAGCCGCGACCGTGTGCAGGAAAACGTCGCCGCCCTGAAGCGGGGATTGGAACGCAACGCCCAATCGCCTGGCCCCGGCGCCCTGTCGCTGGACGCGTTGGACCGATCGGCGCGGGCGATCCTGCGCATGGTCGATACCGAACAAGGCGGCCTTTCGGGTGCGCCGAAATTCCCCCAGCCCGGCTTGTTCAGCTTCCTGTGGCGCTCTGCCCTGCGCACCGGCGACGTCAACCTGCGCCGGGCGGTGCTGCTGACCCTGGAACGCATCTGCCAGGGCGGCATCTACGACCATCTGGGTGGCGGTTTCATGCGCTATTCCACCGACGAAATATGGCTGGTGCCGCATTTCGAAAAGATGCTGTACGACAACGCCCAGCTGATCTCGTTGCTGACCCTGGCATGGCAGGAAACCGGCGAGCCCCTGTTCCGCGACCGTGTCGCCGAGACCGTCGACTGGCTGCTGCGGGAAATGCTGGCCGAGGGTGATTCCTTCGCCGCCACCCTGGACGCGGATTCCGAAGGGCACGAGGGCAAGTTCTATGTCTGGACCTCGGAAGAGATCGACCGTGTCCTCAGCCCCGAGACCGCCCGTTGGTTCCGCCAAGCCTATGACGTCACCGCCCGTGGCAACTGGGAGGGCACGACCATCCTCAACCGCTCGGGCCGTCAGCCCGAAGGCGCCGAGGACCTGCTGGCCCGCGCCCGCGACCAGTTGCTGGCGGAACGGTCCAGGCGGATCAGGCCCGGACGCGACGACAAGGTGCTGGCCGACTGGAACGGCATGATGGTCGCCGCCCTGGCCGAGGCCGCCTTCGTCTTCGACCGCATCGACTGGCTGCATGCCGCCAGACGGGCTTACGACACCGTCCGCACCCGCATGGCCTTGCCGGACGACCGTATCGCGCATTCCATGCGGTTGGGCCGGGTGGCCGAGGTCGGGCTTCTGGAAGACCTGGCCTTCATGGCCCAGGCCGCCTTGGCGCTTTACGAAACCACCGGCGAAGCCTTGTATCTGTCCCACGCGGTGGCGTGGGCGGAATCCGCCCACACGCACCATTGGGACAAGCAAGGCGGCGGTTTCTTCCAATCCTCGGCCGATGCCGCCGATCTGGTGGTCCGGCCCAAGCCCGTCCACGACGCGGCGGTTCCATCGGGAAACGGTATCATGGCGGAAGTGCAGGCCCGTTTGTGGCTGCTGACCGGGGACACTCGTTGGAGCGACCGCGCCGAGGCGACCGTCGCCGCCTTTTCCGGCCTGTCGGCCGACCACCATCCCAACATGACCACCCTGCTGTCGGCCTTCGACCTGCTGACGGATTCCGTCCAGGTGGTGATCGCCGATGGAATCGGTGCCCACGAATTGGAACGCGCCGTAGCCGGCATTTGCCTTCCCAACCGTATCTTGCTGCGGGCCAATGGGTCGGCCGGCATCGACACCCGGCACCCGGCCTTCGGCAAGGAAGCCATCGACGGCCACGCCGCCGCTTATGTCTGCCGTGGCACGATTTGCTCGGCTCCCATAACCGAGCCCGCCGCCTTGCGGCTGGCCCTGCAACCGCGCTAGCCTGACAGCCGACGACTTTTTCGGCCAGGACGACATGAGCCAGATCACCACAAACAGCCCCATCGGTCCGTTGACCTTGTTCGACAATGAAGATTCCACCGCCATCGTGGCGGTGGAATGGGGATGGCCACCGGACTCGGAATTGCCACCCAGTGCCTTGCTGGTCGAGGCCCGCGACCAGATCGAAGCTTATTTCGAAGGCCGCCTGACCCGTTTCGACCTGCCCGTCGATCCGTACGGCACCGCTTTCCAGAAAAAGGTCTGGGCGCTGATTGCCGCCATTCCCTTCGGCAGGGCCCGCACCTATGGCGACCTGGCGCGTGAACTGGGAACCTCACCCCGGCCCTTGGGTGGTGCCTGCGGCCGCAATCCGATTCCCATCATCATTCCCTGCCATCGCGTCCTTGCCGGCCAAGGCGGCCTGGGCGGCTATTCCGGCATGGACGGGATCGATACCAAGAAATTCCTGCTGCGTCTCGAAGGAGTGCTGTCATGACCAAGGCCGTTCGTATCCATCGGACCGGTGGTCCGGAAGTCTTGTGTTTCGAAGATGTCGATGTCGCGAAGCCGGGACCGGGCGAGGTCGTGTTGCGGCAGACGGCGGTGGGGGTGAACTTCATCGACGTCTATCACCGCACCGGCCTTTATCCCGCACCGCTTCCCACCGCCCTGGGTCTGGAAGGCGCCGGCACCGTCGAGGCGGTCGGTGAAGGCGTCCAGGATCTGCGCGAAGGCGACCGCGTCGCATACGCCAATCCGCCGATCGGAGCCTATGCCGAGCGTCGCGTCATTCCCGCCCACCGTCTGGTCAAGCTTCCCGACACCATTTCCGACAGCCAAGCCGCCGGCATGATTCTGAAGGGCATGACCGCGCAATACCTGCTGCGCCGGACTTACCGCGTCCAACCCGGCGACACCATCTTGATCCACGCGGCGGCCGGCGGTGTCGGATTGCTGGTGTGCCAGTGGGCCAAGCATCTGGGCGCCACGGTGATCGGCACCGTCGGTTCCGAGGGGAAGGCGGCGTTGGCCAAGGCGCATGGGTGCGACCACGCCATCTTGTACAAGGAGCAGGATCTGGTTGGCCGTGTCCGCGAGCTGACCGCCGGCAAGGGCGTCACCGTTGTCTATGATTCGGTGGGCCGAGACACTTTCGACAAGTCGCTGGATTGCCTGCGCCCCCTGGGCATGATGGTCAGCTTCGGCCAAAGCTCGGGCAAGATCGAATCTTTCGACACTGGGCTTCTGGCCGCCAAGGGCTCGTTGTTCCTGACCCGGCCCACCTTGATGACCTACACCGCCAACCGCGACGACATGCTGGCGATGGCCGGCGAATTGTTCGATGTGGTCGGATCGGGAAAAGTGAAAGTCGAGGTCAGCAAGACCTATCCGCTGTCCCAGGCCGACCAAGCCCACCGCGACCTGGAATCCAGGGTCACGACAGGGTCACTGGTCCTTTTACCCTGATATGACTATATTATAGGGGAGAAGATGATGGCCGGAGGTCTGGGATCGGACCTTCAAAGGATCAAACATGACCCGAACGAAACGGACCTTGCTGATTTGGTCGGTCACGCTCAGTTGTCTGGCGTGGATGGGGTTTGTTGGTTGGCTGCTGTTCGCCGCCATGCCGGCGGCGGTCGAGAACCATTCCTCGACCGCGGTGAAGGACCGCATGGCCACCCAATGCCAAGGCAGTTTCCGCGACCGCTACGAATGCAAGGAAGCCATCATCGTCGAAAGCGGACGTGACACCTTCTTCGTCATGGCGGGACGTTTCCTGGCCGTCGTCGTGCCGCCGCTTCTGCTGAGCGGCTGGCTGTCGTCGTATCTGCGCAAGAATCCGATCCGTTTCGAGGCGGCCAAGGTCGAGGTCAGTGACGAATGGAAGGCCAAGGCCCGCAAACATACCGCCGTCTACAACCGGGCTAGTCTATACAATAAGCCGGCATCACAGACGTCGGCCATGAACCCAGACGAAAACCCAGACATCTTGCCGGACGATGACGAGGAACCCGAGCCCGAGGCGCCGCGTTCCTTCACCCTGGACGACATCGCGCCGGTCGAGGATTGGCGCACCCGGGCCAACAAGAAATTCCAACGGCCCCAGGATTGAAAAAGGCCTCCCCGGATCGGGGAGGCCTTCTTGTTTCTACGAGTTCATCGCGTCGAAGAAATCCGAGTTGTTCTTGGATTGCTTCAGCTTGTCCACCAGGAACTCCATCGCGTCGATCACACCCATCGGCATCAGGATACGGCGCAGCACCCACATCTTCGAAAGCGTGCCCTTGTCGACCAGCAGCTCCTCCT
>DISD01000069.1 GCA_002435715.1 Rhodospirillaceae bacterium UBA6219
CGACGAACTCGAAAACGACATTACCGGCGGCGCCACCCCGGCCTCGTTCGAGCCGACCATCGACTATGTCGTCACCAAGATTCCACGCTTCGCCTTCGAAAAATTCCCCGGCTCGGACAATCGCCTCACCACGTCGATGAAGTCGGTGGGCGAGGCCATGGCCATCGGCCGCACCTTCCAGGAAAGTCTGCAAAAGGGCCTGCGCAGCATGGAGACCGGCCTGACCGGTCTGAACGAGGTGGAAATCCCTGGCGCTTCCGCCGCCGACATGAAGGACGCGGTGAAGAAGCAGTTGGCCATTCCGCGCCATGACCGTCTGCTGGTGGTGGCCCAGGCCTTCCGTCTGGGTCTGACCATCGACGAAGTGCACAACGCCTGTTTCTTCGACAAGTGGTTCCTGGAGCAGATCAAGGCCATCGTCGACACCGAAGAAGAAATCCGCGCCAAGGGCCTGCCCATCGACGCGCCCGGCATGCTGCGGGTGAAAAAGATGGGCTTTTCCGACCAGCGTCTGTCGGAACTGTCGGGCAAGACCCTGACCGAGACCGCGTTCCGTCGCGAAGTGCTGAACGTCAAGCCGGTGTTCAAGCGCATCGACACCTGCGCCGCCGAGTTCCCGTCGTCCACCGCCTATATGTATTCGTGCTACGAAGGCGACGGCATCAATCCGGCCGAATGCGAATCCGACGTCTCGGACCGCGAAAAGGTGGTGATCCTGGGCGGCGGTCCCAACCGGATCGGCCAGGGCATCGAATTCGATTATTGCTGCGTGCACGCGGCCTATGCCCTGGATGACGCCGGCAAAGAGACCATCATGGTCAATTGCAACCCGGAAACCGTCTCCACCGATTACGACACCTCGGACCGTCTGTATTTCGAGCCGCTGACCAGCGAAACCGTCATCGCACTGGTCCGCAAGGAACAGGCCAAGGGCAAGGTGCTGGGCTGTATCGTCCAATTCGGTGGCCAGACCCCCCTGAAGCTGGCCCACGCCCTGGAAAACGCCGGCATCCCCATCTTGGGGACCAGCCCCGACAGCATCGACTTGGCCGAGGACCGCGAACGCTTCCAACGTCTGCTGCAGGACCTGAACCTGAAGCAGCCGCCCAACGGCACGGCGCGGTCGCTGGAAGAAGCCAAGGCGGTGGCCGAACGCATCGGCTATCCGGTGGTCATCCGCCCCAGCTTCGTGCTGGGCGGCCGCGCCATGCAGATCGTCTATGATCACGAGGCCCTGGAACGCTATATGAAGGAAGCCGTGGTGGTGTCGGGCGACGATCCGGTGCTGATCGACTTCTACCTGAAGAACGCCATCGAAGTGGACGTGGATGCCCTGGCCGACGGCACCGACGTCTATGTGGCCGGCATCATGCAGCACATCGAGGAAGCCGGCATCCATTCCGGCGATTCGGCCTGCTCGCTGCCGCCTTATTCCTTGGACGATTCCACCATCGCCGAGTTGGAGCGTCAGACCGTCGCTTTGGCCAAGGCGTTGAACGTGCGCGGCCTGATGAACGTGCAGTATGCGGTTCAGGACGGGGTGATCTACATCCTGGAAGTCAACCCGCGTGCCTCGCGTACCGTGCCTTTCGTCGCCAAGGCCACCGGCATCCCCATCGCCAAGATCGCGGCGCGCGTCATGGCTGGCGAGACGCTGGCCAGCTTCAACATCAAGAAGGAAAAGCTGGACCACGTGGCGGTCAAGGAAGCGGTGTTCCCGTTTGCCCGCTTCCCCGGCGTCGACATCTTGTTGGGCCCGGAAATGAAGTCCACCGGTGAAGTCATGGGCATTGACCGCGACTTCCCCTTGGCCTTCGCCAAGGCCCAGCTGGGCGCCGGCACCGTGCTGCCGGTCCAGGGCACCGTGTTCATCTCGGTGCGCGAAGGCGACAAACCGGCCATGGTGGACGTGGGCAAGAAGCTGCAGGCCATGGGCTTCAAGCTGATGGCCACCGAAGGCACCGCCCGCACCCTGCGCGAAGCCGGCTGCACGGTCGAACAGGTCAACAAGGTGCTGGAAGGTCGGCCGCATTGCGTGGACGCCATGACCAACGGCCAGATCCAGATGGTGTTCAACACCACCGAAGGCAGCCAGGCGGTCAAGGATTCGTTCTCGATCCGTCGCTCGGCGCTGCAATACACCATCCCGCACTTCACCACCGTGGCCGGGGCACAAGCCGCCGTGGACGCCATCGCGGCGTTGAAGCGCGGGGCGCTTGATGTTGCGCCGCTGCAATCGTACTTTAAGAACTCGTTCTGATGCGGGGGCTTTGAAGGAATGGAAAAAATCCCGATGACTCCGGCCGGTCTGACCGCGCTGGAGGACGAATTGCGTAACCTGAAGGCCGTGGAACGCCCGGCGGTGATCAAGGCGATCGCCGAAGCGCGTGAACATGGCGATCTGTCGGAAAACGCCGAGTACCACGCCGCCCGCGAGCGTCAAAGCTTCATCGAAGGCCGGGTCGCCGAGCTGGAAGACATCATCAGCCGCGCCCAGGTCATCGACGTCACCCAAATGTCCGGCGATCAGGTGCGTTTCGGCGCCACCGTCACCCTGGCGGACGAGGATTCCGACGACGAAGTGGCCTACACCATCGTCGGCGCCCACGAAGCCGACATCAAGTCGGGCCGCATGAGCGTGCATTCGCCGTTGGCCCGCGCGTTGATCGGCAAGCATATCGGCGACACGGTGGAAGTCACCACGCCGGGCGGCTCGAAATCCTATGAAGTGGTGGACGTGAAGTTCGTCTGATCCGCTTCGGGATGGAAATGACGAAAAAGCCCAAGGTCTGCGCCTTGGGCTTTTTTCATGGCGCGGTCGCCAGATGGGCGACCACCCATTTGATGCCCTCCACCTCGCCGGTGTCTTCACGCAAGCTTTCGCCCTGGGCTTTGTCGGCGACCCCGCCCAGCAGGAAGGCGACATTGTTCAGCACCCGGATGGTCAAGGCCGACTTGCCGTCAATTCCCAAGGCTTGGCGGACCTTGTTCTCCATCGCCGTGTTGGGGATGAACAGGTCGAGGGCACGGTCTTCGGCCAACACCAATTCGTTCAGCACCGTCTTGACGCCCTGGATGGCGGCAACGTTCTGTTCGGCACGGCGGCGCTGTTCGGGTTTGATCACCGCCCCCATCAACAGTGCGGTGCCGTTCCACACCTCGATGGTCACGGCGCGATAGGCCGAGACATCCAAGGACCGCACCTTGCGTTGGGCCAGGGATTGGATGACGTCGTCGCGGTTGGAATCCTGACGCGAACGTTCGACGGTGCTGACCGGGGCGTGGGAAGGGGCCGCATTGGCCACCTGCGGAGCGGTGGTGGAAGCGCTGTCGCCGGTGGTTTGGCACGCCGCCAGGGTAAACCCCACCATCATCAACGCCGCCATCCGCTTCATCAGCTTTCCTCGTTCTCATCCACCGACATGCCGTGGCGGACACGATAACGCCGCCACAGCCAAAAACCCAGGACGGACGACACCACGAACAAGCCGGCCGACAAGATGGTGTTGGTCACCGGGGCCAGTTCCATGCCGCCCCCCAGCAAGGTGAAGACCAGGGTCTGGGGCAAATAGCCCAACAAGGACCCGGCGAAGAACGGGATGGCCCGCACGCCGGACACCCCGGCGCCGATATTGACCGCCAAACCGTTGGACAGCGGGAACAGACGCAAGATCAGCGCAGCCACCATGGGGTTGCCGGCCAACATTTCGTCCAGGCGCTTGGTTTGGCCGGGGAAGCGGCGCAGCAGGAACTGGCGGCCCATGAAGCGGGCGTAATAGAAAACCGTCACCGAGCCCAAAAGCGTCGCCAGCAAGGCCAGAACGGTGCCGAAGACGAAGCCGAAGGCGTAACCGCCCAGGAAGCACACCGCCTGACGCGGCAGCCCCAGGGCCACCACACCGGCGCCGACCAGCAGGAACAAGGCCTCGCCCAACAGACCCTGGCCGCGGATTTCATGGTCGATCCAGGTAGAATCGAACATGGACCGCAGCCCCACCCCTTCCAGCAAATAACCAACCCCGGCCAAGGTCAGGATCATCACCAGACCGCGAAACAGCACCTTGGGGTCCAACAGGGGATGGCGCTTAGCGGCCATGGCGGAATCGCTCATTGAGGGGGGATTTCGACCGCTGGGTTGCGTGAGCGGCGCATCAGCCACATCACCCCCAACAGGTCGGGAACACCCACCAGGGCGCGGCGGAAATTACTGTAATTAGACGCCCCTGCCCCACGCGGACGGTGGTTGACCACCACCGATTCCACTTTGCCGCCGGCCCGAATGGTCAATGCCGGCAGATAACGGTGCATGTGGTCGAAACGCGGCAGGTCCAGGAACAAGGCCCGCGAAAACATCTTGGACCCGCAGCCGGTATCGGGCGTGTTGTCCTTCAGCGCCCAGGCGCGGATGGCGTTGGCGGCCTTGGATGCCCAGCGCCGCGACGAGGTATCCTTGCGGTTGGCGCGCCAGCCGGCGATCAACAGCTTTTCGCGGGTCGCTTCCGGCTCGGACTTCCAGCGCGTCAGCATGTTGGGGATGTCGGCGGGGTCGTTCTGGCCGTCGCCATCCAACATGGCGATCAGCGGCGCCTGCGCGTGCTTGACCGCGGTGGCGATGGCCTGGCTTTGGCCACAGCTGGTCTTGTGGCGTAAAAAACGCAGGCGCGGGAACTTCGCCCGCGTCTCGACCAGCTTGGACGGTGTGGAATCGGTGGAACCGTCATCCACATAGATGATCTCGAACTCGACCACCCCGTCCAGCGCCGCATAAATCTCGGTCACCAGCGGCTCGATGTTGTCGGCTTCGTTCTTGACGGGAACAACCACCGCCAGTTCGGGCACCGCATTCATGGCGTCACCTTGAAATCAGGGATCAAGCCAGGCCGCCACGGCCCATGGCCAGGAACTTCTCGCGACGGCGCGCCCGCAGCACGCCGCCTTCGACGCCGCCCATGCCACGCAAAGCGCTGTCCAGCGCCGACGACACGTTCTGCATCATCAGCTCGCGGTTGCGATGGGCGCCGCCCAAAGGCTCTTCGATGATGCCGTCGCACACGCCCAGACGCTGCAGGTCTTGGGCGGTCAGGCGCAGGGCTTCGGCGGCGTCCTTGGCGTTCTCGCCGGACCGCCACAGGATCGAGGCGCAGCCTTCCGGGCTGATCACCGAATAGATGGCGTGTTCCAACATCAACACCGTGTTGGCGGCGGCCAAGGCGATGGCGCCGCCCGAACCGCCTTCACCGATGATGGCGGTGACCAGCGGCACCCGGATGTCCAGGCAGGTCTCGATGGAGCGTGCGATGGCCTCGGCCTGGCCGCGGGCTTCCGCCTCGACGCCGGGATAGGCGCCGGCGGTGTCCACCAGGGTCAGGACGGGGACCTGGAAATGGTCGGCCATTTCCATCAGGCGCACCGCCTTGCGATAACCTTCGGGCTTGGCCATGCCGAAATTGTGCTTCAGGCGGGTTTCGGTGTCATGGCCCTTTTCATGGCCCAGCACCATCACCGACTGGCCGCGGAAGCGGCCCAGGCCACCGATGATGGCGTTGTCTTCGCCGAAACAGCGATCGCCGGCCAAGGGGGTGAAATCGGTGATCAGGGTGCGGATGTAATCCAGCGCATGCGGACGATCCGGGTGGCGAGCCACCTGCGTCTTCTGCCACGGCGTCAGCTTGGCATAGGTCGAGCGCAGAAGCTTGTCGACCTTGGTCTGAAGGCGTCCAACCTCGTCGGCGATGTTGACGTCGCCACCATCTGTCAGATGGCGCAACTCTTCGATCTTGCCTTCAAGCTCGGCGATGGGCTTTTCGAATTCCAGGATATGCATGGGAGGCTTCATACCACAGCAGAGACTGGGGGCAAGAGAAAGCACGCCCCCAAGAAAAAGGAAAGTGGCAAAAAAGCAAAGGGGCCGAAGCCCCTTTGCCCTGTCATACTGAACCCGTCCGGCCCGGACGTCGGGGGGTTCAGCTTTTGGCGCCCCTGCGCGCCGGTTTCGGATCCATTCCTTCGTAAAGCGGCCACGCCCCGGTCGCCACCGAATCCAGTGACGGCGAGGTTTGCCCCATACGGGAACGGTAAATCCAGAAATTGGTCATCACCCGTTCGACGAAGGTGCGGGTTTCCCGCGACGGCAACGCCTCGATGAACAGCAACGGGTCGTCATTGTGCTTGATCGACGCCAACCATTGGCCCAGCTTGCCCGGACCGGCGTTATAGGCGGCGGCCAGCATCAGCAGATTGCCGTTGACCGGATCTTCGCTCAAAAGCTTGGACAGATATTTCTGCCCCAGGGCCAGATTGGCTTCCGGCACGTGCAGGCTGTCGCGGGCGGCGCGGCCGCCGATGGCCACGGCGGTAGCCGGCATCAGCTGCATCAGCCCGGAAGCACCGGCACCACTTTTAGCGTTGGGATTGAACGACGATTCCTGGCGCACGAAGGCGTAGACCAAGGCCTTGTCCACCTGCCAGCCGCCCCGGGGGCTCCAATCGGGCAGCGGATAAGCGGCGGCGTCGTTCAGCAGACCCGGCGTCATGCCGCCCAGGCGCACCGCCAAGCTGGGCATGTCGCCGGCATGGGCCATCACCATCATGGACTGGCGCAAAGCCTTGGTGGCCCGCGGATAGGACTTGCGCAGCTCTTCCTCGGCCAGATCGTTCTGACCGATCTGCACCAGGGCCAAAGCGCGCCGGGTGCCGGGGGCACGCATCAGCAAATCGGCGTCCGATTCGGTGAAGGGCGGGCTTTCCCAGGAAAACAGGGTTTCGTAACCCAGGGTCTGACGCGCCAGCATGCCATAGAAGGTACGCGGATAGGTGGCGGCGATTTCCAGCCAGTGGTTGACCACTTCCGGACGACGCGACACCAGATTGGCGCGGGCCGCCCAGAAGGCGCCGGCCGAAACCATCCACGACGATTCCGAATCGGCGTTGGCCACCGCTTCGAAATGCTTGCGGGCCAGTTCCGGCTTACCCAGGCGCCATTGCGCCAAGCCGGCGATCCAAGAAGCCGACGGCAAGTCGCCGCCCGAACGCTCCGCCGCTTGGGTCGCCCACACCGCGGCTTCGGCGTCGCGGCCACCGGCGAAATGGTCGGCGGCCATCAGGGTCTTCATTTCGTCCACGTCCAGGGCGGACAGGGACGCCGCGTCACGGCCGGTCAGCAACGCCAAGGCGGTGGCCCCATTGTCCTGACGCAGCAACTGGCGGAACTTGGTCTTGATCGCCTTGACCTTGGGCGAACCGGAATCGGTGCTGTAGGTGGCCCCTTCCCAATTGGCGCCATCGTCCGACGTGTCGATGCCGGTGCCCTTCAAGGCGCCGCGCACCGGCGGCTTCAAGGCACCGAAGCCCTTGACGCCCTTGGCGGTGGCCAATTTGTAGACGGCTTCCGATTGCGGCAAATCGGCATTTTCGGCCATCCAGGCGCGCAGTTCCTGGTATTTCGGACGATAGCCCGATTGCAGATAGCGCGCCGCCAGCACATGACCCTTCAGCAGGTCATCCTTGACCTTGCCCAATTCGCGGTCGGCGGCAGCCCATTGGCCAGCGGCCTGCATCTTGAAGATGCGGGAATAAAGTGCGGTGTCTTCGGCGGAAAGCGGACGCGGTAGCGGGGCCACACGGGCCTCGCGTCCAATGCCGGGCATCACCGCAGCGGTGCGGGTGCCTTCGGCGGCGGACGCATCCGCAAGGTCGACCTTGGCACGCTCGGCCGCGAAGGCCGGCATCGTAGCGCCAAGAACAACTGCCGTCAGCACCGGGAGGAGCCTGTTTCGCAAGGCCTCGCCTCTCGTGTTGTTATCGGAAATATCGAACATCCTGCGCGGTTTTATAAATGACCTGCGAACCGGAAAGCAAGCACGGAAGCTGGGAAAATATGGCCCAAAGCCAGATACCCCTTATGCATCAATGGACTATCCCGCGTCCTTGACCTGCCGCTAGGAATCCATGTCCAGACGCTTGCGAACGGCCAGCAAATCGCGCCACGCCTCGCGCTTGGCCGCCGGGGTGCGCAGCAGGTAGGCGGGATGGAAGGTGGCCATGGCCGGCACCGGTCGGGGCAGCCCCGGCGAGGAAAACTCGAACCATTGGCCGCGCAGCCGGTTGATCCCCTCATGGCGGGCCAATAGCGCCGAGGCGGCGGCGCCGCCGAACAGGATCAGCACCTTGGGATCGACCAGTTCCACATGGCGGATGACGAAGGGCAGGCAGGTGGCGATCTCTTCCGCCGTGGGCTTGCGATTGTCCACCGGCCGCCACGGAACCACATTTGTTATATAGGCGGCTTCGCGATCCAGACCGATCGAGCCCAGCATACGGTCCAGCAATTTTCCCGAACGGCCGACGAAGGGGCGGCCTTGGCGATCTTCTTCCTGACCCGGCGCCTCGCCGATACACATGATCCCGGCTTCCGGGTTGCCATCGGCGAAAACCGTACTGATGGCGGTGCGCTTCAACGCCAGACCGTCGAAGTTTTCCAAGGCCTGACGTAATTGCGCCAAATCCTGACACCCGCCCGCCAGATGAGCGGCGGTGGCGCCGTCATGCCGCACGACCGCCGGCCGGGCTTCGGCCGGAACCGTGTCTGCGCCCCCCCCAAGGGAACGTTGCGACGCCGCCGACGGCGGCGGCACCAAAGCCGGAGCCGCCGGTTTCGCCGAAGCCGCGAATCGGTCCACCGGCTCCTCGCCGATTGCTTCATCGACACCGGAATCCAGATACCAGCGCAGCAGGTCGATGGGGGAAAGATCCAGGGGCATGACGCTAATAAAATATCACCAAGACCGGGGTCGATTGAAGGATTCGTATCTTCACGAAATCCTGTGTTATAGAGGCGACCAAATTTTGCGAAACTTCGCGCCATCAGGCGGCGCCGGTGAAGGATAGGACACCATGGAACGGGAAGCGATGGAATTCGACGTTGTGATCGTTGGCGGCGGGCCTTCGGGTCTGTCGGCGTCGATCCGTCTGAAGCAGATCAACCCCGAGCTGAGTGTCTGCGTTCTGGAAAAGGGTTCGGAAGTGGGGGCCCACATCCTGTCGGGCGCGGTGTTCGAGACCAAGGCGCTGGACGAGCTGATCCCCGATTGGCGCGAGAAAGACGCGCCGCTGAATTGCCCGGCCAAGGACGATTCCTTCCTGTTCCTGACCGAGACCAAGGCGTTCAAGCTGCCGACGCCGCCGCAGATGCACAATCACGGCAATTACATCATCTCCTTGGGCAATGTCTGCCGCTGGCTGGCCGGTCAGGCCGAGGAACTGGGGGTCGAGATTTATCCCGGCTTCGCCGCCGCCGAGGTGTTGTATCACGACGACGGTTCGGTCAAGGGGGTGGCCACCGGTGACATGGGCATCGGCAAGGATGGCGAGCCCACCGCCAATTACACGCCCGGTATGGAACTGCATGCCCGCCAGACCATTTTCGCCGAAGGCTGCCGTGGGTCGCTGACCAAGGAATTGTCGGCCAAATACGATTTGCGCAAGGATTGCGACCCGCAGACCTATGGCATCGGCATCAAGGAATTGTGGGAAATCGACCCTGCCAAGCACAGCCAGGGCAAGATCGTCCACACCACCGGCTGGCCGCTGGACAGCCAGACCTATGGCGGGTCCTTCCTCTATCATCTGGAAGACAACCAGGTGGTGGTCGGCTTCGTCATCGGCCTGGACTACAAGAACCCGCATCTGTCGCCGTTCGACGAATTCCAGCGCTTCAAGACCCACCCGTCCATCCGCCCGACCTTCGAAGGCGGCCGCCGCATCGCCTATGGGGCGCGGGCCATCTCGGAAGGCGGCTTCCAGTCCATCCCCCATCTGACCTTCCCCGGCGGCCTGCTGATCGGCGACACCGCCGGCTTCCTCAACGTGCCCAAGATCAAGGGCAGCCACACCGCCATGAAATCGGGCATGGTCGCCGCCGAGGCGGTCGCTGCCCTGCTGGCCGACGGTTCGGGCAATGAAGCCCACGCTTACCCGCGTGAGT
>DISD01000070.1 GCA_002435715.1 Rhodospirillaceae bacterium UBA6219
TGAACACCGACCACACCTTGGAAGAAGTGGGCCAGCAATTCAGCGTCACCCGCGAACGTATCCGCCAGATCGAAGCCAAGGCTTTGCGTAAGCTGAAGCACCCGTCGCGGAGCCGCAAGCTGCGCAGCTTCCTCGACACCTAGGATCTTTTCCGTTATTGAAAAAGCCCCCTGCCCGTCTTGCGGGCAGGGGGCTTTTCTTCGGTGGGGCCTGTAGCTCAATGGTTAGAGCCGGCCGCTCATAACGGCTTGGTTGGGGGTTCGAGTCCCTCCGGGCCCACCAAATTCCGCCATCGCTGTTTCTGTCAGGCCTGGCGCATCAAGCCCAGGAAGGATTCCACCCGGGCCTTCACCGCTTCGGTCTGCCGGGCCATGCCGTGGGCGTCGTTCAGCACGTCCTGGGCGGCGTGGCCGGTGACTTCCGAGGCGTGACGGACGTTCTGGATGGCCTCCGAAACGTGGCGGGTCAGGCGGGCGGCGTGGTCGACGCTTTGGGCGATTTCACCGGTGGCGGCGCGTTGTTCGCCCACTGCCTGGGAAATCGAGGCGGAAAAGTCGTTGATGGTGGCGATGGTCTGGGCGATCTCGCCTATGGATTGGACGGCGGTGCGGGTGGCGGCCTGGATGGTGTCCACCTGGGTGGTGATTTCCAAGGTGGCACGGGCGGTCTGGTTGGCCAGGTGCTTGACCTCGCCGGCGACCACGGCGAATCCCTTGCCGGCTTCGCCGGCGCGGGCCGCCTCGACCGTGGCGTTCAAGGCCAACAGATTGGTCTGGCTGGCGATTTCACCGATCAGATTGACCACTTCGCCAATGCGTGAAGCGGCATCAGCCAAGCCGCCGATATGGTCGTTGGTCAGGCGAGCGCGGGTGCTGGCGGCGGCGGCCATGTCCAGCGATTGGCTGACTTGGCGCTGGATTTCACCGATGGAGGCACTCAGTTCCTCGGCAGCGGCGGCCACCTTGGTGACGTTGTCCGAGGCGTCGTGCGAGGCCCGCGCCACCGAATCGGACAAGGAATCGGTCTCTTGCGCCTGCTGGCTCATCTGGCGGGCATTGCTCAGCACGGTGTCCACCGCTTGGGCCACTTCCACCAGGGACCGGCCCATGGCGCTGTCGAATTCCTGCGACAACTGCGCCTGGGTATGGGCACGGTCGGCGATGGTCTGCTGGCTGTCACGATGGCGTTGTTCGGCTTGCTGGCGGGCCACCGCATTCGTCTGGAACACCGCCATGGCATGGGCCATTTCCCCCAATTCGTCGGCGCGATGGGCATTGGGGATGGGGGCGGTCAAATCCCCGGCGGCCAAGCGGGTCATGGCGCCGGTCATGTGACGCACCGGGTCGACGATGGCACGGCTGGTCAACTGCACGATGGCCGCCGACAACATCAGGCTGACCAACAAGGCGGCCCATTCGGCCATTTGCAGGGCCGAGATGGAACGGGCGATGGTGGCCGCTTCGCGATCCAGGTTGTCGTAATGATCGTCCACCAGACCGCCGGAACGGCTGCCATCGGTACCCTTGGGACCCGCCAGGAAGGTCAGCAGCCGGTCGGCGCGCGGCACGATCTCGGTGCGCTGCAGGTATTGCGCCATGTTCCATTTTTCCGAATCGCGGATGGCGAACATGGTGCGCGATTCCTGGTCGAACTGGGCGGCGGTGTCGATCAAGGCGGTCAAGCTGCGGCGCTGGTCGGTATTCAGGGCGGCGGACTGGTTGTGCAGCGCCTGCATCTGGTCGCGGACCCACGGCCACACCCCTTGGAACTGATGGGAAAACTGCCGGTCGCCGGCCAGCAGATAGGCCCGCACATTGGCCATGCTGACGGCGATACCGGAACGGATGTCGCCCATGATGCCGAACAGACGCTTGCGTTCGGGCGTGGCCGGTAATTCCAACTCATCGGACAAGATGGCGGTGATCTGTTCCAGCATGGTGGTGGCCAACGGTCCGCCGCGATCCACCAGCAGCTTGGTGGCCGGTTGTTCCTGGTCGGACCGGGCGATGGTCTGGACCTGTTCCTGGGCCGCGCGCAATTCGTCCAGAACCGCTTTGAAATCCTGCCAGCCCTGGCGTTGATCGGGGGCTTCCCACGCCATGGACAAGGTGTCCATCTGTTGGCGGGCGGCGTCGATGTCGCGCCAAATGGCGGCGCGTTCCTGTTTGAAGCCGGAATCGCCGGTCAGCATCCAGCCGCTGAGCGCCGCCAACGAGGCGTTGATGTCATTGGCCAGCCGGGCGCTGATTGCCGCCGTCGGCACCCGTCGGCTGGCGATGCTGTCGGTCAGGGTGGCGATGTCGCCGATGCGGGCCAGGGTCAGGCCGACCATGGCGACAACGATGGCGACCAAGGCGCCGAAACCGGCGATCAGGCGACCGCGGATACGGAGATTGTCGAACAGCGGACGAAGGGCGAGAACCATGGCGCCGATTCCTGGCGAAGTGACGAAGACGATCCGTATTCGCCAGGATCGGGAAAAGGTTACAGGGGCTCAGGCTTTCAGGGTCAGACGACCCTGATATAGCCCATCATGCCGGTTTCCTGATGTTCGATGATGTGGCAGTGCAGCATCCAATCGCCGGGCTCGCCGGCGACGAAGGCGATGCGGACCCGTTCGTCGGGGGCCACCAGCACGGTGTCGGCCCAATGGCCGCGCGCTGGCCCCTTGCTGGAGGCGATGACCTGGAAGGTGTGGCCATGCAGGTGGATGGGGTGGGGGTGTTGGGTGTGGTTGACGATTTCCCCCACATAGGACCGGCCGGATTTCAATTCGGCCAGGGGCGGCGGGCGCTTGTCCATGTCCATGGCCGGCCAGGCCTTGTTGTTGATGGCCCAGAACAGGCGCTCGGCCCGGCACAGCGCGTCGTCGCCAAAACGGTTCTGCTTGAGCCAGGCATCCAGGGCGGGGTCCGACACCCCGGCCTGCAGGGACAGCGTGAAGGTCTCGGCCGATTTCAGGTCGGCGACGGGCAATTCGGCCTTGGGCAGGGCCAATGGCCGGCGATCCGGGGCGATGACGGCACCTTCGGCGACCAAATGGGCCAAGGGAAAGGGTTCTTGCCCCCAAGTATCTTGGATTTCCACCTGGGCGCCCGGCTTGCTCGGCATCACCAGGGCCAGATCGACCCGCATGGCCGGTCCCAGCCGCCAGTCGGTGATGGCGAAAGGCGGGCAGGCATTGCCGTCGGTGGCGATGATGGAAACCTCGGCTCCTGCCGCTCCCAGGGTCATGATGCGGCTGACGTCGACGTTGAGCAGCCGCAGACGGACCCGGGCGCCGCAGGGCGCGATGATCTGCGGCGCGGTGGCGCCGTTGATGCTGCGCCTGGTGCCGAAGGTGCCGGCCCGCGCCGCGCCGCGATCGGTCATGAAAGACAGATAGGACCCATCGCCGGCCACCCGCCAATCCTTGACCACCAAGGTGCGGTCCAGGTCGAACAGCCCGTCTTCGCGCGGATCCTCGATGATGATCGCCCCGGCCAGGCCACGTCCCAAGGCTTCGACCGTGTTGCAATGGGGGTGGAAGAAAAAGGTGCCGGGGTCCGGCGGGGCAAAGCTGTACAGGAATTCCTCGCCGTTTTTCACCGGTTGCTGCGTCACATAGGGCACACCGTCCATGGCATTGGGAATGCGCAGCCCGTGCCAATGAATGGCGGTATGGTCCTTCAGATGGTTGCGCAACAGCAGATGCGCCATCTCGCCCCGCTTCAGACGGATTTCCGCCGGCCAGGAACCACCATACGTCCACAAAGTGGTGGGGTTACGACACCCCGGCAAGGTCAGGGTGGTTTCACCGGCATCCAGCAAAAACGGGGCGGCGGGGGCCGAAGCTTGCGCCGCCGGTGGTCGCAACGCACTGGGAATCAGGGCGGCGCCCGCCAAGCCAGCCAGGAAACCTCGACGTGAAACCATACGCCCCTCCTTGTGTCGCGGTGCGAATGGTACGCAAGTGCAATGGTAACTTCAAGCGAAGCAGGTCTGAAACCAGGGCGCGGGATTTATGAGGGGCACCAGGGATCCTTGTGGCCGCCGTCATAGGAGCGGGCCAATTTGGCGGCGATCAGGGCGGCCCCCAGATCCTGGCCATCGGTCAGCACGATACGGGCGACCACCCGCTTGCCGTATTTGTCGGCGATGACGTCATGCAGGGCCACCAGAGTGTCGATGGTGGCGTGACTGGCGGTGAAAGCTTCCGCCTGCAGGGCGGCTTGGCGTTCGCTGTCGCATTTGCCGCGTTTTTCCGGGGTGTCGATGCCGGACAGGCGCACGCTGGTTTCCACGTCCTGGCCCAGCCAAATGCGGGCGCGCACCACCACCGTGTCGCCGTCAACGATTCGGATCACTCGGGCGGGGATCGGGCCCGGCAGCTTTTCCTCGTCGGCCAAGACCGATGTCGAGATCAGCAAACCGGCACAGGCCGCCATTATGCGGCGTATAACCATAATCACTATACCCCGTAAAGTTGCCATCACGGCGCAGCGTAAGCGAGAATCCGCCGCCAGAAAAGACAATGTTTACGGAAATAAATCGAACATTACAAGAACATTATCAGAAGACCGCCGCGCCTTTGCGATGCAGGATGTGACCGTCCAGGATAACGGTTTCGTCTGGGCTGTCGCCGACGACCGTGCAGACCTTGACGTCGGGAAGGGCTTGGGCCAGCAAGCAGGCGAAATCGAACCGTTCCTGCATCGTCAGTTTTTGCAGGGGGGGATACATTTCGTCGTTGTTCAGTCGGATCGTACCCATGGTTCGCGCCCTTCCCCATCTTGGTCTTAGAACAACTCGGCGTCGTCTTCGGCCAAGTCATGTCCTTTGAACACCACTTCGTCGCCCTGCATCCCCCCCAACCGGGCATGAACCTCGGCATCGGGGATGGTCCGCGCGATGAAGGCGGCGAATTCGTAAAGATACTGGGGGCCGTCCACGGTCAGCGGATGATACTTCTCATCGCGGCTGGTTTGCAGATTAACCATGAACATGATGGCCTCCTGTGCATTGAAGACATCATAACGCCATGCCATGCACAGGGGGCATGCGAAAATCGCCGGCTTCGCCATGCCGGCAACTCATACGCAAACCAATAAAATTGTTCGTTATTTAACGCTCGATCATGGCGGCGAATTGGCGGGTGAAGTCGGCGCGGACCGTGTCGGCGATCCCCGGCCACAGATTGGCGGGAATGGTGCCGGCGCTTTGCCCGCCCATGCCGGTCAGGCCCTGGGCGCAGACCCAGTCCGGGCTGACGGTGTGGGTGAACAGATCGTCCCGCGCCAGGGCGCGGGTGCCGGCTTGACCGAAAAGATGCGGGTTCTGGTGGCCGAAGCGGGCGACCACCGCTGCCTGACGGGCCAGCCCGGAGACGGCGCGTCGGGCCGAGCTGTCGCGGCAGCGTCCGGCATCGTATTGGCCGCGCATCAAGGCGATGGCATACCATTCCAAGGCTTGCTCGGGCTGGCCGACAGCCAGCAGACGGCGCGACAATTCGAACAAATAGCCCGAAGACAGCTGGGATTGATGGGCCTGCCCCCAGGCCACCACTTCGGCGTCGCGCTCAGCGGGTAAAGCGGTGATGCGGCCGAACAGGTCGGCTTGGGCCAACCAGTCGGCGGGCGGTGGTTCCGGCAAGGTGAAGTCGGCGGCGCGGGCGGAAGCGGACCAGGACAGGGCAGCGGCCAGGGCCGCCGCGACGAACAGACGCAGCATGTGTTCCCTTTCACCTGTCCCGTCGACACAGTATCGCTGCTTTAACGTCCCATCAAGTGCAGCACCACTGAACGGCGGTGGGGATGGGTGCGATGCTCGAACACATAAAGACCCTGCCAGGTGCCCAAGCACAGGCGGCCGTCGCTGACCGGCACCGACAAATGGGTGGCGGTCAGCGCCGCCCGGATATGGGCGGGCATGTCGTCGGGGCCTTCCAGGGTGTGGCGGTAAAGCCGGGAATCGTCGGCCACCAAGCGGCCGAAGAAGTCGTTCAAATCGGCCAGCACGTCCGGGTCGGCGTTTTCCTGGATGGTCAGGCTGGCCGAGGTGTGGCGGATGAACACGCTGAGCAATCCCTGGGCGATGGCGCTGTCCGCCACGAAGCGCGCGGCGGCAGAGGTGAAGTCCACCAAGCCGCGCCCCGCAGTGGGCACCAGCAGGGTGGTTTGGGCCTGCCTCACCTTTGTTCTTCCAGGAACCCATAGACCGCTTGGAACAATTGGCGGCGGTTCTTTTCCAACAGCAACAGGTGGGTCCCCTCGCCGATCAGCACGTAGCGCCGCGCCGAGGTGCCGGTCAGATGGGCGAACACCGAAAGCCCCATGGCCGGTGGGTTGTCGGCATCCCATTCACCCTGCACCACC
The DNA here is from genome assembly GCA_002435715.1 of Rhodospirillaceae bacterium UBA6219. Classification (GTDB taxonomy): domain Bacteria; phylum Pseudomonadota; class Alphaproteobacteria; order Rhodospirillales; family Magnetospirillaceae; genus Magnetospirillum. The sequence goes on from DISD01000070.1 coordinate 6,354, forward strand.
ATGGTGGGGGCGGAAATCCGTTCCGGACGCCAAGCGGGGGTGCCGGCACCCCAGGTTTTCAGGGAATCGGCCACCGGGCCGTTGGGGACCTTCAGCACCTGTTCGCCGCTGACGGTGCCGGAAAGCGCCGCCACCCACGCCTTCTTCGCCTCGTCAGAGACCAATTCCTTGCGTTCCTTGTCGGGCAAGTTATGACCCCAGCGTTCCCCCACCAGGAACAACGGCACATTGCGCCAGGCCCCCAGGGATTTCAGGGTTTCCGGGTCGGCCGGCTCGTCGCTGATCCATGGCGGCGAATACAGTACCAGCTTATGGATCTTGTTGGCGGCGTTGGCGGCGTAGCTGCCGGCCAGGGTGGCGCCCCACGACCAGCCGACGATGCTCAATTGATCGATGTTGCGGCGCGACAGGATGTATTCCACCGCCTTCGACACATCGCGCAAAGCCGCTTCGTTGGTGAGCAGAGGTTCCTTGCCCTCCGCCGGTTGCGACATTTCCGCAAGCTTGGTCGATTCGCCATAGCCGCGAATGTCCAGGGCGTAGACGTCGTAGCCGCGCCGTGCCAGATAGTCCATCCAGCTTTGTTCGGAAATGGGCAGGTCGAAGGTGGCGATGCCGGGGAAGGTGGCACCGTGCAGGAACAACACGGTGGTTGCCGGCTTGGGTGTGTAATACTCGTCGTGATGCTTGTTGCGCAGATGCAGGCGCAAACCATCGTCACGGGCGTCGAATTCCAGCTTTTCGGTGACGATGGAAGACCGCGGAAAAATCTTTTCGGCCCAGGCCGGATTGGCCGACAACAGCACCAGCAGCACCGCCAACAAACGCGTCATCAAGACCCCCTTTTCGCAACCAGGGACATGATGGGCGGTCACAGCGGACGAGTCAAACGCCGGGGCTGTAGCGGGTGGGGTCGGCCACACCGGAATCGGCGAAGCCCTTGCGGCGCAATCGGCACGAATCGCAGCGCCCGCAGGCACGGCCCTGGTCGTCGGGGTCGTAGCAGCTGGACGTCAGGGCGTAATCCACCCCCAGACGCATTCCTTCGGCGATGATCTGGCCCTTGCCCAAGCTCATCAACGGGGCATGGATGGTCAGCTTGTGGCCTTCCACCCCGGCCTTGGTGGCCAAATTGGCCATGGCTTCGAAGGCCTTGACGTATTCGGGGCGGCAATCGGGATAGCCGGAATAATCCACCGCGTTGACGCCGACGAAGATGTGGTCGGCGCCGATCACTTCGGCGAAGGCCAGGGCGAAGGACAGCATGATGGTGTTGCGCGCCGGCACGTAGGTGACGGGGATTTCCGCCTCCATCTGGGCTTCGTCGCGGTCCTTGGGGACGGCGATGTCGGACGTCAGGGCCGAACCGCCGAAACCGCGCAGGTCGATGTCGACGATGCGGTGGTCGGCCACCCCCGCCGCCCGGGCCACCTGGGCGGCGCATTCCAGCTCGACATGGTGACGCTGGCCATAGCGGAAAGACAACGCCGCGCAGTCATAGCCTTGTTCCTGGGCCATGGCCAGGATGGTGGCGGAATCCAGTCCGCCCGACAGCAAGATGACGGCTTTCGGCTTCATGGTCTTCAGAGCGAGAAATGCGAGGCGACGAAGGAATCGATGTCGGCGTCGCTCCATCCCTTGCCCTTCAAATCGGCGCGGACGGCGGCGATGTCGATGTTGGGCCAGGTGTGGCAGTTGTCGACCGTGTGCTTGTCGGCATCCATGATGCGGAAATCATAGGGACGCTTGTCGCTTTGGAAGACGTCGTAATACAGCACCTGGTCCACCTGGTTGTCGGGCAGGAAGGTCAGGATGCGCGGCTTCAGGGTGTACAGCTCTTCCGGCCCCTTGATGTAATCGGCCGAAGCGATGATCACCTCGTCGCCCACCTGACAGGTGCGCGCGGCGGCGCCGTTCAGGATGCAGCAGCGCGATCCCGGCTCGCCGAAGATCACATAGGTGGAAATGCGCGCCCCGGAATTCTTGTTCCAGATCTCGACGAATTCCATGGGATAGATGCCGGCCAAGGCGCATTGCTCGGGGTCCAGCGTGATCGAACCGTGATAGTTCAGATCGGCGCTGGTGACGCGAATGCCATGGAACTTGCCGCGGATGACCTTCATCATGGGGGTACCGGTGGTTGGAATGACGTGGGGCGGACATAGACCAGAAGGGCCGGTCGTGGCAATGGATTCTTGGGGCAAGGAGGCGGCTTTGATCGAATCGTTGGATCATCTGGTGCTGAATGTGGCCGATATCGAGGCCACCGTGTCGTTTTATTGCGGCGTCTTGGGCATGGAACGGGTCACCTTTGCCGGCGGTCGCACCGCTTTGAGCTTTGGTCGGCAAAAGATCAACCTGCATCAACAGGGCCGCGAATTCGAACCCAAGGCCCGCCATCCCATGCCCGGTTCAGCCGATTTGTGTTTCGTCTCGGCGTGGCCGCTGGAACGGGTGACGGATCGTCTGAACGCCGCCGGAACCGTCATCGAGGAAGGGCCGGTGGCCCGCACCGGGGCCAGGGGGCCCATCATCTCGCTTTATGTGCGCGATCCCGACGGCAATTTGGTGGAAATCAGCAATTACCCGATAGAAAGCGATTGATTTCAAGACTCGGGCGAATCAGTATTTGGTGGTTCTTCTATTCCTTGCCACCGAGATGTCGCCCATGGATGCGCAAAAGCTGGCCAAAGTGCTGGCCTTGGCCGCTTCGGACAACGAAGCCGAGGCGTTGCACGCCCTGCGGACAGCCCGCCGCCTGCTGGACGGCCATGGGCTGGATTTCGTCGCCCTGGCCGGACGTTTGACCGACGGCAACGACGAAGCTTTGAAGGACGCCGTCTTCGACCTTCGCAACGAAGTCCGCTATCTGCGCGCCGAGAACGAAAAATTGCGCCAGACGCGCTCCAATGCCGGGGCGCCGACCCCCAGTTTTGCCGATGCCGCCCGTGACGCCGCCGAATTGATCCGTTTGCGGGCCGAACTGGATCAGGCCCGGGCCGAAGCGCAGCGTGTCCACGATTACCAGGAAAGCCTGCAAGAGCAATTCCGCCAAGCCTTGGCCGAAGCCGGTCAATTGGGTTTGCGCCTGTCGGAAGCGGAAACCCGCCGTATGCGTTTGGAGGCCGAGAACCGGCGTCTGAGCCACGCCAACCACGCCTTGAAAGTGGACCTGACGGCGGCACAGGCGCAAGCCCACGCCCATTCCCATGCTCAACCCGTGGCTGTTGCGCTGCAAAATCCCGTTCCCCACGTGATTGCTGGTGTTGCCGAGATGGTGGTGACCGACAGAAAGCGGGGAAAAAGTTCTGGCGTCTCCACCAAAGGTGTTGGTCAATACGTCCTATTTTAGGTCTGTTTAAGTCTAAAGCGCATCTCGTATACTTGTTCGCATCTGTTATTTTGCTCGGGGGTGTCACACACCCAGGTTCAGGGCGGAGTAGCAGGAGGTTCCCATGGCGGTGTTACGCTGGAGCGACGAACTCAGCGTTGGGGTGTCGTCTTTGGATGCGGATCACCGGACGCTTGTCGACCTGATCAACGAATTGGGCCAAGCCATCGACGAAAGGCGCGGTGGCGCGCAGGTGGTTTCGACCCTCGCCCGCCTGACCCGTCATGTGCGCGAACATTTCGAGCGTGAAGAAGCCCTGCTCAATCGCTGCGGCTATGCCGAAGCCGAAGATCATGCCCAGCAGCATGCCCACACGGTGAACCGCCTGGGGGAATTGAATGCCCTGGCCGCCGAGGACGACGAGGCCGCCGCCCATGCCGTGCTGGACTTCCTGAAGGCTTGGTTCGTCAACCATGTGGTCGGCAACGACCTGAAGCTCAGGGATTTTTTTCGCGAAAAAGGGGTGGCCGACCTTTACAAGGCCAATCCGCCGTCGCTGTTGACGCGGCTGTCGTCGCGGCTGGACTTCCTGTCGCTGAAGACGCGGGTGATCTTGCTGACCGCCGTTCCCCTGGCGGTGATCGTCGCCTTGGTGGCGGGTGATTTGCTGGGGGCTTTCGGCCGTATCCAGCGCCAGCGCAGCATCGTCGAACTGGCGGAATTCAGCACCACCAGCAGCGCGCTGATCCATGAAATGCAAAAGGAACGCGGGGCTTCGGCCCTGTTCCTGGGCAGCAAGGGCACCCAGTTCGGCAAGGAACTGGCCGCCCAGCGCCAAGACACCGACGGCCGTTTGGCCGTCTTCCGCCAGGCCGCCGCCACCGTGACCGCCACTTTGCCGGCCGAGGATGCCGAACGGGTCCGCAAGGCGGTGGCGGAGCTGGAACAATTGCCGGCCACCCGCAAGGCGGTGGACGACCAATCGCTGCCGGTACCCAAGGTCATCGGCTATTACACCCTGGCCATCGCCAATCAGATCGGTGTGGTCGAGGGCATGGGGCGACTGGCCGACGACGTGGCGGTGACCCGGGTGATGAGCGCCTACAACGCGGTGATCAACGCCAAGGAACGGGCCGGTCAGGAACGCGCCACCGGTTCGGCCGGCTTCGCCGCCGGCAAGTTCTCGCCGCAGCTGCATCGCCGTTTGGTCGAACTGATGGCCGAACAGAACGCCTTCTTCCACACTTTCCGCAAGATCTCCGGCCCCGAACCGTTGAAGGCGTTGGAGGCGGCGCGTCAGGACGAATCGGAAAAGATCGTCACCGATTGGCGGGCGGTGGCCATGGATTCGCCGTTCACCGGGACCTTGAACGATATCAAGGCCCCCGACTGGTTCAAGATCACCACCCGGCGCATCGACTTGATGAAGACGGTCGAGGACGTGGTTGCCCACGACCTGCAGTCGCGGGCTCAGGCCGAATTGCAGCGCCTGATCTCGGCGACCTGGACCCAGGCCGGGTTGTTGCTGACCATGGTCTTGTTGTCGGGTCTGATGGCGCTGGTGATCGTCGCCGGATTGGTGCCGCCCTTGTTGGCGGCTCGCAACGCCACCAAGCGGATGGCCGAAGGGGATCGCACCGTCGAAATTCCCGGTCAGCAATTGCGGGACGAATTGGGTGAACTGGCCCGCGCCATCCAATTCTTCAAGGAACGCTTGATCGGTGCCGAATTGCTGAGCGCCTCGGCCAGCGTCGACAGCCAGACCCGGATCGAATCCATGCTGCGCAAGGAAAAGGCGGTGACGGAATTCGACCAACGTATGGCCCGCTTCGTCGAAGAGGTGGGGGAAAACGCCCAATCATTGATGGTGTCGGCCGGCACCATGACCGAAGTGGCGGCCGAAACCACCTCGCGCAGCGACGACGTCTCGCATGCCGCCACCGACACTTCGGCCCGCGTCCAGTCCACCGCCGCCGCCACCGAGGAACTGGCGGCGTCCATCCGCGAGATCGCCCGTCAGGTCCAGACCCAGGCCAATGCCACCCGCGACGCGGTGGATCAGGCCAAGACCACCAACCAACAGGTGGATGGATTGCGCCTGTCGGCCGAACGCATCGGCGAAGTGGTCAAGCTGATTCAGGAAATCGCCAGCCAGACCAATTTGCTGGCGCTCAACGCCACCATCGAGGCGGCGCGCGCCGGCGACGCCGGCAAGGGCTTNNAGGGCTTCGCCGTGGTCGCCAACGAAGTGAAGTCGCTGGCGACGCAGACCGGCAAGGCGACCCAGGAAATCATCGACCAAGTGGGCGCCATCCAAAACGCCACCCGTTCGTCGGTGGTGGCCATCCGCTCGATCACCGATTCCATCGCCGGTATCAACGAAATATCCGCCGCCGTCGCCGCCGCGGTCGAAGAACAGGAAGCCGCCACCGCCGAAATCAGCCGCAACGTGCAGGAAACCTCGCTGTCCACCGATCAGGTCAGCGCCAATATCGGCGAAGTCCTGCACGCCACCCAACGCGCCGAACAAGCCGCGCGGGTGGTGTCCGGCGCCGCCGAGACCTTGGGCGGGCAAACCGAATTGTTGCGCAACGAGGTGCGGAAATTCCTGGCCGAGGTGCGGGCGTGATCGGCCCGTGCAGGTGTGTCTGATCGTCTCTCTGGACTTCAAGGGCGGCGCCCCCATATAACCCAGTCATGACCGACCACGCCGCCCTTTCGTTCCGCAAGATGCATGGCCTGGGCAACGATTTCGTTGTCCTGGACGCCCGTGCTCATCCGCTGGTGCTGACCCCCGCCATGACCCGCGCCATCGCCGACCGCCGCACCGGCATCGGCTGTGACCAGTTGGTGGTGATCGAACCGGCGCGCTCTGGCCTGTCCGACGCCTGGATGAGCTTGTGGAACGCCGATGGCTCGCAGACCTCGGCCTGCGGCAACGCCACGCGCTGTGTCGCCTGGCTGCTGATGGAACAAGCCGGCAGCGACCACGTGATCATCGAGACCCGGGCCGGATTGCTGGACGCCGAACGTCGTGGTGACAAGCTGATCGCCGTCGACATGGGGCCGGCGCGGCTGGATTGGCGCGAAATCCCGGTGGCCAAGGCGGTGGACACCCTGAACTTGGGCATCGGTATCGGGGCGTTGCAGAACCCGGTGGGGGTCAGCATGGGCAACCCCCATGCGGTGTTCTTCGTCGACGACGTCGCCGCCATCGATCTGGCCGCCTTGGGCCCGGTGTTGGAACATCACGACGTCTTCCCGGAACGGGCCAATATCGAAGCGGCCCAGGTGTTGTCCCATGACCGCATCCGCATGCGGGTGTGGGAACGCGGTACCGGCATCACCAGCGCCTGCGGCACCGGCGCTTGTGCCACCTTGGTGGCCGCCGCCCGTCGTGGCCTGACCGGGCGCAAGGCCGACGTTATTTTGGACGGCGGGACGTTGACCATCGAATGGCTGCCCGACGACCACGTGCTGATGACCGGCCCGGTGGCGCTGGTGGCGGAAGGAAAGCTGGATTCCAGCCTTTGGGAATGAGCGAAGACAAAACCAAGATCGTGACTTTCGGTTGTCGGCTCAACGCCTATGAATCCGAGGTGATGCGCGAACACGCCCAGGCTTTGGAATCGGGCGTCGAGACGGTGATCGTCAATACCTGCGCGGTGACGTCCGAAGCCGAACGTCAGGCGCGCCAGACCATCCGCAAGCTGCGCCGTGACCACCCCAACGCACGCATCGTCGTCACCGGCTGCGCGGCGCAAGTCAGCCCCGACAAATTCGCCGCCATGGCGGAAGTGGATCAGGTGCTGGGCAATGCCGAGAAGATGCAGCCCACCATCTTCACCGCGCCGCCCGAAGACCGCATCGTCGTCTCCGACATCATGGGTGTGCGGGAAACCGCCGAACATCTGGTGTCGGGCTTCGAAGGAAGGGCGCGGGCTTTCGTCGAGGTGCAGACCGGCTGCGACCATCGCTGCACCTTCTGCATCATCCCGTTCGGGCGCGGCAACAACCGGTCGGTGCCCATGGGCCGCATCGTCGATCAGGTGCGCGCCCTGGTGGGCATGGGCTTTTCCGAAGTGGTGTTCACCGGCGTCGACATCACCGCTTATGGCGGTGATCTGCCGGGGCAACCGACCTTGGGGCAGATGGCGCGACGTTTGTTGGCGCAAATCCCCGAACTGCCCCGCCTGCGTCTGTCATCGCTGGATCCGGTCGAGGTGGACGACGACCTGTTGCGTCTGGTGGCCGAGGAAGAACGGCTGATGCCGCATTTCCACCTGTCGGCCCAGGCCGGCGACGACATGGTGTTGAAGCGCATGAAGCGCCGCCATCTGCGCGACGATGTCATCACCCTGGCGAAAAAGCTGCGCGATCTGCGCGGCGACGTGGCCTTGGGTGCCGACATCATCGCCGGCTTCCCCACCGAGGACGAAGCTATGTTCCAGCGCTCGCTCGATCTGGTGGACGAGGCCGGTCTGACCCATCTGCACGTCTTCCCCTTCAGTTCGCGCCCCGGCACCCCCGCCGCGCGCATGCCGAAAGTGCCCGGCGACGTGGTGAAGGACCGCGCCGCCCGGCTGCGGGCCAAGGGGCAGGCGGCCATGGATTCCTTCCTGGAGTCTCGCCTGGGAAAGACGGCCGAGGTGCTGGTGGAAAAGGACGCTCAGGGCTTTTGTGCCCATTATCTTCCGGTGCGGGTGACAAGTGCGCCGGCCGAAGGCAGTATGGCGCGTGTCCGCATCAGCGGCCGCGATGGCGGCGTGTTGGTGGGGGAACCACTTTAAAGCAAGGATCCGGGGTATGAGCGGCAAGGGATTGTTCGGCAGGTTGTTCGGTGGCAAGTCCGAGGAGCCGGCGGCGCCGGCAGCGTCCGAAGCCGAATCCGATGCCGTCGCAACTCCCCCCGTCGTCGAACCTGAAGCTGAGGTCGAGGTCGAGGACATTGTCGCCGCCGATGATCCGCGCCCGGCGGAAATCATCGCCGAGGCGCCGCAATCTTGGCTGTCACGTCTGAAATCGGGCTTGACGAAGTCGTCTTCCAAGCTGACCCAGGGGCTGGGCGACCTGTTCACCAAGCGCAAGCTGGACGACGATGCTCTGGAAGATCTGGAAGATTTGCTGATCACCACCGATTTGGGCGTCGGTACGGCGGCGCGGGTGACCAAGCGTCTGGCCAAGACCCGCTTCGGCCAGGATGTCGGCGCCGACGAAATCAAGCAGGTGCTGGCCGAGGAAGTGGCGCAGATCCTGGCCCCTGTCGCCAAGCCGCTGGAGCCTGACTTCACCCGCAAGCCCCATGTGGTTCTGGTGGTCGGCGTCAACGGATCGGGCAAGACCACCACCATCGGCAAGATGGCCAAACTGTTCAAGGATCAGGGGCGCCAGGTCAGCTTGGCGGCCGGCGACACTTTCCGCGCTGCCGCCGTCGAGCAATTGAAGGTGTGGGGCGAACGCACCAACTGCCCGGTCTTCGCCCGCGATACCGGCGCCGACGCCGCCGGTCTGGCTTTTGACGCCATGGCCGAATCGGCGTCCCGTGGCGACGATCTTTTGTTCATCGACACCGCCGGCCGGTTGCAGAACAAGGCCGATTTGATGGAAGAACTGCGCAAGGTGGTACGCGTCATCAAGAAACAGGACGAAACCGCGCCGCATGACGTGTTGCTGGTGCTTGACGCCACCGTCGGTCAGAACGCCCATTCCCAGGTGGAAGTCTTCAAGGACATCGTCGATGTCAGCGGCCTGATCCTGACCAAGCTGGACGGTACGGCACGTGGCGGCGTGCTGGTGGCCCTGGCGGAAAAGTTCGCGTTGCCCGTACACGCCATCGGTATCGGCGAAAAGGCCGAGGACCTGCGTCCGTTCGACGCCGACGCTTTCGCCCGATCGTTGGTTGGGTTGAATTAAGCGTCGACTCGCTTGCTGCGGGTGGGCCTGTTGGTCCGTCGATCACTGCCCCACCCGCCGTTGGCCACCCCTAAGGGTAGGCAAAAACCTGTCCCGGGTAGGTCAATCTTAAATGAGTCCAAGGGTTTAGCTGCGAATCGTCACTTGTTGCGCTGCAACCCGCGAGAAAATCGGCAATATCAGAAACTTCTAATATCGCTCCAGACTCTGCCAACAGGCTTGCTCTTGGCGGCGAATCGGGTTACCTAAGCCCCCCAAGGCGCATGCTGCGATGCGTCGCGGCCCACCCGTTCGTCCAGAACCCGTTCGTAGAATTCATCGAACACGCTCGAGGGAACATACTCCATGGCACGCAAGAAGATCGCTCTCGTTGGCTCCGGTAACATCGGCGGCACTCTGGCCCACCTCATCGGCCTGAAGGAACTGGGCGATGTGGTGATGTTCGACATCGCCGAGGGCATCCCCCAGGGCAAGGGCCTGGACATCGCCGAATCGACCCCGGTCGAAGGCGTGAACGCCCGCTATTCCGGCGCCAACGACTATTCCGCCATCAAGGGCTCGGACGTGGTCATCGTCACCGCCGGCGTTCCGCGTAAGCCCGGCATGAGCCGCGACGACCTGATCGGCATCAACACCAAGGTGATGCAGTCGGTCGGCCAGGGCATCAAGGAAAACTGCCCGAACGCCTTCGTGATCGTCATCACCAACCCGCTGGACGTGATGGTCTGGGTGCTGCAGCAGGCTTCCGGCCTGCCGGCCGAAAAGGTCGTCGGCATGGCCGGCGTGCTGGACTCGGCCCGCTTCCGTCATTTCCTGGCTGAAGAATTCAACGTCTCGCCGGAAGACGTCACCGCCTTCGTGCTGGGCGGCCACGGCGACACCATGGTGCCGTTGACCCGTTACTCCACCGTCGCCGGCATTCCGCTGCCGGATCTGGTGAAGATGGGCTGGACCACCCAGGAAAAGCTGGACCAGATCGTGCAGCGCACCCGTGACGGTGGCGCCGAGATCGTCGGCCTGTTGAAGACCGGTTCGGCCTTCTATGCTCCGGCTGCCTCGGGCATCGCCATGGCCGAAGCCTATCTGAAGGACAAGAAGCGCGTCCTGCCGGTCGCCGCTTTGGTGAAGGCCGGCCAGTTCGGCCAGAAGGACGACATCTATGTCGGTGTGCCGGTGGTGATCGGTGAAGGCGGCGTGGAACGTCTGGTGGAAATCGAGCTGACCGCTGAAGAGCAGGCCGCTTTCGACAAGTCCGCCGACGCCGTGCGCAGCCTGGTGACTGTCGCCAAGGGTCTGATGTAAGACGCTTCAGGGGAGCGAAAACCAATGAATATCCATGAGTATCAGGGCAAGCAGGTGCTGTCCAAGTACGGCGTCGCCGTGCTGAAGGGTGGCGTTGCTTACACCCCCGACGAAGCCATCCAGGTGGCCAAGGATTTGGGCGGCCCGGTGTGGGTCGTGAAGTCGCAGATCCACGCTGGTGGCCGCGGCAAGGGTAAGTTCAAGGGTGACGATTCGGGTAAGGGCGGCGTCCGCGTCGTCAAGACCGTCGAAGACGTCGCCGCCGCTGCCGAAGCCATGCTGGGCAAGGTGCTGGTGACCCAGCAGACCGGCGAGCAGGGCAAGGAAGTCAAGCGCGTCTACATCGAACAGGGCTGCGACATCCGTCGCGAACTGTACCTGGGCATGCTGATCGACCGTGGTTCGTCGCGCGTCACCATCATGGCTTCGACCGAAGGTGGCATGGAGATCGAAGAGGTCGCCCACCATTCTCCGGAAAAGATCCTGAAGGTCGCCATCGACCCGGTGCAGGGCTTCCAGCAGTACCATGGCCGCCAACTGGCTTTCGGCCTGGGCCTGACCGGCAAGCAGGTCGGCGCCGCCGTCAAGTTCATGGCCGCCATGTACAAGGCGTTCATGGATCTGGACTGCTCGATCGTTGAAATCAACCCGCTGGTGGTCACCGGCGACGATCAGCTGATCGCGCTGGACGCCAAGGTGAACTTCGACGACAACGCTTTGTTCCGTCACAAGGACATCGAAGAGATGCGTGACGAGTCGGAAGAGGACCCGGCGGAACTGGAAGCCGCCCGTCACAGCCTGAACTACATCAAGCTGGACGGCTCCATCGGCTGCATGGTCAACGGTGCCGGTCTGGCCATGGCCACCATGGACATCATCAAGCTGTACGGCGCCGAGCCGGCCAACTTCCTGGATGTCGGCGGCGGCGCCACCAAGGAACGCGTGACCACCGCCTTCAAGCTGATCCTGTCGGATCCCAACGTCGAAGGCATTCTGGTCAACATCTTCGGCGGCATCATGAGCTGCGACGTCATCGCCGAGGGCGTGGTGGCGGCCTCGCGGGCGGT
>DISD01000032.1:0-40753 GCA_002435715.1 Rhodospirillaceae bacterium UBA6219
ATGTTGGCGATGCCGCCTTCATAGATCAGGTCGACGATCAGCTTCACTTCGTGCAGGCACTCGAAATAGGCCATTTCCGGGGCGTAGCCGGCTTCCACCAGGGTCTCGAAGCCGTACTGGATCAGCTTGGTCAAGCCGCCGCACAGCACCACCTGCTCGCCGAACAGATCGGTTTCGCATTCTTCGCGGAAGTTGGTCTCGATGATGCCCGAACGGCCGCCGCCGATGGCGGACGCATAGGACAAAGCGATTTCCAGGGCGTTGCCGGTGGCGTTCTGAGCGACCGCGACCAGGCAGGGGACGCCGCCGCCCTTCAGGTATTCACCGCGCACGGTGTGGCCGGGGCCCTTGGGGGCGACCATGAACACGTCCAAATCGGGGCGCGGCACGATCAGGCCGAAATGCACGTTCAGGCCATGGGCGAACACCAGCGAGGCGTTCTGCTTCATGTTTTCGGCCAGATCGCGGTAATAGATCTCGGCCTGCAATTCGTCGGGGGTCAGGATCATGACCACGTCGGCCCAAGCGGCGGCGTCGGCGGGGGTCATGACCTTCAGGCCTTCGCCTTCGGCCTTCTTGATGGTGGCCGAGCCGGGACGCAGGGCGACGGCGACGTCCTTGACGCCGGAATCGCGCAGGTTCAGCGCATGGGCGTGGCCCTGACTGCCGTAACCGACGATGACGACCTTCTTACCCTTGATCAGATTGACGTCGGCGTCACGATCGTAATAAACGCGCATGGAACATTCCTTCCTGATGAAACCGGAACCGCCCTTGAAGAATTGCGGCTTCGCGAAAAATCTGGGCGATGTGTTTAGAACGGATTGGTCGCGGGTGCAATGGTGACGATGACCATGCCGGACGCCGCACCCTAACGGAGGACCCCCCGTTTCCGCAAGGTAAAGGGAACCGAGGCGTCAATGAACTCGTAAAAGCTGGCACGGATGGCGGCGCGCACCGATTCCGGCTGCTCCTCGAAACGATCAGTCCAATCGCTGACGATCTTGCGTCCGCCCGGTTCGGTGAGGAAGCTGAAAGGTACCCTCCCGTCCTTATCGCTCGGTATGACGCTGGTGAACGAAGCCATGAGCGTGCTGGTCTTGCCGTCGATGATGTCGAAATCCAACACGGAATAGATGAGGACATAGTCCTGGAACAGATAGGTGGTATGATGGATTCCTAAACCGGAAATATAGGGTGGCCCGTTCCTGACCTGGCCGAAGTGGTGGAAGCCAGGACTGATCAACACCACCGCATCGGGGCGAAAGGCCATGCGGTTGACGATGTCGATCATCTTGGGCACCTCCTCGGAGGTCGCCGTCATCGCTGCCACTTGCCGTTCGCTGCCGGCCGGCAGCGGAACCAGGGTGTATTGTTTGGCCAGGGCGGTACGGGCCAAGTTACGCACCCGGTCAGCCAGCCGCCAGTCCGTGCTGGTGACGGTTTTTTTGTCGAAAATCAGGAAATTGTGGTCTTCCCACCGCCATTGATCATTGAGCGCCACGGCCAGGGCCACGGTCTTGATCTTGGCTCTTTGTTCGGGGGTGACTGCTGCCGGTGGTCGGGTGTGGCAGGCTGCCAGCCCCATTGTCAGCGCTAGAACCCACAGAGCCCGCGACAGCTTCGCGATCATCAGCCTCTCCCCCCCCAAAGGCGAACCGGCCGGCCCCAGGGCGGGGCCGGCCGGCTGAAAGATTAGCTATTCTATTTTTGCGTTACAAGGCGTTGGCGCCACGCGCAATGGCGGCGACGCCGGTGCGCGACACGTCCACCAGTCCCAGGGGCTCCATCAGCTTGATGAAGGCGTCCACCTTCTCGGTGGCGCCCACCACCTCGAAGACGAAGCTTTCGTTGGTGCTGTCGATGACGTTGGCGCGGAAGATGTCGGCGATACGCAGGGATTCCACCCGCTTTTCACCCGAACCGGCGACCTTGACCAGCGCCAGCTCGCGGCTGACATGGGGGCCGTCGGTGGTGAGATCCGCCACCTTGTAGATGGGCACCAGACGGCGCAGCTGATTCTTGATCTGCTCGACGATCATCTTGGTGCCGCTGGTCACGATGGTGATGCGCGACAGGTTTTCCTTGGTGTCGGTTTCGGCGACCGTCAGGCTTTCGATATTGTAGCCCCGGCCCGAGAACAGGCCGATGACGCGGGCCAGCACGCCGGCCTCGTTGGCGACCAGGACGGCGATGGTGTGGCGTTCGATGTCTTGTTCGTTGCTCACGATATTCTTCCTTTTCCCTTAGACCAGAACCATGCCGCCTTCGTCCGAGCCGGGCTCGACCTTGACGTTCTCTTCCGGTCCCAGGACCATTTCATTGTGGGCCATGCCGGGCATGATCATGGGGAAGCAGTTTTCCGAGGCGTCGGTGCGGACATCGACGATGACGGGGCGGTCCACCGAGATCATTTCCTTGATGACATCGTCCACTTCGCTGGGCTTGGTGGCGCGCAGGCCCACGGCGCCAAAGGCGTCGGCCAGCTTGACGAAGTCGGGATGGTGTTCCATGTGGCTTTCCGAATAACGGCCGCCATGGATCAGTTCCTGCCACTGACGCACCATGCCCATGTACTGGTTGTTCAAGATGAACACCTTCACCGGCAGGCGGTGCTGGCACAACGTGGCCATTTCCTGGATGTTCATCTGGATCGAGCTTTCGCCGGCGATGTCGATGACCAGGGCGCCGGGATGGGCCACCTGCACCCCCATGGCCGACGGCAGACCGTAACCCATGGTGCCCAGGCCACCCGACGTCATCCAGTGACAGGGCTGTTCGAACTTGAAGTGCTGGGCCGTCCACATCTGGTGCTGGCCCACTTCGGTGGTGATATAGGGGTTCTTGTACTTGGTCAGCTCGTACAGACGCTGGATGGCGTATTGCGGCTTGATGATCTTGTTGCTGTTTTCATAGTGCAGGCAGTTGCGGCCGCGCCAGCCTTCGATGGTGGCCCACCATTCCTTCAGCGCCTTTTCGTGCGGGCGGCATTGCTTGGCCTTCCACACCTTGATCATGTCTTCCAGGATGTGGGCGGCATCGCCGACCACCGCGTGGTCCACCATCACGTTCTTATTGATGGAGCTGGGGTCGATGTCGATGTGGATCTTCTTGGCGGTGGGGGCGAAGTCCTTCAGACGACCGGTGATCCGGTCGTCGAAGCGTGCGCCCACATTGATGATCAGATCCGAACCATGCATGGCCAGATTGGCTTCGTAGGTGCCGTGCATGCCCAGCATGCCCACCGACAACGGGTCGGAGGCCGGGAAGGCGCCCAGGCCCATCAGGGTCTGGGTGCACGGATAGCCGGTCATGCGCACCAGTTGGGTCAGCAACTGGCAGGCGGCGACACCCGAATTCACCACGCCGCCACCGACATAGAAAATCGGCTTCTTGGCAGCGGCGATCATTTCGACGGCCTTTTCGATGGCCTTCAGATCGCCCTTCACCTGTGGCTTGTACTTGGTCTTCATGCGGCTGGGCGGCTGGTATTCGCCACGGCCGGTAATGACGTCCTTGGGCAGATCGACGACCACCGGGCCGGGGCGGCCGGACTTGGCCACGTGGAAGGCCTCGTGCACCGTGCGCGCCAGGTCGTCGGCCTTTTTCACCAGGTAATTGTGCTTGGTGCAGGGCCGGGTGATGCCGACGATGTCGGCTTCCTGGAAGGCGTCGTTGCCGATCAGGTTGGTGGGAACCTGGCCGGTGATGCAGACCAGCGGCACCGAATCCATCAGCGCGTCGGTCAGGCCGGTGATGGTGTTGGTGGCGCCCGGACCCGAAGTCACCAGGACGCAACCCACTCTTCCGGTGGAACGGGCATAGCCCTCGGCGGCGTGGACGGCGGCTTGTTCATGGCGCACCAGGATGTGGCGCAGCCGGTTCTGCTTGAACAATTCGTCGTAAATGGGCAGCACTACACCGCCCGGATAGCCGAAAATAACCTCTACACCCTGGTCAACCAGGGCCTTCAAGAGGATTTCCGCACCGGTCATCTGCGTATCGTGCTGTGCCATTTCGCACCTTTTTTCCTAATGTTCACCAATCGCCGCCGAAAGGGGCGCACGCAGGCGCGTGCATCCACCAGGGGGGCTGCGAGCGGGACAACCTATCGCTTCACTTTGTCGGGGTCAATAGAAAGTGACGAACTTTCGCAAAGATTTCGTCAAAAATTCTTTCCGAAAGTTGCGCGGACACCGTCTCAGGCTTTTCAAGTTGATTACGAAACCAGGTTAGCTGCCGTTTTGCGTAATTTCGTGTCGCTCGTTGCGCCTGTTCGATTGCCTGTTCCATGGTCAGGTTTTGTGACAACAAACCGGCCAGTTCGGGCACGCCCAGGGCCTTCATGGCGGGAAGCGCCGGATCAAGCCCCCTGTCCAGCAGGGCGCGGACCTCGTCCAGCGCCCCTTGTTCGATCATCTGAACAAAGCGGCGGTCGCAATTGTCGTAAAGAATGTTGCGCGGCGGGTCCAAAAACAGCGTCATCCACCGCGCCGGCACCGCACCTTGCATGGGCAGGGCCTGCCACTCGGCCAGGGACTTGCCGCTGGCTTCCAGCACTTCATAGGCGCGGGCCAGACGTTGTGAATTGGCCGGGTCCAGACGCGCCGCCATCACCGGGTCGCGTTTTTCCAAAAGCGCGTGGAACGCCGCGTTGCCCATTTCCGCCAACAAAGCGCGGGTTTTGCTTCGCACCTCTTCGGGGATGTCGGGGGCCGGCGAGATGCCGTGCATCAGGGTGCGGATATAAAGCCCGGTGCCGCCCACCACCACCGGCAGCTTGCCCTGCTGCCAGATGGATTCCATTTCGGCGGCCGCCATGTCCTTCCACATCGCCGCCGAGCAATTGACGCTGGGCGACAAGACGCCGTACAGCCGATGCGGGGCCAGGGATTCGTCTTCAGCACTGGGCCGGGCGGTGACGACGCGCAGCACGTCGTAAACCTGCATGGAATCGGCGTTGACCACCACGCCGTCGAATTGGCGGGCGATGGCCAGGGCTAGGCCGGATTTCCCCGAAGCGGTGGGGCCGGTGAGGATGATGGCGGGACGTGTCATGGGTTTGGCTATATCACCTTGCGACTAGGCACGGAACCTTCCCTTGCCAATCGCTGCGCCAGACCGTAAAGCTGTGCCCGCCGCCCAGACCCCAAAGCCCCAGGTGAGTGATGGAAAACGTACTGACGCTGATCGCCGCCGCAGATGCCGGCTTGACCGACGAAAGTGTCGCCGCCATCCGTGCCAAGCTGAAAGAACTCGGCGCCCATGTGGCGGCGCCGGTTTGGCTGTCGGCGGGCAAGGCCTGCGACGTCAGCTTCGGCCATCTGGCCCCCGAACAGGCCGATGCCGCCGCCCGTTTCGTCCTGGGCAAGGCCAAGGTGGATGTGGTGGCGCAAGTCTTGGAAAATCGCCGCAAGATGTTGCTGGTGGCCGACATGGATTCCACCATGGTGGTGGGCGAGACCTTGGATGAACTGGCCGAATATGCCGGCATCAAGGACCGCATCGCCGCCATTACAGCGCGGGCCATGAATGGCGAGATCGGCTTCGAGGCGGCTTTGCGCGAACGCATCGGCCTGATGGCCGGGCTACCGGAAAGTGCTTTGGCCGAGACTTGGGAAAAGACCGCGCTAATGCCCGGCGCCCAGACCTTGGTGCGGACCATGAAGGCCAACGGCGCTTATTGCGTGCTGGTTTCCGGCGGTTTCACCTTCTTTACCACCCGCGTACGCGAAGCCTGTGGTTTCGACGTGGATTTGGGCAACCGCTTCATTTTCACCGACGGCAAGCTGGCCGGGGTGGAGGATCCCATCCTGGGCCGCGAGACCAAGCTGGCCACCCTGATCAAGACGGCGGGCGAGCGCAAGATCCCGCTGGCCTTGTCGGCGGCGGTGGGCGACGGCGCCAACGACCTGGACATGATCAAGGCCGCCGGCCTGGGCGTCGCCTATCAGGCCAAGCCGGTGGTCGCCGCCGAAGCCCGCGTGCGCATCGACCACGGCGACCTGACGGCGCTTTTGTACGCCCAGGGCTACGCCGACGCGGACTTCGTCACCGCTTAGTCCTTCAGCGCCTGTTCCAGATCGCGGATCAAATCCTCGGCATCTTCCAGCCCCACCGACAGGCGTACCACTTCCGGTCCGGCACCGGCGGCGACGCGCTGTTCTTCGGTCAATTGCCGGTGGGTGGTGCTGGCCGGGTGCAGGATCAGCGACCGGGTGTCGCCGATATTGGCCAGATGGCTGAACAGATTGACCCGTTCCACCACCTTCTTGCCCGCTTCGAAGCCGCCCTTGACCCCGAAGGTGAACACCGCACCCGCACCCTTCGGCAGGTATTTGTCGCGTAAGCGCGCGTATTTGCTGCCCTCTAACCCCGCATGGGACACCCATTCCACCGCCGGATGGGCGGAAAGGAACTGCGCCACTTTCAGGGCGTTTTCACAATGGCGCTGCATGCGCACATGCAGGGTTTCGATGCCGGTGATGGTGAAAAAGGCGTTCATCGGCGCCATGGCGGGGCCGAAATCGCGCAGCGCCACGGCGCGGGCCTTGGTGGTGAAGGCGAAATCGCCGAAGGTTTCATAGAAGGTCAGGCCGTGATAGGCGGGCTCGGGCTGGGCCATACCGGGGAACTTGCCCGATTTGGCCCAGTCGAACTTGCCCGATTCGACGACGCAGCCACCCAGGGAATTGCCGTGTCCGGCCAGGAACTTGGTGGTGGAATGCACCACGATGTCGGCGCCCCATTCCATGGGGCGGCACAGATAGGGGGTGGCCAGGGTGTTGTCGACGATCAGCGGGATGCCGGCATCGTGGGCCACCTGGGCCACCGCTTCGATGTCGACGACGATGCCGCCGGGATTGGCCAGGCTTTCGATGAAGATGGCCTTGGTGTTTTCGGTGATGGCGGCCTTGAAGTTTTCCGGGTCGTGCGGATCGACGAAGCTGCAATGCCAGCCCAGCTTCTTGAACGACAGGCCGAACTGGGTCAGCGAACCGCCATACAGATTGCGCGAGGCGACGAAATGGTCGCCCGGTTCCATCAGGGTGAAGAAGGTCAGGAACTGGGCGGCATGGCCGGATGCGGCGGCAACGGCGGCACGGCCGCCTTCCAGGGCGGCGATGCGTTCTTCCAGCACGCTGACGGTGGGATTGGTCAGCCGCGAATAGATATAGCCGAAGCTGTGCAGGTTGAACAAACTGGCGGCCTGGTCGGCGTCTTCGAACACATAGGACGCGGTCTGGTAGATCGGCGTGGTGCGCGCACCCGTCACCGCGTCGGGGGCGGCGCCGGCGTGCACCGCCTTGGTGGCGAAGCCGTATTCCTGGCGCGGCCGGTGTTCGGTTTCGCTTTTGTCGCGCTTGGGCTTGGGGGCTTCCTTGGGCTTGGCGGTGATGATGCCGGAATTGACCCCGTACCAGCCCAGTTCACCGCCCAGGCGGCCGAATTCGATCTTCGGGCAACGATCCATCACCACGATCAGCCCGGCGGCTTCGGCCCGGGCGGCGGCTTCGTCGTTGCGCACGGAAAGTTGCATCCACACCACCTTGGCGCCGATGGCCACAGCTTGGTCGGAGATGGGGCCGGCGGCTTCGGAATTCCTGAAGATGTCCACCATGTCCACTTTGTCGGGAATGGCGGAAAGGTCGGCATAGACGGTTTCCCCCAGCAATTGCTGGCCGGCCAGACCGGGATTGACCGGGATCACCCGATAGCCTTTTTCCTGCAGATAGCGGCTGACGATATAGCTGGGCCGGTTCCAATTGGCCGAGGCGCCGACCACGGCGATGGTGCGCACGTTGCGCAGAACCTGGCGCAGCAAATCGTCGGAATAATCCAGCGGAAGCAGGTCGGACACGGGCAAATCTCCGGTATGGGCGGGAAGGGAATGGTGGCGGCGCCATCGCCCCAGGTCAATGCCCCATAAGGTCGGGCCGATAACGTCTCTGGCACACCATGCGAAAGCATGCTTAAGTGATCTATCGTAAGGCTTCCAGGTATTCGATCCTTTCCATGAGCGAGGCACCTTCCGCTTCCCCTTCCAGCGATCCCGCGCCGCCAGCGGCGCGATCGGCGGGGAATTTCTTCCGTCAATTCGTCACCTTGTCGGCGCCTTACTGGAATTCGGAAGAAAAGCTGAAGGTTCGGCTGCTGACCGTCTTGCTGGTGGTGCTGACCATTTGTCAGGTGGGATCGCCCATTCTGATCAATCTGTGGAGCAAGCAGCTGTTCAACGCCCTGGAACAGCGCAATTTGGATCAGTTCCTGGCGATGATCCTGGCCCTGGCCGGCATCCTGGCCTTCGCCATGGGGGTGACCGCCACCCACATGGTGGTCAAGCGTCGGCTGCAGGTGGGGTGGCGGCAATGGCTGACCCGGCGGTTGTTGGACAATTGGATGAACGAAGGGCGGCATTATCAGCTGTCCTATCTGCCCGGCGAACACGACAATCCCGACGGCCGTATCGCCGAAGACATCCGCAACGCCACCGAATCGGCCATCGATTTGGCCCATTCGCTGTTTTACAGCTTCCTGCTGCTGGCCAGCTTCACCCAGATCCTGTGGGTGTTGTCGGGCGTGGTGCAGGTCAAGCTGTTCGGGGTGGATTACGGCATCCCCGGCCACATGGTGTTCATTTCCTTCATCTATGCCGGGGCCGGGACCACGGCGGCGCTGTTGATCGGCCGCCCCTTGGTCAAGGCCGCCAACAAGCGCCAGACCAACGAAGCCAATTTCCGTTTCGGTTTGGTCCGGGTGCGCGAAAATTCCGAATCCATCGCCCTGATGCACGGCGAAACCGACGAACGCCGTCGTTTGCGCAATCTGTTCACCGGGGTGATCACCGCCTGGGACCGTCAGACCTCGGCCCTGGCGCGGGTGTTTTTGTTTTCCAGCGGCTATTCGGTTCTGGCCACCGGCTTTCCCATCCTGATCACCGCGCCGCGTTACATCACCGGGTCCATCACCCTGGGCGAGCTGATGCAGATCGCCCAGGCCTTCCAACAGATGACGGCGGCTTTGTCCTGGCCGGTGGACAATCTGTCCAAGGCGGCGGAATGGAAGGCGTCGGTGGAACGGGTGCTGTCGCTGGAAAACGCCTTGGCCACGTTGAACAACGATCTGTCGTGCCGCGAGGACGGGCGGATCTGCCTGACCCCCACCGACCATGCGGTCCTGGCCTTCCGCGAATTGTGCATCGCCAATCCCGACGGCACCGTGGTGGTTCGGGGGCTGGAGGCGGAAATCGCCAAGGGCGAGAAGGTGCTGATTTCCGGCGACCCGGTGGCTTCGGTCAAGCTGTTCAAGGTGGTGTCGGGATTGTGGCCCTGGGGATCGGGGCGCGTCGACCTGCCGTTCGACGGCACCATCGCCTTCCTGCCGGAACGGCCCTATATCCCCATCGGGTCCTTGCGCGGCGTGTTGTCCTATCCCAAGGACCCCGAAACCTACACCTTGGAAGAATACGGCGCCGCCCTGCAACGCGGGGGCTTGGGCCATCTGGAACCGCGGCTGCGCGAACAGACCGCCTGGGAACAGATCCTGGCCCCGGCCGAACAGCAGGTTCTGGGCTTCACCCGCCTGTTGCTGAGCCGCCCCGATTGGGTGTTCCTGGAACACGCCACCTCGTCGCTGTCGCCGCAAAGCGAAGAAGAGATGATGCACATGCTGGAGCAGGAACTGCCCGGCGCCACGGTTCTGACCATCGGCCACAATCCGTCGCTGGAAGCTTTCCATCAGCGCAAGCTGACCCTGGAAACCACCCTGAACGGCCCGACTTTCATGCGCGAAACCAGCTTGCAACCCGTCGAACGCCGCCGCCGCATGACCTCCATGGATTTGCGCCATTGGCTGATCCACCCGCTGCGCCGCGCCGGCGAAAAGCCCCGGGACTAGTCGGATGACGGGCGCCGCCGGCCCCTGGTTGCAGCAAGCCGCCCGCCAGTTGAACGGCGGCGATTTCACCGGCGCCTGGAATTCCTACATGGCGGCCTTGCAGGCCGAACCGGGCAACGACCAAGCCTGGTTGGGCCTGGGGCTGGCCGCCTTGCTGCGCCGGGATTGGGCGGCCATCGTCGGTTTGGCGGATCGTCGCCAAGCCCGGACCGGCGACGGCTTCGCCTGGTTCCACGACGTGACTTCCTCTGCCATGGGCTATGGGCTTGGCGTTCTAGTGGAAGTATTGGGAAACCATCTGGACCCGAGCTCGACCTATGCCGTGTCGCAGCTTTATCACGCCGCCTGCGCCCGCTTGCAGGCCGATGACGAAGACGGCGCCTTCGTTTTATTGAATCGTCTGAAACCGCTGTTGGCGCAACATCGCGACAGCCTGCCCAACGGTCCCGGCGACCGTTTCAACATCGCCTGGCGGCAGGCCACCTTGGTGGAAGACGGCGATTACCCAGACACTTTGTCCCCGTCGTTGCTGAACAGCCGGGCGGCGGATTTGCCCGAACCACGCCTGGTGGGGACATGGGGCGATGGCGACACCGCCGAATACGTGCTGCTGGCCGCCTGCGACGGCAAATACCTGGATCGCTTCGGCGCCGATTATCTGGACTCGGCGGCGCGCATGGGGCCGGGGGGCTTGGTTCACCTGCATGTGGTGGAAGCCGACGACGATGCGGTGGCCGACTTTTGCCAATTGGCGGCACGGGCCGGAATGGCGGTGGCGGTCAGCGTCGAAGGCGCCAATCCGTGGCGCAGCGGCGCCTATTACGCCTGTTCGCGCTTTCTGGTGGCCGCTTGGGTCAAGGCGCAGCACGGCGGCAAGCCGCTGATGGCCACCGACATCGACATCCGCTTTATCCGGCCGCTGGCCGAATTGGTGGAACTGGCGCGCCCCTTCGCCTTCGCTTCTTTCCTGTATGAAGCCGGTCTGGGGCCGGCCTCGCGCTTGCCGGCGGTGTGGACGTGGTTCGCCGGCCCGGACGGCGATGCCATGTTGGACAGTTTGCGCAAGGTGTTGCTGTCCAAGCTGGACGTGCCGTGGCCGCATAATTGGATGCTGGATCAGGCCGGATTGATGTGCGCGCGGCGTTGGTTGCGTCGCGCCCGTCCCGCCGCCGCCATCGGCGAAGTCAACCGGCTGGGGGATCGGCGCTATTTCACCGATTTCCTGGAATGTCGCGGCGACGAGGACGACAAGGCGGCGTTGATCCGCCAGGCCGGTCAGTCCCCGTCATGACGGCGGCTGACGGGGCAGGGTGACCGTGAAGACGGCGCCGCCCTGGGGGCCGTTTTCCGCCCAGATGCGCCCGCCCAAATGCTCGACGATGGTCTTCGAGATGGCCAATCCCAAGCCGGTGCCCTTGGGCTTGTTGGTCATGGTGTCGCCCACCTGCAAAAAGCGGTCGAAGACTTTTTCCAAGGAATCGGATGGCAAGCCGGTGCCGTTGTCGGCGACCCGCAGACGAAGGCCGTCGCCGTCCGCCGCCAAGCCGAGGGACACCCGGCCGCTGCCCGGTTCGACGAATTTCACCGCGTTGGACAACAGGTTCAGCACCACCTGCATGAACTTGTCGGCGTCGGTGTCCATTTCGGGCAGGTCGGCCAGATCGGTTTCTAAGGTCACCCCTTTGTCCTCGAAAAGCGCATGGGTGGCGGCGATGCTGTCTTCCACCAAGGCGCGGGGGCTGGCGGGCCGGATGGTCCAGGTCATGCGCCCCGATTCCAGCTTGGCCATGTCGAGGACCTGATTGATCAGCCGGGTCAGGCGCTCGCTTTCCTTGATGACGATGGACAGGAATTCCTGGCGTTGGTCCGGGTTCATTTCCGGATTGTCGAACAGGATTTCCGAAAACGAGCGGATCGAGGTCAGCGGCGTGCGCAATTCGTGGGTGACGGTGGATATGAAGTCGTCCTTCATATGGTCCAGTTCCTGCAGCCGCTTGTTGGCGTCCTTCAGTTCGGCGGTGGCGGCTTCCAGGCGCTGGGAATAGGCGATGACCTGGCTGGCTTCGTCCAGGATCTCCATCACCTCGTCCAGGCCCACCACCTCGCCCTTGGACACCGAGGCGACCATGACCCGGGCGGAAGCGGTGCCGATGGCGCCGGCCAGCAAGGTTTCCGCCATGTCGACCAGATCGGGATCAGCCTCGGACAAGTTGTTCAGGTCGATGCCGCGTTGCCCGGCCCATTGGGCGAAGGCGCGGTCGGCGCCGTCCAGCCCGACGAAGCGCACGCACAGCGCCCGCAATTCCGCCACCGAGGCGGTGCCGCGCCAGAACCGCGACCGCCCGTGGGCCGGGCCGGTGGGGCGCAGCGCGTCGACGAACAAAGACGCCTGGATGCGTTCCAGGGCGGTATGGCCGGTCAACAGCGACACCAGCACATAGGCGCCGATATTGGCCAGCATGCTCCACACCAGGGAATGGGTCACCGGTTCCAGCCCCGACAGGCCGAACAGGGCGTAAGGTTTCAGGAACTCGATGCCGGCCAGACCCTGCTCGGCGAATTCCACCGGCAACCAGCCGGAGCGGGCGAAATTGGGCAAAAGCAGGGTGTAAAGCCAGATGGCGAAGCCGGCCAGCAGCCCGGCCAGGGCACCTTTTTCGGTGGCGCCTTTCCACAAGATGCCGCCGATCAAGGCGGGGGCGAATTGGGCGGCGGCGGCGAAACTGGTCAGGCCGATGGTGGCCAAGGCATAGGAATCGCCGATCAGCCGCACATAGGCATAGCCCAGCAGGATCACCACGGCCATGGTGACGCGCCGGATGCCCAGCAACAGACCCGACAGATCGGCGCGGCTTGACAGGCCCAACCAGCGCAGGCGCAGCAAGAGCGGCATCACCAGGTCGTTGCACACCATGGTGGACAGCGCGATGGTCTCGACGATGACCATGCTGGCCGCCGCCGACAGCCCGCCCAGGAACACCAGCAGGGTCAGGGCCTCGGCGCCCTGGCTCAGCGGCAGGGCCAAAACGTAAAGGTCGGGCGACACCGAATCGCCAAAGGCCATACGCCCGGCCAGGGCCACCGGCAACACGAAGATGTTGATGGCCAACAGGTAAAGCGGGAACAGCCACACCATGCGGTCCACGTGGTGGCGATTGGTGTTTTCCACCACCGTGACCTGGAACTGGCGCGGCAGACAGGTGAAGGCCAGCATGGACAGCACCACCAGCGCCACCCAATCGCCATAGGCCGAGCCCTGGAGGGTGAACAATCGGCGCAGATCGGGATTGTCGGCGGCCTTCAGAAAGATGTCGGCGAAGCCGTCATGCAGGTGGTAGGTGACGAAGGCCCCCACCGCCAGGAAGGCCACCAGCTTGATCACCGATTCGAAGGCGATGGCCAACACCATGCCCTGATGGTGTTCCGAGGCGTCGATATGGCGGGTGCCGAACAGGATGGCGAAAGCGGCCAGGAACAACGCCACCAGCAGCACGGTGTCGCCCAGCACCGGAATGGTGGTGATGGGCGACGACACGTTGGGCCAGTCCAGCACGGCGGTCAGGGTGGTGGACACCGCTTTCAGTTGCAACGAGATGTAGGGCATGATGCCGGCCACCGCGATGATGGTGACGATGCCGCCCAGGACCGGGCTTTTGCCATAGCGGGCCGAAATGAAATCGGCGATCGACGTGATGCGGTGGGTGCGGCCGATATGCACCATCTTGCCGATGATGACGCTGGACAACGCCACCACCAATGTCGGTCCCAGATAGATGGGTAAAAAGGCCAGACCACCTTGCGCGGCCCGGCCGACGCTGCCGTAAAAGGTCCAAGAGGTGCAAAACACCGCCATGGACAGCACATAGGTGGTGGGATTGTCGATCAGCGACCGCCCCTGGGCGGCGCGACGGTCGCCGATCCAGGCGATGGCGAACAGCATCAGAAGATAGGCGATGGAGATGGCGACCACCACCGGCCCGGAAATCATCGCGGCCTCCCGTCATCGTCGGGTTTGCCTTCCACCACCAGGGCCAGGACGACGATCAGCGCCAGCCAGCCGCCGAACAGCCACAGCACCAAGACCGGTATGCCGCCGACCAGCGCGTCGCGGGAAGCGACATTCAACAGTGGCGGCAGGAACAGCGCCAATCCCAACAGGAAGGCCGCGGCCAGACGTTCCGGCTTGCCGCTGGGCCGGGTCAGCCGCAGCCGCCGGCTCATCCCTGGCCGCCCGAATGCAGCCAGTCCAGGCTGGCTTGGCTGACCTGGGCCAAAGTCCGCAGGCCTTTGGCTTCCAGGTACGGAATCAACCGGGCCAGGATTTCACCGGTCAACAGGGCGTCCGACTGGGCCGAACGATGGGGCAGGGGGGGGATTCCCAAGCGGTTGGCCACCGAATCCAGCGACAGGTCGTAACCGGGGTCGATCAGCGCCGCCAGGATCATGGTGTCCAGCACCGGTTGGCGCAGCGCCACCCCGCTTTCGCCCTGCGCCGCGTCCAGGAACATCAGGTCGAAGGCGACGTTGTGGCCGACCAGCACCGAATCGCGGGCGAAGGTGGCGAATTGCGGCAACACCACCGCCAAGGGCGGCTTGCCCTTGACCATGGAATCGTCGATGCCGTGGAACTGGGTCGAGGCCGCGGGAATGGGCCGACCCGGATCGACCAGACGTTCGAACCCGTTGCCCGATTGCACCCGGCCGTTTTCCACCCGGACGGCGCCGATCTGCACCAGTCGGTCGCCCTGGTCGGGTCGCAGACCGGTGGTTTCGCAATCGAAGGCGACAAAGTCCAGCTTGGTCAAGGTCTCGGTGCGGCTGGTGCCGGGGCGCAAATGGCGCTCGATCAAATCCAGGTCGTGGACTTCCGGCCGTGGCTGACGCAGGGTTTCGCCGGCGACGAATTGCGGGCGTTGGGGCGCCGGCAGCGGCACCCGCAGCACCGCCATGGCGCCGTTGCCGCGCTGGCTCCACGGTTCGCAATCGTGGCGCTCCAGGATTTCGCGCAGACTGTCCGGTCCGCTGCCGCATCTTTGGTCCAGCCACAAATCCACCATGGCGGCGGGAATCGGTTCGCCCTTCCACGCCAGGTCCACATAGACACGACGATCGGCCAGCAGGGCTTCGAAGTCGAACTCGGTCAGCCCGCCGTCCCGGGCCAACAAGCGACCAAGACTGGTCAGGGCGTCCAGCAAGCCGGTGCCGTCGCCATGCAGCCACAGCGGAATGCCCACCATGTTCAAGCGAATACGTTCGGCTCCCAGCCGGCGGGCCAGGCAATTGAACAAATCCTGGGTATGGAGGTCGGTGGCCAGGGCTGGCGGGGCCGGCGGGTCGACCTCGGTTTCCAGCTTTTCCAGGGCGCGGCTGAGCGCCAGGCACTCTTCGCCGACCACTTGGTCGAAGGCGTTGCGTTCCGGGCCTTCCATTTCGGGGAAGGCGGCGATGGTTTCGGCGGCGGCGCGCAAATTGGCCAAAGGACGGCGCAAGTCGCGCAGTGCCTGTCGCCGGCGGGTGACCGCCCCTTGCGCCTCGGTGGTCAACGGGGTCAGGCCCAGCACGTAGAAGCCGTCGAACAAACGGATCTTGCCGCGCAACAAAGTGCCGCCGTCACTGGTGGCGCCGACGAAGCCGGTGCTGTCCCCCGGGCCCAAGCCGGTGATGGCGCGCAGCAGCGGCTCGGGGGGGAGTATCTGCGACAACGGGGTGCCGGGCTCGATCCGGTGCCGGCCGGCCAGACTGGCGGCGGCCGGGTTGGCGCAGGCAAGACGGTGGGTGCCGGCATGGCAGACCAGGGCGGCGCCGGGATATTCGGCCAGCACCGCGTGCAGCCAGGCCGGGTCGTGTTCCGGCGCCGGGGGGGTGGGGGAAAGCGCCACGGGTGGTGCCGGTGGAACCGGCGCGCAGCGCCGCCACAGCATCAGCAGCAGCGCCAGGGGGACGATGCCGATTCCGGCCACCAGCGGCGCCGGGGCGGGAAGGCGCGAGGCCAAGGCGACCAGCAGCACCGACAGCGCGGTGGCACCGATCAACAGCGAGATTCGCGACCGTTCGCTCATGGCGACCTCGCGATCAGGGATTGCCCAGGAACGACCGCACCTTCTCGACCACGTCGCGGGTCGAGAAGGGCTTGGTGACGTATTCGTCGNNGCCAGCCAGCCGCCGAACAGCCACACGAACAGCAAGGGGACGCCGCCGATCGTCACTTGGCGCGAGGCGACGTTCAGGAACGGCGGCAGGAACAGTGCCACCCCCAACAGGAAAACAGCGGCAAGTCGCTCGGTCCGCCGGCCGGGACGTGGCGAAGCTCCAGGACGCGGCGAAGGGCCGGGCATGGTCAGGGGATGCCGAGGAAGTGCCGGACCTTTTCGACCACGTCGCGGGTCGAGAACGGTTTGGTGATGTATTCGTTGGCGCCGGCGTCCATGCCCATCTGGCGGTCGGAATCCGATCCGCGCGCGGTCAGCATGATCACCGGCATGTCGGCCCAGTCGGCACTGGCGCGGATGGTGCGGCACACGTCGTAGCCGTCGCGTTTGGGCATCATCACATCCAGCAGCACCAAGCCGGGGCGGTGTTCGGCGATAGCGGAAAGCGCCGCTTCGCCGTCGCGCGCCACATGCACGTCGTATCCCACCTGTTTCAGCAGGTACTCGAGCGAAAGCACGATGTTGGGTTCATCGTCCACGACCAGCACTGAACGCGCCATTTCTTGCCTCCGTTCAATTTTCACCTTCTCTGTGGGAAGGTTTATTGACCACCCTACCATGCCCTTTATGGTTTGCACATGGGACGAAGGAAGGATCAAAGCAAGCCGACTTCTTCCATCCTTTCCTTCAATCGTTCCTCCTTTTTGCGCAAGGCGTCCTCCATGCGTTTGATACGGCGGTCCAGATCTTCGATATGGGCCAGACGTTCCTCGCGCTTTTTCTTGTTCCAACCGCCGCTGGCCCGCTTGATGCCCCATTCGGCGGCAACGAAGAAAAGCGCGGCGCCGCCGATCACCGCCACCAGCGCCGCCCAGATGCCATAGGATCGGTCGGCGGCCACCACCGCCCCCCAAAAGCCGATGCTGACCAGGGACGCGGCGACGATCAGCAAGGCCCGGCTGGTGCCTTGGTCGTGACGCTGACGGCGGCGTTCGGCGGCGCGCAGGGCGTTGACGATTTCCTCGCGGGCGATGTTCTGCCAGGTGCGGAACGACATCCCCTTGACCGTGCGGTTGTCACGGATGGTCTGTTCCAGCTTGCGCACCAGATAATCGGCTTGCTGTTCGGGCGTGGGGCCGTCATCGGCCATGGGGCTCTCCGCCAAGTTGCGAGAGCCCATGCTAGCATCGTGTGACGATCAGGAAAACTCACCCTCCTCCGCCGGGCCGGTGGAGATGACGGCAGATGCCGGCCCGGGCGGAGGAAGGAGATGCCCCAAGGCCCTTCCGGGGGGGACCATCAGGTCCGGGGGGCATCCCGGCGTTCAAGCGGCATGAAACCGGCCCGTCCCTGGCGCCGTTCCTGGCCGTCCCAGCGGGCGGTTTCGGTATGGCGGCGGTCGGCGCCTTGCCAGTTTTCGTGACGGCGACGGTCGGCGCCCAGATAATCCAGCCGGCGTCGGCGGCGGTCGGGGCCGAAGAAGCCGCCGCCTTGAATGTAAAGGCGCGGTTGCAGGGCGATGGACCGCATGCGGCTGGCCACCATGGCGTGCGACCATGGCCGCACCATGATCTCGGTGGCGCCGACGTCGCGCAATTGGGCGATGTGGTCCAGCGAGGCATAGGCGGTCATCACCACCACCGGCAGGAAGCGGTGGGGATTGGCATGATGACGCAGCATGCGCAGGAATTCAGGGGCGTCGGTCTGTTTCGACCAGTCGATGAACAAGACGTTGGGGTGGTCGTTCTCGATAGAGAGCACCGCGTCGCGCAAGCGACCGCAATCGAACACTTGGGCGCAGCCCATTTCCTTCAGGGTTTCGCGCAGCAAGGTGCGGTTGCTTAGGAACGGATCGACGATCAATGGACGGCAGCGGCTGAGATCCGCCCCGATCTGTGCGTTTGGAGCGATGACATGTGCCATGGCGTGCCCCTCCCGAATCGGTTTAAGACGTCTTCAGTAAGGTGATTCTGGTCCTTCTGGCGTCGCGATGCAAGGGGTGCATACTTTTTGGCTGAAAGGGCCAGCCGCTTCTTGTTCGGCCATGTCCTCGGCCAATAATTGTCGTTCGTGGGCCAGGAACTTGGCCACCGCCTGACGCAGGCCCGGGTCCCTGATCCAATGGGCGGAATGGGTGGCGCGCGGCAGGTAGCCGCGGGCCACCTTGTGCTCGCCCTGGGCGCCGGCCTCGACACGGGCCAAGTCGTGGGCGATGGCGAAATCGATGGCGCGATAGTAACAGGCCTCGAAATGCAAAAACGGCGTCTCGGCGCCGGGGCGCACCCCCCAGGTGCGGCCATAAAGCGTGTCGCCCCCCAGCATGTTGAAGGCCGAGGCCAAGGGTTGGCCGTCTTGTTCCACCCACACCAAAACCACGTCGTCGCCCACTTCGGACATGGACAGAAGGTCGAAGAATTCACGGTTCAGATAGGCCGACCCCCATTTGCGGTCGACCACCGATTCGTAAAAGCGGTGGAAGTAATCCCAATGCCGGGCCTTGATGTCGGCCCCCACCAATGTGGTGATGGACAGGTTCTGGGCCGCCACCGCTTGGCGTTCCTTCCTGACCTGCTTGCGTTTGCGCGACGCCAACTGATCCAGGAAATGCTCGAAGGTGCCGTAAGCGCGGTTCTCCCAATGATATTGGCTGCCCAGGCGGCGCAGATAGCCTTGGCTTTCCAGTATGCTGGCCTCGGCATCGCTGCAAAAAGTGACGTGAACCGACGACATGCCGGCCTGATCGGCCAGTCGGGTCATGGTCTCGCCCAAGGCCAGGCGCAGGGAATCATCGTCGTGACGGACCAGCAGGCGCGGCCCGGCCACGGGGGTGAAGGGCACGGCACATTGCAATTTGGGATAGTATCGGCCCCCGGCCCTGGCATAGGCTTCGGCCCAGCCCCAGTCGAACACGTACTCGCCATAGGAGTGGCTTTTGACATACATGGGCGCCACCGCCACGATTTCGCCGCCATCGTCCTTGAGTATCACATGGCGGGGCAGCCAGCCGGTTTCGCCGGCGGCCGAACGTGAATTTTCGATGGCGGCCAAAAAGCCGTGGCGGACGAAGGGGTTGCCGTCACCGGCACAGGAATTCCAGACGGCGGAAGGAATGGTGTCGATGGATCCGACGATTTCGGCGCGCATGGTGTCGGACATCGAGGGGCGGCTCCTTTCGCGTTTGCGGTATCATGGCAAGAGATGGCGGCGATGAACACCAAATCCAAGCCTTTCCCCACCCATCTTCTGGCCTTGGCGCTGTTGCTGGCCATGGCGGGCCTGTTGTGGGTGGCGCATCTGCTGCACATCGCCGCGCTTCAGGCCTTCGCCGAGGCGGCCTTGGTGGGCGGCATCGCCGATTGGTTCGCGGTCACCGCCCTGTTCCGCAGGCCCTTGGGCCTGCCCATCCCCCATACCGGGTTGATCCCCGCCAACCAGCGCCGTTTGGGCCGCGCCTTGGGCGATTTCGTCCGCGACAATTTCCTGGCGCCCGATCTGGTGGCCCAGCGTCTGCGCCGGCAATCGCCCGCCGCCTGGCTGGCCGACAAATTGTGCGAGCCCCGGGTGTCGCAGTCCTTGGCGCGGCGTTTGGCGCGGCTGTTGGACGATGCCGACACCCGTGCCGCCCTGATCGGCCTGATCAAGCCCGGCCCGCCCTTGGCCAAGGTGGTGCGGACGGCGTTGGCCGACCATTGGCACCACCGGGCCTTCGATCGGGCGCTGGATGCGGTGTCCGCCGCCCTGGCCACCGACCCCCAGATGATCCGCAATCGTGTCGCCGACGGCTCGGGGCGGTGGGTGCCGGCCTGGGTGGACGGGCGTCTGGCCGACATTCTGGGGCGGGCGGTGGCCGGCTTGCTGGACGATCTGCGCCGTACCGACCATCCGTGGCGGGAAAAGCTGATGATCTGGGCCGAGCACTTGGCGGAGCGGCTGCGGGACGATCCCAAATTGGCGGAACATCTGGAAAAGTTCCGCGACCACGCTTTCGCCGAAACCCTGGACGAAGCCCAGTTGGCCCCCGCCTTGGCGGCGTTGCTGACCAATCAGGGGCGCCATCTGGCCCAGGATTCGGCGGCGCGTGCCCGGCTGGACCGCCGCTTGCTGCGGGTGGTCGAACGTCTGCTGGTGCCGTCGCGTGATGCTATCGGCGACTTCATCGCCGAGGTGGTGGACAAATGGGATTCCCGCACCCTGGTCGCCAAACTGGAAGCCCAGGTCGGCCGCGACCTGCAATATATCCGCGTCAACGGAACCGTGGTCGGCGGCTTGGTCGGCCTGGCCTTGTACGGCGTCACCCACCTGATGGGGTAGGGCTTTTGCGCCTACCGCATGGTGCGCCCCCCATGGAATGGCTTTAGTCGCGGCAACGATGGTGTTATTGTCCGCGCCTTCGCTGCCGGCACGCCCCTATCCATTCCGGGACCATGAACACCGCGACAAACGCCATTGATTTCGCCAGCCTTGACCGCGCCCAGCTTCGGGACGATGGCGGCAAGTTGCTTGAGGCGTCGCTGCTGGTCACCGCCGACATCGCCGACGCGGTGGCGCAAGCGGTGGCGGCCAATTACGCCGTCATGCCCACCGGTGGCCTGACCAGCGCCATCGGCAGCTTCGACTACAAGACCGATCTGGTGTCGGGCTTCGCCGGTGTCGTCGCCATCCGTCCCAAGGGCACCATCGCCCCGGAACTGGTGGACCCGCTGACGCCGGCCGAAGATTTGAGGACCCACCAGATGCTGATCCGCCGTGATCAGGGCATCCTGGCGGTCGGCGCCGGTCTGACCTTCGTGCAGGTCAATGCCATGCTGGCCGAACATGTGGGGCCCAATGCCCGGGTATTGGTGGATTTGACCAGCGTTGGCTCGGCCTATGTGGGCGGCGTCGTCGCCACCGGGGCCATGGGGCCGTTGCGCATGCGTCCCAGCTCGACCCTGGAAGGGGTGGTGGTGGCCGATGGCGGCCCACCGCGCCTGTTGGCCGGCGACGATCTGGATCAGGTCGAGGGCATGCAGGGCTGGACCGGCATGGTGGTTTCGGCGGTGTTCCGTTTCTACGAGGTGCCGCCGGCCGAATTCGGCCTGGTGCTGCCGGTGCAGGGTACCGACGTGGATGCGGTGGCCGGTTTGCTGGCCTATCTGGAACCGTGGACGCGGGTCAACCTGCCGGGCGCCGGTTGTCGTCTGGGCAACGGCGACACCGTGTTGAACGGTGTCGAGCTGGTCAGCCGCGATTCGCTGGAAGCCTTCATCGAACATGCCCAGGATCCGGCAAGGTCCAAGGCCCAGGGACTGCTGCAAAGCTGCGAATATGCCGGTTCCGACATGCTGGCCTGCATCACCGGCTGGTCGGAACAATCGGTGGACGACGTGTTGTTCAGCCTGATGGACCCGGAAACCGAGACCATCGGCGGCGTGATGATCGAATTCGGTGTCGGCTTTTCGTCGGGTGCCGAAATGGAAACCTTCCGCGCCATCCGCGAAGGGGCCCCCGACATGGCCCGCACCAAGGCCCGCATGGTCCCCGAAGGTCGCATGAAGCCGTGGAGCACCTCGACCGACATCAACATTTCGGTGCCGCCCGATGCCGGCACCATCGCCGCCATCCTGACCGCTTACGCCGATTACCGTGCCCTGGTGCGTGATCTGTCCGGTCAGCAGCCGGCCGGCATCGACGTGGAATTGTCGGCTTATGGCCATCTGTCGCCCCACGGCATGGACCCCCATCACCGGGTGACGGTGTTCGCCGATCTGGGCCTGGACGAGCAATTGGATGCCACCCGCCAGCAGGTGCTGGCCGGCAAGAAGGCGTTGATCGCCGATCTGGTGCGCGCCACCACCGCCGGCGGCGGCAAGGTCACCGGCGGTGAAAAGGGCGTGCCGTCCTTGGTGGAAATCGCCCGCGCCATCGGCGGCGAGGACAACCTGCCCGACGATCTGCGCGATCGCCTGCGACGCGCCCGCCAAGCGGTGGCCCAGGCCCCGGCCAATTTCAGCTTCCGCGCGCCGGGCGAACTGCGAGGTTAGCGGTATCGCCCCGAACCGCAGATGTATTTTCCCTGCACCATCACCGAATAGACGTCTTTCATGACGATCTTCTTGGTCCGGGGGTGGGGCCATTTGTATTCGACCCAGCCTTTGCCCTCGGCCAGGACCTTGTCGAAGATCAGGCGGTTGACGTAACGGCCGTCGGGGTCGCGGATGTCCAGCACGCCGCCCTTGCCCACCATGTTGGGGTTGTCGCCATGGGCGACGTTGATGCCGTTCAGCGAATGGCAGAACGGATACAATTCGCCTTCGATCCACGGACCCTTGGTGTTGCTGAAATCGGCGAAGGCGCGTTCGATGCCGACGGCATCGATATGAGCCAGCATACGGTCCACATAGGCGACGACCTGTTCCTTGCTGACCATTTCCTCGGCGCTGGCGGCCCCCCCGGTCAAGGCCCCCAACAGGGCCAATCCCCAGGCCATGCCCCGTATTCTAACCATCGCCCCCCCTTATTGGACTAGATCGGTGGAATTGGTGTCGATCCATTCTAGCGTGAACAAGCGACATGAATACATCCCTCTTGTGATAGGGGTTGCCAGTGCGGATGAATAAGCGGAAAGTCTTCCCGAAGGGGAAGGCAATGAGCATTAGTCGTGCATGTTCACGCCGCGTCTTTCTGTCCGGGCTGTTGGGGACGGCCTTGGCCGGCTGTGATTCAGACAGCGAACGGGATTATCAGCCCGATTACGCCATCAAACCGGCACTGAGCAGTCAGGCTTTGCGCTTCAGCTCGCCTTTCCATCCGCCGGAAGCGCTGTTTCGGCTGTATTTGCCGTTGGTCGACCATATCAACCGGCGCCTGAATCCGGCCCAGTTGCGGCTGGAAGCCGCCCGCGATTACGAAACCTTCGAGCAAAAGTTATATTATCGGAATCTCGCCTTCGCCTTGTGCAATCCTTACCAAATGCTGATGGCCGAGGCGAACGGCTTTCGCATCTTCGCCAAGATGGACGACGATGCCGCCTATCACGGGTTGATCGTCACCCGGGCGGATTCCCCCATCGAGACGGTTTCGGACTTGGCCGGGCAGGCGGTGTGCTATCCCGCCGCGTCGTCGGTGGCCAGCACCTTGTTGCCCCAGGCGTTCCTTTTCGAGCAGGGCATCGACATCCGCCACGACCTGGACAACCGCTATGTGGGGTCCGAGGAATCGGTGCTGATGAACGTTTATTATGGCAAGGCCGCCGCCGGGGCGACCTGGACCGCCGGTTGGCAACGCTTCCAACGCGATGAACCGGCCCGCGCCGCACAATTGCGGGTGCGTTGGCAGACGCCGGCCTTGCCCGGCTTCGGGGTCGTCGCCCGTGACGACATCGCCGCTGACATTGTGCAACAGGTCACCACCATTCTGGTCGAATTGAAGCACAGCCCGGAAGGCCGACGATTGCTGGAAAACCTGGGCATTCACGGTTTCGTCGCCGCCGATCGCCATGCCTATGGCGAGGTGCTGAGCTTCCTGAAACATTTCAACGACACCATCCGCCCCATAGCTCTGCCATGATGAAAGCGCTGCGCACTCTGCTGGCTGGTTCCGTCCGTCGTCGTCTGGTGATCGGGGTGGCGGTGGTGCATGCGGTGTTGATGACGCTGTTCGCGGTGGATCTGGTCTATCGCCAGATGCAGTTCCTGAAGGCGAAAAGCGTTTCGGAAGCCAGCGGTCTGGCCCGTCAGATTTCCATCAACAGCGTGTCCTGGCTGCTGGCCGACGACGTGCGCGGTCTGTCGGAAGTGGTGCGCGCCCTGCGCACACACCCCAATCTGGTCTATGCCATGGTCACCGATCCGCAAGGCCAGGTGTTGGCCCACACCGATCTGGACCGTTTGGGATTTTACGTCACCGACGCGCGCTCTTTGGACCTGCTGAACGGTCCGGCCGAGATCCGCACGGTGGCGCAAAGCCGCCGCCGGGTCGAGGTCGCCATGCCGGTGATGGTGGAAAACCGCCTGATGGGCTGGGTGCGGGTGGCGCTGGATCAAAGCGAGGAAATCGCCAGTCTGCAAACCACCCAGTGGGAAGGCTTGTTCTATATCCTGACCGCCATCGTCGTCGGCACCTTGTGCGCGCTGTGGATCGCCAAATATCTGACCGGGGATTTGCAGAAACTGGGGGAAACGGTGGAACGTCTGGCCGCCAACGACCGCCAGATGACGCCGCTGACCAATCCCGCTCGCGAAATGGCCCGACTGGAACAGGCTTTCGTCGCCATGTCGCAGACCATCTGGCGGCGCGAGGACGAATTGCGCCTGTCGGTCAGCCAATTGGCCGCCACCAACGCCGAGTTGGAACGCTTCGCCTATCTGGCGTCCCATGATTTGCAGGAACCTTTACGCTCGGTGGTCAGCTTCGCCCAATTGCTGGAAGTGCGTTACAAGGGACGCCTGGATACCGACGCCGACCAGTTCATCGGTTTCATCGTCGAAGGCGGGCGGCGCATGTCGCAGCAGGTCCAGGGCTTGCAGGAATTCTTCCGCGCCGAAACCCATGGCGGGCGGCTGGCCCCGGTGCCTTTGGCCGAGGCGGCGGCCGAAGCGTTGTGGCGGCTGCAGGAACCCCTTCGTCAAGCCAAGGTCGAGGTCGAAATCGGCGAACTGCCGGTGCTGTTGGGCGACCGCCGGCAATGGGTGTTGCTGCTGCAGAACCTGATGGACAATGCCATCAAGTATCGCGCCCCTGACCGTCAGGTGCAAATCCGTCTGGGGGCGCGTCAAGAGGGTGAGTCCTGG
Source organism: Rhodospirillaceae bacterium UBA6219 (assembly GCA_002435715.1). Classification (GTDB taxonomy): domain Bacteria; phylum Pseudomonadota; class Alphaproteobacteria; order Rhodospirillales; family Magnetospirillaceae; genus Magnetospirillum. The sequence goes on from DISD01000032.1 coordinate 24,818, forward strand.
CTGATTTGGGTGACCGACAACGGTCGCGGCATCGCCGCCGAAAACCGCGAACTGGCGTTCCGGCTGTTCATGCGCCTGGACATCGACGAAAATGTGCCGGGAACCGGGGTGGGGCTGGCGGTGTGCCGCAAGATCGTCGAGGGCCTGGACGGCCAGATCTGGATCGAGGGGAACGGCGGCGATCCCGGTTGCACGGTGATGATGCGCTTCCCGCTGCCGCGTTCGGTCGAAACGGCGCCGGCCTGATTATTTCCGCACCAAGGTATAAAGCCCGGCGGCGATCAGCACGGCGCCACCGGCTTGGCGCATGCGTCGCACCGGCAGCCGTCCCTGCAGCCGCGCCGCCAACACGGCATAGGCAAAAGCGTTGATCGCCGCCAAGGCGACGAAGGTGGCGGCCATGATGGCGGCTTGTGGGGGCCAAGCCCGCTCGGCATCGATGAATTGCGGCAGGAAAGCGACGAAAAAGCCGATGCTTTTCGGGTTGGCTACGGTCACCGCGAAGGCGTCACGGAACATCCGGCGCGGTGCCGGGGGCAGGGGCTGGGCCGGGCTGTGGCTGCGCCACATCTTGCCCCCCATCCACAGCAGATAAACCGCGCCCGCCCATTTCAGCACGGTGAACAATTCGGCCGAAGCCGCCAACAGACTTCCCAAACCGAACAGCGCCAGGGTGATGGCGACCAAATCGCCCAAGGCCACCCCGGCCACCGTCGCCCAGGCGCCGCGCAGGCCATGGGCCAGGGACTGGGCGGTGACCAGCAAGATGGTGGGGCCGGGGATGACCAGCACCAGCACGGACGCCAAGGCGAAGGCGGTCCAGACGTCCAGGCTCATCAGAAGGTGCCCGGATAGGCGCCGCCATCCAGCAACACGTTCTGGCCGGTCATGTAGCCAGCGTGGACCGAACACAGAAAGGCGCAGGTGGCGCCGAATTCCGCCGGGTCGCCCATGCGGCCGGCGGGGATGGATTTTGCGCGGGCAGTCTTGGCGGCCTCGAAGCTGATTCCCTGGTTCTTGGCCTGGGCGCCCACCACCTGGGCGATGCGGTCGGTGTCGAACAGGCCGGGCAGCAGGTTGTTGATGGTCACCCCATGCTTGGCGATGTTGCGGGCCAAGCCGGCGACGAAGCCGGTCAGGCCCGACCGCGCCCCGTTGGACAGGCCCAGCACGTCGATGGGCGCCTTGACGGCGCCGGAGGTGATGTTGACGACGCGGCCCCAGCCCTTGGCGATCATCGGGTCGATGGTGGCCTTGATCAGCTCGATGGGGGTCAGCATGTTGGCGTCCAACGCCTTGATCCACGCCTCGCGGTCCCAGTCACGGAAATCGCCGGGCGGCGGGCCGCCGGCATTGTTGACCAGGATGTCGGGTTCGGGCATCAGCGCCAGGGCGGCGGCGCGGCCCTGGGGCGTGGTGATGTCGGCAGCCAGGGTCAGGATGTTGGCACCGCTGGCCAACCGCACATCGTCGGCGGCCTGGGCCAGCACCTCGGGGCGCCGGGCGATCATCAGCACGTCGCAGCCGGCCTCCGCCAAAGCGGTGGCGCAGCCCAGACCCAGCCCCCGGCTGGCGCCGCACACCAGCGCCTTTTTGCCCTTGATGCCTAGATCCATGTCAGTTCTCCCTGTCTGTCGTCATTGGCGGCCAGAATTTCGCGCACCATCTTCAGCCCGATGGGTTTGTGGCGCGACAGCGACTGGCGGTCCAGGCGCTCGACCATTTCCCCCAAGGCGGCGAAGCTGCGCTCGGCCCGGCCCAGGATATAAGTGACCACGTCCTCGCCGACCCGCAACTGGCGGTCGGCGAACAATTTCACCAAGATGGCGGCCAGCAAGGAATCGTCGGGTACGCCGATGCCCACCGCGTGCAGCCCGCCCAGGCGAGAGCGCAAATCGGGCAGGGTGACCTTCAGCCGGGTCGGGGCGGTGCGACCGGCCAACAGCAAGGTGGCGCCCGCTTCCTTGGTGCGGTTCCACAGATGGAACAAGGCGGTTTCGTCCGCCAGATCGTCCAGGTCGTCGACGATGGTGACCGCATCCAACTGCATTCGCAGCGAGTCGGTGGCATTCAGTTGCGATGCCGGAATGATTTTGGTTGCCAATCCGTGATGGGCGCGGAACACTTCCAGCAAATGGCTTTTGCCGCAACCTTGCGGACCGAACAAAGCCAAGGCGTGGTGCGGCCATTGCGGCCAGCGTTCCAGCCAGGCAACGGCTTCGGCATTGCATGGCGCCACCAGGAAGTCGTCACGCCCCAAAGCCGGGCGGTGGCCCAGTTCCAGGGCCAACTGACCATCGCTCACGGCGTGTTCCCGTGATACAGCGACGACCGCAGATAGCGCTTCAACGCCGAACGCGACAGCACGCCGACGATTGCGGCCACCGGCACCGCCAGCAACAGGCCGACGAAACCGAACAGCCCGCCGCCGGACAACAGGGCGAACATGATCCACACCGGATGCAGGCCGACCTTGTCGCCCACCAGCTTTGGGGTCAGGAAATTGCCTTCCAGCACTTGGCCGGCCAGGAACACGCCGGCCACCATGGCGGGTAATTCCCAGCTTTGGGTCTGGGCCAAGGCCAGACCGACGCCGACAACGAAGCCGGTGATCGAGCCCAGATAGGGCACGAAGGAAATGAAGCCGGCCCCCAAGCCGATGACCAGGCCAAGGTCCAGTCCGACCAGCGACAGGCCCAGGCCGTAAAAGGCGCCCAGCGCCAGGCAGACGCTGGCCTGACCACGGATGAAGCCGGACAGGGTGCGGTTGATCTCGGCGGCGTGACGGTGAATGCTGTCGCGGTGCTGGCGCGGCAGCCAGGAATCCACCTTGGCCACCATGACGTCCCAGTCGCGCAGCATGTAGAAGGTGACGATGGGGGTGATGAACAGCAACGACAGCACGTTCAGCACCGCCAAGCCGCCGGTCAGCAGGCGCTTGACCACGTTCAGCGCCCAAGTCACCGCTTCGCCGGCATGCTCGCCCACCGAAGTGCGCAGCTTGTCGATGTCGCCCTTGGACAGCTTGCGCTTCAATTCGACGACCAGCGGGTGCAGGCGTTCGTTCAGCGTGTCCACATAAGTGGGGATGCGATGGACGAAGGCGACCACCTGTTCTTGGATGATCGGCAGCAAGATGACGCACAAGACGATGACCACCAGGAAGAAAACGCCGGTGATCAAGGCGGTGGCGGCGGTGCGCGACAGACCGGCGGCTTCCAGCCGGTCGGCCAGCGGGTCCAGGAAGAAGGCGATGGCCATGCCGGCGACGAAGGGCAGCAGCACGCCGCTGAGCAGGTAAAGCCCCGCCAGCATCGCCGCCAGTCCGGCCAGCCAGAATTTCAGCTGCTGTCCCTGGGTCATGGTCGGTTCATTCCCGTCTTAGTTCACGCCGATGGGGGACAGGGTCCAGAAATTGTCCCGCCATTCCAGGTGCAGGCCGCCTTGCTCCAAGCCTTGCGCCACCTGTTCGGAAGCTCCGTTGACGTGCAAGATGATGGCGGCTTCGGCGCGCGACAGCGACACCAGTTCCCAGCGCTTGACCATGGGCACCCGGCCCAGGCGTTCGCGCACCGCCATCCATTGGTTGAAGCCCGACAGCGGCACCAGGGCCGACACCGTACCGGCTTCGCCCCCCGTATGCGACATCTGGCGTTGCACCGCGTCGAGCGCGCGCGACACGTCCTTGGCGGCGCGGGTCAGCAATGCCTCGACGCTTTCGCCCTCGGCCTGCTTATAGGACAAGGTGTCGAACGGCTTGGGGGTGGTGGGGCCGGCCTTCAGCGCCACGTCCAGCACCCGGCCGCGCAAGGTGGCGGCGGCGACCAGCACGTCAGGGGTACGCCAGCGCGCCCCCAGGCTTTGCATGGCCAGCGAATCGCCGTCCAGCGCCTGGGTCGCGTTGATGGTCTGCATGTCGGCCAGATCGCCCAGGGGCAGGATCATCGGCACCAGTCCGCCGCCGCGCAACGCCCCCCAGGCGGCCCGCCAGGGATTGGGGTCGTCCCACAGCGCGGCACGGCCGTCCTCGGCGACGAAGACCGGGACCACCACCACCGGGCGGGTGCGGCCCTCGGCGACTTCGACACCCGCCGATTGCAGCAGGCGCTTGACGTGGGCCGGGTTGAAGCGCACGGCGAAGCTGCCGATGTAACGGTTGCCGACGCTGCGTTCCTGCTCGACGGTGAAGTCGCGTACATATTCCACCCCGTCGGCGGCCGGCAGCTTCGACCGGGCATCGCCGGCCAGGCGCTCGAGCAACTGACCAAAGGCCTGGCGTTGGGCTTCGGTGATGCCCTGGTCCTTGGCGGCCTGGGCGGTGGCGGCGGTGACGTCGACGTCGATTCCTTGCACGGTATAGGGATCGAACAGGGTTTGCGCCGCCGCCGGGGGCGCGCACAACAAGGACACAAAGGCGGCCACCAAGGCCAGGGCGCCGGCAAGGCGAAGAGAATGCATTGCAAACCGTCCGTGTTGGAGTATCTTCGGCCCGCATGGCGGCAGCCATGGGTGGGCACTTGACCGAAGGCCGATCCTGGGCGCCGCAAACATACCACACGCAGCCCGACGAGGAAGACCATTCCCGCTCATGACGAAAAGCAGGGCCTGACCTATCGCGACGCCGGTGTCGACATCGACGCGGGCGAGGCTTTGGTCGAGGCCATCAAGCCGCTGGCCAAGTCCACCATCCGCTCCGGCACCGCTGCCGGGCTGGGGGGCTTCGGCGCGTTGTTCGACCCCAAGGCCGCCGGTTTCAAGGACCCCATCCTGGTCGCCACCACCGACGGTGTGGGCACCAAGTTGAAGGTGGCCATCGATTCGGGCCGTCATGACGGCGTCGGCATCGACCTGGTGGCCATGTGCGTCAACGATTTGGTGGTCCAAGGGGCCGAGCCCTTGTTCTTCCTGGATTACTTCGCCACCGGCAAGCTGGACGTGGCCGCCGGCAAGGCCATCATCGCCGGCATCGCCGAAGGCTGCCGTCAGGCCGGTTGCGCCTTGATCGGTGGTGAAACCGCCGAAATGCCCGGCATGTATTCCCATGGCGATTACGATCTGGCCGGTTTCTCGGTCGGCGCCGCCGAGCGTGACACCTTGCTGCCGGCGGGCGATGTCGGCCCCGGCGACGTGTTGCTGGGTCTGGCTTCGACCGGCGTGCATTCCAACGGTTATTCGCTGGTGCGCCGCATCGTCGCCAAGGGCGGCGTGACCTATGACCAGTCCGCCCCCTTCGACGCGACCAAGAGCTTGGGGGACGCGCTGCTGACGCCGACCCGCATCTATGTGAAGTCGTGCATGGCCGCCGTCAAGGCCGGCACCATCAAGGCCATGGCCCACATCACCGGGGGCGGTCTGATCGAGAACGTGCCGCGCGTGTTGCCCGAAGGTGTGGTCGCCGACATCGACGCCACCACCTGGGAATTGCCGCCGGTGTTCCGCTGGCTGGCCGCCGAAGGTGGCGTCGCCGCCCAGGAAATGGCCCGGACCTTCAATTGCGGTATCGGCATGGTGGTGGTCTGCGCCGCCGACAAGGCCGAGGAAGCCGCCCGCATCCTGCGCGAAGGCGGTGAAACCGTCTTCACCATCGGTAAGCTGCGCGCCCGTCAAGGGGACGAGGCGCAAAGCCAGGTCAGCGGCAACGAAGGTTGGCGTTGATGATCAAGAAAAAGGTGGGGGTCCTGGTCTCGGGCCGGGGCTCCAACCTGCAGGCCTTGTTGGATGCCAGCGCCGATCCTGCCTATCCGGCGGAAATCGTGCTGGTGATCAGCAACGTCGCCGGTGCCTATGCCCTGGAACGGGCGGAAAAGGCCGGGGTGAAGACCTGTGTGATTTCTCACAAGGATTACCCCAGCCGCGAGGAATTCGATTCCGCCATGGACGTGCAATTGCGCGCGGCCGGGGTCGACATCGTCTGTCTGGCCGGTTTCATGCGTCTGTTGTCCACCGCCTTCGTGCGGGGCTGGGACGGGCGGATGATCAACATCCATCCGTCGCTGTTGCCCTGTTTCAAGGGCCTGCACACCCATGCCCAGGCCATCGCGGCCGGGGTCAAGCTGCATGGCTGCACCGTTCATCTGGTCACCCCGGATCTGGATGACGGTCCCATTCTGGTCCAGGCGGCGGTGCCGGTCATGGACGACGACACCCCGGATTCTCTGGCGGCGCGGGTGTTGGAACAGGAACACAAGGCCTATCCGTTGGCGTTGCGCTTGCTGGCGGAAGGCCGGGTTTGCGTGATCGGCAACCGCACCGTCATTGCCGCCGCGTCGGTTTGATCCGGTGAATGTCCCGGCCACGGCGGCTTGCTCCGACCGTGGCCGGGATCAGTCTTGTCAGCCGGCCTGGACGTGGAAGAAGTCGATGGTCTGGCCTTCCTGGCAGGCGAAATAACGCTTGTCGTTATCCCCCAACGCCACGATGGCGGCGAAGTGCTTGACGTCGCCGTAAGCGGGGTCACCGCCCATGTTGTCGTTGTTGATGTTGACGATGCCCTGATTGCTGTCGATCAAGGCTTGCAGCGCGGCGCTGACATCGACGGCCGCGGACTTGTTTTCGTCGCCGCCCACCAAAGCGCCATAAACAGCGAACTTCACGGTCAGAACGCTCATGGAAAATCACTCCCTGTAAGAGTTTTCCATACAATAAACAACTTAAGGTATGGATGATCAAGAGTGATGCGTGCATCGATAAAATGCAATTAAAAAGAGATTAAGCTCAAATTATAATCTTAATATAATTGTGTGCAGTGGCGGCGGAGGGCATGGGGCAATCCCGCGCCATAATCTTGTCGCTTTCCCGGTTCAGCCTAAAGGCGGATACCGTCCTTACGGACGGCCAAGCGGGAGCCCATGATGAAACTCAGCGATTTTTCCATTCCCACCCGCATCGGCGGTGGGTTCGCCATCGTTCTGGCTTTGATGACCCTGGTGGCTGCCATCGGCGCCCTGGGCATCGTGGCCGCGCGCCAATCCCTGGACCTTTATTCCAGCGAAGCGGAAAGCGCCATTCTGGTCAAGGAAGCCGACAGCCAGTTCGAAACCTTGCGCCGTCATGTCACCAAAGGCGAGCATGACAATGCCGCCCAGGTGCTGGCCAGCGTGGAAAAACTGCTGGAACAGGCCCGGCCGGCGGCGGGAACCGCCGAATTGCGCGATGGCCTGCAAAACGTGGTCAAGACTTTGGGCAATTACCGGGTGGGGTTGGAGGCGTTGGCCAAGGATCCTTCGGCCATGGAGGATCTGGCCAGGGTGGGGGACGGCGTCAGCGACGCCTTGGACCGTTTGGAACAGGTTCAGATGGCCCATCTGCAGGCGGTGGAGCAGCAGGCCAAGGATGATTCGGCCGTGCATCAGGCCGAAGATCTGGCGGTCTCCGCCTTGGCCTTGGTGGTGGGTATCGTCGCGTCGCTGGTGATCGGGCGTGGCATCGCCCGGCCGCTGAACGCCATGACCGCCGCCATGGATAGGCTGGCGCATGGCCATTTGGACACCATTGTTCCCGCCGCCGAGGGCAAGGACGAGATCGCCGCCATGGCCAGGGCCTTGGCGGTGTTCAAAAGCAACGGCCTGGAACGCCAAAGGCTTGAGGCGCAGGCGAAAGCGGAAACCCAAGCCCGTTTGGATCGTCAGGTGCGCGTCGATGGTTTGACCGCCGATTTCGATGCCCGCGCCGCCGAACTGGTGCGGGCCGTGGCCGGGGCGTCGGCGACGTTGTCCGACACCGCTTCGGGCATGTCGGCGGCGGCCAACCAAACCTCAAGCCAAGCCACCGCGGTGGCGGCGGCATCGACCCAGGCGGCTGCCAATGTGGAAACCGTGGCGGCGGCGGCCGAGGAATTGTCGGCCTCCATCACCGAGATTTCCCGCCAAGTCTCGCATTCCAACGTCATTTCGCTGAAGGCCGCCGACGAAGCCAAGCGCACCGATGCCGAGGTGCGTCAATTGTCCGACGCGGCGGCGCGCATCACCGAAGTGGTGCAGCTGATCAACGACATCGCCAGCCAGACCAACCTTTTGGCGCTGAACGCCACCATCGAGGCGGCGCGGGCCGGCGAGGCCGGCAAGGGCTTCGCCGTGGTGGCCGGCGAGGTCAAGTCGCTGGCCAATCAGACCACCAAGGCCACCGAAGAAATCGGTAGCCAGATCAGCGCTGTCCAGGAACGGACCCGGGCCGTGGTCGCCGCCATCGACGGCATCGGCGCGGTGATCGCCGAGGTCAGCCAGATCGCCGGTTCCATCGCCGCGGCGGTGGAGCAACAAGCCGCCGCCACCGCTGAAATCGCCCGCAACGTCGAACAGGCGGCGGCGGGAACGGCGGAAGTCAATGCCACCATCACCGGTGTGCAACAAGCCGCCGCCGATACCGGCGAGGCCGCCAATACGGTTTTGACCGCGTCGCGGACTTTGTCGTCCCAGGCCGACAGCCTGCGTCAGACGGTGGACGGCTTCCTGACCCAAGTGAAATCTGCCTAGATGGCCGGCCCCTGATTTGATAAATCAGGGGCCGTGCTTTCCCCGGCATCTGGATACCGCCGCCATCGGGTTCGTCATCAGGGGCATGAACCAATGAGTGGAGGATTCCGTGCGGCAAGCCTTTTACACCACCTATACCGGGGTGCGTCTGCCCCTGCGTCTGGTCGGCCCGTTGACCGAGGCCGAGATCAACAATCGCAACACCTTCATCCTGGCGACTTTCGACGGTGACGACCGTCTGGTGACGGTCCACAAGACGGTCTATGGCGAGGTGGTGCTGGGGCACCAATACGGCTATCACGACAACGGTGCCCTGAAACGGGCCGAGATCACCATCCATGACGAGGATGAAGAGATCACCGTGTTGGAATTCGACGAAGCCGGGGCGCCGTTGTGACAAAGAAAAAGGGGAGCCTTTCGGCTCCCCTTCTTGTTGGGGCAAGTCCCCTTACTTCTTCTTTCCTTCCGCCAGCGGCAGCGCCACATAGCGCAGCGCCTGCGGGTTTTCCACCCGCAGCAGCAGGAATTTCTGGTTCGACGCCTTGGCCGCTTCCACCGCCTTGACCAGATCGGCGGGGGCGCGCATGGGCTTATTGCCGGCTTCGATGATGACGTCGCCGGGCTTCATGCCCTTTTCCGAGGCCGGGCCGTCCTTGACGTCGGTGACCACCAGACCGGCGGTGTCATCTTCCAGGCCGAAGCGTTCGCGCAGTGCCGGGTTAAGGGTCGACACGGTCAGGCCGGTCCCGGTGACGCTTTGGCCGGCGGACTGGGCCTGGGGCTTGTCCGGGGCCTTGGCGGCGACTTCTTCCGGTTCTTCCGGCAACTCGCCCACCGCCACGTCGATGGTTTGACGCTTGCCGTCACGCCAGATTTCCACCGGCACCTTCTTGTTGATGGCGGTTTCGGCGACGATGCGCGGCAATTTGCGCATTTCGGCGATCTCGCGGCCGTCGAACTTCAAGATGACGTCGCCGGGCTTCAGCTTGGCCTTGGCCGCCGGCCCACCTTCGTTGACCGAGGCGATCAGGGCGCCCTTGGGTTCGTTGAGTCCCATGGATTCGGCCAGTTCCGGGTCCAGCGTCTGGATGCGCACGCCCAGCCAACCGCGACGGGTCTTGCCAAATTCCTTCAAATCGTCCACCACCGGCTTGGCCAGTGACGACGGAATGGCGAAACCGATGCCGATGGAGCCGCCCGACGGCGAGAAGATGGCGGTGTTGATGCCGATCACTTCGCCATTGCCGTTGAACAGCGGACCGCCCGAATTGCCCCGGTTGATCGAGGCGTCGGTCTGAATGAAATCGTCATAGGGACCGGCCTGGATGTCGCGGGCGCGGGCCGAGACGATACCGGCGGTCACCGTGCCGCCCAGACCGAACGGGTTGCCGATGGCCAGCACCCAGTCGCCGATGCGCGATTGGTCGGAATTGCCCCACGGCACCGCCACCAAGGTCTTCTTACCGGGGTCGATCTTCAACACCGCCAGATCGGTCTTGGTGTCGCGGCCGACCAGGGTGGCCTTGTGGGTGGTGTCGTCATGGAGCGTGACGGTGATTTCGTCGGCATCGGCGATGACGTGGTTGTTGGTCACCACATAGCCGGCGGCGTCGATGATGAAACCCGAGCCCAAGGACGTGGCGCGCTTGGGCGCGGAATCGGGCTTGCCCTGACGTTCCAGGAATTCCTTGAAGAAATCCTCGAAGGGCGAACCGGGCGGGAATTGAGGCATCTCGGGGATGCGGTCGGAATTCTTGATGGTCTGGGTGGTCGAGATGTTGACCACCGCCGGCAACAGGCGTTCCGCCAAATCGGCGAAGCTGGTGGGGGCTTCGCGGGCGAAAGCGGCGGCCGAGTGGACGATCAGGGCCAGCGCGGTGACGGCGGACACCATCCACCGGCGCGAGACATTCATGGGGCTGGGCACCAAAGGAACCCTCCTTCAACCAAGGGAATAAGCGCTCTGATGGTACGTTTATAGGAAACTATGGCGTTATCAAGGCGGATCGCAGCAAATACAGCCCGCCGATGGCCAAAAACGCCACGACCAGCCCCATGCGGCGCAGGGACTGGTCGGGCTGGGCCAATATTTGCGCCATGGCCCGGCGCATGGCATCGGGGAACGCCGCATAGGCGATGCCCTCGAATGCCAAGGCCAGACAAAGCGCGGTCAACAGATCGGTCAACGACGGGCCGACCCGTTAAACGTCTCCAGGAACTTGCTGTCGGGCGACAGCACCACCGAGGTGTCGGTGGACAACGCCTGGCGATAGGCTTCCAGCGAGCGCCAGAATTTGTAGAACGAGGCGCTGCGGTTATAGGCTTCGTTGAAGATGCGTGACGATTCGGTGTCACCTTGCGAACGCAGGATGTTGGCCTGACGCTCGGCCTCGGCCAGGATCACCGTCTTTTCGCGATCAGCGCGGGCGCGGATCTGCTGACCCCATTCGAAACCCTGGGCGCGCAGTTCCTTGGCCTGGCGTTCGCGTTCCGACTTCATGCGGTCATAGATGGACTGGCTGGTTTCTTCCGGCAGATCGGCGCGCCGCACGCGGACGTCGGTGACGCTGATACCGTAATTGGAAGACCGTTCGCTGACTTCCTTCAGGATGTCTTCCATGATGCGGATGCGTTCTTCCGAAAGGATCGACGGCAGCATCACCTGACCCATGACGCGGCGCATGGCCGACGACACCACCTGCGACATCTGGGCGCGGGCATTGGTCTCGTTCTTCAGGGTCTGATAGAACTTCAGCGGGTCTTCGATGCGATAGCGGGCGAAGGTGTCGACCACGATACGCTTGGAATCGCCCAGGATGATTTCTTCCGCCGGCGGGTCCAAGGGCAGCAGACGCAGATCGTAACGCACCACGTCCTCGATGAACGGCACCTTGAAGTGCAGGCCGGGCTCCTTGATGGTGGCGCGATGCGCGCCCAGACGCAGAACCAGGGCCTGTTCGGCCTGGTTGACCACGTAGAGCGACGAACCGGCGACGATCAGCAGCGCGCCGATGGCGGCGGCGGCGAAGGGCAGCATGCGCGGGTTCATTGGCCGCCTCCCTTCTTCAGCATCTCATTCAAGGGCAAATAGGGCACGGTGCCCTGGCCCTTGCCGGAATTGTCCAAGATGATCTTGGGGGCGTCCTTCAGCACCTGTTCCATGGTCTCCATGTAAAGGCGGTCCTCGGTGACCTGGGGCGCCTGCTTCCAGGCGTCGTAGAGGGCCAGAAAGCGCTTGGTTTCGCCCTGGGCCTTGTTCAGAACCTGTTCCTTATAGGCCTCGGCGTCCTGGACCATCTTTTCCGCTTCACCACGGGCACGCGGGATGATGTCGTTGCGATAGGCCTCGGCTTCGTTGCGGGCACGTTCCTGGTCGGCGCGGGCGCGCTGGACATCGTTGAAGGCGTCGATGACGGCGGCCGGCGGTTCCACCTTCTGCAACTGCATCTGGGTGATCAGAATGCCGGCGTCATAGGAATCCAGCAGGCGCTGCAATTCGGTGCGGGCCGCGTCGGCGATGGGCTGACGCTTGTCCGACAACGCCGCCTGGATGGGATTGCGGCCGATCATGTCGCGCATGGCGCTTTCGGCCGCCATCTTCACCGTGCCTTCCGGGTCACGGATGTTGAACAGATACTTGCCGGCGTCCTTGATTTGCCAGAACACGGTGAAATCGGCTTCGACGATGTTTTCGTCGCCGGTCAGCATGCGGCTTTCCTCGGGGACGTCGCGGCCGCTGTTGCGGTCGAAGCGCGAATCGCCGGCAGCGCGGAAACCCAATTGCAGCTGGTTGATCTTGGTGACCTGGGGCAGCAGCACGGTTTCGATGGGATAGGGCATGTGGTAGCGCAGGCCCGGTTCGGTGGTGTCCACCCATTGGCCGAAGCGCAGGACCACGCCCTGCTGGTCGGGCTGGACCCGATAGATACCGGTGGCCGCCCAGCCGGCGATGGCCAAGACCACCAGCAGGCCGATGCCCTTGGTCCCCAGATTGCCGCCGCCGCCCGGCATGGCCTTGCGCAGCTTGTCCTGGCCTTTGCGCAGGATGTCTTCGATGTCGGGGCCGTTGCCGTTGCCGGGGCCACGTCCCCAAGGACCGCCACCATTGCCGCCACCGCCGCCCCATGGGCCGCCGTTATTGCCGCCGCCACCGCCGCCCCAAGGGCCGCCGCCACCGTTTCCACCCGAATTCCAAGGCATGCGCGTTCCTTTTCGCTATGCGTTCATACTGGCCTTATAGGCCACCCTCCGCCCCGACGCAACGCGGGCTGGCGAGGCCGTGGGGTTTGTGCCCATATGGAGAAAGATCGAAGCGATTCAAGCAAGGATGCGAATGGGGGGCTTTCCAAAGTCAAGGCGGCCCCTTATATGAGTGAATTATTGTGCAAGCCGCACTTTTATTGCGTTGCAACATTCAGGGGAAGAGGAAATTCATGGCCTCCATCAGCGAAAACCAAGTGATCGACGCCCTTAAGTCCATCGTCGATCCCGACAAAGGGGCGGACATCGTGTCGCTGGGGATGGTGTCGGGCGTGGTGGTCAAGGACGGCCACGTCGCCTTCGCCATCGAGGTCGAGCCCGAGCGCGGCCCCCATCTGGAGCCCCTGCGCAAGGCCGCCGAAAAGGCGGTTCACGATCTGGCCGGCGTGCTGACCGTCTCCGCCGTGCTGACCGCCGAACGTCATGTCCATGGTGGCCCCAAGGGGGGCCATGACCATGGTCACGATCATGGCGCCCCAGGTCAGGAACGCCCGCTGCTGCCCGACGTCAAGGCCATCATCGCGGTGGCGTCCGGCAAGGGCGGTGTCGGCAAGTCCACCACCGCCACCAACCTGGCCATGGCGCTGTCGCAGATGGGGCTTAAGGTCGGGTTGTTCGACGCCGACATCTATGGCCCCTCCATGCCGCGCATGCTGGGTATCGAAGGCGAGCCGGTCAGCCCCGACGGCCAGACCCTGCTGCCCATGGAAAGTTACGGCGTCAAATGCATGTCCATCGGTTTCCTGGTCCCCGAGGACAGCCCGATCATCTGGCGCGGCCCCATGGTCATGGGCGCCATCCAGCAATTGCTGCGCGACGTCCATTGGGGCGAGCTGGACGTCATGGTCATCGACATGCCGCCGGGCACCGGCGACACCCAATTGTCCATCAGCCAGAACCTGCCCTTGACCGGCGCGGTGATCGTTTCCACCCCCCAGGACATCGCGTTGCTGGACGCCCGCAAGGGGCTGAACATGTTCCGCAAGGTGGACGTGCCGGTGTTGGGCGTCATCGAGAACATGTCTTATTACGTCTGCCCGAAATGCGGCGACGAAGCCCATATCTTTGGCCATGGCGGCGCCAAGGCGGAAGCGGCCAAGCTGTCCTGCGACTTCCTGGGTGAAGTGCCCTTGGACATCGTCATCCGCGAAACCGCCGACCGTGGCGAACCCATCGTGGTATCCAAGCCGTCCAGCCCGCACGCCAAGGCCTATCGCGATATCGCCAAGAAGGTGTGGGACAAGGTCGAACTGATCCAAAGCGGCGGTAAGAAGGGCCCGAAAATCAGCTTCGAATAAGGCGTTTCTGCCTCTGATTCGACATAATTTATAGCGATGGTATGCGCTGGAAACGGGCGGTCCCCTGTAGGGGCCGCCTTTTTTCGAACCCGGAATTTTCCAATTTCCTGAATCAAGGCCAGACCATCCATGCTGCGCACCCTGACCGCGCTTTTTCCCGCCCTTGGAAGTCGCGTCCAGGGCCGGGTGCTGCCCCTGGCCTTCACCGCCTTGCTGGTGCTGGTGGCCATCCCCATCATCGCCGAGCCGCTGCCGCCGCTGACCGATTACGTCAACCATCTGGCCCGCATGCATGTGATGGCCCGATTGGACGTCAATCCGGTGTTGGCCGGTTTCTACGAAATCCGCTGGGCGGTGATCCCCAACCTGATCATGGACGTGCTGGTGCCGCCGCTGGTGCCTTATTTCAGCGTGCTGCGCTCGGGTCAGATTTTCCTGTTGCTGACGGTGACGCTGTTGGTCACCGGCCCCATGGCCATCCACCGCGCGTTGTGGGGGCGGTTCTCGCCGTGGCCGCTTTTGGCCTTTCCCCTGGTTTATAACGGCATCTTCCTGGTCGGTCTGGTCAATTACCTGTTGGGCACCGGCATCGCGCTTTGGGGTGTCGCCGGCTGGATCGCCCTGCGCGAACGTGCCGGGTGGCAGCGTGCGGTCCTGTCCACCGCCGTGGTCTTGACCCTGTTCCTGTGCCACCTGTTCGCCGTCGGCCTGTACGGCATGACGCTGCTGGCTTTCGAAGCCTGGCATCTGTGGCGGTCGCCGCGCCGGTCGCGATTGGTGGCTGACCTGCTGGCCTTCGGCGCGCCTTTCCTGCCGGTTCTGCCGCTGATCCTGGCCAGCCCCACCTTGGGGTTGTCGCACGAAATGGTGTGGGAATCGCGCGGTAAGCTGGAAGGCATCTATCTGGCCGTCGAACTGTATCGCGACAACGTCGACCTGCTGTTCGCCGCCGTGGTGGTGGGGGCGGGTATCTGGCTGGCCCGGCGCAACGCCTTAGGGCTGCATCCCGCCGGCTGGGCCTTGCTGTGTCTGGGCGCTTTGGTGTTCCTGGTGATGCCGCGCCAATTGTTCGGGTCGTGGATCGCCGACCAACGTCTGCCGGTGGGATTGTTCTTCCTGCTGATCGGCTTCATTTCCCCCAATCTGCCCGGCCGTCTGTCGCGTCGCGCCTTTTATGTCTGCCTGATGGGGCTGACCCTGGCCCGGGTGGTCGAGGTGGGGGTGAACTGGTCCGATCTGGCGCAAGTGTCCGACGACATGACCCAGGCGGTGTCCAACATCCCGCGTGGGTCCAAGATTTTGGTGGCGGAAGCCGACCGGCCCAATTCCGACCCGGCCCTGGTCCAGGCGCTGAGCCATGCGCCGTTGATCGCGGTGATCGGCCGTGACGCCTTGGTCTCGACCATTTTCTCGGTACCGGGCAAGCAGGTCTTGAACATCCGTCGGGCCTACGCCGAATTGGTCGACCGCGAAGACGGCGACCCGCCGAAAGTCGGCCAATTGCTGGCCACCACCGACAAATCCACCGCCGGCGGCGCCCGGTTCTGGGATTTCTGGCCCCAGCATTACGATTATGTCTTCGTGCTGTACACCGAACCGCAAGACCCCAATCCCGACCCCGACGATTTGGAATTCGTCGCCGAAGGACGCGGTTTCCAGCTTTATCGCACCCAAAGCGTTGAATAGGGGGGTGGCACGAATCTTCGCGCTGCACTATATTGGTCTTGCCGGGTTTACCCGGCTATGGCGCTAAACGTCTTGTGGAATAGGCCTTGCGGACCCGGGGGCGGTACCCGGCGCCTCCACCATCTCCACCCGAAGTTACGATCGGGCCGATGGGGGCGAAATAGGATCGACGCGGGTAGTAAAGACTTGGCTTGTGCTCGGCATGGTACCACCGTTATCGG
>DISD01000032.1:40804-41914 GCA_002435715.1 Rhodospirillaceae bacterium UBA6219
GCCCGTGCCGGGCGGCTCAGACGCCACTCGGGCTTGTCGCATCTTTGCGCGTCGCGCAAAAATGCTCTGATGTTTGAGTGCCGGACAGGATCGATGAGCGAAGACACGCTGCGTTACGACAAGATGGTGGAAGACGCCCTGCGCGGCGTGGTGCGCGAGGCTTTGGAGGTCACCGCCCGTGACGGCCTGTTCGGCGACCATCATTTTTATATCACCTTCCGCACCCAGTTCCCCGGAATCGGCCTTTCCGACCACATCCTGGCCCGTCATCCGGAAGAGATGACCATCGTGCTGCAGCACCAGTTCTGGGACCTGGAAGTCACCGATACCTTCTTCCGCGTCACCTTGTCGTTTTCCGGCAAGTCCGAGGTTCTGATCATCCCGCTGGCCGCCATCACCGGCTTTGCCGACCCGTCCGCCAAGTTCGGCCTGCAGTTCCAGGCCGTGGACGACGATGACGACGAATACGAGGAATACGAGACCGAGGACGACGACGCCGCGGCCGAGGACAGTTCCGCCGATTCCGCCGCGCCCGAGGAAACCACCGGCAAGGTGGTGGCGCTGGACGCCTTCCGCAAGAAATAAAGCCACCTTGCGTCCAATACTTGACGCATGGCTGAAAAAGGTGTTTGACCATGGGCACGCGCCTACCCGTCAGGGGTGGGGCGTGCCTACCCTTTTCTCG
The DNA here is from genome assembly GCA_002435715.1 of Rhodospirillaceae bacterium UBA6219. Taxonomy (GTDB): domain Bacteria; phylum Pseudomonadota; class Alphaproteobacteria; order Rhodospirillales; family Magnetospirillaceae; genus Magnetospirillum. The sequence goes on from DISD01000032.1 coordinate 41,490, forward strand.
CGGCCCAAGGATCGACCAAGCCATGACCGATTTCGTCTTTCAGGAGCTGTTCCCGCTTTCGCACGACGACACGCCCTATCGCAAGATCACTGCGGACGGTGTCGGCACCGCCACCCTGAACGGCCAGGAAATCGTCACCGTCAGCTCCGACGCCATCACTCAGTTGACCTATGAAGCCATCAAGGACACTTCGCACCTGCTGCGTCCCGGCCATCTGGCGTCGCTGAAGCACATCTTGGAAGACGCGGAAGCCTCGGCCAACGACCGCTTCGNNCATCGTCATGGGCAAGAAGGGCCAGCGCGTCTGGACCGGTTTCAACGACGAGGAAGCCATCTCGAAGGGGGTGCAGAAGGCCTATACCGACCTGAATCTGCGTTATTCGCAGACCGCCGCCTTGAACATGTATGACGAGGTCAACACCGGC
>DISD01000087.1 GCA_002435715.1 Rhodospirillaceae bacterium UBA6219
CTGGTGCCCAACACCGAATGGCTGAAGGGCTCCGTGGATTTGACCCCGCGCGGCGAAATCATCATCGACGCTCGTGGCGAAACCTCGGTGCTGGGCGTGTTCGCCGCCGGCGACGCCACCACCGTGCCCTATAAGCAGATCATCATCGCCATGGGGGCGGGGGCGACGGCGTCGTTGTCGGCCTTCGACTATCTGATCCGCACGCCCTCGGCCCAGGAAGCGGCGTAAGCCTTAATCCAGCTCTTGGAAAATTGGACGGCGGTCCCGGTTATCCGGGGCCGCCGTTTGGTTTTTGCGGCATGGCGGCGCACAGGAAAGCGCTCAACAAGTGTCCCAAGCCGATCATGTCAGGGCAATCCTCGTGACCGGTGCCGTCCAGGATGCGCAATTGGGCGGTGGCGGTGGCGGTGGCGCGGGCGTGGATGGCCCTGGCCGCGTCGCTGGGGACCATCTGGTCGTCGGCGCCATGGCCGATCAGCACCGGACAACGGACGCGGCCGATGGTGGCGATGGGGGCGATATGGTCGAAACGATGGCCGATCACCCGTTCCACATAGCGGCAGATCAACCAACCCAGTGGCCGATAGGGGATGTGCAAACGCTTCAGATAGACTCGCATCACCCGTTCCGGGTGGTCGAAGGCCGCCAGGCTGACCACGGCGCCCAGTTCGGTTTGGCGCGACGCCGCCAACAACGCGGCGGCGCCACCCACCGAATGGCCGATCACCGCCAGCCGGTGGGCGTCGATGGCGGGGCGTTGGCGCAACCAGTTCAGGCCGGCTTCGACGTCTTCGGCGAAGCGCGGCATCGAGGAAAAGCTGTCGGCATCGCTGGCGCCATGGCTGCGGGCGTCCATCAGCAGCAGGGCGAACCCGGCCTGATGCAAGGGCGGCGTCAGCGGCAGCAGGCTGGAATGCTCGGCCCCCCAGCCATGCATCAACAAGATTGCCGGGGCGCAGGCATCATCCGCTGACGGGATGAACCAGCCGCGCAAGGTCTTGCCGTTGGCGCCGGAAATTTCGACGCGTTGCCCGACCAATCCGTGATCGGCAGGGCACGAATCCGGCGCCAGCCGCGGCACCTGGAAGGATTTGTACAAGGCCCAGCGGAGCCCAACCAGGCAGGCCGCGATCACAGCGGCGGCAATCACAAGGGTCTGCATAGGGTCCGCTTAGTGGTGGTGAGGTTCCGAAGGGGGCAGGGTGCCGGCCCGATAGTGACTGATGGCGGCCAGCGGGTCTTTTTCCGAGGTGGTCGCCACCGTGACCCCGTATCGGGCCAATCGGTCGATAAAGCCGGACCCGGCGGTGCCGGCGATCAGCACGTCCATATGGTAAAGCGGATGGTCGCCACTGTCCTTGAAATTGTGGATGAACATTTCGGTGGGCAGTTCCAGACGATCCAGTTCCCGCACGTCTTCTTGGTCCTGGACCTCGAAGACGCGGAAGCGGCCGGTCTTGCCGGGATGGTTGGTGATGGTTAGCCAATTCTGGCTGGCGATGGCGATCTTCATGCTGTGGGCTCCGTGGTTTCGCCGATGCGCAAGGTGGTGTCGCTGAGGAAGACATAGGGCGGCACTTCCAGGTTCAGCGGCGCCGGTCCCTTGCGGATACGGCCTGAAGTGTCGTAATGCGATCCGTGGCAGGGGCAGAACCAGCCGCCGAAATCGCCGCGCGGGTCGCCGGCTTTCTGGCCCAAGGGGATGCAGCCCAGATGGGTGCAGATCCCCACCAAGATCAGCCATTGCGGCCGGATCACCCGCTGCGCGTCGGACTGGGGATCGCGCAGGGTGTCTTGGTCTTCGGCGGTGGCGCGTGTCATCTCGGCGGCGGTGCGGTGGCGGATGAAAACCGGCTTGCCGCGCCAGGTCACGGTGATGGCCTGACCTTCGACGATGGCGCCGATATCCACGTCCAGATTGCCCATGGCCAGCACGTCGGCGGATGGGTTCAGGCTGTCGACGAACGGGACCAGCGCGGCGGCCACTCCGACGGCGCCCATGGTGCTGGTGGCGGCCAGCAGGAATTGACGACGGTCGGGACCGTCAGCGGAAACCGAGGACATGGCGCTTGCTCCAAGCTGTGGCTTTCCTTGATGTTAGAAAGCCGTGCGACGGCCGGGCCATGACAATTGTCGGCTGGCTTGCGATTGCCGCGCTTTTCGCGCACTACTCGGGGCCAGTGTCACCGGGAGTGCCTGATGCAAGCGGACAAGGTCGAAATCTGGTGGATGCGGATGGATGCCGTCGCGTTCGACGACTGGCAACGCCTGGAAGCCTTGCTGGACGATGACGACCATCAGCGTCTTGCCCGATTCAATCATGTCCAAGGCCGTCAGACCTATGTGGCCGCCCATGCCTTGGCCCGGGCATTGCTGTCGTCATGGCAGAGACGCCCCCCTGAAGATTGGCGCTTCGTCATCGACGGACGGGGCAAGCCGGAAGTGGTGGTCCCCGCCGGTGCCCCCCGGCTGCGTCTGAACCTGTCGCACACCAACGGCTTGGTCGCCGCCGCCTTGTGCCTGGATCACGATGTCGGGATCGACGTGGAGGACCTGGGGCGCAAAGCCGATTGTCTGGCCTTGGGGAAACGCTTCTTCGCCCCCTCGGAATGCGCCCTTTTGCAGGCGGTCCCGCCCCAGCGGCTGACGGAAACCTTTCTGTCGCTGTGGACGCTGAAGGAAGCCTATGTCAAGGCCATCGGCAAAGGACTGGCGCAGGCGCTGGACCGTTTTGCCTTTACCCTGGAGCCCCCCGCCATCACCTTCGCCCAAGCCATGGACGACGATGCTGCCCATTGGCTGTTCCACCAGGAACGTGTCGGCGACGATCATGTGCTGGCACTCGCCCTGCACCATCCCCATCCGCAACAGGTCGCGATGTCGTGGCGCGCCGTCACTCCGGCCGATCTCGCTGTCACATAAGTATCATTTCGACAAGTGACGAAATGATGGTATCACTACACCATCATGCTTGAGATATTCGAGATCGCCGCCAAGGCCGTGGCCGACCCCACCCGCATCCGCATCCTGAAGCTGCTGCAAAGCGGTGAATTGTGCGTGTGCCAGCTGACCACCGTTCTGGGCTTGGCCCCGGCGACGGTTTCCAAACATCTGTCGGTGTTGAAGGGGGCGGGACTGGTCCAAAGCCGCCGCGATGGCAAATGGGTCTATTACCGCTTGGCGGATAAGGACTTCAGCCCATACGCCCGTCGGTTCCTGGATCTGATGGCCGCAAGCTTGGACGACGACCGCACCATCCTGGCCGACAACGCCTTGATGCTTCAGGTCAATGCCGTGCCTTTGCAAATCCTGTGCGATCAGGGGCGGGCGGCGTTGTCGGAAATCCCCTCTCAGGCCGCAACCCCATGCTGTGGAACCTCACCATGAGCGACACGATCTATAACGTGCTGTTTCTGTGCACCGGCAACTCGGCTCGATCGATCATGGCCGAAGCCATCTTGAACGCCGACACCACCGGCCGTTTCCGGGCCTTCAGTGCCGGCAGCCATCCCAAGGGCGAAGTTGATCCCACGGTTTTGGCCTTGCTGAAAAAGACCAATTATCCCACCGGGGATTTGCGATCCAAATCGTGGGACGAATTCGCCGCGCCGGGGGCGCCGGCCTTGGATTTCGTCTTCACGGTTTGCGACAACGCGGCCGGGGAAGTGTGCCCGGTTTGGCCCGGCCAGCCGATGACCGCCCATTGGGGTGTGCCCGACCCCGTGGGCTTTGTCGGCCCCGAGGCGGAAAAGGCCGCCCATACGGCGGAAATCATGCGCATGCTGTCCAGCCGTATTCAAATTTTCGCAGCCTTGCCCATGCGGTCGCTGGACCGTCTGACCTTGCAAAAGCGGCTGAACGACATCGGGAAAAGGGATTGAGGCCATGACCATTAACGTCCCGGTGCGGAGCACCATCAACGTTTTGGTACTGTGTACCGGCAATTCCGCCCGTTCGGTGTTGGCGGAATGTCTGATCAACCGTTTGGGCCAGGGGCGCTGGCAGGCGTTCAGCGCCGGCAGCCATCCCACCGGTCAGGTCAACCCGTTGACCATCGAAGTTCTGGGCGAAAAGGGCTTCGACGTCACCGGATTGCGGTCGAAGTCGTGGGACGAATTCGCCGCCCCCGGCGCGCCCAAGATGGATCTGGTGGTCACCGTCTGCGACAACGCCGCCGGTGAGGTTTGCCCCATCTGGCCCGGTCATCCGTCCAAGGTGCATCTGGGTTTTCCCGATCCGGCGGCGGCCACCGGCAGCCACGACGAGCGTCTGGCGGTGTTCCGCCAGGTCTACGACATGATTGAAGCCCGCATGAGCCGTTTGGTGGAATTGGGGCTGGATCGGGCAGGGGAAGCGTAAAATGGGTTTCTTCGAACGTTACCTGACCCTGTGGGTCGGTTTGTGCATCGTCGTCGGCATCGCCTTGGGCCACTGGATTCCGGCACCCTTCCAGGCGATCGGCGGCATGGAAGTGGCCCAGGTCAACCTGCCGGTGGCGGTTTTGATCTGGCTGATGATCATTCCCATGTTGCTGAAGATCGATTTCGCCGCCCTGCATCAGGTCAAGGAACATTGGCGCGGCATCGGCGTCACCTTGTTCATCAACTGGGCGGTCAAGCCGTTTTCCATGGCTTTGCTGGGCTGGGTGTTCGTCGCCACCTTGTTCCGCCCCTATCTGCCCGCCGACCAGATCGAGTCCTATATCGCCGGGTTGATCCTGCTGGCGGCGGCGCCGTGCACCGCCATGGTTTTCGTGTGGTCCAACCTGACCAATGGCGAACCGCATTTCACCCTTAGTCAGGTGGCGCTGAACGACACCATCATGGTGGTGGCTTTCGCGCCGCTGGTCGGGTTGCTGTTGGGCCTGTCGTCCATCACCGTGCCGTGGGACACGCTTTTGCTGTCGGTGGTCCTTTACATCGTGGTGCCGGTTTTGGTGGCGCAAATCTGGCGCAAGGCCTTGCTGGCCAAGGGTGAGCAAGCCCTGGCATCGGTCCTGGCCAAGCTGGGGCCGCTGTCCCTGACCGCGCTTTTGGCCACCTTGGTGCTGTTGTTCGGCTTCCAAGGCGAACAGATCATCGCTCAGCCGCTGGTCATCCTGATGCTGGCGGTGCCCATCACCATCCAGGTCTATTTCAATTCCGGTCTGGCCTATGTGCTGAACCGCAAGCTGGGGGTGGCCCATTGCGTCGCCGGTCCCTCGGCCTTGATCGGGGCATCCAACTTCTTCGAATTGGCGGTGGCCGCCGCCATCTCGCTGTTCGGTTTCCATTCGGGGGCCGCACTGGCCACCGTTGTCGGCGTGCTGATCGAAGTGCCGGTGATGCTGTCGGTGGTCAAGATCGTCAATGCCAGCAAGGATTGGTACGAAGCCGGGCGTTGTGGGGCGGGGCGTTCCTAATCGTGTCCGACCAGATCGCGATAGGCATGCCATGACGCGTGGCCGATCACCGGCAGCGCCACGGTCAGTCCCAGAAATGCCGGGACCAAGCCCAAACCCGTGATCACGGCGATGGTGGCCGCCCACAGCCCCATGGGTTTGGGGTTCTTGAACACCACCAGGGCGGACACCAGGGCGGCGCTGAAAATGTCGGTTTTCACGTCCAGCATCATGGGCAGCGCCACCACGGTGGTGACGAAGACCAGCGCCGCCACCGCCGCCCCCAATCCCAGCATGAACAGGGTAAAGCTGATCCCGGCCAGGGTGGCCGATTGGGTGACGAAGCTGTCCAGGCTCATGGATTGATAGGGAAAGAACAGGGCGAACAGCACGATGGAAAGCCGCGCCCAGATCATCACCACCAGCATCAACACCAATCCGGCGGTCATGATGTGGAAGGTGTTGGATCGCCAGGCCTGATAAAGCTGGCGCCAATGGGGTTTGTCGCCCTGCTCCAGATGCTGTGAAATGCCATAGAAACCCAGGGCCAGAAGCGGCGCGATCAACAGGAAGCCGCCGATCATCGGGGTGATCAGATAGGGCCAGCCGAACCACGCCAGACCGAAGACGATGAACAGTCCGATGGCGGCGAAGGCTGCGCCGTAAAGCGGGCCGATCCAACCCGAATGCAGATAATCCTGCCACCCCAGCCGCAGCCATCGCCCCACATGACCGGCGTCCACCACCTGGATACGTTGGATCAGGGCCAGGGCCGAATCGGTTTGTGGCGTCGACATCTCGCTCATGGCGGCCTCGCAGGCTTGGCGTCAAGCCTGACACATGGGCATTGCCGGTCTGATGGTAAAGAGGCTCAGCCCTGCCGCCGTGACGTCACGCTTGCCAGCACATAGCCGGCCACCGCCAAAAAACAGAAAGCCAGGATGGCGGCGATCACCGCGCGCGGGCTGTCGGTGGCGCTCCACAACGCCGCCAAGGCCAGCGGCGCCAGTGATTTGGCGATGTTGACCGGCAGGGCCAAGGCGCCGTTGGTGGCGGCATAGCTGGCGCCGTTCAGATATTCGGGCACGGCGGTGCCGCGTACGATGGTGATGATGCCGTTGGCGGCGCCGTACAGCAGGGCGAAGGCGACCAAAGCGGGAAAGTCGCCGGGAAAGGCCATCAGCAATCCCACCGCCACCAGCATGGCGACCACCACGCCGCCGCCGGTCATGCGGGCATTCAACCGCCGTCCCAGGGCCAGCAGGATGATGCGCCCCAGCACCTGCATGGGACCGATGGACGCCATCACCAGCATGATGCGGTGGCTGTCCAGGCCATAGAAGGTCATCAACGGGATCAACTGGAAGGTCAGGCCGGTGAAAATGGCGCCATAGGCGGTGAACCACAACGCCAGGCCCCAGAACACCGGATTGCGCCAGGGCAGGGGGGCGGCGTGGCCCTTGGCGGCCAGAACCGAACGGCCGTCGCCCGGTTTCAACACCAGCAGATGGATGCCGCCGACGAACAGGGCGCAGAACAATCCCAGGATCAGCAGAGCCTGACGCCAGCCCAATGCGTCGCACAGGGTTTGGGTCAACGGGATCAGCACGGTGCTGGCGAAGCCGCCCAGCAAGGTGATGGCGGTGATGGCGCGGCGGTAATCGGCGCCGAACAAGGCGGTGACCACGGCGAAGGCCGGTTCGTACAACAGACACGCCATGCACAGGCCGATCCCGGCCCAGATCAGCACGAAGGTGGTTTGGTCGCTCACCTGCGACCACGCCATCATCAGTAACCCGCCACCCATGGCCCCCAGACTCATCACCATGCGGGCGCCATGGCGGTCGATCCAGCGTCCCACCCAGGGGGCCGCAAATCCCCAGGTGGCCAAGCCCACCGACAACGCCCCGTTCAGGCTGGTGCGCGACCAGCCCAATTCGGCCTCCATGGGGACCACGGCGACGGCGAAGGCGTAATAAAGGCAACCCCAGGCCACCAACTGGGCGGCGGCCAGCAGCCAGACAAAGGACCAGGGGCGAGATGGAGAGGATGTCATGGAACTCTCCTAGACCCGTTGGGCCGAAGGCCGGCCCGTGCCGGGCTCGTTCAATCGCCACGCGGGCTTAGACCTATGTGCCGCTTGTCTGCCCAAAAGCGGCCGGAAACGACGAAAGCCACCCGGGGTGGGGTGGCTTTGGTGTCCGATGGGACCGGAGATGGTGGGCGACACAGGGATTGAACCTGTGACCCCACCCGTGTGAAGGGTGTGCTCTACCGCTGAGCTAGTCGCCCATCTCTCGGACCCTGCAAGGTGTTCCTTGCGTCGGGAGGCCCGCTTTATAGAGCCCCGGCCGGGGCCTGTCAAGCGGTCTCCTTGTCGATTATTTTTACCGTGCCGGGCGGCTGGTAAGCGGCGAATCCGTCCAGCAATTGGGCGGCGTCCGACGACACCGCCACCATCTGCCGGTGTCGGGCTTTCAGGAAACCTTCCACCACCATGTGGTCCAGGAAGGTGTGCAGGTGGTCGTAATACCCGGCCACGTCCAAAAACGCTGCTGGTTTGGCATGCAAGCCCAACTGGCCCCAGGTCCACACCTCGAACACTTCTTCCATGGTGCCGATGCCGCCGGGCAGGGCGATGAAGGCGTCGGACAGCTCGGCCATCATCGCCTTGCGTTCGTGCATGGACCCCACCACACGCAGTTCGCTGATGTCGCGCGCCCCCACTTCCAGCCGCATCAGGGATTCGGGGATCACCCCGATGACCGTGCCGCCGGCCTGCATGGCGGCTTCGGCGACCATGCCCATCAGCCCCACATTGCCGCCGCCATAAACCAGTTCCAGGCCGCGTTCGGCCAACAAGCGGCCTAGCGCGCGGGCGGCATCGGCATAAGCGGGGTTGGTGCCGGGATTGGAGCCGCAGAACACGCAGACACGTTTCATCCGATCAGCCCCCGGACATCACCTTGTTGAACGCCTTGACCGCTGCCGCCGGGCCTTCGGCGTGCTTCCACACCCCCGCCGACACCGCCAGGAAATCGGCGCCGGCTTCCACCAGCGGACGGCAATTGTCGATGGTAATGCCGCCGATGGCGACGCTGGGTACGGTGAACAACTGGCTCCACCATCGCAGCAAATCCGTATCCGCGTGGAACTTGGCCTCTTTGGTGTCGGTGGGGAAGAAAGCCCCGAAGGCCACGTAATCGGCGCCTTTTTCCCCGGCTTCCATGGCCAGATGGCGGGAATCGTGGCAGGTGATGCCGACGATGCCGTCGCCCACCGCCTTGCGGGCGGCTTCATAGGTGCCGTCTTCCTGGCCGATATGGACACCGTCGCAGCCGGTTTCGAAGGCCAGATCGGGGCGGTCGTTCAACAACACGGCGATGCCGCGCTTTTGCGCCGGCGGCCGCAGCACGTCGATGGCGCGGCACAGCGCGTCGTCGTCCAAATTCTTCAGGCGGATCTGCACGCAGGCGATGTCGCCGCCATCCAGGGCCTGTTCCCAGACGGGCAGCCATTGGAACGGATTTTCGATCACCGCAGGCGTGATCAGGTACAGGCGGCAATCATTGCTCACGGGCATGGTCTCCGGAAAAAGTCAGCTGTGGTTGAAGCATGGACCGGGCCCGAAAGCAACCTTGCCCACAAATGGTCACAATTCGCCCATATTGCCGCCATCAGCGCTGGGCAGGATCGTTTTCGTCAACGGACTTGCTCCCACATCCGATGACCATGTTCCCGACAGCTTATGCCGGGATCCGAAGCGCCGAGCAGATCGAGGGCGTCGTTCCCCCACCGACCCTCCCCCCAAGCCCCTTTCTGCTCGGCGATTTCCCGCACGGCGTCAAAAGCCGGTCCATCCCCCGTCAACAGCACGCCTTCGACGCCATTGCGCAGCGCCGCCAGGGCCCAGCCCGGGCAATCGGCGCAATCCAGCACGGCGGTGAAAGCTGCGTCGGGGTATTCGGCGCGCAACGCACCGACCAAGGCCTGCCACCATCCAATCCCTTGATAACCGGCGGCGGCGGCAGGGCTGATCAGCACGACGGGACGCCCGGCGGCGGCGGCCAAAGCGGCTCGGCCGTGATCCAGATGGTGGATGACGAAGCCGGGTGCGGTCATTTCCCGCTTGGCGCGATGGGGCGGCCGGGGCTGGTGAAGGCCAAGGCTTGCGGTCCAAAGAAATAGGCGTTCACGGTTTCGACGATGGGCTCGGAAATGGGCTTCTCGGCGTTCCATTCCACCAGGAAATTGGCGCCGGTGCCGCCCTTGTCGTCCTTGTGTTCCAAGAACAGATCGGTGGACGCCATGGGACCCAAGGTCACGCCCTGGGGGAAGTATTCGCGCAGCAATTGGCCGGCGGTGTCGTAATAACGCACCGAACGCACCACCATGGCGGCATTGGGGTCGGTGTTGCGGATGGACAGCATGGACGACAACAGCAGCATCTGCGGCTTTTGCTTGGAATCCAGATTGCCGTGCCAGATATGGGAATAAACCGGCACATAGACGGTCTGGCCCTTGGATTGGCGGCCTTCCTGGGCGTGTGCCGGCAGCACGGCCAGCACCAGGGCAAGGACGGAAGCGACGATGGCCAAGCGCATGACGGGACTCCGGATGGGATTCCCGCAAAGGCTATCCCTTGTGAGGCGGCTGTCAAGAGAATGGGGGAGGGTGTCGTTGACAGGCCCGTCCATCGGCCCTAACCTTCGGTTTCGCAATTGCACTTTGGGGTAAAGACCTTGTCCGCAGCCTTGGGCCGCACCGAAGCGGCCGTACAACGCCTTGGCGACGCCATCGACCGGCTGGAAGCCGCCGTCGCCCGTGTCGGCGCCGGCGATTTGCTGTTGGCCGGCGAATTGCGTGACGCCCGTGATCAACAGGCGTCGCTGGAAGACACCACCCGGGTGGTGGCGCAACGTCTGGACGGGGCCATTTCCCGTCTGCGCACCTTGTTGGAGGCGTAAGCCATGGCCTTGGTTCCGCTTTCCATCATCGGTCGCGTCCACGAAATCGCCTGCGACGATTCCCAGGTCGCCCGCGTCCATGTGCTGGGCAAGATGGTGGACGGCATCGCCCAGGATCTGTTGAAGCAATTGGGCAACGTCCCCGACATCCGTTTGATGGTGATGGTGGCGCTGTCTTTGGCCGACGAATTGGCCGAATTGCGCGAAACCTTGGACAACACCAGCCAAGACCTTTCCAGCCTGGCGGAAGGTGACGAGCGTATGGCCACCGGCATCGAGACCCTGGCGGCGCGTATCGAAGCCATTGCGGAACGGCTGGAAAGGCCCTAAGTATACCTCAGGAGCGGTCTGCTGCACGGTGCGTCAGGCAGCTAATGTCCCTGGGGCGATATCTATCCTCTTGGGAGCTGTCCCTGGCGGGATCTTGGTCCCGCTAAATGGCGCCCACCTGTTAAGTCAGGCCACGGAGGACTTACAACGCCAACGGCCGAGGCGGCGCCGCTCCGCATTTCCATGAAAAACAAATCACCAACCTCCACCGATGCTCTATCCGCCGCCAAGGCGGCGGCCCGTGCCCATGCGGTGGTGGTACGTCGCCAGGCTTGTGCCGATTACGGCAGGGTGGCGGCGGAAAAGCTGGCCATCCAAGCCGACAGTCTGGGCCTTTCCTGTGGGACGGTGGTGGCCGGCTATTGGCCCATGGGCGACGAGATCGACCCCCGTCCGTTACTGGAAATCCTGGCCGGTCGCGGTTGCGTCATCGGTCTTCCGGTGGTGATGGCCCGCGGTCAACCCCTGGTGTTCCGCCAGTGGGAGAGTGGCGAGCCGCTGGAGCAAGGCCTGCACGGGACCTGCCATCCGGCTGCGGCAGCGGCGGAAGTTGTTCCCGATCTGATTTTGGTGCCGTTGTTAGCCTTTGACGGGGCGGGGTATCGCTTGGGCTATGGGGGCGGCTATTACGACCGCACCCTGGCCGGTTTGCGTCATCGTCCCCATGTGAGGGCTGTTGGTGTCGCTTTCGCCGCGCAACGGGTGGAAGCGGTGCCCAGGGATCAGCATGACCAAATTCTTGACCTGATCCTGACCGAGCAGGGATTGGTGAAGCCGGAGACGTTATGAGACTTTTGTATCTGGGTGACATCGTCGGCCGCGCCGGCCGTGATGCGGTTGTGGCCAATCTGCCGAAAGCCCGTGAACGTCTGAAGCTGGATTTCGTCGTCGCCAACGGCGAGAACGCCGCCCATGGTTTCGGTATCACCCCCAAGCTGTGCGACGACCTTTACGCTGCCGGTGCCGACGTGGTGACCCTGGGCAACCACACCTTTGACCAGCGCGAGATCGTGCCGCATCTGGATGCCGAGCCGCGCTTGTTGCGGCCGCTGAATTATCCCGCCGGTACACCGGGCCGTGGTGTGGGCATTTACGAGGCGCCGCGCGGCAAGAAGGTGATGGTGGTCCAGGTCATGGGCCGGTTGTTCATGGACCCGCTGGATTGTCCCTTCGCCGGGGTCGAACGCGAATTGCGCAAGGTGCGGCTGGGGGCGGGGGGCATCGACGCCATCATCGTCGACGTCCATGCCGAGGCCACCAGCGAAAAGATGGCCCTGGGGCATGTCTGTGACGGCCGGGCGTCCTTGGTGGTGGGCGGGCATTCCCACATCCCCACCGCCGACGCGCAGATTCTGCCGGGGGGCACCGCCTATCAGACCGATGCCGGCATGTGCGGCGACTACAATTCGGTGATCGGCATGAAAAAGGATGCCGCCATCCACAAATTCGTCCGCAAGATTCCCGGCGAAAGGCTGTCGCCCGCCGATGGCGACGGCACGCTGTGCGCGGTGTTCGTGGAAACCGACGACCGTACCGGGTTGGCGAAACGGGTGGCGCCCCTGCGTCTGGGGCCTAGATTGGCCGAGAACTGGCCGGATGAGTAAGTAAGCGCGACCCAAAGACCGAGGCCAAGGCGCTCAGGCCGGCGGCGCTGCCCACGTGCCAGGTCAGGGTCACCCAGGCGGTGTCGCCGTCATGAAAAAGGGACAGTGCGGCGGACCCGGTGGCCGCCGCCGCCAGCGCCGCCAAGCCGGCGGTCAGACTGGGGTTCAGCGCCAAACCACGCCGCAGCAGCACCATCAACACCAAGGCCGGGACCAATCCGGATCCGACGATTTCCGGCAGGCATTTCTGGTGCAGGATCGATTCCAGGTTGGACCAGCCGCTGGCTTGCCATTCCGCCCAGCATCCTTCGCCGGCGCTGGCCAGCCACAGAGTGGCCGGTGCCAACGGCACCAACAATTGACGAGATTTGAAGCCCGGCACCGAACTGGCCAGGGCCGCCCAGGCCGCCGTCAAGCCGGTGACCAGGGCGGTCAGGTTTTGGATGACGAAGCGGTTGTCGGCCAGACATTGGGCCAAATCGGGACGGAAGCCGAAGAACGCGGTGATGGCGGCCAGAACCGGCACCGACACCGCCAGCCATTGGCCAAGGCGCCGGCCGGGCGAGGCCAAGCGCTTGACCGGAGCCAGCGAGCCGGACAATTCCTGGATCAACTGATCGGTGTTCATGGTCCCAACAATCCTTTCAGCGTCTTCAGCGCCCGGTGCATGGCCACCTTCAGCGCAGGCACGCTTTGTCCCGAAACGGCCGAAGCCTCGGTCAGGGACATTTCCTTGATCTTCAACAATTCCACCGCCTGACGTTGCCCGGCCGGCAGCTTGGCCACCGCCTTGCCCAAATCCATGCGGTCGGTTGCTGACGTATTCGCCGCCTGAGACAGAAAAGTTTCAGGGACTTGCTCGATATCCGTCTCGCGCCCCTGGTGGCGACGACGATGACGCAGCCCATCCTTGACCCGATGGTCGACGATGGCCGCGAACCACGGCAGGAAGGGGCGGGTGGGGTCATAGGTATGACGTGCCCCATGCAGGGTCAGCAGGATTTCCTGGACCACGTCCTCCACGTCTTCCGCCACGCCCGAGGCCGCCAATTGCCGGGCCGCCATGCGCCGCGCCACCGGGGCCAATTCGGCCAGCAAACGCCCATAGGCCGTCTGGTCGCCATCCTGGGCGGCCTGCATCCAGGCCCCCCAGCGGGAGCTGTCTTCCAGATGTTTGGCGCGGTCGCTGATCATGGCAACAGGATGCGCGGCGGTCATCGTGGTGCAAGCGAAATATTTGTCGGTGCAGGGTAACCTTTGGGTGAAAGCCAGCGAATTCGCGTCATCGACCTGATTGAACGGAGTTCAGCGATGAAGCGTTTCCTGTTGGCCGTCGCCACCCTTTTGCCCTTGTTCGCGGCTTTGCCCGCCCAGGCCTTTGAAGTCTTCACCAAATCGGCTTTCGAAATGGCCCAGGACAAGGGTGACAAGATTCTACTGCATGTTCATGCCCCGTGGTGCCCGACCTGCCGGGCCCAGGAACCCGGTGTCGCCTTGCTGGAAAAACAACGCCCCGAGTTGAAGGTGTTCCGCGTCGATTTCGACAGCCAGAAAGAGGTCCTGCGTCAGTTGCGGGTCACTGCGCAAAGCACCCTGATCGCCTTTGACGGCAAGGCCGAAACCGGCCGTCTGGTCGGCGTCACCGACGGCGGCGCCATCGCCGCCTTGGTCAAGTAAGGATCGTTCCATGACCGTCCTGTTCGCCGCTTGGGCCGCCGGCATGCTGTCGACCTTGTCGCCTTGCGTGTTGCCGTTGATCCCGGTTTTGCTGGGATCCGCGCTTCAGGCCCATCGTCTGGGGCCGGTGGCCCTGGCCGGTGGTTTGGCCGTCTCGTTCGCGTCTTTGGGCATCGTGTTGGCTGGTGTCGGTTTCGCCATCGGTTTGGATGCGGCCATGGTGCGCAACGGCGCGGCTTTGGTCATGGGAATCTTCGGCCTGGTTCTGCTGGTGCCGGCCCTGGGGCGGGGCTTTTCCGTCCTGGTGTCGCCGCTGGCCGGCTCTGGATCATCGGTGTTGGGGCGGATTTCCGGCGAGACTTTGGCGGGCCAGTTCCTGCTGGGGCTGTTGTTGGGGGCGGTGTGGTCGCCCTGCACCGGCCCCACCCTGGGGGCGGCGGTCGGCTTGGCCGGGGCGCGCGACACGGCGTTGCAAGCCGGCGCGGTGATGGTGGTGTTCGCCTTGGGGGCGGCGACGCCCATGCTGATGCTGGCTTATGGCCTGTCGTCATGGCGCAAGTGTTTGGGGAACTGGGCCAGCCGGGCCAAGCCGGTGATGGGGGCGATCTTGCTGGCGGTGGCGGCTTTGGTGCTCAGCGGGTTGGACAAGGCGGTGGAAACCATGCTGGTCGCCGCCATGCCCGATTGGCTGGTGAGCCTGAGCGTGATGTTTTGAAAAACAATGGGTGGAGAGGGGTGCTCTCCACCATGGCCTTTGCTCCACAAGATATGGTATAGGCAGCGTTTATTCGTTGCTCAAATCCATTTACCGAGAGAGTCATGGCCGGTCATTCCCAGTTTAAGAACATCATGCATCGCAAGGGCGCCCAGGATGCCAAGCGCGCCAAGGTCTTCACCAAGCTGATCCGCGAATTGACGGTGGCGGCGAAAACCGGTCAGGCCGATCCGGCGATGAATCCGCGTCTGCGCGCCGCCATCCAGGCCGCGCGGGCTTCCAACATGCCGAAAGACACCATGGAACGCGCCATCAAGCGCGGCGCCGGTGGCGATGACGGCACCAATTTCGAAGAAGTGCGTTACGAAGGTTATGGCCCCGGTTCGGTGGCCATCATCGTCGAAGGCCTGACCGACAACCGCAACCGCACCGCTTCGGAAGTCCGTTCGTACTTTTCGAAGAATGGCGGCGCCATGGGTGAAACCAATTCGGTGTCGTTCATGTTCGACCGCGTCGGCGCCATCCGTTACGCCGCCGATGCCGCCGGTGCCGAAGCCATGTTCGAGGCGGCTCTGGAAGCTGGCGCCGACAACGTGGAATCGTCGGAAGACGGTCACGAGATCACCTGCGCCCCCGACGATCTCGCCGCCGTGCGGGACGCCCTGGAAGCCACTTTCGGCAGCCCGGAACATGCGCGGCTGGATTGGAATCCGCAGACCAGCGTTCCGGTGGCGGATGAAAACACCGCCAAGACCCTGCTGAAGCTGCTGGACGCCTTGGAAGACAATGACGACGTGCAGCGCGTCTTCGCCAATTTCGAAATTCCCGACGACATCATGGAAAAGCTGGGCTGAGCCATGCGCCCGGCGCCTGGGGGACAAAAGGGAGCGAGCGAAGCGAGGGACTGGGCCACCCCGGCCCCGCGAGCTTATGCGAGCGTAAGCCAAGGGGGCGAAAGCGCCCGCCCGGCGCCTGAGGGACTGACATGAGAGTCTTGGGGCTGGACCCAGGGTTGCGTATTACCGGTTGGGGGATGATCGAGCTGATCGACAACCGGTTGCGCTATCTTGGGGACGGCACCATCAAATCCGATAGTACGCTGTCTTTGGCCGAACGGCTGGGACAGTTGCATCGGGGGGTTCTGGCGGTGATCCAGGAATGGTCGCCGGACGGGGCGGCGGTGGAACAGACCTTCGTCAACGTCAATCCGGAAAGCACGTTGAAACTGGGCCAGGCCCGCGGCGTGGTGATGCTGGCCCCGGCCTTGGTCGGGCTGGATGTGGGGGAATACGCACCGACCCAGGTCAAGCAGGCGGTTGTCGGCACCGGGCGGGCGGCGAAGGAACAGGTGGGGATGATGGTGCGCACCTTGCTGCCGGGCTGTCTGGTCAAAAGCCCCGACGCCGCCGACGCCTTGGCGGTGGCCATCTGTCACGCCCATCATTGCGCCACCAAGCGCCGCATCGGAGTTTAAGAGATGAACGGAGCGAGCGCAGCGAGGGACTGGGCCATTGAGGCCCCGTGCGCTTATGCGCACGTAAGCCAAGGGCGCATATGCGCCCGCCCGGCGCTTGAGGGGCAAAAACAATGATCGCCAAATTGAAGGGCTTGATCGATACGTTAGGCGACGACCATTGCATTATAGATGTTGGCGGGGTGGGGTATCTGGTGTTTTGCTCGGGCCGGACCTTGGGCAAGCTGCACATCGGCACCGCCGCCGCTTTGCACGTGGAAACCCATGTGCGTGAAGATCACATCCATCTTTATGGTTTCGCCGAAGCTGGCGAACGCGACTGGTTCAACCTGCTGACCACGGTGCAGGGCGTGGGCGCCAAGGTGGCGCTGGCGATCCTCAGTGTCGCCGGTCCCGAACAGTTGTTGCAGACCATCGCCGCCCAGGACAAGACCATGCTGACGCGGGCTAGCGGGGTGGGGCCGAAACTGGCGGTGCGCATTCTGACCGAATTGAAGGACAAGGCCGGCAAGATGAGCTTGGGCGGTTTTGTCCCCAGTGCCGGCGCATCTGTTGCCTCGGCCCCGATTTCGGCTGCGGGCGGGCTGATGGAAGACGCCATCTCGGCCCTGGTCAATCTGGGGTACAAGCGCCTGGAAGCCTTCGATGCGGTGGGCGTGGTGGCCAAGGAATTGGGGGATGACGCCGACAGCTCGACCCTGATCCGCCATGCGTTGAAGCGTCTGGGCAAGGACCTGATGCGATGAATGATCGCATGGTCAGCCCCGATCAAAGCTTGGGCGACGCCGATACCCATCTGCGGCCGCAGGTTCTGGGTGATTTCATCGGCCAGCAGGCGGTGCGCGAAAATCTGAAGATTTTCATCACCGCCGCCAAGGCGCGTGGCGAGGCCTTGGACCACACGCTTTTCTTTGGTCCGCCCGGTCTGGGCAAGACCACCTTGGCGCAGATCGTGTCGCGTGAACTGGGGGTGGGGTTCCGCGCCACCTCCGGTCCGGTGATCGCCAAGGCCGGCGATCTGGCGGCGCTGCTGACCAATCTGGAACCCCGTGACGTCCTGTTCATCGACGAAATCCACCGCCTTAATCCTGCCATAGAGGAAGTGCTTTATCCTGCCATGGAGGATTTTCAGCTCGACCTGATTATCGGCGAGGGACCGGCGGCGCGGTCCGTGCGCATCGATCTGCCGCCCTTCACTTTAGTGGGGGCGACCACCCGTTCGGGCCTGTTGACCACGCCCTTGCGGGAACGTTTCGGCATTCCCTGCCGGATGAATTACTACACTGCCGAAGAACTGGAACTGATCGTTTCCCGTGGCGCCCGGGTGCTGGGCTTCGCCATTACGCCTGATGGCGCCGCCGAAGTGGCGCGCCGGTCCCGTGGCACGCCGCGTGTGGCCGGTCGCCTGCTGCGCCGGGTGCGCGATTTCGCCGCCGTCGCCGGGGCCTCGCCGGTGGATGCCCGCGTCGCCGATGCGGCGCTCAACCGTCTGGAAGTGGACCAGATCGGCCTGGATGCCATGGATCGCCGTTACCTGCGCTGTATCGCCGACAATTATGGCGGCGGGCCGGTGGGTGTCGATACCCTGGCCGCCGCGTTGTCGGAAAGCCGCGACACTTTGGAAGAAGTGGTGGAACCCTATCTGCTGCAACAGGGACTGATCCAGCGCACGCCGCGCGGTCGCATGCTGTCGGCGGCCGGGTTCAAGCATATCGGCATCAATCCCCCGCGTGAGGTCTTGGCCCAGTTGGATTTGCTGGCCCATCTGGGGGAGGGCGAGGAATGAAGCGGAGCGAGGCGAAGCTGAGGGACTGGGCCATTGAGGCCCCGCGAGCTTATGCGAGTGTAAGCCAAGTGAGCGAAGCGAGCGCCCGGCGTTTGAGGGGCATGCAATGAGCCTTCCTCAACACGTGCTGCAAATCCGTGTCTATTGGGAAGACACCGATGCCGGCGGCATCGTCTATCATTCCAATTATCTGAATTTCGCCGAACGGGCGCGCACCGAGATGGTGCGCGAACTGGGCTTGAAGCAATCGGAACTGGCGGCGGACGGCCAAGGTCATGTTTTCGCCGTGCGTCGCGCCGAAATCGACTTCCTGAAATCGGCCAAGCTGGACGATCTGCTGGCGGTGGAAACCACTGTCACCCAGGTGGCCGGGGCGTCGATGGATCTGGCCCAGACCATCAGGCGGCTTGACGACGGCGCCATTTTGGCGTGTCTGCACATCAAATTGGCCTTCATCAGTCTGGCCGACGGGCGTCCCGCCCGCATTCCGGCCTGGATGAAGGATAAACTGCGCGATTTGGAAAGCGAGAGGCGGTAGTCATGGATCCTGTACAATCGGCCCAATTGGCCGGCTCGGTCACGCACGACATGTCCATGTTCGGGCTGTTCATGCAGGCCGACATCATCGTCAAGCTGATCATGATCGCGCTGCTGGGCGCCTCGTTCTGGTGCTGGGCCATCATCTTCGACAAGCTGATGCGTCTGCGTGCGCTTTGGCAAAAGGCTGAAAGCTTCGAGGAAACCTTCTGGTCCGGCGGTTCGTTGGAAGAATTGTACGACCGTATCGGGGCGCGGCCCATGGACCCGATGAGCGCCATTTTCGTTGCCGCCATGCGGGAATGGCGCCGGTCCGCCGCCAAAGGTCTGACGGATAAGGAAAACGTCCGTGTCAGCCTGCCCCAGCGTATCGACCGTGTCATGCATGTGACCCTAGGTCGTGAGATGGATACCTTGGAACGCAATCTGGGTGTTCTGGCCTCGGTGGGCTCGACCGCGCCGTTCATCGGCCTGTTCGGTACCGTGTGGGGCATCATGAATTCGTTCCAGTCCATCGCCAACACCCATAACACCTCTCTGGCCGTCGTCGCCCCGGGTATCGCCGAGGCGCTGTTCGCCACCGCGCTCGGCCTGGTCGCCGCTATTCCGGCGGTGATCGCCTATAACAAGATTTCCAGCGACATGGACCGTTACGCCAAGCGGTTGGAAAACTTCTCGGGCGAATTCGGCGCCATCTTGTCGCGTCAGTTGGAAGAGAAGATCTGATGGGCGCCGCCGTCGGACCCCGCAAGGGCGGGCGCAGCCGTCATCGGCCGGTGTCGGACATCAACGTCACCCCCATGGTCGACGTCATGCTGGTGTTGCTGATCATCTTCATGGTGACCGCCCCCTTGTTGACCGCCGGCGTTCAGGTGGATTTGCCCAAGACGTCCGCCGCCCCGATCAAGGGTGACGACCAGCCGCTTTCGGTCAGCATCGATGCCAAGGGCGACATCTGGATCCAGGAGACCATGGTCACCTTGGAAGAACTGGCGCCCAAGCTGCAGGCCATCACCTCGCAAAAGCCCGATACCCGCATCTTCATCCGTGGCGACAAGGGGATCGATTACGGTCGGGTGATGGAAGTGATGGGCAATCTGGGCTCGGCCGGTTTCACCAAGGTGTCGCTGGTTACCGAGATGAAGACAGAAGCCCCGGCTTCGTCGAAGAAGGGAGGCCGTTGACGGCCCGATCATGAGCATGCGGCGCGAAAGCTTCATCTTTTCCGGTCTTGTGCATTTGGCTGTCGCTCTTCTGGCGATCTTCGGCCTGCCGCAGTTTTTCCGCGATCCGCCGCAGATCGAAACCCCCATGGTCGTCGACCTGGTTCCCATCAGCGACAAATCCAATCCGCCGCCCAAGCAAAGTCAGGCCGACCCGCAGCCCGAACCGCCGAAGCCCGAGGAAGCCAAGCCCGAGCCGCCCAAGCCCGAGCCCAAGCCGGAACCGGCCAAGCCGGTGCCACCGCCGCCGCCGCCGCCGCCCAAGCCGCCCGAGCCTGAACCGGCGCCGCTGCCCAAGCCGGAACCGAAACCGGAACCCAAGCCCGAGCCGAAGCCCGAGCCCAAACCGGAACCGAAACCGGCCGAGCAGAAATTGTCCAACATCAAGCCGCAGCCGCGCCCCAAGCAGCCGGAAAACGATGTTGATTCGTTGTTGAAGTCGGTGGACAAGAAGAAGCCGACGCCGGTCGATCCGTTGGACGATTTGCTGAAGGCCACCAACACGGCCAAGCCCAACACGCCGTCCCAGGACAAGGGCAGCCAGCCCAAGGCCCAGAACGTGCGCGGCTCGGACATGCACAACCCCAATCAGCCCATCTCGCGCACCGAGTTGGACGCTATTCGCGCCAAAGTGTCCGACCTGTGGAGAATCCCGGGAGGGGCCAAGGATGCGGACAAGTTGTTCGTGGAAATCCGCATCACCGTGCAGCCCGACGGTACGGTAATCGACGCCCAGGTGGTAAATGCTCCGCTGATGGCCGATTCGTTCTGGCAGGCTGCTGCCGATTCGGCGCGCCGCGCCGTGCGTCTGGCCAGCCCGCTGCCGATACCGCGCGACAAATATGACCAGTTCAAAGACTTTGTCATGACGTTCAACCCAAAACAGATGGTTACGGGAAGGTAATCGCCATGTTGACCCGCATTCGCACTGCCCTTGTGGGCCTTGTCGCCGCGCTTGGCCTGATGGCCGCGCCGGCCGCCATGGCCGAAATCCGCATCGACATCACCCGCGGCAACATGAAGCCGCTGCCCATCGCCATTCCCGAGCTGTTCGGGGCACAGCCCGCCGAATCACAGGCCGGTCGCGACATCGCCCATGTGGTGTCCGCCGATCTGGAGCGTTCGGGGCTGTTCAAACCCATCGATCCGCGGGCCTTCATCCAGAATGCCGCGTCGTTGCAGGCCAGTCCGCGTTTCGCCGATTGGCGCCAGATCAACGCCGAAGCCCTGGTGTCGGGCAAGACCGAGATTTCCGGTGACGGCGACCTGACCATCGAGTTCCGTCTGTGGGACGTGTTCTCGGAAACCCAGATGATCGGCACCCGCTATACCATCGCCGGCAAGGACATCCGTCGGAATCCCAATCTGTGGCGCCGTGCCGCCCACCAGATCGCCGACGCCATCTACAAGCGTGTCACCGGTGAAGAAGGTTATTTCGACACCCAGCTGATCTATATTTCCGAGCAGGGCCCCAAGAACGCCCGCAAGAAGCGCTTGGCCATCATGGATCAGGACGGTGAAAACCACCGCTTCCTGACCTCGGGCGAGGATCTGGTGTTGACGCCGCGCTTTTCGCCGACCGCGCGTGAAATCACCTATATGTCCTATTTCCGCGGCACGCCGCGCGTCTACATCCTGCAGATCGACACCGCGCGCCGCGAATTGCTGGGCGACTTCCCCGGCATGACCTTCGCGCCCCGTTTCTCGCCCGACGGCAACAAGGTGGTGTTGTCCATGTCGCAGGACGGCAACGCCGAAATCTACGAGATGAACCTGCTGACCCGGCAGAAGACCCGGCTGACCAACCATCCGTCCATCGACACTTCGCCCAGTTATTCGCCCGATTCGTCGCGCATCGTGTTCAACTCGGACCGGGGCGGGGCCCAGCAGCTTTACACCATGAACGCCGATGGCTCGAACGTCAGCCGCATCACCTTCGGTGACGGCCGTTACGCCACCCCGGTGTGGTCGCCGCGTGGTGACCTGATCGCCTTCACCAAGATGAAAGGCGGCGAATTCTTCATAGGTGTCATGCGTCCCGATGGGTCGGACGAACGGCTGCTGTCCCAGGGCTATCTGGTGGAAGGCCCGACCTGGGCGCCCAACGGCCGTGTTTTGGCTTTTTGGAAGGAAACTCCGTCGGATAGCGCCGGTCGCGGCGGGACTGCCAAGCTCTACACCATTGACTTGACGGGCTTCAATGAACGCCAAGTCCTGACCCCCTTGGACGGTTCCGACCCCGCGTGGTCCCCCTTGATTCCCTAGTTGGTAACTATTATAGTCCGCCGCGATTAGGATTTTTTCCGGTTCGCGGCGGACCCAATGGGCCAACGCGGCCGGATGTTTGCGCCGATCCTGTCATATCGGCGCGGCACAAAAAGAAAGTCCGCCCGGCATCTTTAATCCTCTGAGGGGGAGTCCTCACTAATGAAACTGCGTTTCCTGAGCATCTTCGCCGCCGCCGCCCTGCTGGCCGCTTGTGAATCCGCCCCCGAAGCCACCGGCACCAAGTCCGGCGCCGGCGCCGAACCGCCGAAGGCTACCAAGCCCTCGATCGTTCCGGGCTCCGAGCAGGACTTCATCGCCAATGTCGGCGACCGCGTGTTCTTCGATTTCGACAAGTACGCTCTGCGTGCCGACGCCAAGGCCACCCTGGACAAGCAGGCTGCCTGGCTGAAGAAGTATCCGACCTACTCGCTGACCATCGAAGGCCATGCCGACGAACGCGGCACCCGCGAGTACAACCTGGCCCTGGGCGAGCGTCGTGCCAATTCCGTCAAGGAATACCTGGTCGGCGCCGGCCTGCCGGCCGCTCGCGTCAAGACCATCTCCTACGGCAAGGAGCGCCCGGTCGCTCTGGGTTCGAACGAGGCCGCTTGGTCGCAGAACCGTCGTGGCGTGACCGTCCTCAGCAAGTAATTGCCGAGACGTCGCTGACGTAAACGAAGCGCCCGTCCTTCCTGTCAAGGGAAGGGCGGGCGTTTTGTTTTGGTGCGCTTTTCATTGACGGCTTCAGTCGAGGCACGCGCCCAATCCGCGCGACGATTAAGCGGGCGCTTAAACAAAGCTGCGCCACAACTTTGCCTTATGGGCACTTTATGGTATCCCTTTCGCTGTTGCCCGCGAGTGCGGGTCGGCCGTTTTCAGTGAGATCGAGGTTCGCCCGTGCGCCGTCTTGCCGCTTTTGTCGTTCTGGCCGGTTTGGCCCTTCAGGTCCAGCCCGCCCACGCCCAATACGAAAACCGCGCCATGTCCGACCGTTTGGAGCGGCTTGAACGCGATTTGCAGATGATACAGGCGCAGATGGCCCGGGGTGGCACGACCAGCGGCGGTTCCACCGTCATCACCTCTCCGGCCTTGGGTGGCGGGACGTCCTCGACCCGCCCGGCCAACACCGTCAGCCCCATGTCGGCGGGCATGGCGGTGCGTCTGGACGAACGGGTGGACCAATTGGAAGATCTGGTGCGCCAGTTGACCGGTCGGGTGGAAGAAGCCGCCTTCAAGGCCCAGCAGGTGTCCAAGCAATTGGAACGCCTGCAGGCCGACATCGACCTGCGTTTCAAGGATTTGCAGGCGGCCCAGGCGCCGGCCCAATCGGCTGAGGGGGGGCAAGCCCAGGTTTCCATGCCGGCGGCCAAGGGCGGCGATCAGCCGGCTCCGGCCAGCGCGCCGCAGACCTTGGGAACTTTGTCCGACAAGGATTTGAAGAAACCGGCCGCCAACAACAATGCTCCGGTGGCGCCGCCCAAGGATGCCCAGGGGCAGTACGACATGGCCTATGAAGCGTTGCAGCGTGGCGCCTATCCGGAAGCGGAAAAAGGCTTCCAGGACTTCCTGGCCAAATATTCCAGCCATCAACTGGCCGGCAACGCCCAGTATTGGCTGGGGGACATCGCTTACGTGCGTAAGGACTTCAATACCGCCGCCGTTACTTTCCTGGAAGGCTACAAGAAGTTCTCGAACCATCCCAAGGCCGCCGACATGATCTACAAGGCTGGTTCCTCGTTCGGTCAGATGGGCAAGACCAAGGAAGCCTGTACCGCCTTCGGTATCCTGTTCAAGGACCAGGCCAAGATGCCCGACCGGGTCAAGCGGGCGGCCACCGCCGAAAAGCAGAAGTATAATTGCAAATAGGAAAGGGCCCCTTCGTCGCGAAGGGGCCTTCTTCACATGAAAGCCGTCACTCCCGCTGAATTCGCCGCGTTGATGGACCGATTGGGGCCGTTCGAACCGCACCCGCGTCTGGCGGTGGCGGTGTCGGGGGGCGGGGATTCCCTGGCGGCGACGTTGCTGGCGGCGCAATGGGCCCATGGCCGGGGCGGCAAGGTGGTGGGCCTGACGGTCGACCATCGCTTGCGGGCCAATTCCACCGCCGAAGCGGTGCTGGTCGGCCGTTGGTTGGCCAATCATGGTATCGAGCATCACATTCTGCCCTGGCTGGGCGACAAGCCGGCTTCCGACATCCAGGCCCAGGCCCGTGACGCCCGCTATCGGCTGATCGAGGATTGGTGCCGGGAGGTCGGAATCTTGCATGTGGTGTTGGCCCATCACCGGGAAGATCAGGCCGAAACCTTCCTGTTGCGCCTGGCCCGCGGCTCGGGGGTCGAGGGCTTATCCGGCATGGCCGCCATTCGCCACGGCGCGTATCTGCGTTGGTTGCGTCCCTGTTTGGATCTGTCCAAGGATCGCTTGCGGGCCACCTTGCGGCAATGGGACCAGGATTGGGTCGAGGATCCCTCCAACGATGATCCTCGCCATGCCCGGGTGCGCTGGCGACGGCTGATGCCGGTCTTGGCGGCGGAAGGTCTGAATGCCGAGCGATTGGGGCAGACGACAAAGGCCTTGGCCTTGGCCCGTGACACCCTGGAATCCCATCTGGCCGGTGCCCTGGCGCGCCATGTGCGGCTGTTTCCTGCCGCCTACGCCTTGGTGGACGGGGATTTCTGGCAGGATTGGGACGACGATCTGGCCCTGCGCCTGTTGGCCCGTCTGCTGCGTTCAATGGGCGGAGAAAATGTTTCACCACGTCTGGAACGGACGAAATTTTTGCTGGCACGGCTGCGTCATGGCCAAGGCGGCACCCTGTCCGGCTGCCGGGTGGCCTGGGACGGGGGGCGCTGGCTGTTTTGCCGTGAAGCCGGGCGCGTGGCGCCGCCCATAGCGGTGCGGCCGGGGCAAACGCTGATCTGGGATGGGCGTTTTCGCGTGACGATGCCCGCCGATGCACCCGATGATTTGAGTCTGGGGGCGTTGGGGCCGCAAGGCTGGCGCCGTGTGGTCAAGCTGGCTGAGGGCGGTTTGCCGGCCTGTCCACCGCTGGTGCGCCCCACATTACCGGCATTATTTGATCGGCAGGGTGTTTGCGCCGTGCCTCACCTCGGCTATAAAAGCTCTATCGGCGCCTTGTCCCGTGCGCCTTGGTTGTGGCCGGCACCGCTTCGGCCGCTGACTGAGATTGCGCATTGCCTTGTTTAACTTTGGCAGGGCACTATCTGTAGGGAACGCTGTCATCTTCGGGCGCACATCTGGCGCCCTACACTCGGGAAGGGCTTGACCTTGAATTTCAGCAAGAACCTGGCGCTGTGGATCATCATCGCCCTGCTTCTCGTGATGCTGTTCAACCTGTTCCAGACCTCGACGCCGCAGCGCGGCATGGGGCAGGTGGCGTTCTCGGATTTCATGGCCGAGGTGGATGGCGGTCGCGTCGCCGACGTCACTATCCAGGGCTATACCGTCACTGGTCATTATTCCGACAACCGGCCGTTCTCGACCTACATGCCGCCCGAAGCCAACATCGTGCCCAAGCTGCGCGAATCGGGTGTCCGCATTTCGGCGGTGCCGCCGGCCGACGACCAGCCGACGCTTTGGGGTATCCTGGTGTCGTGGTTCCCCATGTTGCTGTTGATCGGCGTCTGGGTGTTCTTCATGCGCCAGATGCAGTCGGGTGGCGGCAAGGCCATGGGCTTTGGCAAATCCAAGGCCCGCCTGCTGACCGAAAAGCAGGGCCGTGTGACCTTCGAGGACGTGGCCGGCATCGATGAAGCCAAGCAGGAACTGGAAGAAATCGTCGAATTCCTGAAGGACCCGCAGAAGTTCCAGCGCCTGGGCGGCAAGATCCCCAAGGGCTGCTTGCTGGTCGGTCCGCCCGGTACCGGTAAGACCCTGTTGGCCCGCGCCATCGCCGGTGAAGCCAATGTGCCGTTCTTCACCATCTCGGGTTCCGACTTCGTCGAAATGTTCGTCGGCGTCGG
>DISD01000050.1 GCA_002435715.1 Rhodospirillaceae bacterium UBA6219
CCTTGGGCAGCGGCATGGTGAAGTTTTCCGGGCGGGTGAACTTGGCGATGCCGCCTTGGCCCTTGCCCTTCAGGTCGGCATGGCCTTCCACTTCCTCGGTCACCTGACCGTCGCGGGTGTTGCGCATGCGGAAGCGGTAATGCAGCCCGTCCTTGGATTCCCAGGTGATGAAGTCGGTGGCCGACAGCGCCTGGCCGCCCTCGGTATAGGCGTAATTCACCGCGATGCGGTTTTCCACCACATAGCCGTCGCACGAATCTTCGAACTGGTAGCTCATGGTGCCGCTGGCGGCGGCGATGCCAGAACCGGGTTTCGAGGTGGCCAGCCCCATGGCGTAAATGGCGCGGTGCGGCGCCAAATCGGCGGGTCCGGCCCAGGCGAAGGACGCCGTCCCCGAAGCCACGACGGCCAAAGCCGTCAAAACGCCACGCACCATTCGGACCTCCAAGACAAATCGGCCGCATTATACATGGCGTCCAGGCAACCACCAGCAAACAGTGTGCCGGACAATCCTTGCCGGGCCATGGGCAAATTCTGCCCATCCGAAGCGGCAGTTTTTGCCGCTTTCGCCGCCGAAACCGGGGCGATCGGGCGGGTGGCGGTCTGGCACGCCTCATGCAACGTCGTTTCCCAGTGTTGGAAAGACGACACGGAGGATGGGCATGACGTTCGATTTCACCCCTGGCTGGCGCGACGACATCGTCGACCTGGCCGACACCACCCCCGCCGCCCCCGCCCTGCAAGCGCAGCCGGTCGGACAAAAGGCCCCGGCCCACCCCAGCACGGGCGAGATCGCGCTTTTGGTACGCGAGCTGTTCAGCGAAGGCAGCCTGACCTGGGATCAATTGCAGGCCCTGTCGCGTGTCGCCGAATTGCGCCCCATGCTGGAACCCGCCCTGGACAACGTGCCCGCCTATCGCCGTGTTTCCGGCCATCGGCAATAAGCCCCACGGACCGACAATGAACGCCCTCACCCCGCTTCTGGCCCTGCCCGCGCCGCGTTCGCAGTGTCGCGCCCGTTTCGACCTGCGCAATGTCAGCCCGCGCCAATACGCGGAAATCACCCACGAATTGTATGTGGAAGGGTCGCTTCGCTGGGACGAATACCAGTGGGTCGGCTTTCCCAGCGAATTGCACCCCGATTACGACACCACCATCGGCGCCCTGACCGGCGAAAAGGCCGATCCCGACCGCCCGCGCGACATGCTGGCGGCCATGGAAAATCATGTGGATTTCATCCGCCGCTATGCCCAGCCCGGCGACAAAGCCAGCTTTTGGCGGGCTGAACGCGCCCTTGACGTACTACGCCGCCAGACCGAGCCACGCTGGTCCTGACACCGACCGACCGCATCCGCCTCGCGGCATCGTCCGATACGATAAAACGGCCCGACAAAATCGGGCCGTTTTTTCATGGGCTGATCACCGCTCGGCGAAAATGCCGCGATGGAGCACTCCGCCCATAGCCCCGCCCACAAGCGGCGCCACCCAGAAAAGCCACAACTGACCGACCGCCCAGCTGCCGACGAACAAAGCCTGCCCGGTGGAACGCGCCGGATTGACCGAGGTATTCGTCACCGGAATCGAGATCAGGTGGATCAAGGTCAGCGCCAGACCAATGGCGATGGGGGCGAAACCGGCGGGAACCCGCTTTTCCGTCGCCCCCAAAATGATCAGCAGGAAGAACGCGCTCAGCACCACTTCAATCAGTAGCGCCGCGATCAAACCATAGCCCCCCGGCGAATGATCGCCATACCCGTTGGCGGCGAAACCGCCGGCAAGGGAAAAGCCCGCCTGCCCCGAGGCGATCACATACAAGGTCGCGGCCGCGGCGATGGCCCCGACCACCTGGGCGGCAACATAAGCGGGCAAATCGCGCCAGGAAAATCGCCCGGCAACGGCCAACCCCAGCGACACCGCCGGATTGAAATGCCCCCCGGAAACCGGGCCGAAGGCATAGGCACCGGTCAGAACCGTTAGACCAAAAGCAAAAGAAACACCAAAAAAACCGATACCAAGATGAGGGAAAGCGGCAGAAAGCACAGCACTACCACATCCACCAAAAACCAACAAAAAAGTACCGAAACATTCAGCGACAGTTTTGCGCACAATTCCATTAGACATAATACACTCCATCATCAGGCATATGTTACAAAGCAAAGGCTTCTGATGATGACGATACTATTTTATACATCGCAGTCGAATCAATTTTACTGACAGAGAGCACAAGGATGCGGCCACCACCGACAGCCGGCGGCAGTGCCTCAACTCCAACAAAAGAACAGGAAGGCGGACGAAAGCGTCCCATCACCGTGCGAAACGGCGCGACGCTTTACTTAATACAGGTAGTTCAGCACGCTGCCCGGACGCACCGAACCCGGCGTGGTCACCCGCATGTTGTGTTCATAGGTGCCGACGCCACGCATGACGTAATCCATGAACACGTTGGAAGACGCGCCGCCGGTAGCTTCGTCGGCCAGTTCGGCCTGGAAGCTGGACGCCGCCTTGGACATGAAAGGCGTACTGCCCCGGGAATCCGGATCGCGGTGATCGGAAAAACCCAGATCCAGTTCGTCGTCATAGCGCAGCAGACGATTGTCGTTGACGCCGATCTGCGACGAAAAGACGGCTTCCTCGGCCGAGGTACTCGACACCGACGCGACATTGCGACCACCCGACGCGGGGCGGGCCGTGGCCGCCGCCGACATGCCGGGCGTCGCTAACGCCGAGACTTTGTGAGTACCGAGTGCCATTTTCAATCTGTTCCCGATTCGTCCGCGCAGATACACGGATACGAAGTCTAAATTACTCCAATCCTGAATATACCCTTAAGGTGGGGGGGAAATCCATCATATTCGCCGCCCCGCCCGCGATTATCGCCCCATATTGCATTGCAGAAACTTCATGGAGCGCCAACCAAGAACGGACCTATAGTGGTCGGCAGATTTGGATCGAAACAGGGATCAAACAGATGAACGAGATCCGCTCCGCTCGCCGCCCCAAGGACGCCGAGCAGCAACCCGACGGCGTCGCCGCCCCTGCCGCCGCCACCGTCCCGGCCGCCCCCGCCCCGGCGGTCGCGGCGCACGTCAATCCGGTCCATCAGATGATGGCGCTGCCCGCCGGCATGGAACAGTTCCGTACCCCCTTCCCCATTTTCACCGAAAGCACCGACCGACTGATGCACGCCATCCAGGGCCGTTTCACCAACGCCCTGTCGCCGGCCTCGCTGCTGCTGGCTTATTTGGATTGGCTGGTCCATCTGGCCAACTCGCCCGGTAAGGTGGGGGAACTGGCGCAGAACGCCCTGTCCAAGGCGCTGCCCCTGGCCCGCTACACCCTGGACACCCTGGCCGGGCGCACCGACCCCGATCCCTTCGTCCCCTTGGCCCACGATTCGCGCTTCGCCAGCGAAGGTTGGCAGAAATTCCCCTACAACATCATGAGCCAGGCGTTCCTCTACACCGAGCAATGGTGGCACTATGCCACCACCAACGTGCGCGGCGTCGCCCCCCACCGCCAGAACGTGGTCGAGTTCACCGCGCGGCAGTTGCTGGACATGATGTCTCCGGCCAATTACCTGTTGACCAATCCCGACGTCCTGCAAACCACCATGGAAGAAAACGGCCAGAATCTGGCCCGAGGTCTGCAGAACCTGTCCGACGACATCATGCGCAACCTGACCGGGCGCGATTATGCCAAGGACGAACGCTTCCAGGTGGGTAAAGGCGTCGCCTGCACCCCGGGCAAGGTGGTGTTCCGCAACAAGCTGATCGAGCTGATCCAGTACGCGCCCACCACCGAAAGCGTCCATGCCGAGCCGATCCTGATCGTGCCGGNNCCGGCCTGGATCATGAAGTACTACATCCTGGATTTGTCGCCGCAAAACTCGATGGTCAAGTGGCTGGTCTCCAAGGGACACACGGTGTTCGTCATCTCGTGGAAGAACCCGGGCGCCGAAGATCGCGACATGGGCATGGCCGATTACCGCCGTCTGGGGGTCATGGCGGCCTTGGACGCCATCAACGCCATCGTCCCCGGGCAAAAGGTCCACGGCGCCGGTTATTGTCTGGGCGGCACGCTGTTGTCCATCGCCGCCTCGGCCATGGCGCGTGACGGCGACAACCGTCTGGCCAGTGTCACCCTGTTGGCGGCGCAGACCGATTTCGAGGATGCCGGCGAAATCATGCTGTTCATCGACGAAAGCCAGGTGACCTATCTGGAAGACGTCATGTGGGACCAGGGCTACCTGGACACCAAGCAGATGGCCGGCGCCTTCCAGATGTTGCGCTCCAACGACCTGGTGTGGTCGCGGATGATCCGCCAGTACCTGTTGGGCGAAAACGACAGCTCGAACGATCTGATGGCGTGGAATTCCGACGCCACCCGGCTGCCCTACAAGATGCATACCGAATATCTGCGCCGGCTGTTCCTCAACAACATGCTGGCCAAGGGCCGTTATACCGTCGAGGGCCGCCCCATCGCGCTGACCGACATCCGCGCCCCCATCTGCGCGGTGGGCACCACCAAGGACCACGTGGCGCCCTGGAAGTCGGTCTACAAGATCGGCATCCTGTCCGACACCGACGTCACCTTCATTCTGGCCAGTGGCGGCCACAATGCCGGCATCGTCTCGGAACCCGGTCACAAGGGCCGTTCCTACCAGATCGCCACCCGCGCCGACGCCGACAAATACGTCGATCCCGACACCTGGGTGCTGGTGACGCCCCAGCACCATGGCTCGTGGTGGGAACCGTGGGAAGAATGGTTGGTGGCCAATTCGTCGGGCCAGATCGCACCGCCCACGATGGGGGCGGTCGATGCCGGCTATCCGCCCATCGCCGAGGCTCCGGGCTATTATGTCCATATGCCCTGATAGGAAAAGTTAACCAATTCCGTGGTGTACTGCCTGCTGGATTCTTTCCAGCAGGCAGTGACAAGGCGGTGGCAAATGGCTGATGACGATACCATGGTCGGCTCGAAGCACCAGGAAGCGGTGTACGGGGTCAACGTCGAATGTATCGCTGTGTTGGGCACGGCCAATCTGCCCATCGCCCAGTTGCTGAAGCTTGGCCGTGGCGCCGTGGTGGAACTGGACCGCAAGGTCAACGATCCGGTCGATCTTTACGTCAACCGCAAGCACATCGCCCGCGCCGAAGTGGTGGTGGTCGAAGACCATCTGGCGGTGACCGTCACCGAAGTGCTGAAGCGCGCCGCAGACTAGACTTGCTTCCGCGAAAGCGGAAACAAGTCTCTCTTTGCAAGTATGCCCGTGCCGGGCAGTTCAGACGCCACTCGGGCTTGTCGCGTATTCACGCTTGGCGTGAACACGCTCTGAAAACCAAGGAAAGCCAAGAACAATGAAATTCTTCATCGACACCGCCGAGGTCGCCGACATCAAGGCCTTGGCCGAAACCGGGCTGGTTGACGGCGTCACCACCAACCCGTCGCTGATCGCCAAGTCGGGCCGCAACATCCTGGACGTCATCTGCGAGATCTGCGACATCGTCCCCGGCCCGGTCTCGGCCGAAGTCGCCGCCACCGATTTCGAAACCATGCTGGCCGAGGGCCGCAAGCTGCGCGCCCTTCGTAAGAACGTCGCCGTCAAGGTGCCGCTGACCGTCGATGGCCTGAAGACCTGCAAGGTGCTGGCCGACGAAGGCACCAAGGTCAACGTCACGCTGTGCTTCTCGGCCAATCAGGCCATCCTGGCCGCCAAGGCCGGCGCCGCCTTCATCTCGCCCTTCGTCGGCCGTCTGGACGACGTCGGCCAGGACGGCATGCAGCTGATTTCCGATATCGTCGAGATTTATGCCCAATACCCGGCCTTCACCACCGAAGTGCTGGTGGCCAGCGTGCGCAACCCGCTGCATGTCACCGACGCCGCCCGCCTGGGCGCCGACGTGGTGACCATGCCGGCGTCGATCCTGAAGCAGATGTACGGTCATCCGCTGACCGACAAGGGATTGGATGCCTTCTGCAAGGACTGGGCGAAGACCGGTCAAAGCATCCTGTAAACAAAATCGCCGGCCCTGGGGTCGGCGATCTTTTGGACTTGTTTCTGCCAAGGCGGAAACAAGTCCCGTTTTTTAAATAGCCCGTTCCGGTCTGCTCAATTACCGCTCGGGCTTATCGCATCTTCACGCTTCGCATGAAGATGCTCGAAAATCAATTCATCTTGGGCTGGGCCAACACGGTCCGGCCCAAGCCGTTTCCCGGCCCGGCCAAATGGGTGGCGGGAAAGGCGACGACGCGGGATTCGGGCAACGCCGCCACCACTTGGGCGAAGGCTTGCGAATCGGCGCCTTCCTCGAATTCCGGCACCACCACCAGATCACCGGCCACCATGCAGTCGGAATAGCAGCCCATCTGCTTGCTGGGGCACGGCAGGTCCAGCACGGTCAAACTGCGTCCCACCCGGTCCGAGGTGACGCGCAGCCGGTCACGATTGGCCGACAGCGCCGCATAGGACGGGTGCGACACCCCGTGACCACCGGGCACCGCCACCACACCCGGCGCCAGATAGCGGGCCGGCACCCGGCTGATGCCGGGGTCTTCCAACCAGATGACCTGCATGATGCCCAGCTTATCGCGCATCAGCCGCTCGGCTTCGTCACGACCGCCGGCCAAGCCCTCCGCCAGACGGGCGGACACCAGGGCCGTGCCCTCGCCGTCACTTTCGATCAAGTCACCGCGCCAGCCGACGGGCAACTCGACCACGCCGACACCGGCCGCCTGGGCCAGATCGAAACCGGCCAGATAATCGGCGGCGATGCCAGCCAGCACCTGACCGGAACCGCCAGCCAGCCACACCGGTTGCTGGGCCAGCAGCGATTGGGCGGAACTGGTCGGCAGGGTCATCACCCCCGCCGGCATCTGCAACGAACATTGCACCAGATCGGCGGCGGCGGTGACCATGGTCACCGGCGCATGGGCGGACAACAGCTGCGCCAGGGCGACGCTGTCGTCACGGGCGATCTGGTCGCGATCCCGGGCACCGGTGTTTTGCGGCCAAGCCAACCAGAAGCGGTCGGTCTTGCTCCACGAGGCGGCGGCCCGCAGGGAATGCTCGAAATTGCTCATGCCTGCTCTCCGTATCAGTTTCGGGAACATGGTGCGTATATGGGCACTGACCAACGGACGACAACCAAACCAAAAGAATGGTCAAGAATAGATCATCAAGACGGCCTCATCCTCACATCACACAAGCGAAGTGTAAACGCCAGCCCACATGAACAATATTTCATTTTATTGAAACTGACCGCGACCAATGGCGCATTACTGCGCAGCTTCCCCTGGCGCCGCCATCACTGTCTGCTACAGATATTATCAGTTGATCCACAGCACACAATCTCACCCTGATTTCAACCATAGGCTTGACAGTGTCTTGATAGCAACACTTTTAACCAAATCCTTTTTGCGCCACCGCCCCGCCCCACCCTAATCCCCACCTTTTTGATAGAAAAATCAGAACCCTGACACGCCATTTAAAACCCGACCAATTTGATGGCACAGGACGCTGACACGCGGGTCCGCCCCCCCGAACCGGATAACCCGCAGCAAAAACCCCCGGCCCTTCAGGACCAGGGGTTTTGCACAACGCATGCTCAAGGGTGGAAAAAGGCTCAGGCCTTGGCCTGACGGTCCTTCTTCAACTGGTCGGCGATCAGGAAAGCCAGCTCCAGAACCTGGTTGGCGTTCAGACGCGGATCGCAATGGGTGTGGTAACGATCGCCCAGGGCGGCTTCGGTCACCGCCTTGGTGCCACCGACACATTCGGTGACGTCCTGGCCGGTCATTTCGAAATGCACGCCGCCGGCATGGGTGCCTTCGGCCTTGTGCACGGCGAAGAAGGCGCGGACTTCCGCCAGGATGCGGTCGAATTCGCGGGTCTTGAAGCCGGTCGAGGCCTTGACCGTGTTGGCGTGCATGGGGTCGCACGACCACACCACCGAACGGCCTTCGCGGGT
The DNA here is from genome assembly GCA_002435715.1 of Rhodospirillaceae bacterium UBA6219. Taxonomy (GTDB): domain Bacteria; phylum Pseudomonadota; class Alphaproteobacteria; order Rhodospirillales; family Magnetospirillaceae; genus Magnetospirillum. Next base: position 7,968 of record DISD01000050.1, read on the forward strand.
GATGTGACGAACCAGGGCCGGCAGCTTTTCCTCGATCTTTTCGGCACCCATGCGGGTGATGATGGTGATGCGGCCCGCTTCGTTTTCCGGGTTCAGCGCGTCGATCAGCTTCAACAGATCGTCGCCCGACATGCTGGGCCCGGCCTTGAAGCCGATGGGATTCTTGACGCCGCGCAGGAATTCCACATGACCGGCATCCAACTGGCGGGTGCGCTCGCCGATCCACAGCATGTGGGCCGAGCAATCGTACCAGTCTCCGGTGGTGGAATCGACGCGGGTCAGCGCCTGTTCATAGGGCAGCAACAGGGCTTCGTGCGAGGTGAAGAACTCGGTCTCGCGGATCTGGGGCGTGGTCTCGCTGGTCATGCCGCAGGCTTCCATGAAAGCCAGGGTTTCCGACAGGCGGGTGGCCATTTCCTGGTACAGCTTGCCCTGCAGCGAACCTTCGACGCAACCCAAGGTCCACTGATGCACCTTGTGCAGGTCGGCGTAACCACCCTGGGCGAAAGCGCGCAGCAGGTTCAGCGTGGCGGCCGACTGGTTGTAGGCACGGACCATGCGCTCGGGATCGGGGACACGGGCTTCTTCGTTGAACTCGATACCATTGATGATGTCGCCGCGATAGCTGGGCAGGGTCACACCGTCGATGGTTTCGGTGTCGGCGGAACGCGGCTTGGCGAACTGGCCGGCCATGCGGCCGACCTTGACCACCGGCATGGCGGCGCCATAGGTCAGCACCACCGCCATCTGCAGCATGACGCGGAAGGTGTCGCGGATGTTGTTGGCGCGGAATTCGACGAAGCTTTCGGCACAGTCGCCGCCTTGCAGCAAAAAGGCCTTGCCGTCCGCCACCTTGGCCAGCGACGACTTCAAACGGCGGGCTTCACCGGCGAAGACCAGCGGCGGGAAAGTGGACAGGGTTTCTTCCGTCTGGGCCAGCTTGGCCTGATCCGGATAGGTAGGGACCTGATGCAGGGTCTTGTTGCGCCAGGATTCCGGGGTCCACAAATCAGCCATCAAACTATCCTCGACACCACGAACAATGGATTTTCCGCACGCGCGGAAAGGGGAGCGAACTCTATACGACCTTGGGCGAAGGATTTCCAGCGTGACGGCAGCCAAAACAGTGGCAATATTTCTGTTTTCAGCAATCGAGTGGATCGATATGTCCGGCACCGACACAGGCAACGAAGATCGCCATGCCCATTGGAAGAATGTGTGGACGACCCGCGACGCCGACAAGGTCAGCTGGTTCCAGGCCGATCCCGCTTTGTCGATGAAGCTGATCAGCCAAGCCGGCCGACGCCGCGACAGCGCCATCATCGATGTCGGCGGCGGCCGCTCGCCGCTGGCCGGCTTGTTGGTGGAACAAGGCTATTCCAACGTCGCCGTGCTGGACATCGCCGAAGCCGCCTTGGCCCAGGCCCACCAGGATTTGGGCGGCTTGGGCGACGACGTCACCTGGATCGCCGCCGACGTGCTGGATTGGCAGCCGGTGCCCGGCCTGTTCGACGTGTGGCATGATCGGGCCTTGTGCCATTTCTTCACCACGCCCGAAGATCAAGCGGCCTATGCCCGGACCCTTGGCACCGCCCTGGCCCCGGACGGTATCGCCATCATCGCCACATTCGCGCTTGACGGGCCCGAACGCTGTTCCGGCTTGAACGTGGCGCGCCACGACGGCGCCAGCCTGTCGGCCATGCTGGGCACCGGCTTCGTCCTGGAACAGGAACTCGCCGACACCCACCTGACCCCAAGCGGCGCCGAACAGCGTTTTTGCTGGTGCGTGTTCCGCCGGTTATAGACGTTCCACCGACAACAGCAGACGGCCGCGATTGTTGCCGTAAAAGCCCCAGGCATCGTTGGCGAAGGCGTACAGATACCCCGATTCTTGGGGCGTGTACTGGGTCCCGCCGCCGATCAGCAGACTTTCATGGGGCAAGGCATGCCCTTTGCCGTCCACCCCCTTGGCATTGGCGATCACCCCCATCAGGCTGAACCACGGCGCCCATTCGTAACGCCGCGTCCCCTTGAAGTCAGCCGCCTTGTTGCCGGTCAAGGTCTTGAACCATTCCTCGGCCACACCCAAGGCGCTGCCGGCCAGATGCACCATTTCGCCCAGATGGAACTTGCCGTCCTTGGTCCCGTCCGGCCCGCAGGGAATGTTCTTGTCCAGCCATTCGCCGGTGGCGGTGAACTGATAGCGCGTCCCGGCTTCCATCCAGATGCCGGTGGCGTTCCACGGATCAAGGGCATAGACCTCGAAGCTCACCTTGTCGCCAGCCTTCAAGAGCGGGCGTTGCACCCAATAGGGCGCCTGGGTGATGGGCGGTCTGTTGGCCCGATCCAGCACCGAATCGTGCAGCAGGTGGTTGCCGGCCACCAGACGCGGCACGTTGCGCGGCTGGGTGGGCAGCACCGAGAACACCCCCTTGGCGGAATCGTGCAGCACCCCACGCGGATCGGCGGCGACCTGGTCCACCATGCCACTGGCGAAGACCAGACCTGCCGCCTTGGCCAAGTCGATCATCCACAGCAAGGCGCCGTTGGAAAGACCGGTTTCCAGATAACCGCCGCCCACGTCGCTGTGCACCCCGGGAAACCACTTCTGGGTCACCCGTGGATCGTTGTCGTCCCAAAGCGTGGGCAGGAAATTGGCCCGTTCCTCGTCCATGGCCAAAGCATGGCAGGCGGTGGCCACCGATTCGTTCAAGGTGGTGTCGTGGAACGAGTAGTCGTGCAGATTGTCCAACAGGTTCAAAAGCGCCATGTCGTCGGGGATACCCAAGGCCCCCACCGTGTCCCAGACCCCCAGGAAATGCACCAAACCGGGATTGGCGGCAGGGGCGACACGCATTTTGCCACCGTCACCGGCCCAATGGGCCTGGGTCTTGGGACGCCGGCGATAGCCCTGTTCGAAGGCCAGCTTCAAACGCGCCCACACCGCCGCTTCTTCCAGACCGTCGTTATCAAGGATGCCGCAGGCGTGGATCAGTCCGGCCAGACTGCGCACCGTATAAGCGCCGCGGCTGAAGCCGAACAGGAACAGGCGGTCGCCCGGTTGGTAATGGTCACAAATCTCGCGCCAGGCCGACAGGATGTTGCGATCCAGTCCGACACCGGCACCGCCGCCCACCACTTTGTCCCACCAATTGGTGCCGGTGCCGACGCCGGGGTGGTAATAACGGTGCTGGGCCTGTCCGGCATCGTCGGTCGGCGCCAGACAATTGAACAATCTCACCACGTTGGTGGGAATGGGAACGCCCTCTTGGGCCTGATCCGGCGTGTTCCAGGTACCGTCACAACAGATGACCAGATTTTTCGCCATGTCCGCCTCCACCGATACACCTTAAGGTGGATAAAAGTTTGGACACACATCGCAAAGATTCGCAATATCTACATCAATTCCCCTTTTTCTACCAAATCCGCCACGTCTTGCAGCTTTTGCCGCAAAGCGTCGTCGATGGCCCCTTCCCAGGAATCGAAAGCCACCAGATCCTTAAGCGGCAGGCGCTGGCGCCAGCCCTTGTCCTGCAATTCGGGCTGGGCCAGGAAATGGCTGACCTTGCCCACGCACAGATAAGCCACCGCGACGACGGAATCGGGCAGGTTCAGGATGGATCGCAAGGCTTCGGGGTCCATGATGCTGACCCAGCCCACCCCCAAGCCTTCGGCCCGCGCCGCCAGCCACAAATTCTCGACGGCGCAGACGGTGGAATAAAGGTCCATTTCCGGCATGTGGGTGCGCCCCAGAACCACCTTTCCGGCGCGATCGCGGTCGCAGGTGATACACAGGTTGATGGGGGCGTCCAAGATGCCTTCCAGCTTCAAGGACCGGTATTTCTGGCCGCGCTCGCCTTCGAACATCAGCGCCGCTTCGGCGTTGGCACGGTCGAAGGCCGCCTTGATGCGGGCGCGCTGTTGGGGGGAACGCACCAGGATGAAGCTCCACGGCTGCATGAAGCCGACCGAAGGCGCATGATGGGCGGCCAACAGGATGCGGGCCAACACCTCGTCGTCCACCGGGTCGGACAGAAACTGGCCGCGCACGTCGCGCCGCCCCAAGATGGCGCGGTACAATCCCCGGCGGTCTTCGTCGCTGAGCGTGATTTCGGGCTGGCGGGCGGCGGCACTCTCGGTCATTTTGCGTCCTTCTTGATGGCGCGTGCGCCGGCACAATAAACACAAGCGGACGGTGATGACCATTCCCCAGCACGATTCCGACCTTTGGGTTTTCGGTTATGGGTCTTTGATGTGGCGTCCCGGCTTTGATTTCGTCGAGGCCCGCCCGGCCCTGCTGAAGGGGTGGACCCGCTCGTTTTGCCTTTATTCCCTGCATTATCGCGGCACCCCGGACCGTCCTGGTCTGGTTCTGGGGCTGGACCGCGGCGGATCGTGCCGGGGGGTCGCCTTCCGCGTCGCCGCCGCCAAGGCCGACATCACGGTGGAATATCTGAACGAACGGGAATTGGTGGGCTATGCCTACAAGGCCAAGACGCTGAAAGTGTCCCTGGACGACGGCACCAGGGTTGCGGCCTATTGCTTCGTCGCCGACACCCGCCATCGCCATTATGCCGGGGCGCTGGAACTGGAACACGCGGCTTCCATCATCATGGACGCCCAAGGCTGTGCCGGCTTGAACCGCGATTACCTGATCAACACCGTCCGCCGCCTGGAAGCCGACGGCTTTTTGGACAAAAGTCTTCACCTTCTGCTGAAGGAAGTAGAAAGACAGACCGGGCTTATCGATCAAGGGGCGGGCATCTAATCGTCTTTTAGTATAGAACGCCACAAAATCGCGCGAACAGGCTTGCCAAATACCGGTAACGGTTCCCAATCTTCAATGGAAGGGAGTGGGGGAACCATCATGCGGATGCTGCGCCTTATCGCCGTTTTCGCTTGCGTCTTGTTGCCGACGGTTTCGGCAATGGCGCAATCCTTGTCCCTGCCCGACGACGTCCGCCGTTTTCTGACCGAACACCCCACCATCCGGGTCCGCACCCACAGCGCTTTCCCGCCTTTCCTGTTCGACCAGGACGACCAAAAACAAGGCATCAGCGTCGATTACATCACCTTGGCGGCGCGCAAGCTGGGCCTGACCATCGTGCCGTCGGCCGACATGAGCTTTCCGGAAGTGCTGGAGCGCCTGCCCAAAGGCGACGGCATCGACATCCAGCCAACCATGCGGGCGACGCCCGAACGCAATCGCGGCATCTTGTTTTCCCTGCCCTACAGCAAGTTTCCGCTGGTCATCGTCACCCGGACCAACGCCCCGTTCATCGGCTCGCTGGACGACCTGACGGGGCATTCGGTGGTGGCGGAAAATGCCTATTGGTATGCCGACGAAATCCAAAAGCGACACCCGGCCATTAAACTGCGGATAGCGGCGACAAGCACCGAAGCCCTGCGCCAAGTGTCGCAAGGCAGTGCCGACGCCTATGTCGGGGTGCTGCCGGTGGCCACCTGGCACATGGAACACCAGGGCTATACCAATCTGAAGATCGCCGCCCCGGCCGACCTGACTTCGGCCGAGTTTTCCTTTGCCGTACGCGGCGACTGGCCGCTTCTGGCACAAGCCTTGAACATTGCCCTGGAATCCATTTCAGCCGAAGAACATCGCCAAATCCGTCAGCGCTGGCTGAACATCCCGGCCCAAATCGGTCTGGACCCCAACACGGTGACGCTGTGGGGGTTGGGTGGGGTGACGGTGGCCCTGTTGATCCTGGGCGGTTTCGCCCTGGCCAATCGTCGATTGATCAAAGAAATCGGCCTGCGCCGGCAAGCCGAAGGGCAGTACCGCACCTCCGAGGAAACGTCGCGGCAATTGCTGGACGCCTCTTCCGACGCCTGCATGCTGTTCGACGTGGACGGCACCATGCGGGCCTGCAATCAGGTCTTCGCCACCCGCTTCGGCATCGATCCGTTGACCGTGCCGGGTAAAAGCCTGTGGGACTTCTTCCCCGCCCCTGTCAGCACCCAGCGCCGCATCGCCGTGGAAGCGGTGGCGAAAAGCGGCGTGCCGCAAACCACCGTCGACATCCGCAGCGACCGCCACTTGTCCAATTCCATCTATCCGCTGAAGGATTCCGCCGGGATCGTCCGTCGGGTCGCCGTCTATTCCCGCGACATCACCGAACAGGTCAGGGCCGAACAAAGAATCAAGGATTACTTGGCCGAAGTCGAACGCTCCAACGAGGATTTGGAACAATTCGCCTATGTGGCCAGCCACGACTTGCGCGAACCATTGCGGCAGGTCGCCAGTTTCGTGTCGCTGCTGGAACGCCGTTACGGCGACAAGTTGGATGCCGATGCCGGTCAATTCATCGCCTATGCCCGCGAAGGCGTCCACCGCATGGACCAATTGATCTTGGACCTGCTGGATTATTCCCGGGTCGGCCGCCACACCACCCTGGTGCCCATCGATGCGGCCGCCCCCTTGAAAACCGCCATCGACAACCTGAAAGCCAGCTTGGAAGAAAGTGGCGGCCTCGTCCAATACACACCCGCCCTGCCCCGGGTTCAGGCCTCGGAACCGCAATTGCTGCGCCTGTTCCAAAACTTGATCGGCAACGCCTTGAAATATCGCCGCGACGGCATCGCCCCCGTGGTCGAAATTGCCGCCAGCACCGATGCCGACACCGGCATGGCCCGTTTCACCGTGTCCGACAACGGCATCGGCATCGAAGCGGAATATTACGAACGCATTTTCGGTATTTTTCAGCGCCTGCACGGCCGCACCCAATATCCCGGCACCGGTATCGGCTTGGCCATCTGCAAGAAAGTGGTGGAACGTCACGGCGGCCGCATGTGGCTGGATTCGGTTCCCGGACAGGGCAGCCATTTCCATTTCACCCTGAAGCTGGCCGAATAAGCTCAGCCCTCGGCGTCGCCCCCCAAGGTGAAGTGGAAACGGCTGCCCAAATCCTCCCCGGGTTCCACCCAGATACGTCCGCCATGGTCCTCGACCACCTTGCGGCACAGGGCCAGGCCGATGCCGGAACCGCCTTCCACGCCCGGCGGCTGGAACCGGCGGAAGGGTTCGAAGATGGCTTTACGGTATTCCTCGGGCACGCCCATGCCGTTGTCGGCCACCACCACTTCCCAGCCCCCGTCATCGCGCTTCGACGCCATCACCACCACATGGGGATCGCGGTCGGGGTGACGATAGCGGATGGCGTTGCTGATCAGGTTCTGGAACAAGGCCGCCATCTGGTCAGGATTGACCCGCAATACCGGCAACGGATCGACATCGATCTGGGCGCCGGTGGCGACCACCGCCCCAGACAGGTCGGCGATCACCCGTCCGACCAGGGTTTCCAAATCGGTTTCGACCCGTTCGTCACTGTGCTGGGTGGTGCGCGAATAGGCCAGCAATCCCTGGATGTTGGTGCGCATGCGTTCGGCCCCGCCAATGGCGAAATCCATATATTCCAGGGCTTCCGAATCCAGACCGTCGCCCAGCCGGCGCTTCAGCAATTGCAGGAACAAACCGATGGTGCGCAAGGGTTCCTGAAGATCGTGGCTGGCCACATAGGCGAAACGTTCCAAATCGGCATTGGTCTGTTCCAGTTGCGCGGTGCGCGCCAGCAATTCATGTTCGACCTTGGCGCGGCGCTCGATCAGCTGATTGGCGGCTTCGGCGAACAGCAGGTGTTCGCCGAAACGCAAATTGTCGGTGTCGATGGATTCCGGCGAATGTGCCGCGGCTTCCAGCGACCGGCTCAGCGTCGCCCCGTCGGCAGCGGCCCGACGCGACGTGGCCCGCATGATGGTCATCCCGGCCAAGCCCACCAAGAAGGTGGCGAAAGCCGCGATCGTGCCCTTGATCCGCATGCCTTTCAGCAGTCGCCGACGCTGTTCGCTGATTTCTTCTTCGACACGGTCGTCGTGCAGACCGGCGCCTATGAACCAATTCCATTCCGGGATTCCCGCCACGTAAGAGGTCTTGCGGGTCAGCTTGCCGTTGCCGTCAACCATGTCGTAAGACACGAAACCACCGCCGGCTTGGGCTTGGGCGATCAACGCCTGGGTCCCTTCGCGCAGCACCTTGTCGTCTTCCACCAAGGGATTGCGGCCCTTCAGCGTCCCCACCAGCGACAAGCCGTCCATCTGGCTGACGAAGACGTACCCTGCGCGGTCGAAGCTCAGATGCGAAATGCGTTCCAGCACCTCGGCCTTGATGTCATCCTCCATGTCGGCGACGTATTCCCCGGTCCCCACCACCCAGCCCAGGGGCATGACCGGTCGCACATAGGCGAATTTCAGGTGGTCGCCGGGCTTGTCGGGCTGCAGCCAGTAATATTGGTAAAGACCGCCCCCTTTGCTGTGCACCAGTTCCAACATGTCGCGGACGACATATTCCCCCCTGGCCCCCCTTTGCTCCAGCATGTCGACGCCTTCCAGATCGGGGCGCAGGGGAAACAGCTTTTCCACCCCAGTCAGGTCGAAGGCGAAGAAATAACCTCGGCCATTGTTGAATCGAATGGGGCGCAAGGCTTCGCGCACCATGGTTTCGATCTCGGCGGAGGAACGACGCCCGCGATATGTCTTGATCAGGTTGGTGGCCAAAAGCTCGGCTTCGTCCACCCGCTGACGGAGCGAGGTCTCGACCCGCTCCTCGACCCGCCGACGTTCATAGGCGATGGTCTGCAAGGCGTCGTCGACCACCCGCTTCAACAGGACTTGGCTGGCATTGCGGTGGCTTTGCCGCAATTCCTCGCTGCGCAGGTTGAAATCGTAAAGCTCGGCGCCAGCCCAAACCGCACACAGGAACAACACCCCGCAGCCGGCGACCAAGGCCAAGCGCAGAGTCAAATGGTCGATCAGGCTGGGTCGTGATCTATTCAAATTCCCCACCAACACATACCCCTAAAGTAAAGTACTCCTTTTCCGCGCATTCGCCCTTCTATTCTTTTGTATGGGATGATGCGGAAACATTGGGACGGAGAAGCGGCCTCTGGCACAGTACCGGCCATGATCGCCACCCCCCGTCAGGCGCGTAACGCGCTGTCCTTCTCGTGCATCGGCCACCTTTACGCCCATGTGTTCGAGCCGATTTTCTACATCGTCGCCCTGGTTCTGCCCGGCGAGTTGGGTCTGCCTTATGAAGAGGTTCTGACCCTGATCGTCGCCGCCAAGCTGCTGTACGGGCTGTTGGCCCCCGCCGCCGGCTGGCTGGGCGACCGCTGGTCGACCACCGGCATGATGGTGTTGTTCTTCCTGGGCCTGGGGGGATCGGCCATTGGGGTCGGGCTGTCCAGTTCGGCCTTCGGCTTGGCGCTGGCTTTGGCCGCCACCGGAATGTTCGGGTCCATCTATCACCCGGTGGGTATTTCCTGGCTGTTGCGCAACGCCGTCGACAAGGGCAAGGCCATCGGGGTGAACGGCGTCTTCGGCGGCATCGGTCCGGCGGTGGCCGGTCTGGTGGCCGGTGCGGCCATCGAAACCCTGGGCTGGCGCGCCGCCTTCATTCTGCCGGGCATTCTGGTGGTGCTGACCGGCATGGCTTTCTTGTGGGCGGTCCAGCGGGGCGCGGTGGTGGAAACCAAGGCCGACCGCGCACCGGCCGCGCCGCCCAGCAAGGGCGACACTTGGCGGGCCGGATTGGTGCTGTCGGTCACCATGCTGGGGGCGGGTCTGATCTATCAAGCGACCCAGCCGGCGCTTCCCAAGCTGTTTTCCGAACGTCTGGGCGACGGCATGGGGGTGGGCGCGGCGGCCATGGCGGTGACCATGGTCTATCTGGTCGCCGGTCTGACCCAGGTCGTCGCCGGCCATCTGGCCGACCGCTATCCGGCCAAGCGCATCTATGTGCTGGCCGCTTTGGCCCAGGCACCGCTGCTGTTGGCTTTGGCCTGGCTGTCGGGTCTGTCAATGGTGGCCATGTCCTTGCTGGCGGTGGCCTGCAACATGGCGGCGATTCCGGCCGAGAACCTGCTGTTGAACCGCTTTACCCCGGCCAAATGGCGCGGCACCGCCTTGGGGATGAAATTCGTGCTGTCTTTCGGCGTGTCGGGCTTGGCCGTGCCCTTGGTGTCGCTGATCCGCGGCTGGACCGGCGGTTTCGAAACCTTGTTCGTGTTGCTGGCGGCAACCGCCTTGGTGGTGGGCGGCGCCGCCACCTTGCTGCCCGCCGAGACGACCAAAAAAACGGCCGTCCTTCCCGAAGGAAAGACGGCCGAGGCAGTGGCACAACCGTAAAGAACGCACACACAAAAACTCAATCGTCAGAAACCTATATGGTTCGGGCCTTGGGGATCAGCTTAGCCTCGGCGGCCTTGACCAATCCCTTCAGCTTGGAAAGCGCCGCGGCCTCGATCTGGCGAACACGCTCGCGGCTGATGTCGTAGCGCTGGGCCAGGTCTTCCAAGCGCAACGGGTTTTCCCGCAAGGTGCGCTGCGAGACGATGTCCTTTTCCCGCTCGCTCAGACCGTCCCAGGCGTGACGCAGCAATTCGCGGCGGTACATCAGTTCCTGGCGATCCCCCAGGCGCTCTTCCACATTGGGGGCGTCGTCGGGCAGCAACTCGCCATAGGTGATGCCGTTCTCGCCCACCGGGGCGTCCAAGGACCGTGGGCTTTGGGTCAGCAACCGCTCCATCTCGGCGACGCGATGATCGCGCACCCCCAATTCCTCGGCCACCTGGGCGGTTTCGGCCTCGGACAGGGCGTTGCCGGACGGGCCGGTCAGCCGCGACTTCAGGCCGCGCAGCTTGAAGAACAGCTTCTTGCGTTCCGCCGACAGGCCGAAATTCACCGGGGTCGAGAATTTCAGCACGTATTCGAACATGGCGGCGCGCACCCACCACTGGGCGTAGGTGGAAAAGCGCAAGCCCCGTTCGGCATCAAAGCTTTCCAGGGCGCGGACCAAGCCAAGATTGCCCTCGGCGACCAAATCGGCGCTGGACAGGCCATAGCCCTTGAACTGGCCGGCGGTCTTCACCACAAGGCGCAAATGGGCGGTCAGCAAACGGGCCCGGGCCTTTTCGTCACCGTCCGTCTTCCAGCGACGGATCAGTTCGGCTTCTTCTTCCCCCGACAGCAAGGCGGTCTCGCGCATGGCCTTGTAATAAGCGCTGGCGGTATCCGAAGTGGGGCGAAGGATGGACATCGTCGTCTCCGTTGGTGTTGTCCGTGAAATGACTATGCCCCCTTGCCTGTGATAAGGCTAATCGATATATTTTTATTGATTGATAGTATTTTATTATCAGAGGTTCCATGCTGTCGCTGCGTCAATTACAATGCCTGGTGGCCGTCGCCGAAACCTTGCACTTCCGCCGGGCCGCCGAGCGCCTGAACCTGTCGCAACCGGCCTTGTCGGCACAGATCAGCCAGATGGAAGACCATCTGGGGGTGATGCTGGTGGAACGCACGCGGCGCAAGGTGTTGATGACGCCCATCGGCCGCGACACCGCCGCCCGCGCCAAAACCATCCTGCGCGACCTGGGCGAGTTGGAAGAATACGCCCGCCAGTCCCAGGCGCCGCTGTCGGGAACATTGCGCATGGGCGTGCTGCGCACCTTGGGACCATATCTGTTGCCCCATATCCTGCCCGATCTGCGCGGGCGTTTTCCTGATTTGAAACTGTATCTGCGGGAAGAACCGCGCGAACGTCTGTTGGCGGAACTGGCGCAAGGCGATCTGGACATCTTGCTGATCTCGGCCGCCCCTGCCGACGACGACCATCTCAGCGTGGTGCCGTTGTTCCACGAACCCTTGTGGTTGACCCTGCCGCTGGGCCATCGACTGGTCAAACGCGACGGCATCAGCGATGCCGAATTATCGGGTGAAGCCTTGATCATGCTGGAAGTGGGCGACGGCATGCGCGATCCGGCGGAAGCCTTGTGCCGCCGCACCGGCGCCCGCGAACACCAGGATTTCCGCGCCACTTCGCTGGATTCTTTGCGCCAGATGGTGGCCACCGGTTTGGGCACCACCTTGTTGCCGGCGCTTTACGTTCAGGCCGAAGCCCTGGCCGACGACCAGATCGCGGTGCGTCCCTTCACCCAAGACCCGCCGTCGCGCCCCATCGACATGGTCTGGCGGCGCACCACCGCACGCTCCGACGAATACCGCCTGTTCGCCCAGATGCTGCGTCAGAATCTGCCTAGTTGCGTGGTAGCGAGATAACCGATAGCGGGGCTGCCGCCCCGCCCCCGCTTGGAGGCAATCCTCCAAACCACCCTTTTGTTTATCAATAAAATCAAAGGGGACTGGGGCCAAGGCCCCAGCCAGGTGCGGGCGAGAGCCCGCATCCACACCCGCTACAGCAGGTTGCGATCGAACAGGCTGACCAGATCCTCGGCCGAGACCGGTCGGCTGACCAGGAAGCCCTGGATTTCGTCGCAGCCGCGCTGGCGCAGGAAATCGGCCTGTTCCTGGGTTTCCACCCCTTCGGCCACGGCGCGCAGCTTCAGATTGTGGGCCAGGTTGATGATGGTCGAGACGATGGCGGCGCCGTCGCCGTCTTCGGTGATGTCGTTGACGAAGGAGCGGTCGATCTTCAGCGCGTCGATGGGCATGCGCTTCAGATAGGACAGCGACGAATAGCCGGTGCCGAAATCGTCGATGGAAATATGGATGCCCATGGCGCGCAATTCCTGCAGCACCATGGCGTTTTCGTCGACCCGCTGCATCAACACCGATTCGGTGATTTCCAGTTCCAGGTATTGCGGCGGCAAACCCGATTCCTGCAGCGCCTGCTTGACCAGTTCAGCCAGATCGCCTTCGCGGAATTGCAGGGTCGAGACGTTGACGGCGATGCGCACCCGCGGTAACCCCAATTCGAACCACGACTGGCTTTGCTTGCACGCTGCCTTCAACACCCAGGCGCCGATTTCACCGATCAGCCCCATGTTTTCAGCCAGCGGAATGAACTCGGTCGGCGACACCAACCCCATTTCCGGGTGACGCCAGCGCACCAAGGCCTCGACGCCGGACATGCGGCCCGACACCAGATCGATCTTGCCCTGATAGACCAAGGTGAACTCGCCGCGCGTCAAGGCATGGCGCAGCGACGATTCCATGGCCAGGCGCTCGAACGACTTGGCGTTCATCGCCGGGGTGTAAAGCTGGTACGAGTTGCGCCCCAGATCCTTGGCCCGATACATGGCGGTATCGGCGTTCTTGATCAGCGTCTCGTCGGTCAGGCCGTCTTCGGGATAGACGGCGATGCCCACCGAGGTGGTCACGTACAATTCGTGTTCGTCCACCGCCAGCGGCTGCTTGACCCGGCTGATCACCCGGTCGGCCAGCTTGGCGGCGTCTTCCACGTGTTCCAGTTCGGGCAGCAGGATGACGAATTCGTCGCCACCCAGCCGCGCCACCGTGTCGCCTTCGCGGACGCAGGCTTGCAGTCGGTTGGCCACTTCGCACAACACCTGGTCGCCGATGCCATGGCCCAGCGAATCGTTGATGCGTTTGAACAGGTCCAGATCCAGGAACATGATGGCCATCTGCGCCCCGTGCCGATGGGCGTGGGCGATGGCCACCTGCAGGCGGTCGGTGAACAGGCGGCGGTTGGGCAGGCCGGTCAGAACGTCGAAATAAGCCAGGTTCTTGATGCGCTCTTCGGTCTTCTTGCGCTCGGAAATGTCGGAAAACACCGCGGCGTATTGGGTGATGATGCCGTCTTCGTCACGGATGACGTTGATGGTCAGCCATTCGGGATAGACCTCGCCGGTCTTGCGGCGGTTCCAGATCTCGCCCTGCCAGATACCCTGCACGTGCAGCGATTGCCACATGCGGTCGTAAAAGCTTTTGTCGTGCAGTCCCGATTGCAGCAAAGAAGGGTTCTGCCCCACCACTTCGTCGAAGTCATAACCGGTCAATTGGCTGAAAGCCGGGTTGACGAACTCGATCATGCCCGTCGGATTGCAGATCATGATGCCGTCCAAGGACGCCTCGATGACCTTGCGGGCGATGTGCAGATCCTTGCGCGAACGCAGCAGCGCCTCGTCGCGTTCGCGCAGTGCTTCGTCCAAACGCTGGACATATTCGTATTGCAGCGACGACAAAATGTCGGAAAACGACAGCAGGCCCTTCAACTCGCCACTGTCGGACACCACCGCCAGATGACGGATGCGCCGCTCTTCCAAGGTGTTGCGCGCCGACAGCAGGCTGTCGTTCTCGTTGACGGTGATCAGCGGCCGGCTGGCGATGGCCCCCACATTGGGCGGCATCTCGTCGCCGGCGGCGATGATGCGCAGCAGGTCACGTTCGGTGATGATGCCCGGCGCCTCGCCATGGTCGCCCACCACCACGGCGGCGTCGGCCCGCATGGCGCCCATCAGGTCGACGGCGGTGGAAAGCGCGGCGCCCGGCGCGATCTTGACCATGGGTTGCTTGACCGACGAGCCGACATTGCGCAACACCAGGAAGTGTTCGACCCCGTGGCGCAAGATGACGTCGCTTTGGCTGACCACGCCCACCGGCTTGCCCGAATCGTCGACGACGACGAAATGACGCACCCCTTCCAATTGGAAGCGCAAACCAGCATCGCCCAAATTGGTCTTGCCGTGAATGGTCTTGATCGGCGTGCTCATCACCGAGGCGATGGGCCGGCCGAAGCTTTCGGAATCGGAAAAATCCACCGACAGGGTGTCGCGTTCGGTCCAAATGCCGATGGGTTGACCGTCATCGACGACGATGATCGAGGAACAACGCGCCTGCGACATGGCCTTGGCGGCCTCGTAAATGGTCGTATCTGGCGCGCAGCTCAGGATTTCGCGCTTGGTGATGCGCTCGATGGTGTTTTCCGAACCCAAACCCGTATCCACCTTTTACCCAACTGGCGCCTAGCATCACCGCCTTTTCAAGGACTTGCAATATGCACTTTTGTTTTGTACCGCCAGGACCATATTCCATTCGTGAAGTGATGGCCCAGCCCGTCCGCCTGGGGTAAGCTGCCCTTGAAAGCAACGCCCATGCAGGCAAAGGCACATCATGAACGACACAACCGGCCGTCCCGCCTATCACGACCTGTCCGACGACCTGCGCCGCGAATTTCTGGATGAAGCGGCCGAGACGGTGCGCGAACTGGACGTGCTGCTGGATAACGGCCGGCACGGACGCGCCTCGGAACAAGAGGTGGTCGCGGCCTTCCGCCGCTCGGCGTTGCGCCTGCGCGGCCAAGCCGGCAACTTTGCCCTGCGGGCGCTTTCCACGGTGGCGCGGCGCCTGGACGATTATTTGGCGCAGGCCCCCAAGGTGCTGCCGCCGCGCGCCTGGGACGATTTGCAAATCTACGTGGACCGTCTGGAAGAACTGGCGGAAAAGACCGAGGACCTGGATCAGGCCACCGCCTCGCTGGTGCGTTCGCTGCCGCGCAAACTGGGCTTCGACCTGGCCGACATCACCGTGCGCGAAGTCGAAGTCATGCTGGTCATGCCGCCGGGCGCCCAGACCCATTACGTCGAACGCGAATTGCAGCAATGCGGTTATCGCACCCTGGTGGTGTCCGACACCATCGACGCCTTCGCCCTGGCCGTCCACAGCAAGCCCGACCTGATCATCGTCTCGGCGCTGATGGCCCATCTGGACGGCATCGACTTGGCCATTGCCCTGGTTTCCATGCCCAGCACCCGCAATATCCCCATCGCGGTGATCACCTCGCTCGACAACACCGACGACCGTCTGGCCCTGCTGCCGCGCAAGGTTCCGGTGCTGCACAAGGGCCCCAGCTTCGGCGACGATCTGTTCAAGGCCCTGGACGATCTGTTCTTGATTTAAAATGGGCGCCACCAAACCGGGGCTGCCGCCCCAGCCCCCGCTTGGAGGCTAGGCCTCCAAACCTCGATTCATTTTATCAATAAAATCAAATGGAGTTTTGGGGCATCGCCCCAACTGGGCGCGGGCGAGAGCCCGCCAATAGTTTTCTGATTACGGCCGATCGCCCAATTTGGCGATGGCGGCATCCCATTCGCGTCGCATGACGTTGGCGCCGCGTTTATTGTTATTGCGCAGATGTTCGCGGTAACGGCGGTCGTAATAGCCGTTGACCGCCACCATGCGCGCCGACCGATCCCAGGCGATACGCTTGCATTCCAACTTGGCCCGGCAGTGGTCGCTGCAGGTTTCAGCGCCGTCGGCGGTTTGCCCGCCACAGGTCTTGCAGGTCATGGCTGGCTGCGCTGTTTGCGGCTGGTCAGCCAGGTGGCCATGCCGATGATCACCGCCACCACCACCACGATGATGGTGCCCAGCGCGTTGACCTGGGGGCTGACCCCCAGGCGCACCGAGGAAAACACCTCGATGGGAAGGGTGGTGGAACCGGGGCCGGAAACGAATTGCGCCACCACCACATCGTCCAGCGACAGGGTAAAGGCCAACAGCCATGCCGCCGCCAAAGACGGCGCGATCACCGGCAGCGTAATCAGGAAGAACACCTTGGCCGGCCGCGCCCCCAGATCCATGGCCGCCTCTTCCAGACTGACATCCATCTGCGCCAGCCGCGAGCGCACCACCACGGTGGCATAGGCCATGCCCACCGTGGTGTGGGCGATGGCGATGGTGGTGAACCCCCGCCCGTCGGGCCAACCGATCAAATCTTCCAGGGCGACGAACAGCAGCAGCATGGCCAGGCCCAGGATGACTTCCGGCATCACCAGCGGCGCGGTGATCAGCCCGTTGAACAGCAAACGACCGCTGAACCGCCCGAAGCGGACCAAAACCAAGGCGGCCAGGGTGCCCAACACCAAGGCGCCGGTGGCGCTGGTGGCGGCGATCTTCAGGGACAGCCATGCGGCGTTCAGGTAGGCGTCGTTGTCCAGCAGCTCGCCATACCATTTGGTCGAGAAGCCGCCCCACACGCTGACTTCGCGTGAAGCGTTGAAGGAATAGACCATCAACAGCACGATGGGGGCGTACAGGAAGGCATAGCCGAAGACCATGGCCGACAGCAGCGAGACGGAACGGCGCATCAGCGTTCCCTCCCTTCTTCCATGCGGGTCTGGATACGCTGGAAAAGTGCGATGGGGATGACCAGGGCCACCAGCATGGCCACTGCCAAAGCCGCCGCCGACGGCCAGTCCCGCGTCTGGGCGAAAACGTCCCACAGGGCCTTGCCCAACATCTGGGTGTCGCCGCCGCCCAACAGATTGGGGATGACATATTCACCAACGGCGGGGACGAAGACCAACAGCGAACCGGCGACGATGCCCGGCACCGACAACGGCAAGGTCACCGACACGAAGGCGCGGATGGGACGCGCCCCCAGATCGGCGGCGGCCTCCAACAAGGTGGTGTCCAGCTTTTCCAAGGTGGCGTAAAGCGGCAGCACCATGAACGGCAGATAGGAATAGACGATGCCGATATAGACCGCCCAATCGGTGTTGAGGATGACCAGGGGTTCGTCGATCAGTCCCAACCCCATCAGCGCGTGGTTCAGCACCCCTTCGTCGCGCAGGATGGTCATCCAGGCATAGACACGGATCAAAAACGACGTCCAGAACGGCACGATGACCAGCAGCAACAGCGGCCCACGCGACTTTTCCGGGGCCCGGGCGATACCCAGCGCCATGGGATAGCCGATCAACAGGCACAACAGGGTGGAAATGCCGGCGATGGTCAGCGACTGGATATAGGCGTCGACATACAGATCGTCCTCGAACAGCAGAACGTAATTCTGCAGCGTGGCGCGGACCATGGCGATGCCGTTCTCGGCCCAGTCGACCAAGGGTTCATAGGGTGGGATGCCGATGCGCGATTCGGAAAAGCTGATCTTGCCGACGATCAGCAGCGGCGCCAGGAAGAACACCAGCAGCCACAGATAAGGCACCGCCAGCACCAGACGGCGGCCCCAATCGCGGCGCAGCCCCCCCACCCTCACGGCAACAACACCGCGTTGCCGGGATGCCAGGACAGATGGACCCGGTCATCCCAGGTCACCGCCGGCTCGGCCGAGTGGCGCAGATTGGCGGTGGTGACCAGCACCACCAGACCCGATTCCAAGCGCACGTGATAGATGGAGACGTCCCCCAGATAGGCGATTTCGATCACCACGCCCGACACCGAATTGGCGGCGCCGGCCGGGGCTTCGCGTCCCATGATGATCTTTTCCGGGCGCACCATGATGGCGGCGTGGGCGCCGATGGCCAGATCGCCGGAAACCACCAAGGGCGCATCGATGCCGTCGGCCCGGAAGGTCACCTGACCGTTCTGGCTGTCTTCCACCATGCCGCTGAAGAAATTGGCGGTGCCGATGAAATCGGCCACCATGCGGGTGGTGGGATATTCGTAAATCTCGTGCGGGCGGCCCACCTGCAGGATACGCCCGGCATTCATCACCGCGATGCGGGTGGACATGGTCATGGCTTCTTCCTGGTCATGGGTGACCATGACGAAGGTGATGCCGACCTTTTCCTGAATGTTGACCAGTTCGAACTGGGTCTTTTCGCGCAGCTTCTTGTCCAGTGCGCTGAGGGGTTCGTCCAGCAGCACCACCTTGGGGCGCTTGACCAGACAACGGGCCAGGGCGACGCGCTGACGCTGGCCGCCCGACATCTGGTGCGGCTTGCGTTTGGCGAATTCGCCCATCTGCACCAGGTCCAAGGCCTCGGCCACCCGTTTGGGGATCTCGGCTTTCGCCACCCCGTCCTGTTTCAGGCCAAAGGCGACGTTGTCGGCCACGTTCATATGCGGGAACAACGCATAAGACTGGAACATCATGTTGACCGGCCGCTCATAGGGCGGCACGGCGGTCATGTCGGCCCCGGCGATCAAGACGCTTCCCGAAGTGGGCGTCTCGAAGCCGGCCATCATCCTAAGCAAAGTGGTCTTGCCGCAGCCCGACGGCCCCAAAAGCGAGAAGAACTCGCCTTCGCGGATTTCCAGGTCGATGCCGGCGACGGCGGTGGCGTCACCAAAGCGTTTCTCCACCCCCCGGATTTGAATGGCCGGGGGGCGGATTTCACCTTCGGGGCGAACGGCAAGGCTCACCTTGTTCGGTCCTTACTTCTTGGCGGCGCGGAACTTCGACCACGCCCGCGAACGGGCCCGGTCATAAGCCTTGCCGGCCGGCAGCGGCGGGGTGATCATCTTGGCGCGGACGTCGTCCGACGGGAAGATCACCGGGTCCTTGGCCATTTCCGCGTCGACCATGGGCAGCGATTCCGGCACCGCGTTGGCATAACCGGTTTCGTTGGTGATCTCGGCGACGATGTCGGGGCGCAAGATGAAGTTGATGAAGGCGTGGGCCGCTTCGGCATGGGGCGCGTCGGCGGGGATGGCCATCACGTCGATGTTCACCAGCGCACCTTCCTTGGGGATGGTGATGCCGATGTTCTGCTTCTTCTTGGCGGCGGCGGCGCGGGTGCGCGACTGCACCAGGTCCCCCACGTAACCCAAGGACAGGCAGATGTCGCCATTGGCCAGATCCGAACGGTACTTTTCCGAATGGATGTAACGATAATTCGGACGCAATGCGGTCAGGGCCTCCATGGCCGCCTTCAGATTGTCCTCGGTCTGCTCGTTGGGGTTCTTGCCCATGAACATCTGGATGGCGGGGACCGCTTCCGAGGGGGTGTCCAGCAAGGCGACGCCACAGGACTTGAACTTGCTGAGCACCGCCGGGTCGAACAGCATGGCCCAGGAATCGACCGGCGCGTCGGGCATGATCTTCTTGATGGCGTCGATGTTGTAGCCGAAACCGGTGGCCGCCAGCATGTAGGGAACGCCATAGGCATTGCCCGGATCGGAGACGGTCAGGCTTTTCATCACCGACTTGTCCAGACCGGCGGCGTTGGGGATNNTGATCTGCTGGGCGAAGAACGGCGAAGCCGACGGGAACACCACGTCGTAACCCGACTTGCCGGTCATCAGCTTGTTGTCCAGCACTTCGTTGTCACCATAGGTGTCGTATTTCACCTTGATGCCGGTTTCCTTGGTGNNTAGTCGGACCAGTTGTAGACGTTCAGGACCTTGTCTTCGGCGTGGGCGCCGAAAGCGGCCAGACCAACCACCGCGAAGGCGGCAAGACGAGACAGACGAGTGACCATTGGTATCCCCCGTGGATATCATTGAATGGCGGATATTCAGATCAGTGGGGCAACGAGTCAACAGGCCATGCCGCGCTGCGATGAAATCTTCGCCAACCGATGCAGGTCTGCCACTCGTTTCGACATCGCAACATAGTAACAGGTGTTGCAAAGACCGCCCCGATGAACCACAGTACGGCCAGGAATTCCTTTGCGCTTTGCGCTTGGCCCGGCGGGTTTTATGAGCTTTTCCACCGTTCTCATCATCTCTTTGGCGGCCGGGGTCATCTTGATCATCGGCGGCGGCCTGATGATGTACATGGCCAACCTGGTCAAGTCGGCCTACGAGATCAAGGTCCAGATCAATTCCGAGGTCGAGGATCGCCTGAACAAGATGGGCGACGAATTGGACAAGAAGTCCAAATGGATCAAGCGCGACCTGTTGGAGGAGATCGAGAAGATCAAATCCAACATGAACACCGAAGCCCAGACCAAGGTGGCCGAACTGACCCAGCCCTTCACCGCCCGTATGGACGCGCTGGAAGCGGCGCTGAAGGCCGAGCGGGCCGATTGGGTCAAGGCGGTGGATTCCGACCGCGCCGCCATCACCAATATCGACAACCGGTTGAAATCCCTGGGCAAACCGGGACCGGCGGCGCGTAAAAGCGACGACAAGGATGCCAGCCCGACGGCGGCGCCCGGCGATGTCGCCCATAGCGGGACCGCCCATAACGGGACCGGCGACGCCACCAAGCCGGCCGCCGCCCCGGCCCAGGCCGCCAAGCCGAACAGCCCGCCGCAAGGCTCGGGTGCCGCTGCCTGGTTGCCGGAACTGGGCAACGAACGCTGATCAATCCCGATCCGCGTCACCTTCGTCATTGCGGTCGTCGGGGGCCTTCGGGCGTTTGGGCGGCCGGTTCTTGTCTTCGTTGGAAAAGCGGAAACGACCGGCCAGCACACAGCCCTTCATGCCGGGATCGCAGGGGCGCCCGGCCACACGGGTACAGATTTCGTTGACCTCGTGCACGCAGCCCCAACCACCCATCACAGCATCCCTTTTGCTTTCGCCCGGACGACCATATTAGCAAATCCCAAGGGCCATTTCCCAGCTTGCCGTCTGTTGCCCTTGGTCGCACCATAAGCAAAACAGCCAGTCCAAGGGGAAAGCATGGCCGTCACCCGCCTCTTGCACCCGGCGCGATCGCCGGCGCTCGCGCCACAAGAATGGCTGGTGGCCAATGGTTTGGGCGGCTACGCCTGCGGCACCCTGTCCGGCCCGCCCATCCGTCGTTACCACGGCTGGCTGATCGCCGCCCTGCCCCCGCCTGCGGGCCGGACCATCCTGGTCAGCCGCCTGGAACAGGTCGTCACCTTGACCGATGGCAGCCATTTCGACCTCGATGACAGTGATTTGGTGGAGTTCCGTCTGGACATGGGCCTGCCGGTCTGGCGTTTTCGCCACGGCACCACCGAGATCGAACGGCATCTGGTGATGGAACACGGACGCAACGTCACCCATCTGCGTTGGCGGGTTGTGGCCGGAGCGGTCCGCCAGCTGGCGCTACGCCCGTGGATGCAGCCCCGCCCCCACGGCATGCCGGTGGACGGCGCCACAGCGGATGGCGTTGCCGAGATGGTTGAACACGGTTTGTCGGTGCGAAGCCCGGCTTTCCCCCCTGTTACCCTGTCCGCCCCGGGGGCCGTGGCGGTATTGGACCGTCGGGACACCAGCCAGTATTACGCCAATGAAGACGAAGGCGGCGACCCGCCGCGCGGGCCGCTTTTTTCCCCCGGCACCCTCTGCTTACAGGGACAAAGCGGTCTGGAACTGACCATCGCCACCGACCTTCCGGCCCCCGGCGACCCCTGGCAAGCGGAGACGGCGCGGCGCCAGGCCTTGCTGGATGCCGCGCCGCCCGCCTTGCGCCAGGGCATGGCGGCCGAATTGGTGCTGGCCGCCGACAGCTTCGTCATCCAGCCCCGCCACCGCACCAGCGATCCGACGGCACGCTCGATCATCGCCGGCTATCACTGGTTCGCCGATTGGGGCCGTGACACCATGATCGCCCTGGAAGGGCTGACCCTGTTGACCGGACGCGGCGATGACGCCCAGGCCATCCTGGCCGGGTTCGCCGCCCATATGCGCGACGGGCTGATCCCCAACATGTTCCCCGACGGCGCCACCGACGGGCTTTACAACACCGCCGACGCCTCGTTGTGGTTCTTCCACGCCGTCGACCGGGTGGTGGCGAACAGTGGCGACCGGGACTTCCTGCGCCGCCTGATGCCGGTCTTGGAAACCATGATGGCGGCCCATCGCAACGGCACCCGTTTCGGTATCGGCATGGACCCGGCCGACGGCCTGATGCGCCAGGGCGAGGACGGCCTGCAACTGACCTGGATGGACGCCAAGGTCGAAGACTGGGTGGTCACGCCGCGTCGTGGCAAAGCGGTGGAGATCAACGCCCTTTGGTACAACGCGCTTTGTTGCATGGCCCATTGGCGCGAAGTTCTGGGCCAGGACGGCCAAGATTTGCGCACTCTGGCGGATCGGGTGAAACAATCCTTCAACCGGCGCTTCTGGTCCGACGATTTGGGATATCTGCGCGACGTGGTCGACGGCCCCGACGGCGACGACGACACCTTGCGGCCCAACCAGTTGCTCGCCCTTTCCCTGCCCCATGCGGTTGCGGACCGCCCCCATTGGACGCGGATGATGCCGGTGGTCCGCGCGACCTTGCTGACGCCTTATGGCCTGCGCTCGTTGCCCGCCGACCATCCCGATTACCACCCCCGCTTCGAAGGTGACCGCTGGGGCCGTGACGGCGCCTATCACCAGGGCACGGTCTGGGCGTGGCTGATCGGCCCCTTCTGCCAGGCATGGCTGAAGGCATTTCCCACCGATCACCACCGGATCAAAGCCGACTTGGCCGCCTTCGAACCGCATCTCGATCAATTCGGCATAGGGACTATCGCTGAAGTATTCGACGGCGCCCCCCCCCATCGACCGCGCGGTTGTGTCTCGCAGGCGTGGAGTGTGGCGGAGTGGCTGAGAGCCCGTGCGCTTTGCGTCACTTAGGTATTAAATTAGACACTATCGAAGTATGAGGTGTGCGCTGCGGCGTATTCACCGCAACCCAAGGACGACATTTCCTGGAAAGACCCTAGAAATCATGTTCCACCTTCTGTCGTAGTTTATTCGTTCTGTGTAACGATTGACCTGTGCTTTGCCGTTTGTTTAAGGTGTGAATAAGCACCAAAGGACAAAAGTCCACGGGGTATAAAAAAAACGTCACATGGGAGACGGGGATGAACGTGCATGTGGGCGAAGTGCGTCCCGAAGACGACAAGGCGGATCATTTCGCCTCGGAAGTCCTCGAAAAAATTGAAAATCTCAGCCTGGAAGTGGCCGACATCGCCGGCACCATCGACGGCTTGGCCAAATTCGTCAAACATCAGGAAGATTTGTTCGGGCAGTTGAAGTCCATCGCCCACACCATGGCTGACGCCATCCGCCGCATCGACAGCGCCGGACGCGAAACCCGCGACGTCACCACCGAGGCCGGGCGCCAATCGGGCGAATCGCTCAACACCATCGGGGCCGCTTTGGGCGACATCAACCGGCTGGTGGGATCGGTCCAGGGGATCGAGGAACGACTGGAAGAACTGGAAGGCGCCCTGGGCGAGGTGTCGACCATGTCGCGCGATATCCAGAAAATCGCCCGCCAAACCAATCTTTTGGCACTCAACGCCACCATCGAGGCGGCCCGCGCCGGTGAAGCCGGCAAAGGCTTCGCCGTGGTCGCCACCGAGGTCAAGACCCTGGCCCGGCAAACCGCCGACGTCACCGACGGCATCGACCAGACGGTGGGCAAGTTGTCGGGTTCGGTCACCGATTTGATCGTCACCTCCACCGACACCTTGCGCATGGCCGATTCGGTCAATTCCGGGGTCGGCGTCATCAACGAAGCGGTGGCGGTGTTCGGTCGCGCCATCGACACGGTGGAATCGCGCGTCAGCGACATCTCGCAAGCGGCCTCCACCTCGTTGGAACAATGTTCGGACGTCATCGGCGAAATCGACAAGTTTTTCGAAGGCATCTCGATGACCAGTGAAAGCTTGCGTCGCGCCGACGAACGCATCACCTCGCTGCTGTCCCATTCCGAGGATTTGATCGGCTATATCGCCGATTCCGGCTTCCGCACCGGCGACACCCCGTTCATTACCCTGGTGCAGCAATTGGCGGCCAAGGTGTCGCAAGCCTTCGACCAGGCGGTGGATGCCGGCCAGATCGGCATCGGCGAATTGTTCGACGAAAACTACAAGGAAATCCCCGGGTCGAACCCGATCCAGCACATGACCAAGTTCGTCGCCCTGACCGACCGGGTGTTGCCGGCGATCCAAGAACCGGTTTTGGATTTCGATCCCCGCGTCGCCTTTTGCGCCACCGTCGACCGAAATGGCTTTTTGCCCACCCACAACAACAAGTTTTCGCAAAAGCCCACCACCGATCCGGTGTGGAACAACGCCAATTGCCGCAACCGGCGCATCTTCAACGACCGCACCGGCCTGCGGGCCGGGCGCAATGAAGACACCTTCCTGCTGCAGACCTATCGGCGCGACATGGGCGGCGGCAAATACGTGATGATGAAGGACGTCTCGGCCCCGGTGCGGGTCAAGGGGCGCCATTGGGGGGGCATCCGCATCGGCTACCGGATCACCACCTGATCCCCATCCCCCTGTTTTCCCAGGCGCGCGGCCATGGTCGCGCGCCTTTTTTTATTTGTGCGTACAATCCGCAACAATAAGATTACAAATAGTAACAATGATCACACTTGTGCAATATTCTATACTTAATACCCAATGACCACATTAATAGTGATGTTGACCAAAGTCTGACCAAGCTGCCTTACTTTCGGCAAAAGGATGGGACACCCCACACATCCATAACAGGCGCCAGACATACAAGTGCGATTACTGCCTTGCTGGCGTAAGCCGGGAGGCAGAATGAACAAGAACTTGCAGTTGCGCCACACCATCCCGGTGGCGCTGGTGGCGTCGTCCATGGTCACCGCCTTGTGCCTGGGCCTTTTCGCCTATGTCACCGCCGCCGACCGCCTGCATGGCGCCGCCGAACAGCGTTTGGCCGCTTTGGCCCAGACCCGCGCCGAAGCCGTCGATTCCTTGCTGGCCGGCTGGGTCGGCGATTTGGAACTGACCGCCAATTCCCGTTCGCTGCGTGACGCGGTGATCGCGCTGGGCAATGGTTGGCGGGTGGAAGCCGGCAATGGCGACATCAGCCAGAGCTTGCGCAAACGCTATGTCACCGACAACCCGCACGGCCCCGACGCGGCTTACAAGCTGGAAAAACCGTCCAGCGACACGCTGTACGACATGGCCCACCACCGCATCCAGGCCTGGCTGGACGATCTGCGCCAGCGACGCAACCTGGCCGACATCCTGGTGGTTTCGCCCAAGGGCGAAGTGATCTATTCGGTGACCAAGGGGGAAGATTTCGCCCGCCCCCTGCCCGCCGGACCGCTGGCCCAAATCATCGCCACCAACAAGACCGGCGCCACCGACTTTTACGATGGCGCCGATGGCCGCGCCGCCTTCCTCAGCACGCCGATCAAATTGTCACCGGACAATGCCTTGGTGTTGGCGCATCTGGTGTTCCGCCTGCGTGCCGATTCCCTGGATTCCCTGGTGGCCAATCCCAACGGCCTGGGACAAACCGGCGACGCCGCCGTTCTGGGGGCTGACGGCCAATACCGCAGCCAATTGCGTCTGGCCAACGCGTCCCATGTCCAGGCGATACGGGCGCAATCGCCGGCCGGTGGTGCCTGGAACCTGGGCTGGAACGTCCAGGTGGTGGCCGACGAGGATGAAATCCTCGCCCCCGTCCACGCCATGCGCACCCGGATGATCCTGGCCGGATTGGGCATCCTGACCCTGGTCAGCGCCTTGGGCATCTGGTTCGCCAAGGGCATCACCCGTCCGCTGGCGGCGTTGTGCCAGGCCATGCAGCATTTGGCGCGGGGCGAGCGCGACCTGGACATCCCCGCCACCCATCGCGGCGACGAGATCGGCGCCATGGCCAAGGCGCTGGCGGTGTTCCGCGAAGCCCTGGCCCAGGCCGACCAATTGCGCCGCGAACAAGATCGCCAGAACCAATTGCGGGAATTGCGCAGCCGCGACATGGACAAGGCCATGCGCGATTTCGAAACCCAGATCGGCGCCATCGCCCAAGGCCTGACCAGCGCCGCCGAACGGCTGCAAGACGACGCGCGGGCCATGTCCGCCGACGCCGAGCAAACCGGCAACCACGCCCACCAAGGTGACCAGCAGGCCGGCCGCACCGCCGAAAGCGTCGGCACGGTGGCCACCGCCGCCACCCAATTGGCCGCGTCCATCGGCGAGATCGACCGCCGCATGCGGGCCACCAGCCAAGTCACCGCCACCGCCGTCAGCCATGCGGCGCAAGCCGGCGACGCCATGCACAAGGTGGTGGACAATTCGCGGCAGATCGAAACCGTGCTGCGCAGCATTTCGCTGATCGCCGGCCAGACCAATTTGCTGGCGCTGAACGCCACCATCGAGGCGGCCCGCGCCGGTGAAGCCGGCAAAGGCTTTGCCGTGGTCGCCGGCGAAGTCAAGAACCTGGCCAACCAGACCGCCCAAGCCACCGAGGAAATCGCCGGGCAGATTGCCGCCATGCGTGACGTCACCGACAGCGCCGCGCGGGCCATGGACGACATCATCAAGGTGGTGGGCGACATCGGCCAGATGGCGGCCGAGATGACCCACGCCATCGAGGAACAGGACAACGCCACCCGCGACATCGCCCAAGGGGCGGAACAGGCCTCTTCGGCCACCCGCACGGTCACCGAGCTGATCGGATCGGTGGGTGCCGCCAGCCTGTCCACCCAGGGCACGGCGCGCTCGGTGCTGGATCAATCGCGCGACCTGGCCCAACAGGCCCAGGCCCTGCGCGGCGAGATCGAATCCTTCCTGACCCACGTTGCCGGCACCGGTTTGCGCTCGGAAGACGAACCCTTCATCGACAAGGCCCAAGATGTCGCCGCCCGCATCCAGGCAGCGTTGGAACAGGCCCTGGCGCAAGGATCGATCAGCGAGCAAGCGTTGTTCGACCAGGATTACCAGCCGGTGGCCGGCACCGATCCGCTTCAACACGTCACCAAATCCACCCAGGAATTGGAAAAAGTGCTGCCCGAGCTGATCGACCCGGTGCTGGATTTCGACCCACGGGTGGTGTTCTGCGTCGCTGTTGACCGCAACGGCTATCTGCCGGTCCACAACCCGCAATTCAGCCAGCCGCAAGGCCGTGATCCCGATTGGAACAACGCCCATTGCCGCAACCGTCGTATCTTTGACGATTCCACCGGCCTGGACGCGGCGCGCAGCACCGAACCCTTCCTGCTGCAATCCTATCGCCGCAACATGGGCGGCGGCCAATACGTGATGATGAAGGATTCCTCGGCCCCCATCCGGGTGCGCGGCAAACATTGGGGGGCTTTGCGCGTCGGCTATCGCCTGGAATAGGGAACACGGTTAAGATGGGCGCATGATCATTCGCCCCTCGACATCGGCCGACATCGCCCCCGCCCAGGCCATCTATGCCCATCACGTCCTGACCGGCACCGCCAGTTTCGAACTGGTGCCGCCCGATCTGGACGAGATGGCGCGCCGACGCGGCCTTTTGGTGGACAAGGGCCTGCCCTGGCTGGTGGCCACCGACGACGACGGCGCCGTGTTGGGATATGCCTATGCCGGTCCGTATCGCACCCGGCCGGCCTATGACTGGACCTTGGAAGATTCCATCTATATCCGCCCCGATTGCGTCGGCAAGGGGGTGGGCAAGGCGTTGCTGACCCGTCTGATCGCCGATTGCCAGGACTTGGGCTATCGCCAGATGATCGCGGTGATCGGCGATTCCGCCAATGCCGGGTCCATCGGGCTGCATCGCGCCTGTGGCTTTGCCGATGCCGGGGTGTTGAAGGCGGTGGGGTGGAAGTTCGGCCGCTGGATCGACAGCGTGCTGATGCAGCGCCCCTTGGGACCGGGCGAGGCCCAGCCGATCAAAGAGTGAAGGCCAGCCATGCGCACAGCCGCATGGTAATGGCGGCTCGCGGTTCCTAGACTCTGTGGGATGGTTCATGGCAAATCCTGAAGGAGGCCGCCATGCGTTCACCCCTCTTCACCGCCGCCACGACCGCGCTGATGCTGGCCCTGGCCGCCCCGCTGGCCGCACAGGCCGCCGATTACACCCCGAAAGCCGACACCGCCCTGGTCGCCAAAGGCGGCTGGTGGGACGCCGACGTGAACGGCTATTCCGGCGCCCCCGCCTTGGGGGTGGAATTGTCCACCAACGACACCTGGACCGAAATGCCGGCTGGCGTGCTGCGTCACATGGTGTCGTGGAACCACGCCGACCATGACGGGCTGGAACTCAACACCGCTGAATGGAACATGCATTGGATGTTCGAAACCAATTCGGGGGTATGGATGGGTTTGGGACCGGGTCTGGGCTATGTCTGGGCTGACGGCAAGAGTCTGGACGACGGCATCGCCGCCCAGTTCGGCGTTTCGGCCCATTACATCCAAGGTCATGCCTTTTTCGGCGTCGAAAGCCGCTATCAGTGGACCGAAGCGGACAGCGCCGACAATTGGCTGACCATGGCCAAGGTCGGCTGGGCCTTCTAATACCCATGCATTCGTATCAACTATTTGATAGCGGAACAAGCTTAACCGAAGTCAATTCACCAAGTAATTTACTCGGATATTAAAGGGCACATCGTCATTCCCGTTACAAAGGACCGGACATGCGCCCCACCGACACCTATCGCAAGCATCACCAGGAATTGCGCGCCATCGCCGACCGCGTCTCGCAGGTTCTGGATGTGGCCGCCATCACCCACGACCCGGCCGCCGCCGCCCAAGCGGTGCGCGAATTGTTCGGCAAGTTCAGCGTTCATCTGGCCTTGGAGGACAACAGCCTTTATCCGCGCTGCCTGCGGGACGATGACCCGCGCCTGCGCCAGGTCGCCCAACGTTTCCAAGCCGAGATGGGCGATCTGGGCACACGTTTCGACGGCTACAAGAAATCCTGGCCCGGCCCCTTGGCCATCGCCCGCGATCCGGCGGCTTTCGTCGCCGACACCATCGCCGTACTGGACTTGCTGCGGGCCAGGGTTCAACGCGAAGAGAACGAATTTTACGACATCGTCGACAAGGTGGCGTGAAATCCTTGCATCGGTGCCGCCACAATGCTGTGATCCGGCCCCGATGCGCCCTTTGCTCTCCCCCCTCCTGCTGGCCTTGCCCGTGCTGGCCGTCCTTGCCGCCCCGGCCCGCGCCGAGACGCCGCCACCGGCCACTATCGTCGTCGACGCCGCCAGCGGCGCGGTGATCGAGGACAAACAAGCCGGGCAACCGCGCCATCCCGCCTCGTTGACCAAGATGATGACCATCTATCTGGGCTTTCAGGCCGTCGAACAAGGCCGGGCCAAGATGGACACCCCGATCACGGTGTCGGACAAGGCGGCCGGCCAGGGCGGCTCGACCCTGGGCTTGCGCAGTGGCACGACCATTGCCTTGGGCGAAGCCTTGCGGGCGCTGGTGGTGCGTTCGGCCAACGACGCCGCCGTGGCCATCGCCGAACATCTGGCCGGCAGCGAGGAAGAATTCGCCCGCCAGATGACCCAACAAGCGGCGCGTCTGGGGATGAACGCCACCCGTTTCCACAACGCCACCGGCCTGACCGCGCCGGGCCATGTTACCACCGCCCGCGACATGGCGGTGCTGGCCCTGGCGTTACGCCGCGACTTTCCCCAGCACTGGCGGCTGTTCGCCGCCACCTCCATGCGGTGGGGCAAGAACGTGCTGCCCACCGTCAACGGCTTCGTCGCGTCCTATCCCGGCGCCGAGGGGTTGAAGACCGGCTTCACCTGCCCGGCCGGTTACAACCTGGCCGCCGCCGCCCAGCGTGACGGCCGTGCCGCCATCGCCGTCATCATGGGCGCCACCGCCAAGGACCAGCGCCTGGCTTTGGCCAGCGGCTTGATGAACAAGGCGTTCAAGGCGCCGCCTGGCCCCCCCCTGCTGCAATTGGCCAATCTGGCCAGCGCCCCCCCGGACCTGAGTGCGGCGGTCTGCGACGGGCGCGGCGGCGGCGAAGAAAACGCCACCCCGCGTTTGCCCAAGGGCTGGGCCATCGAAGTGGCGGTCGGTTTCGACCGTGCCCAGGTCAAACGCCAGCTTGGCCAGAAAATGGCCGAATTGCGCCGCGCCCTGGGTGGCGGCAGCGCCTTCGTCTTGGTCCGTCCCGGCGGCGCCTTGCGCTATCGCGGGCTGATCGCCGGCCTGGCCGAGGACAAAGCCATTCCCGTATGCCTGAAATTGCGCCAAGACGACGAAAACAACTGCCTGGTCCTGCCCCCACCGGCCGTGGAAGGAGCCATGGAGACGGAACGCCGCTGGCGCATGCTGTCGGCCCGCTGACCCCACCCACAGGATGGTTGCGACGCAAAGGGCTTCGGGAGCATAATATTGGCGGACAGAAGTTCCACCCGTCGGCAGAAGGCTTGGCACGTGGATAGACACGACACCAACCCCCTGGAAATACTCAGCCAACGTTTGCACCTGATGGGCAACGTCTTGGGTTTCCTGTGCTGTGCGTGGATCGCCGTGGTTGGCTCGACGTTGATGACGGAAATCAATGCCGACCGTATCGGCAACCATCGTTCACCCGCGGTGGTCGAACAGATGAAGGAATGCGACGGCGCCTTCGCCCAGCGTTTCGCCTGTACCGACGACATCTTGCTGCGCGGCGAACGCGGCGGCGCGTCCGAGGTTTTCCTGCGCCTGCTGGCCACCTTGATGCTGCCCGGCGTCGCGTGGTCCATGTGGCGGGCGGTGTTGGAAAAAACCGACCGCTTGTGCCGCCACTAGTGCACTGATTCATTGATTTCGTGAACCGTCTGTCTGGATCGGAGCACTGGGGACCAGCCCCCAATCCACAGCCTTTGTTCGGCCTCGCCCCTTGGCCCCGGTGCTCTAAATCGTTGACGCCGGCTCACGGCTGGTTTTTCCTGTCAGTTGCTTTTTCCAGCAAGGGCCGTGCATGCGCCTGTGGCTTTCCCTTTTTGGTCTGCTGTGTGTTGCAATCGTCCGGCCGACCTTGGCCCAGGAGGTGGCGGTCGGAATCACCTCGACCGCGCCGCCCTTTGTCGAAGTCGATGCCGAGGGGCGCTTGACCGGCGGGTTCAATGTCGAACTGGCCCGGCTGCTGTGTCAACGCATGGGCCGCCCCTGCAGCCTGGAAAAGACCGGCTTTCCGCAATTGCTGACCCGGATCGAGGAAGGCACCTTCCAGATCGGCTTCGCCAATCTGCTGAAGAACGCGGAACGGGAACAAAAGATGCTGTTCTCGGCCCCCATTTGGCGCTCGACCTCGTCCTTCGTCAGCCGGGCCGGCTCGCCGGTCGTCGATCCGGCCAAAGCGCGCCGCAACGGCCGGATCTGCGTGGTTCACAAGTCCCAGCAGGAAGCCTTCATCGCCGACCAACCCGGCCCCCAGGCTCATTTGGTTCCCACCGCTTCGCATGCGGACTTGTTCGACGCCCTGACCAACGGCCGTTGCGACGCCGCCTTGCTGCCCACGGTCCACGTTTTGTCGTTTTTGGCCAGCCCCGCCGGCAGCAATTACGATTATTCCGGGCCGCCCTTGCAGGAACCGCGGCTCTCGGGCAACGTCCATATCGTGGTGGCGAAAAGCCGACCGGAATTACTGGATTCCCTGAACGCCGCCATCGCCGCCATCAACCGAGACGGCAGCTACCGCGCTTTGATCGCCCGTTTCTTCCCCTTCGACATCCTTTAGACATGCCGCGTTCCCCCGCCCCCCGCCTGCCGTCACTGCAACGCCGATTGTTGGCCTTCGCCATCGCGCTGACCCTGGTGGTGCTGGCGGCGTTGGGGGCCATGCTGATTTCGGGGACCGCCACCCATACCGCCATCCAGGACAGCCGCACCCAGACCGTTCCCCACATCCTGGAACGTCAACGCGCCACCGCCAACCTGGAACGCCTGATCCGCTTCGGTTGGATCGCCGCCACCGCCCAAGCCCCCAAGGATTGGCGACAAGCGGCGATCACCGCCCAGGCTTTGGCCTACCATCCCTCGCTGGCCTTCGACGAGGAATTACGCCGCCAAGTCATCCAGGTGCACGCCACCATCCGCCAAGTCATCGCGCTTCGCGAACAGGCCCAGGATTTGCGCCATTCCGGGCAGGACAACAAGCGGGCGGACATCGTCGACGAAGAAGCCAAGAATCTGTGGACCCCCCAGGAAAGCGTGCTGGCCACCCTGCAGGGACGACTGGCCGACGACGCCGCCGCGCTGATCGTCACCCGCATGGACCGCATCTCGCGGATTTCCAACCTGACGCTGCAATCGGCCGTCTTCACCACCTTGGTCATCTTGACCATCGTCGGCGCCACCGCCTGGATGGTCGGGCGCAACCTGTTGCGTCCGGTGGTCGGGCTGGCCCAGGCCATGCGAAACACCCAACTGGGCCATGACAATCCGGCCCTGCCCCAACCGGCCACCGCCGAAATCGCCGTATTGCAAGATGCCGTCGGACAATTGCACGACGCGTTGCATCAAGCCAATCTGCGCGAGCATGCGCTGCGATCCAGCGAACAGCGTCTGAATTCGATCTTTTCGGCCTCGGAAGCGGCCATCGTGCTGACCGATTCCATCGGCCAAGTGATGCAGGCCAACGATTCCTTCCTGCGCCTGTTGGGTCTGAGGGACACCTTGGACCTGACCTTGCAACAGCTGACCCATCCCGAGGACCGCCCCCGCAGCGCCGCCATCTTCAAGGCCATGACGGCGGGCGAGATCGACCGTTATCGGATGGATGCCAGATTGGTTCGGATGGACGGCACCTTCGTCTGGGTGGACGTCACCATCCGCGCCATCCGCGATGGCGCCGCGCCGCCCCACCAATACGTCGCCGTGGCCATCGACATTTCGGACCGCGTCCGGGCGGAAAAGGAATTGTTGTTCATCCGTTCGCTGGTCAACCAAAGCGCCGACCCCATTTATTGCCTGGATCCCCTGGATGGCGGCCGCATGGTCTGGGCCAACGCCGCCACCTGCCGGCATTTCGGCGTCTCGGAAGCCCAATTGCTGAACATGCGTATCCCCGATTGGGATCCCGGCATGGACATGCAGCGAACCGAGCAGGTGATGCGGGATTCTTTGCGCAATGACACCCACGTGGTGGAAACCACCCATCGCATCGCCGGCGGCGAGGTGATTCCGGTCGAGGTGTCGGCCTCAACCCTGGAACATGACGGCCGGCCCTACATCGCCGGCTATATCCGCGATATCCGCGACCGCAACCGCATGCTGGAAACGGTGCGCCGCTCCAACGAGGATTTGCAGCAATTCGCTTATGTGGCCAGTCACGACCTGCAAGAGCCTCTGCGCATGGTGGCCAGCTTTCTGCAATTGCTGGAACGCCGTTACGGCACCAAGCTGGATGACGACGGACGCGAATACATCCGTTTCGCGGTCGACGGCGCTGTGCGTATGAAGCAGTTGATCGAGGATCTTCTGGCTTTTTCCCGCATTGATTCCCGGGGGGCGCCGCTGATCCCCACCTCGCTGGAACGCGCCGCCCGTGAAGCCAGCGACAATCTGATCGCCACCATCTCCGAAAGCGGCGCCAGCATCGAGTGGAAAAACCCGCTGCCCCAGGTCGTGGGCGACGAGATCCAGTTGGTGCGCCTGATGCAGAACCTGTTGGGGAACGCCATCAAATACCGGTCCCCCGACAAGCCGGTGGCAATCAGCGTCTCGGCCATCAGGCGGGGGGATATGTGGATTGTGTCGGTGGCCGACAACGGGATCGGCATCGCCGCCGAATACCACGATCGCATCTTCATGATTTTCCAGCGCCTGCACGGAATCGGCGCCTATGAAGGAACCGGCATCGGCTTGGCCATCTGCAAACGTATTGTCGAGCGCCATGGTGGGGAAATCTGGGTCGAATCCCAAGAAAACATGGGTTCCGTCTTTAAATTTACCCTGAAGGCGGTTTAGGGTCTCTCACCGCTTCTTGCCTGACCTGAACATCACGACAGCAATAGCTTTCTCTACGACTTAATGATCATTGGTAATTTGGTGACAGCGCTGGAAGCTGGCGGTATCTTTTTTCGCCATCGCCAGACCATCGGAACATGACCAATGGATAAGTCCCTTTCGGGTGTCGAACGCACTTTCCAGACCGACGAGATCATCGTCAGCAAAACCGACCCCACCGGGCGCATCGTCTATGCCAACGACATCTTCATCGACATCAGCGGCTATACGGTGGAC
This sequence comes from Rhodospirillaceae bacterium UBA6219, assembly GCA_002435715.1. GTDB lineage: Bacteria > Pseudomonadota > Alphaproteobacteria > Rhodospirillales > Magnetospirillaceae > Magnetospirillum. The sequence goes on from DISD01000050.1 coordinate 42,350, forward strand.
GAAGTCCTGGGCCAACCCCACAACATGATCCGCCATCCCGACATGCCGCGGGCGGTGTTCAAGTTGTTGTGGGAACGCATCTCCGCCGGTCACGAGATTTTTGCCTATGTGGTCAACCGCTGTAAGAACGGCGACCATTACTGGGTGCTGGCCCACGTCACCCCCAATTTCGACGAAGCCGGCAAGATCGTCGGCTATCATTCCTGTCGGCGCACCCCCAAGCGTCAGGCGGTCGAAACCATGAGCCGGCTTTACGCCCAGTTGCGCGAACTGGAAAGCCAGAATGATCGCAAAGCCGGGCTGGAAAAGTCGTCCGCCGCTTTGCAACAGGCGGTGCAGTCGCTGGGTTTCGCCAGCTATGACCGCTTCATCCTCAGCTTGGGCCGCTAGGGAGAATCCGCGATGAGCATCAAGACCTCGATTCGCAAGCAGGCCCGGTTGGTCAGCGGCGGATTCGTCGCCATCGTCCTGTTGCTGGCGGTGTTCAGCTTGGCCGGCGTCATGCAAAGCCTGTCCCAGGCCACCGAACAAGATGAAATCCTGGAACATCTGCACACCAAGGTGGCACCGTTCCAATTGCTGGCCCGCCAGTTGCAGCTGGATGTGGTGCAGGTCCAGCAACTCCTGAGCGACGTTTCGGCCACCCGTGGCGAAAACGGCCTGGACGACGGCTTCGACAAGGCCGCCAGCTTCGCCAAGCAATTCAACACCCATATGGAAAAAGCGCGCGGCCTGGCCGTCGAAATGCAGGCCACCAAGGTGTTGCCGCATCTGGACGCCGTCGCCAAGGCGTTTCCCGGCTATTACGAAACCGGTCAGCGCATGGCCCACGCCTATCTGGACAAAGGCACCAGCGCCGGCAACGGCTTCATGGAGGAATTCGACCAGCAGGCGGGCAACCTGACCCAATCCCTGGAAGCCCTGCTGGCCGAATCCGATTCGTTGATGGTGGCCGAACGCGATACCGCCAATGCCGCCATCCAATCGGCGCGGGTCAAGGCGTGGACGGTTTCCGCCCTGCTGGCGGTGCTGACCCTTATCGGTCTGGGACTGGCCATGTTCACCGGCCGCAACATCAACCAGACCGCGGCCCTGCTGGAAGAAGCCGGCGTCACCATGTCGCGGGCGGCACGCGGGGATTTGAACGCCCGTATCGTGCGGATCAAACGCCATGACGAAATCGGCCAATTGCTGGTGGCGGTCAACCGCGTGCTGGATCTGACCGAAACCTTCGCCAAGGAAATCGGCGCCGCCATGGCCGCCGCCCAGCGCAAGGAATATTTCCGCTACATCCCCGAGGAAGGCCTGCGTGGCGACTTCCTGCGCTTCGTGCGGTCCATGAACAACATCCTGGCGGCCATGGAAATGCGCGATTCCAAGACCTTGGAATTCGAAGCCACCGTCAAGGGCATGGTGGAAGACGTGGCGCAGTCCACCCAGGGCATCAGCGACACCGCCAACATGATGGCGCATCGCTCGGAAGCCACCGGCGGCCGTTCTCTGGAAGTGGGCGAAGCCGCCCACGCCACCACCGAACGGGCCGAAATCGTTTCGGAAGCCACCCGCCAATTGGTGGCCTCGATCAACGAAATCGCCGCCCAGGCGACCCAATCCAGTTCGGTGGCGCGTCAAGCCACCGCACAGATTTCCGCCACCTCGTCACGCATGGACGAACTGGCCCAGGCCATCTCGCAGATCGGCCAGGTGGTCGGCCTGATCAACACCATCGCCGGCCAGACCAACCTGTTGGCGCTGAACGCCACCATCGAAGCCGCCCGCGCTGGCGAGGCCGGACGCGGCTTTGCCGTGGTGGCCAACGAGGTCAAGAACCTGGCCAACCAGACCGCGACCGCCACCGGCACCATCACCGGCCAAGTGGAAGCGGTGCAATCGGCGGCACGCGAAGCCATCGACGCCATCTCCGACATCGTCAGCACCATCGCAAGCATCGAAGGCATCGCCGCCGCCATCGCCGGTGCGGTGCAGGAACAGGAAGCTTCGACGCAAGAGATTTCGCGCAACATCGAAGGCGTGGTCCAAGAAGCCGAACACGTGTCGCACAGCGTGTCGCAATTGTCGCAATCGTCGGCGCAATCTTGCGCCGGAACCGTGCGCGTCATCTGGTCCGCCCGCAAACTGGCCAATGTGGTGACCTCGATGCATGACAAGGTCACCGACTACATCCAATCGGTCAGCTGAGACCGGACCGATCCCCGGATCACCATAAAAAAGCGTGCTGCCGATGACCGGCAGCACGCTTTTTCTTTGACCTGCCATCTTGGCAGAAACGGGAATTCACCGGCCTGACGTCATAACGCCACGCTGATGTCACATCCGTTCGATTTGAAACATTTTCGAGGCGTCGGTCAGGTCCAGCAAGCGGGCGACATAACCCTGGGGATTACGCAGAATGACGGGAACACCTTGCAAGTCTTCGCTGGCAATATACAGAAGACCAAGACCGACAGAATCGATAGTGGTAAGTCCGCTCAGATCAAACACAAGCTTTGACGGCTTGGTCGACTTCAGAGAATCCAACAGTTTCTCAAAGGTATCATTAGCGGAAAAATCGAGTTGTCCTTCCAGGACAACCATCGCGGTATTCCCGTCATTCTGAACCTTGTATTCCATGTCATCACCCTTGCACGCGCAATCTTGAAGGCGCCACCATTATGACCTATGCTTTAGTCAGCATCGGGCGGATGGTGACAGCACAACCCGCCCCAAACAAGTTTTTTCTCTCCCCATTCTGTCTGCCCCGTCGGAGCGCCGCGATGGCCCACCCAGAAACCGCCCCCGCCGATCTTTCCAGACCGCTGGATTGGTCTTGGGCGACGGTCATGGTGGTCGACGACGAAGAAATCAATCGCGAATTGCTGGCCGGCATCGCGCGACGCCAGGGGGTGGGCCATGTGGTTCAGGCCAAGGACGGCCTGGATTGCCTCAGCCTTTTGGAACGCACCGCCCCCGATCTGATCATCCTTGATATCGTCATGCCCAACATGGACGGGTTCAGCACCTGCGTCCGCATCCGCCAGATGCCGCAATGGGCCGACATCCCCATCCTGGTGCAGACGGCGCTGACCTCACCCCAGGACGTGCTGGCCTGTTTCGAAGCCGGGGCTTCGGACGTGGTGGCCAAACCCATCCGCCCGGCCGAGTTGTCGGCGCGGATCCGCGTCCACCTGGAAAACCGCCGCATGGTGGGCACGCTGCGCGACGCCAATCTGCGCATCCACCGGGAAATGCTGGGCGCACGCGACATGCAGCGCACGCTGTTCCCGTCCCGCGCCGTGCTGGACGACCTCTATACCCATCAGGGCCTGTGCGTGGAAGGCCGGGTCGAGCCGTTGGACGGCGTCGGCGGCGACATTTGGAACATCGTCCCCCTGGGCGATTCGTTGATCGCGGTGATGCTGGCGGATTTTTCCGGCCATGGACTGATGGCGGCGTTGAACACCTTCTGGCTGCACGCCTTCATCACCCGCCAGACCGAAGCCATGCGGCAACCCGCCGAATTCCTGAAGCTGTTGAACGTTGCGCTGCGTGAAAACCTGATGCGCGGGCATTTCGCCACCTTCTTCTTCGGCTTGATCGACCTGGACCGGGACGAACTGCATTGGTCCGGGGCCGGCGCCCCCAAACCGGTCCTGGTCATCGGCGACGAACGCTTCCAGTTGGACACCACCGGCCTGCCCCTGGGTTTGACCGACCGGGCGGCCTATAGCACCCATTCCGTCGCTTTTCCCCCCGGTGCCGGGTTGCTGTTGTTCAGCGACGGTTTGACCGATGTGAACATCGGCGACGGCAGGAAAATGGAAGCCCATGGCCTGATGGACCGGCTGGGCCGTTATCAGTCCCCCATGATGGAAGCCGAGCTGAGCGATCTGTGGGACACCATTCTTCCGCCGGGAAGCTGCCACTTGACCGACGACACCACCGCAGTGTGGGTCCGTCGGCAACGCCCGAACAAGACGGAACGGCAGGACAACCGTTTCCTGGCACTGTCCGGCATCGGGGTCCAACAGGCCACCCGCTGGGCCGCCCAGATGGCACTGCCCACCAAATCGGCCCCGCCCGAGGGCGGGCCCGGCCGCCCGGTGCATGTCATCGCCAGGGGGGTGGACGAAGATTTGTCGGCGGCTTTCGGCACACCCTTCGCGGTGATCGTCGAAGCCACTGACGACCTGCTGGCGGCCGCCCCGCCGGAAGAATTGCTGCAGCCGCCGGGTGACCAACAGATCCTGGCTTCGCTGACCACGGCCACGGCGTATCGCCTGCCCTTGGCCATGATGTTCACCGAATCCCTGTTCACCCAAGGTCTGATCGCCGAGGCCGCCAAGGGCGGCATCTTGTTGGCGCTTCAGGAAGCGGTGGCCAATTCCGTCGTCCACGGCAACCTGGAACTGCACTCTCCCCGTCGCGCCTTCGAGAACATGCGGGCCTACTGGGCGGAAATCCGTAACCGTCTGGCCGATCCGGTCAAGGCCGATCGGCTGGTGACCCTGGATGCCCGGGTCCGTGACGGCCTGATCGTCATCACCGTCACCGACCAGGGACGCGGCTACAACCCCGATTCGGTGCAGGCCCGCGACCCGTCGCGCCCGCACGGCAAGGGTTTGAAGCTGATCAGCCAATTGTCCTTGGCCCGCGAAGTGGCGCAAGGCGGCCGTCAGCATATCCTGACCTTCGCCCGCGACCGCGCCTGATCCGGCCGCCGCAACGGCGGCGATCACCGAAATGTCACAGCCTTCTTACGCCGCTGTCGCGGTGACAGCGATAGCCTTGGTCTTGAAACAACCCACGCCCGATCATTCCGGGCGGGTAAGGAAGAAAGACCATGAAGATCCTGATGACACCCCTGTTGTTGGCCGTCACCGTGGGCCTGACGCTCAGCGTTCCCCTGGCGGCCCATGCCGATCCCAAACACGGTCGTGGCCACCACGGCGGCTATGAGCGGGAATGGATCCCGCCGGGCCACCGCGTCGATCCCCGCCCCCGCGTGGTCTATCTGGAACCCGAACGCCCGCGTGTGGTGGTGGTGGAACGCAGCTATCGCCCGGTTTATGCGATTCCCGTGGCCGAACCGTCGATCAATGTGGTCATCCCGCTGAACCTGCGCTGAAAACACGAGGTCGGACGATGAAGACCCAGACTCGCCTGCTGATCCTGTCCTGGGGCGCGTTCACACTCTTGGGCCAGCCGTTCGGCGCCCACGCCATGCCGCCCCGGATCGGCAGCGACCATGCCGTCCACGACGTCCGAACTCAGCCGGTGGTGCTGACCCCGGCAGGGACAGAAATCCCGTATCTGCCGTTCGAATGGTCTTATCACCAGCCGGTTTACCAATTCGACGCGGCCGAAGACCAAACGCCGCGTCTGTTGATACCGGTGCGGGGGCCGTCCACACAGCCCCCGCCCCGTTCCCAGCGTCACATTTGATCCGCGCGCGACAAGATCGATGTCGATCTAGCGGTTTTCCTTGATGGTCTTGGCATACCAGTCAAAGGACGCTTTCGGTGTGCGGGTGCCGGTGGGGAAATCGACACGGATGATGCCAAAGCGGTTGCCGTAACCCGATCCCCATTCGAAATTGTCCAACAGCGACCAGATGAAATAGCCGCGAATGTCGGCGCCCTTGTCGATGGCGGTGCGCATGGCCTCGGTATAAAGCTTCAGATAGGTGATGCGGTAGAAATCGTCGACCCGACCATTGGCGTCGGCGAATTCCTTGTCGTCGTCGCGCCCACAGCCGTTTTCGGTGATGTAGATGGGCATTCCATAGCGTTCGTGGGTTTCCATCAACTGATCGGTGAACGCTTCGGGGAAAATTTCCCAGCCGATTTCCGGATGCGCCTCGGCGACTTTGACGTCGGCCCAGCCGAAACCCAGCTGCGAGTTGGGGTCGTCCTTGGCCCAGATGGGGCCGTAATGGTTCATTCCCACCCAATCCAGCTTGCGACAGATGCGCGCCATGTCGCCAGCCTGCACATAGGGTTCGTAATCGGCCGCCACATTGGCCGGATAATGGCCCAGGATGTGGGGATCGGCGTAAACCCGGTTCCAATGGGCATCCAGGATGTCGGCGGCGCGGTGGTCGGCGGCGGAATTTTCATCGGCCGGATGGATGGGCTGCAGATTGTAGACACAGCCCACCGACGAATCGGGCACCCAGTGACGGATCACATCCACCGCCGCCCCATGGGCCAGGTTGACGTGATGACAGGCGGGGAAATAGGCGGCGCGGTCTTCCACCGCCGGCGCGCACCAGGTCATGGCATAGCCGAACAAGGTGCAGACATTGGGTTCGTTGAAGGTGGCGAAATGCTTCACCCGATCACCGAAGCGCCGCACCACCAAGGTGGAGTAATCGGCGAACCAGCCGACCACGTCGCGGTTGGTCCAGCCCCCCAATTCATGCAGACGCTGCGGTAAATCCCAGTGATACAGGCACAGCCACGGCGTGATGCCGGCTTCCAGCACTTGGTCGATCAGCCGGTCATAGAAATCCAGGCCCTTGTCGTTGATGGCACCGCGTCCGCGCGGCAACACTCGCGGCCAAGACACGGAAAAGCGATAGGCGTCGACGCCCAGCTTCTTCATCAACGCCACGTCTTCGCCGTAACGATGATAGTGGTCGCAGGCGACGTCGCCGGTGTCACCGTTGGCGGTACGCCCTTGGGTGCGCGAATGCACGTCCCAGATGCTGGGGCCACGACCGTCGATGGCGGCGGCACCTTCGATCTGATAGGCCGAGGTCGAAGCCCCCCAAACGAAACCGGGGCGCATTCCCAGCGGCAGGCGCTTGTCCTTGTGTTTGTCCTTGGCCATTTCTTCCCTCGCGGCGTGAATTCTTTCCTTTACTCTACGCCGGCCGGGAACGCCGTCAACGCGCTTGGGCGCGCAACGACAAAATCACCTTGTCCAAACCGCGGAAAGCCGCAGCCAGTTCCACATGGGCTTCGCGCATGGCCCCGGCATCGGGACAGGGATGGCCACCCAGGCGGTTGGCCTGCAGCATGCGCACCGCCGCCGCCATGCTTTGGCCCTTGACGAAATCGGCCACCCTTTGGACGGCGGCGTAATGCACCGAGATGTTGGCGGCCAATTGCGGCGTGAACAGGAAGAACTGTCCCTGCGCGGCGCGAAAAGCGCAATCAATGCCCGCCATGGACACCACCGACGACACGAAAGACACCCCGGCATCCACATTGGGGGGCAAAGGCACCGATTCGAAAGCCAGACGGCGGGTATCCAATTCGGTGGCCAGACTGGCGGCGACGGCGCGACGACGTTCGGCCTGTTCGCCCCGACGCATGGCCCGCAGGGTCAACGACCCGCCCGACATGGCCAGAATCGCCCCCAAGACCATGCCGATGACCGCCCCCCACCAGGGCACGGACGCCCCCTCGGTGATCACGGCAACCTTCTCGACCGGCGGCGGCGGCGCCACGGAAGGCGGCGGTGCGACAGGCAGCACGGGGGGGGCCACCGCCGCAGGTGCAGCCACCGCCGGCGGCGGTGGCGGGGCCGGCACCGGATCGGCGGCATTGGCGGGGGATTTGTCTTCGCCGTCCGCCGGACGCAAAGGCTGGAAGTCGGGACGTTCCTCTTCGACCACCGGAACGACCGCTTCGGGGGCCGCCGTTTCGGGAACAACGACCGGTTGCGGCGTTTTCTCGGCATGGGGCGTTTGGGCCCAGGCCGGTGCGGCGATCAGGAACAAGGCGAAACCAAGCTGGCGAACAGACGTCATGAACAGTCCCATCCCCGGGGGCAAAGACGAAAGTGTCCAGACCATAGCCCAAGCCGAGCCCCGGCGAAACCACGGTTTGGGGCGGATTTCGACAAATAGAATTCCGCTTAGGGGATCAACCGCGACGCCAGCTTTCCTCGCCATCCGTCGGCAACTCGGTGACCACCCTGGCACTGGGGAAGGTCAAGGTCACGGTGGTGCCCTGGTCGGGGACCGAAGTCAGGGTCATGTCACCGCCATGGGCTTGCACCAAGGCCTTGGTCAGGGGCAATCCCAACCCCGTCCCTTCATACTTGCGCGACAGACGGGTGTCGGCCTGGACAAAGGGTTCCATCACCCGTTCCAGTTCTTCCGCCGACATGCCGATACCGGTATCCGAAACCTGGATCACCATGCCGCGTTGATCCAGTTCGGCGGCCACCAGCACCTGGCCACCTTCTTCGGTGAACTTGACGGCATTGGACAACACGTTGAGCAGAATCTGCCGCATGCGCCGCTCGTCGGCCATAAGGAACGGGAACGAAGGCGGCAATTGCGACTTCACCGTGATGTTGCCCGCCAAGGCGCGCTTTTCCATCATGCGGATCGAGGCGTGGATCAACGACGCCACGTCGACCACGCTTTCCGACAACTCGGTCATGCCGGCTTCGGCCTTGGACATGTCCAAGATGTCGTTGATCAGTTCCAACAGATGCATGCCGCTTTCGTGGACGTCATCGATATAGGACCGATAGGCCACCGGCTGTAAGGGGCCGAAAATCTCGTGCTTCATCAACTCGGAAAAACCGATGATGGCGTTCAGAGGGGTGCGCAATTCATGGCTGATATTGGCCAGGAAGGTGGCCTTGGCCCGGTTGCCGCGCTCGGCGGCGTCCTTGGCCTCGCGCAATGTGTCCTCGACCTTCTTGCGCCCGGTGATGTCGGTCAGGGTCAGGATCAGACCGCCGCCCGGCATGGGGGTGGAACGGACTTCCAGGACCAGGCCGCTGGGACGGGCGTGTTCGAACACCCGGGTCGGATTGCGCCGCAGGCGCTCCAAGCGGGAACGGACCTTGGTCATGGACGATCCGGTGTTGCCGAATTCCCCATGAACGGCCAGATACAGCAGCAAACCTTCCAAGGTCGACATCTCGGTCTCGATGTCGCCTTCGGGCAAATCCAGCATGGTCCGCGCCTGGCAATTGAGCGCCACCAGACGTTCCTCGCCGTCGAACACCGCCACGCCCTGGCCCATGTTGTCGATGATGGCCTGACGCATGGACGATTGCGCCGCCAATTCCTGTTCATGGCGCTTCAACGGCGTGATGTCGGCGGCGGTGCCGCGATAGCCATAGAACTTGCCGTCGGCGTCGAAAGCCGGACGACCGGCCATTTCCACGTATTTGATGGCACCGCTGGCCAGATTGTGGATGAAGACGAAGCCACGGAAAGGACGGCGGGCGTTGATCAAAGCCTGCTGGACGTCCCAATCGTGGGGGTCTTCGCATTGGTCGGCCAGATCGGCGAAGGGGCGGCCGATGAAATAACCCGGCCCCACCCCCAGGACTTGCCGCACCCGGCCCGACACGAAGGTGAAACGCAGGTCGGTGTCCATTTCCCAGAACCAGTCCGACGCCGATTCGGCCAGATCGCGAAAACGCTGCTCGCTTTCCACCAAGGCGTCTTCGACCCGCTTGCGGTCGGTGATGTCGCGCACCAGACCGATGAAAGTGGTCATGCCGCCCTGGTTCATCCGGGTGACCGCCAGCTCCAGCGGGAACACCGTGCCGTCCTTGCGCAGCCCCTTGACCTGACGGCCGATGCCGATCACCCGGGCCTGACCGGTTTCGGCGAAACGCTTCAAATAGCCGTCATGTTCGGAATGGAACGGCTCGGGCATCAGCATGTTGACGTTGCGCCCCAGCACCTCGTCGGCGCCATAGCCGAAAATACGTTCGGCGGCGGCGTTGAACGACAGGACCGAAGCGGTGTCGTCGATGGTGATGATGCCGTCCACCACCGTGTTCATGATGCCGCGCAGCCAGGTCAGGCTTTCGTGCAACGAAGTGGTCATCTGCCGCCGCGCGGTGACGTCGCGCAAAATGCGCAGATGGCCGCCATCGGCGGTGGGATAGACGTTGATCGCCACCCAGCGGCCGTCGAACAGCTCGGCCTCGCAGCCTTGCACCGCCGGCACCGCATGGTCGGTCAACTTGGCCGAGCGCACCACTTCACATTCCTGGCGCACCACGCCACGCTCGAATTCGGCGTCCAGGATGTCTTGGAACAAGCGGCCGGGCTTGATCACTTCCGACACCGGAGCCATGAACTGACGATACAGGTCGTTGGCGGTGACCAGCCGGTCGCGCGGGTCGAACAGGGCGACACCGTCCTGGATGCTGGACAACGCGTCCACCAGACGGGCCTGCGACAAATTGGCGCGTTGGCCTTCGCTTTCCGCCACCGCCTGCTGACGCATCACCACTTCCAGCAGCAAGGCCAGGGCCATCAGCACCGACAGGATCTGGGCGACGAACAATCCCCAGACCGCCAAGGCATGGTCGCCGTTCAGGATCGGCGACACCAGCATGACCACGCCCAAGCCGGCGAAGGACAGGGCGGCCAGGGCGTTGGCCCCCACATGGCCGCGCCGCTGCCGGGGCATGCGGAAATACCAGGCGGCCAGCAACAACGGACCACCACCCAGCCCCAAGACAGGCAAGTCCTGGGGCAACAAGCCATCGGCACGCCCCAGATGCACCAACACCGACCACACCCCGGCGACCTGCAACCCCCCCAGCAGCAACGCCCCCGACACCGACCGTCCCGACAGGGACAAGGCGCCACACAGGGTCAGCCCCGCCGAAAGCGCGTGCCCCACGTCGGCCAGGTCGGCCAGGACCGGATTGCCGCCCCCCAGCAGCAAGGCACGCCCCAGTGCTTCCAACAGGAAGGCGGGAGCCCACCAGCCATAGGCCTTTGGGGCGTTGGGCAGGGTCCAGCCGTAAAGGGTGGCGGCGGCCAAGACGGCCGCCCCCATTACCCCCCCCAGCAAAGACGCCTGCAACGTGAAGTCCATAGCGGAACCTTCCCTTGGGTCCTACCGCCCCCCGACGGCCCCCCAAAACATGCGTGTCAGGTTAGTCGTCGTACGACACCAGGGTCGAACACGGCACCCCCATGTCGGACAAACGCTTGCGGCCCGGCAGGAAGTTCAGTTCGATGATGGCGGCGGCACCGGTGACGTCGGCGCCGATCTTGCGCAGCAATTCGACACCGGCGCACATGGTGCCGCCGGTGGCCAGCAGATCGTCCAGGATCACCACTTTCTGCCCCTTGGCGATGGCGTCTTCCTGAATTTCGATGGTGTCGGTGCCATATTCCAGGGCGTATTCGTGGCGAATGGTCTTGCCCGGCAACTTGCCCTTCTTGCGCAGCATGACGAAACCGCAACCCAACTTCAACGCCAACGGCGCGGCAACCAGGAAACCACGGGATTCGACGCCGGCCAGAATGTCGGGCTGGAACTTGCGAACGTCGTTGGCCAGGCGCCCCATGGCCACCGACCAAGCGTCGGAATGGGCCAACAGAGTCGAGATGTCATAGAAAAGAATACCCGGCTTGGGAAAATCTGGAATGCCGCGAATATGGTCCTTGATGTTCATGACGGGAAACCCCTGAATCTGTATGGCGATTGAAAAGTAACCCCAACCGGGCGCGGGGTCAAAGCGACAGCATCCCCACCAAGCTGTCCACCACCACCCGGGTGGGGATCAACTCCATGGCCTCGCCGCCAAAGGACTGGGCTTCGATCACCTGACCGAAGCGGGTGGCGGGGGCGAACTTGGCGGCCGGGGTCGGCCCGAACAGCGACAACAGCGGGATATCGGCAGCCGCCAACATGTGTCCGGTCCCCGAATCATTGGCCAAGGCCGCGGCCATGCGTGCGGCCAAGGCGATGGTCAACATGGGGGTAACGGCCTGGGTCGTCTCCTGCAGCGCCATCACCGCCGAGGGGACCGCAGCCCGGATGACGGGAACCCACTCGGCCTCGTTGGGCCCCAACAGGAAAACCGGCACCCGGCCCGCCTGGGCCAGTTCGGCGGCAACGGCACAAAAGCGATCCAACGGCCAGCATTTATGACGCCCACCGGCCCCCGGCGCGAATCCGACGTAAACTTGACCGTCGGGCAACAGACGCGCCGCCTCGGCCTGGATGGGTTCGTCGATCAACAGCGGAGCGCCGTGCTGAACCGGACCGCCGGCAGCCAGTTCCACCAAATCCAGCAATTGTGCCGCCATGGCGGCCGGGCGCCGATAGGACGTACCGGGACGCCGCGACGACAGGGCGAAACCGGCGCTGGCGGAAATGAAGGCGCCATGGCCGATGCGGCGCAGGATCAAGCTGGTCAGCAAACGGCGCTGGGTGTCGATGATCAGGTCGAAACGACGGCCATACAGGGGCCGGGTCCCCAGCAATTCCCTGACCTGGCTGCCCACATGGCAATCATCGAGCACCTCGTCCACCAGGCCGGCGACCAGCGGTGCCAGCACACCGGCATAGACGCTGTGCCCCTTGCCGGCCATCCAGGTGACGCGAGCCGCCGGAAAGGCCGCCCGCAACGCCCGCAGGAAGGGCAGCTTCATCAGTCCGTCGCCCACGGCGTCCAGACCGACATAGACCAGAATGCTGGCGGGAGCGGGAATCACTGCCCCCGCAATCCGTTGACGAAGGCAGCCATGCCCACCTGACGGTCGCGCTTCAGCCGTTCGGAATCCAAGACCGATTGGACACGGGCGATGGAGCGGTCAACCTCGGCGTTCAGCAAGATGTAATCGTATTCGAACCAATGGCTCATTTCGTCGCCGGCCTTGGCCATGCGCTTGGCCACCACTTCGGCACTGTCTTGGGCCCGGGTGTGCAGGCGGCGTTCCAATTCGGCCAAGCTGGGCGGCAAGATGAACACGGTGACCAGATCGGCCCGGGCGTTCTGGCCTAATTGTTGGGTGCCCTGCCAATCGATGTCGAACAGCACGTCACGACCGCTGGCCAGCGCGTCTTCCACCGGCTGCCTGGGCGTGCCGTAATAATTGTCGAACACCTTGGCGTGTTCCAGGAACTGGCCGGCGGCCACCATCTGCTGAAACTTTTCCACCGAGACGAAATGGTAATCCTTGCCGTCCACTTCGCCTGGGCGCGGCGGACGGGTGGTGGCCGACACCGACAGCGCGATGTCGGTGTCGCGTTCCAGCAAAGCGCGGGCGATGGTGCTTTTGCCGGCCCCCGAAGGCGAGGACAGCACCAGCATCAGGCCGCGGCGCTGGACGGTGGGAAGATTGGCGGGCGGGTTGTTCATGTTCGCGATTCTCTATTCGATGTTCTGGACTTGCTCGCGGAACTGGTCGATCACCGCTTTCAGATCCAGACCGATGCGGGTCAGTTCCACGTCCGACGACTTCGAGCACAAGGTGTTGGCCTCGCGGTTGAATTCCTGGGACAGGAAATCCAGCTTGCGGCCGACCGCCCCACCTTGGGCGATCAGGTCGCGGGCGGCCGCCACATGGGCACGCAGGCGGTCCAATTCTTCGCGCACGTCGGACTTGACGGCGATCAGCGCCACTTCCTGGGCGATGCGATCTTCGGCCAGGCTGGGCGCCGCCTCCAGCACCGCCGCCACCTGCTGGCGCAAACGCTCGCGCAGGGCTTCGGGGCGCAACGCGGCGGTGCCGCCGGCGCGTTCGGCCAGGATTTCGATTTCGTCCAACTGCGACGCCAACACCGCCTGGATCCGCTCGCCCTCGGTCAGACGCATGGCGGCCAGCGAGTCCAGGACCGCTTCCAGATCGGCCTTGATGGCGGCCTCGCGCACCGCACGGGTTTCCTCGGACTCGGCTTCGTCGCCATTGGCGGCTTCCAGCACCCCCTTGACCGCCAGCAACCCATCCCAGCGGGCGGGGGCGATGTTTTGGTGCGACGGCCCCAATTCGTCCACCAGGGCGACCAGTTCTTCCAGGAATTCCTTATTGACGCGCAGGCCCGGCCCTTGGGCGACGGCGGTCAGGTTCAGCGACAATTGCACATTGCCACGCTTGAGCTTGCGCGTGGTCAGATCGCGGGCGGCGATCTCGACCCCGTCCAGGCCATGGGGCAGACGGCAGCGCACATCCAAACCCTTGCCGTTGACGCTTTTGGCTTCCCACAACCACGATGTCGAAGCGTCGCGGCCCTCGGCACGGGCATAGCCGGTCATGCTGGCAATGGACACGGGATGGGGTTCCTTTCGGTCAAACGGAATATCCACGGTTATAGCCTTGCGACAGCGCGCCAACAACCCGTTCCAAACCTAACCCTTAGGCGAAAGATTTGCGACCAAAGTCGGGGAAGAAATATCTTTTAGGTATTTCTCGACGAGCTTATTGATCAGCCAAGCACAATCCAATACCAATGAAAGTGTGCAGCGCACCATTATTATAACCTTAGGTTTAGGTTGTCGCCCATGAACTCGACCGCACTCATCCCGCCGACGTCCATTCAGGGCATGGCTCGTGCCAAGATTCTGGTCTGCGAAAGCAACGGAATGATCCGTCAGGCCATCCGTATCGGCCTTAACAACCTGGGAATCCGCGACATCGCCGAGGCCAACGGACTGGTCGCCGCGCATAAATCCCTGGCAGAGGGCGGCTTTGACGCTTTGGTGATGAACACCGAATTGGAAGGCCACGACACCACCTTCATGATGCGGGAAATCCGCTTGGGGAAATTGGGTCCCGACCCCTTCCTGGTCAGCATCTTGCTGCAATCGGCGCCCGACCACAGCAAGTTGAAGCAAGCAGTGGACAGCGGCACCGACGATCTGTTGCTGATCCCGTTCGCCCCCGACCAGGTCAGCACGCGCCTGGACGCCCTGCGCGCGCGACGCAAGCAATTCGTCGTCACCCACGATTACCTGGGGCCAGACCGCCGCAAGTCCAACCGCCCCGATGGCGGTTCGCCGGTGGTCACCATCAGCCCGCCCAATCCTTTGGCGTCTCGCGCCGCCGGCATTCCCCCCGACCGTTACGACCGTCTGGTGTCCCAGGCCCGCGACGCCCTGGGGGCCGAACGCATCAAGCGGCTGGCGGTGGGACTGGAATGGGAATGCCGCAACCTGCTGACCGCCTCGGCCGGCGGGCAATGTCGTCGCGAAATGCAGATCACCGGTTTCTACCGCATGGAAACCCTGTTGGCGGAACTGGCGGAACGGGCCACCAAGCAATTGCGCCATGACAGCCGGCATCTGGACGAGATGGCCGACAAGGTCCGCGACGCCAAGAATCGTATGTCCGAGCTGAAACTGGCCGATTACGACGCCCTGCACGTGGCGTCTCGGCGCATCTCGATGACCTATTGCGGATCATAGGGTCTTTTTCCTGTCCCGCACCGGGTCTATGCTGGGGCCATGAAAGAACGCCGACGCCCCGCCCGGGGCCGCCCCAATGTGGTTGACGTCACGGTCCGCGTGCCCGCCGACAAGGTCGAGGCGGTGAAGTCCTATGCCGGGCGCATCAGCCGGCAACGCCAGCCCATCACCCGCGACGAAGTGATCGAAGCCCTGCGCGTCCATTCGGACCTGTTCACCCGCTTCGGCGTCAAGGGGGCGTCGTTGTTCGGCTCGGTGGTGCGCGACGAGGCCAAGCCCATGTCGGACGTGGATTTGATGGTCGAGTTCCTGCCCGGCCAACCCGGCGGCCTGTTCCGATACGTGGAACTGAAACATGCCCTGGAAGGCGTGCTGGGGCGGCCGGTGGACCTGATTACCAAGAACAACATCAAACCCAGGCTGAAGGAACGCATTCTGGCCGAGTGCCTGCCGATCTTCGGCGACGAGGTCTGCGATCTATGACGCAAAAGGATTGGCGCGTCCGCGTCGAGGACATGTTGGAAGCCATCGAACGCATCGAAAGCTATGTGGACGGCATGAGCGTGGAACAATTCGTCGCCGACAGCCGCACCCAGGACGCGGTGATCCGCAACCTGGAAATCCTGGGCGAAGCGTCCAAACGCATTCCCTTTTCCATCTTGCAGCGTCATCCGGAAATGCCGTGGTCACGCATCGGCGACATGCGGAACATCTTGGTCCACGAATATCACTCGGTGGATCCCGAGATCATCCTGGATGCCGCCCGCAACGACCTGCCCCCCCTGGTGGCGCCATTGCGATCCATCCTGAACGAGGCGCCATGACCGGCAAGCCCCCCGCCCCACCCGCTTCCGTGCTGATCACCGGCGCCTCGTCGGGTTTGGGCGAAGCCCTGGCTTTGGGGTATGCCGGTCCGGGCGCCACCTTGTTCCTGTCGGGGCGCGACCGCCAACGTCTGCACGACGTGGCCGATGCCTGCCGGGCCAAGGGCGCCGTCGTCCACGCCTTGGTCATCAACGTCACCCAGGCGGTGCCCATGGCCACCTGGATCAAGGAATGCGATTCGATCCGCCCCTTGGATTTGGTGATCGCCAATGCCGGTATTTCCGCCGGCACCGGCGGTGGCGGCGAAAGCGAGGAACAGACACGCTCGATCTTCGCCACCAATGTGGACGGGGTGATGAACACCGTGTTCCCCGCCCTTTCGGTCATGCGCCCGCGCCGTCACGGCCAGATCGCCATCATGGCGTCGCTGGCCGGTTATCGCGGTCTGCCCGGGGCTCCGGCCTATTGTGCGTCGAAAGCGGCGGTCAAGGCCTGGGGCGAAGGCTTGCGCGGCAGCATGGCTGCCGACAACATCCGGGTGTCGGTGATCTGCCCCGGCTTCGTCAGCAGCCGGATGACGGCGGTGAACACCTTCAAGATGCCGTTTCTGATGGATGCCGAACGCGCCGCCCGCATCATGATCAAGGGATTGGCCCAGAACAAAGGCCGCATCGCCTTTCCCTGGCCCATGGCCTTTGGTGCCTGGCTTACCGCCGCCCTGCCCAACCGCGTCATGGAAGCCGTCGCCCGGCGCATGCCCCAGAAAAGCTGAACCGGTCTTCACCCCATGACACCCCGTCTGGAAAAGCCTATTCTTCGAAAGGTTTTCTATGGGGCGGGGGCTGCCATGCGAGTGATTTCGGTTGTGGTGTTGACGGCGTCCATCGCCTTTCCATGGCACGCTTGGGCGCAGATGGGATCGTCCATGCTGCGCGGCTCGTCCCGCATGGTCGAACGCACCATCAGCCGCAACCTGGACAAGGTGTTCCGCCCCAAGCTGGTGGTCCGTCAGGGATCCACCGGGCCGGTGACCGCCATGTCGCTGTCTTTGGACGAACGCTATCTGGTGTCGGCGGTCGGCGATTTTTCCGTGCGATTGTGGGATCTGGGGGTCGGACGCGAAGCGGCCCGGCTGACCGGGCACCAGGGCATCGTCACCACCATGGCGGTCAGTCCCGATGGCCGGCGGCTGCTGACCGGCAGCCAGGACAAGAGCCTGCGGCTGTGGAACTTGCAGCAAGCCGAAATACTCAACGTCGAATCCGGTTTCGCCCAGCCGCTCAGCGCCGCCATCTTCCTGGATCAGGACCATTGGGTCGGCGCCGATGAAAGCGGCATGATCATGGTTTCGGGTCAGAAGATGTCGGCCCATGGTCCCGGTCCCGTGCGCTTGGCGGCCTTGGATGGCGGTCACTTCGTCAGCGCCGGTGCCGACGGCATGGTGCGGTTGTGGGACGCCAAGGCGACGACATTGGCGCAGCAAAATCTGGGGGCGGCGGTCACCGCGCTGACCGGCAACGGCACCATGGTGGTCGCCGGCCTGGCGGATGGTCGGGTCGTGCGGCTGGATTCCAGCCTGGGCCAAGTGACAGAGTTGGGCCAGAAACATTCCGGCGCCCTCACCGCCCTGGCCATCGGCCGCGATGGCGCGTTGTTTTCCGGCGGCCAGGACGGCCACATCCTGACTTGGCAGGATCAAGGCGCGGTGGGATTGGGCCGCCATGACGGCGCCATCAGCCATGTTAGCGTCGGCAAGGATGGCGAGTTCGCCATCTCGGCGTCCCAGGACGGCACCACCCGGCTGTGGAGCATCGCCACCAAGAAGCCGTTGGTCACCTTGCTGTCCACCACCGACGGCTGGGCGGTGGTCGATCCCAAGGGGCGTTATGACGGCAACCAGGACGGATTGGACGGCATCGACTGGCAGGGCGAGGACGCCGCTGTCGGCATCGAATCCTTCGCCGAGACCCATTTCGAGGCGGCCTTGCTGCCGCGCGCCCTGCACCAGGACGCCTTGGCCGACACCAAATCCATCCCCGACGGGGTGCGTTATCCGGCCAAGATCCGTTTCGTCTCGCCCACGACGTCCGGCGACGCGGAAAACCCCCGAATCCAGGTGGAAGTGGAAGCCAGCGACGACGGCGGCAGCGGTGTGGCCGAACTGCGCCTTTACCGCAACGGCCGCCAGGTGGCGACACGCTCGGTGGACATCCGCCGCGAAACCAACGACGACGGCAGCCCCCGGGTGGTGGGCCGTTTCGAATTGGATCTGCGGGCCGGCCGCAACGTGCTGTCGGCCACGGCGATCAACGACGACCGCATGGAAAGCCCGGCGCAGACCCTGGTGTTGACCGCCGAACCGCCGCCGCCGCCCGGTCCGCCGAAAATCCATCTGATGACCGTGGGCATCAACGCTTATGCCAACAAGGATCTCAGCCTTTTCTACGCCCGGCCCGACGCCCAATCCATCGGCGGCTTCTTCACCCAATCCGGGCGAACCGCCGATCCCTTGGGCAGCACAGTGGTCATCGAGGACAATCAGGCGACCAAGGACAACATCCTGGCGGCGTTGAACCAATTGCGTTCGATGCCGCCCCAGGACATGGTGGTGGTCTACATGGCCGGTCACGGGGTGTCCATCGGCGACGACTGGTATTTCGTGCCCCATGAATTGCGTAACGCCGACAACGACGACGCCTTGAAGGCCCAGGGCTTGTCGTCATCCGAACTGAAGCGGGCCATCGAATCCATGAGTGCCGACCGCACGCTTTTGCTGCTCGACACCTGCCATTCCGGCACCGCCGTCAGCCCCTTGAAGGATTATCGCGGCATGAAGTCGCTGCGTCTGTTGGCCCGTTCGGTGGGCACCCACATCCTGGCCGCCACCGACCGCGACCAATACGCCATCGAATTGGCCAAGCTGAAGCACGGCATCTTCACCTATGCGTTGCTGGAAGGCCTGCAGGGCAAGGCCGATTCCGCGCCGGCCGACGGCTCGGTCTCGGCCGCCGAGATCATCCGCTATGTGGAAGAAAAGGTGCCGATGTTGGCCGCCAAGTACACCGAATACGCCCAGTACCCGACCGGCTATTCCCGCGGCAAGGATTTCGCCGTTTCCGTCGCTCCGGGAAAATAGCAAAGGGGCGCAAGCCCCCCTTGCCCCACCCCATGAAAAAGCCCCCGGCGAGCCGCTCGCCGGGGGCTTTTCGATCTGATCCGATCAGAAGCGCAAACGGCCGTTCATCATCACGCCCATGGCTTCGCTGCGATCGCGTCCGACGACGCGGTTGACCTCGATCCCCACCGATTCGGTGTCGGTGGCGTACCAGTCCAGCCCCAGATACAGCTGGATTTCGTCGGCATCGTCGCTGCCACCGGGCTTGATGCCGCTGTCGCCCACGTAATCGGCAACGAAGTCATAGGCATAATAAGCCGAAACATAAGGCTCGACACGATCCCAGGCATAGGACAGACGGCCGCCGGCCTTACCCTGCAACAGGTGGCTGGTCGACACGTCCACATGGCGCGCCGCAGTGCCGGTTTCGTCATAGCCGTTGGTGTGGCTGTAAGCGCCGGACAGCCCCAGATCGCCACGCAGGTACCAATCGCCGCCCAAGCCCCAATTATGGTGACCATTGATGGCCGCCATGGTGCGATAACCGTCGAAATGGCCCTCGGCGTTGCTGCTGGCGCGCATGGCCTTGCCGCTGGCATAGGCGACGCCGATCATGGCGTCCATGGTGCTGCCCTGGCCGAAATCGTAACCCACATAGGGAACCAGCCAATAAGTGCTGCCGGTCAGCTTGCCGGCGTTGAAATCGGTCTGGAAATCGTCCCCCTGACGAAAGGCCGAAACACCGACCACGGTGCGCTCGTTCAGCATCATGTCGTAACCGGCGGTCTGGTTCGACATGGTCCCGCTATAAGCTGCGCCGGGGACGGTGCTGGACAGGGTGCTGGCGCCCATGGACACCCACAGCGCCTGTTGCATGGCGCCGTCGCCGGTGGAAACACCGGTTTCCGCCATGGCGGTTTTGGCGGAACGCGCCCCACCGCTCAGCGCACTGGCCACCCGTGCCGACACCGAGTTGCCGATGGTCGTGGTGGTGCTGCGGGTGGATTCCGCTTCGGTGCGGGCGGTGGTGGACGCCGTCGGGCTGTCACCGCAACCGGAATAATAGGTGCTGGACCCCGAACCCGAGACATAACATTCGGATGAGCTGGCCCAAGCCGCCCCGGACATCCCCAAAGACGCGCCGACCAAACCGGTCGTGATCAGAAAAACTTTCCGCATGAAATCCCCCACCAAACAAAGACCCCTTCAGCGAAGGTGTATGCGTCTCGCCTAGCACCTGTCAATAACCGTTCGAATGATATGGATATGGTATGGGGATACCTATTGAAAAGCTAAAGCGGTAAGCCCCCATCCTAAGGGGTCAGGAAGTCTTGCAACGAGGCGACGATGCCTTCCAGCAATTCCTTTTCCGGCCGGACCCGGGCCAATACCCGCAATCCGGCCAACACCCCCAGAAGATGACGCGCCATGTCGGTGGCGGAGAGAGTGGCCCGGATAGTGCCATCGGCTTGGCCGGCGGCAATGATGGCGTAAAGAAAAGATTCAATGGCGCGCAAGTTCTCGGCCACCGCCTGACGCAGTTCGGCGTCGTCAGGGGGGACATCCAAGGCGGCGTTGATCAACATGCACCCCTTGTGCTGGGGGTCTTCCAGGGATCGGCGCAGGACGTCGGAAAAGAACACTGCGATGGCTTGGGCCGGCGGCAGGTCCCGGCAGCGGGCCATGCGGTCACGCATGCCGCGTTGGACATAATGATCCAAAGACTTGCGGTACAGGGATCGTTTGTCGCCGAAAGCGTTGTAAAGACTGGCCCCGGTCAAGCCGGTGCACTCGATCAGATCGCGCATCGAGGTCGCGTCGAAGCCTTGCGCCCAGAAACGTTCCAGGGCGGCGTCCAACACCGTGTCTTCTTCAAATTCCCGTGGTCTGGCCATACGCCCTTTGTGTCCTTCACCAAGAAGCTTGCCAAGTTTATCGCCCGCCCCTATTTTAGAACAATCGTTATAAAATATGAAACCCCCAATCCGCCGAGGCTCCTCATGTCGCTGACCCAAGACCTTGCCGATCAAAAAACCCGTTTCATGCAAACCGCCCCCACCGAGGTGGCTACGCTGTTCCAGGCCCGTATCGAAGATCTGGCCCTCAGCTTCCCCTTGGACCAAGCGGTGGGAAAGGGCGCGCTGGCCCCCGATTTCGTCCTGCCGGAAGCCAGGGGCGGCGCGGTGCGGCTGGCCGACCTGCTGTACAGCGGCCCGGTGGTTCTGGCTTTCTATCGCGGGGCCTGGTGCCCTTATTGCAACCTGCAGCTTCGCGCTTATCAGCAAGCCTTGCCCGAAATGGAATCCTTGGGCGCCCGCTTGCTGGCGGTGTCACCGCAAATGCCCGACAAATCGCTCAGCACCGCGGAAACCAATGCCCTGTCCTTCGCGGTTCTCAGCGATGTCGGCAACCACGTGGCCCGCGATTTCGGTCTGGTCTTCACCCTGCCGGCGGATGTCGGCGAGGTGCTGACCAAATCCGGTCGCGCCCTGCCCGATTTCAATGGCGACCAATCGTGGGAACTGCCGGTGCCGGCCACCTATGTCATCGCCCAGGATCGCCGTGTCGCCCTGGCCAGCATCGACGTCGATTACCGCACGCGTCTTGATCCCGCCGACATCATCGACGCCCTGCGCGTCCTGCCCCGGCCGTAAGGAGACATCCGATGATCCATTTCTATTACCATCCCACGCCCAATCCCCTGAAAGTGGCGCTGATGCTGGAAGAAACCGGCTTGGCCTATCAGGTGGTGCCGGTGGATATCAGCAAGGGCGAACAGCATGCCCCCACCTTTCGGGCCATCAATCCCAACGGCAAACTGCCGGCCATCATCGACACGGACGGCAGCCAGGGCGCCGAGACCCGGGTGTTCGATTCCACCGCCATTCTGATCTATCTGGCGGAAAAGACCGGGCAGTTTCTGGGCCGCCCCCAGGACCGGGGTGAAATGCTGTCGTGGCTGATGTTCATCGCTTCGGGCCTGGGGCCGTTTTCCGGACAGGCGGTGCATTTCCAGTACGCCGCGCCGCAAGACCTGGATTACGCGGTCAACCGTTACCGACGCGAGATCGAACGCCATTACCAGGTTCTGGATGACCACCTGCAGGGCCGCGACGTCATCGTCGGCGACAATTTCACCATCGCCGACATCTCGGCCTGGGGCTGGTTGGATCGGGCCCCCCGGGTGATGAAGGGGGCCGAGGATCCGCTGGCCCCTTATCCCAACCTGAAACGCTGGTACATGGCCATCAACGATCGGCCGGCGGCGGCCCGCGCCCGACGGGTCGGCCAGGACCACAGCTTCAAGACCGAAATGGACGAAGAAACCCGTCGCGCTTTGTTTCCGTCCAATTATCCGAAATAACGGTTTCAGCGCTGGTCGAAGCGGATTTCGATACGGCGGTTCTTGGCCAAGGCGGCTTCGGTGTTGGCAGGGTCCAGGGGCTGGAACTCGCCGAAGCCGGCCGCCGCCAGACGGTCGGCGGGAACGCCGGCATCGATCAGGGTGCGGATGACGGTGATGGCGCGCGCCGTCGACAATTCCCAGTTGGACGGGAAGCGGTCGGATTTGATCGGGCGCTTGTCGGTATGGCCATCGACACGCAACACCCAGTTCACTTCCTTGGGAATCTGTCGCGCCAGTTCGATCAGGGTCCTGGCCAATTGACGGACCTGCTGTTCGCCACTGGCCCCCAAATCGGCGGAGGCGCTGTCGAACAACAATTCGGATTGGAAGACGAAGCGGTCGCCTTCGATGCGGATACCCTGGCGTTCGCCCAGCACCTTGCGCAATTTGCCGAAGAATTCGGAACGATAACGCTGCAATTCCTCGACCTTACCGGCCAAGGCGACGTTCAGGCGCTTGCCCAGATCGGCGATCTGGGCCTTTTGCTCGACCGACAGCTTTTCCGAGGCATCCAAGGCGGCGGCCAGCTTTTCCAATTGTTCGCGCATGGCGGCCATTTGCTGGTTCAGCAATTCCGCCTGGCTTTTGGCGCTGTCGGAAATCTGCTTTTCGTCCTGCAGCGTGTTCAGCAGATTGTCGCGTTCCGCCAACGACGCCTTCAATTCTTCCTGCAGACGGGCCAGATTGGCTTTGACGTCGGCCGACTTGGCCTTTTCCAACGACAATTGGTCCACCAGACTGGCCATCTCGGCATGCAGCTTGGACAATTCCTGGTCGCGCCCACTCAACGCGTTGCCCAGGAAGAACTGGGCCAGCACGAAGACCAGCAACACGAAGATCAGCATCATCAACAACGTCGCCATGGCGTCGACGAAGCCCGGCCAGATATCCACGTTTTGACGGAAACGACGGCCGCGCGCCATGGCGGTTACTCCGGTTGGTCCTCGGCCAGGACGGCGATGGTGCGGGCCAGCAACTTGAACTGCGCCCGCAACTCGCCCACCAGTTCGTCATGGGAACGGGCGTTCAGTTCCACCAAACGATTCATCGAAACATCCAGGTTACGCAGATGGGTGCGGCTGACTTCGTCCATGCCGGCGGCGGGGGCGCTGGCTCCCACACCGCTTTGTTCGGCCAGACGGGCCAGCAGCGGGCGCAATTCCAACTGCGCTTCGCCCAGTTTCAGCATCAACGCCTGCTCTACCTTCATCTGGTCGGCCAGGGTGGACAAACGGTCGTTCAGCGACTGGATGTTGGAATTGGCGGAAATACGGCTTTCCTCGCCGCGCGAGATGACGCGCTGCAGACCGTCCAGGGAATCGGCGGTCTGTTCCAGCAAGGCGCGGATATAGGCCGGCACCGATTGGTCACCTTCGGCGACGCCCCCGGACGACCCCAGACGGGTCTGACCGGCCAGCCATTCTTCCAGTTCGTTGTAAAAAGTATTCTGCGCCTGACCGGCCTGCAGATCCAGAAAGCCCAGGACCAGCGACCCGGCCAGACCGAACAGCGAGGTGGAAAACGCGGTGCCCATGCCGGCCAACGGCGCTTCCAGCCCTGATTTCATCCGATCGAAGGCGGCGGCGGCGGCATCGCCGCCCACCGACAGGCTGGCGATCACCTCGCCCACCGAGCCCACGGTGCGCGACAAGCCCCAGAAGGTGCCCAACAGCCCCAGGAAGATTAGCAGACCGACGAAATACTTGGCCAGTTCGCGGCTTTCGTCCAGGCGCGAGCCGATGGAATCCAGCACCGAGCGCAGCCCCATGGCCGACAGGCTCATGCGGCCCTGACGTTCCCCCAGCATACCGGCCATGGGGCCCAACAGGCGCAAACGACCACCCGACGGCGCCGGCTGACCGCGCATCCAGCTTTCCAGCCATTCCACTTCCGGCTTCAGCAGCAGAACCTGACGGAAATTCAGCCCGATCCCCAACAAGAACACGCCCAGGATCAACCCGTTCAACGCCGGATTGGCCATGAAAGCCTGTTGCAGACCGGCGGCCAGCATGGCGGCGACGGCAGCGACAGCCGCCAGGAACAAGATCATGCGAACCAGATAGCGACTGGGTCGGGTCATGGTTTTTCCTAGCTCAGGATCGGCGGGAATAAGGGTATGTTGGCCAAGAAATGTGGCGAGTGGTGGGCGACGTCACGCCGCCCACTTCCGCTTAACGGCCCACCAGCACGGCGTCGACGCGGTCGGCGGGACCACGGCCATCCAATTTGTTACCCAAGGCGCGCACTTCGATGCGGGTCGAGCGGATGCCCTTGTCCATCAGCACCTTGCGCACTTCCAGGGCGCGCGACAGCGACAGGCGCCGAGCCTTGGACGACGACGCTTCGTCCCCCGAGGCATAGGCCAGCAATTGCAGGTTCAGGTCTTCGTCCTTCTGCATGCGCTTGACCAGGGCGGCCAATTCCGAACGGCCGGAATCCGACAACTTGGATTCGTCGGCGGCGAACAGCAACGACAAGGTGTCGGCCCCCCGCGACACCGCCGGGGTCTCGGCCGACGGCAACGAGGCGACTTGCTGCGGCATCACCGGGATCGGCGGCGGCACCGGAGCCAGCAACGGCTGCGGCGCGGCGGCGATGGCGGCGGGGGCCGGCACGGCCAGCGGCTTGGGCGGCTCGATGGCGGCGGCGGCGCTGCTCTTGGCCGCGTCGACCGTCTTGGCGGCTTCCGCCTTGACGGCTTCGGTGATCTTGGTCGGTTCGGGCACCTTGACCGGCTCGGGGGTCTTCACCGCCTCGGCGACCTTGGCGGGGGCAGCCTTGATCGCTTCGGGCACCTTGGCCATTTCGACCGGCTTGCTGACCGCGCTCGGCTTGGTTTCCGGCAGGGCGATTTCCGGTCCCTTGGGGGCGGGAACGGTTTCCGCCACCGGGGGCTTGGCCGGGGCGGCGGGCTTGGCGGCAGAGGCAGCGACCTTGGCCGGAGCTTCCGGCTTGGCCACTTGGGCGGCCTTGCGTTCCTGCACCATGGCGGCGATGTCGGCCGGTTCCTCACGCGGGGGCTGCGGCTTGGCGGCAACGGCGGGCTTGCTCGGGGCGGCGGGCTGGGAAGCGGCAACCTTGGTCGGCGCAACCTTCTTGGCCTGGGCCTGGGCCTTGGCCGGCTTGGCGGCAGGAGTCTTGCCCTTACCCGGCTTGTAGGGCTTGAAGGCCAAGCCGGAACCGGTCGAGGGCTGAGCCCGCTGCTGGACACCCGGCTGCGTCAACGGCGCGGGGCCGTTCCCGCCGTGCAGATCGTTCTTCAACATGTCGGCCAAGCTGGGTTGACGGCCAAGGCTGTCAAGGACAGACCAGTTGACCACCACGTCGGGCTGTCCCTCCCCACCGATCACCACCTGCGCCTGGACCGAAGCCATTGGCGCCACGGCCCCCAGAAGCGCCGCAAGCGCCACAATTCGCCAAGTCGCCTTTGCCATGGACTCGCACCCTCTGCTGTGCCCTTACATAGATGCGGCACAGACTAACCCATAGGGAGTCGCGGTACAACACCGTGATGACAAAATCGCAACACGGGTCGGCTAGCCAGTATTATTTAAAGAAATGGTTAACTCTTAAGTATCCGAATTAACCACGCGCCTCGCGCAGCATGGACAGAAGTTTGGGATGGATCTTGTCGTTGCCGGCAACCACGTCACCACTGTCCAGCATGGTGGAACGACCGGTGAAATCCGACACGTAGCCGCCCGCTTCCTTGACCAGCACGATACCGGCGGCGATGTCCCAGGGCTTCAGACCCGATTCCCAGAAGCCTTCGCAGCGGCCGGCGGCCACATAGGCCATATCCAGGGAAGCGGAGCCGAAACGGCGGATGCCGGCGGTCTGCTCCATGGCGGCGGTCAGTTCCTTGATGAACGACTTCTGACCCGGACGGCCGCGATGGGGAATGCCGGTGGCCAACACCGATTCGTGCAGGTCGCGCCGCGCCGACACCCGCAGACGCCATTCGTTCAAGAAGGCGCCGGCGCCCTTTTCACCATGAAACATGGAATCGGAAATCGGCTCGTAAATCACCCCGGCGATGATTTCACCGTCACGTTCCAGGCCGATGGACACGGCAAAATGCGGAATGCCGTGGATGAAGTTGGTGGTGCCGTCGATGGGATCGATGATCCAGCGATGGCTCTTGTCCTCGCCGGTGACCTCGCCGCCTTCTTCCAGCAGGAAACCGAAAGCCGGCCGCGCCTTGGACAGGTCCTGGCGCAGGGTCTTTTCCGCCTTGATGTCAGCAGAGGAGACGAAATCCGAGGTGCCCTTCATGGAAACCTGCAGCTTTTCGACCTCGCCGAAATCGCGCACCATTCCACGGCCGGCCTTGCGGGCGGCGTTCATCATGACATTAAGAATGGGGGAACGGACGATCACGGCGGGAACTCCCAGGATGACAAAAACAAGACACCGCTCCCCGGTATAAACCAGGGAGCGGCGCAAGTACCAGAACTGCCTTTACTTGGCGCGTTCGACGTAGGTGCAGTCGCCGGTGTTGACGATGATCTTCTCACCCTCGGCGATGAACGGCGGCACCAGGATCTTCAGGCCGTTTTCCAGCTTGGCCGGCTTGTACGAAGACGAAGCGGTCTGGCCCTTGACCACCGGATCGGCTTCCACCACGGTCATGGTGACCTTTTCCGGCAGGCTGACCGAAACCGGCGAGCCTTCGATGAAGTCGACGGCGACCTGCATGCCGTCCTGCAGGAAGGCGGCGGCGTCACCCAGGATGTCGGTGGACAGGTTGAACTGTTCGAAGTTTTCCTGGTCCATGAAGGTCAACGCTTCACC
Source organism: Rhodospirillaceae bacterium UBA6219 (assembly GCA_002435715.1). Lineage (GTDB taxonomy): Bacteria > Pseudomonadota > Alphaproteobacteria > Rhodospirillales > Magnetospirillaceae > Magnetospirillum. Next base: position 69,625 of record DISD01000050.1, read on the forward strand.
GTCGGCGAACAGGAAGGTGCAGTCCTTTTCCTCGACGTTGCACTTTTCCACGGTGTCGGCGGTGCGCCAACGTTCGTTGGTCTTGGTGCCGGTGCGGATGTCGCGCATTTCCACGGTGATGAAGGCGCCGCCCTTGCCCGGCTGGACGATGGCGGTCTTCAGCACGGCCCACTGGCGGCTGTTGTGTTCGATAATGTTGCCGACGCGGATCAGGTTGGCGTTGATTTTCATGGAGCAATCCAAAGGTCTGACGTCAAAATTGGCGCGGAACCTAGCAGGTTGCCCAACGGATGGCAACCTTGGCGCCTTATTTTCTGGCTCCGCCCCGTTGCGTCAGCCAAACCGAGGTCAAAACCAACCCCACCCCCGCCCATTGCCAAGCCCCCAAGCCCTGGCGGGCCACCATCCAGCCCAACAAAGTGGCGGAAACCGGCGACAGCAATCCCAAGGCCGAGACGGTGGCCGGCGGCAACAGGGTCAAGCCGCGGAACCACAGCACATAGGCGATTCCGGCCCCCACCAATCCCAAATAAGCATAGGCCCCCACCTGCAACAGCGACAAGGACGGCAGAGCCGGTTCGAACAACAGGGCCGCCGGGGCCAGCAGCATACCACCGGCCAGCAATTGCCACGAGGTGAAGACCAGCATGGAGACCGGTGGCCGCCAGCGCAGGGTCAAGGCCATGCCCAGGGCCATGCAGGCGGCACCGCCCAAGGCAGCGGCCACGCCCAGACCATCCAGGGCGGCTTGCGGCGTCAGCACCAAGGCGGCGACCCCCGCCACCCCCAGCAGCCCTGCCACCAACACCAGCATACGGGGCTTGATCCCCACCAAAGGCCAGGCCAACAGCGCCACCAGCAACGGCTGGATCGCCCCCAAGGTGGCGGCCACCCCGCCCGGCAACCGATAGGCGGCCATGAACAACGCCGCCTGGAACAGCGCGATGTTCAACGCCCCCAGCACCAGCGCCCGCCCCCACCACGCCCCCCGGGGCAGATGGCGGTGGCCCAGCAGCATCAGCACACCCACCGGCAGCACCCGCAGACAGGCGGCGGTGATGGGACGGTCGGGGGGCAGGATGGTCGAGGTGACGATATAGGTGCTGCCCCAGACCAACGGCGCCAGGGCGGTGACCAGCATGTGGCGGAAGGCCAATTTCTTGATCCTTTGGAAATATCTTGATGTCGAGATATCATCACATGGCGACGAACTATCTTGATGTCAAGATATATGGCGGAAAGCGTATGAACAAAGACAAGCTGGATTTGATCTTGGAGCAATGGGCGGCGGAAAAGCCCGGCCTGGATTGCGCCCCCATGGCGGTGATCGGCCGGGCCTTGCGGTTGGCCGCGCATCTGGATCGGGAACTGACCAAGGTTTTCGCCGGCCTGGGCCTGCCGCCCGGCGGCTTCGACGTACTGGCCACCTTGTTGCGCGCCGGCCCCCCCTATCAATTGTCCCCCAATGACCTGCTGCGCTGGATGCTGGTCACCTCGGGGACCATGACCCATCGCCTGGACCAGTTGGAAAAAGCCGGCTGGGTGGAACGCCGCCCCAATCCGGCCGACGGGCGTGGCGTCTTGGTGGCGTTGACCGAAGCGGGCAAAACCCTGGCCGACAAGGCCCTGGCCGCCCATTTGGACAATGAAAGGAAGCTGCTGAGCGGACTTACTGCAGTGCAGCAAGAACAATTGACGGATTTATTACGCATTTGGCTGCGCAATTTCGAAGCGTGAAGTCATAATTTCTTTAAGGACAATACCCATCCAAAAAGCGTAGAGTGACAAAAATCAATCTTCTCGGGGGAGGAGAGCGTCATGCGGCTTTATCTGGACGTGGATGGAACCTTGTTGCGGCGCTCGGGCCATGCCCGGTTGCGGGGCGATTTCGCCCCTGCCAACAATTTGCTGCGCTTCCTGGAGTGGGCCGCCGACAATTTCGAGTGCGCCTGGGTGACCACCCGGACCCGTCACGGCGATTGCGACAAATTGCTGGCCGTGCTGCGTCAGGCCGTCGGCCCCGGCGACGAATGGGACCGCATGGCCCAATTGGTGAAATCCTTCGCCACGCCCTCTTGGTTCGACTTCAAGGCCGAAGCCATGCAATTGGAAGAAGACTTTCTGTGGGTGGACGATGCCCCGGACGAGGAATCCTTGGAAGCCATGCGCCGCATGGGACGTCATGGTTGCTGGATTCCGGTGGACGTGGATGACCGCCCCGACGATTTGCGCCGGGTGATGGAAGTGATCGAAGCCCGCCTGCAACCCCTGGCGGCGGAATAAGCTTCACCCGGGATAGGGATGGGCCCGGCCGCGCCAATCGGTGATTTCGCCGCGTTCTTCGTCCCACCAATCAGGCCCCACCGGCACTTTGCCGGCACCGCCGGGAATATCCAGCACATAGGTGGGCTGGGCGATCCCGGTCAACCGCCCGCGAAGCGCGCGCATGATGGCTTGGCCCTGGGCGATGCTGGGGCGGAAATGGCTGGTGCCACGGGTCAGATCGGGGTGGTGCAGGTAATAAGGCCGCACCCGGTTACGGATCAGCGCCCGGAACAAGTCTTCCAACACCAAGGGATCGTCGTTGACCCCCTTCAGCAGCACACTTTGCGACACCAGCGGCACGCCGGCATCGGCCAGACGCTTCAACGCCGCGCGGGCGGCGGGCTGCAATTCGCGGGGATGGTTCACATGGACCGACACCCACACCGCCAGAGTGTCGGTGGAGCGAAGAGCATTGGCCATGGCCATGGTGACGCGGTCTGGGTCGGCCACCGGCACCCGGGAATGGAAGCGCAAGACCTCGATATGGGGCAATTGCGCCACCCGAGCCACCAGGTCGGCCAGCCGGGTGGCGTTCAACATCAATGGATCGCCGCCGGTGACGATGATTTCGCGCAATTCCGGCCGCCCGGACAAATAGGCGAAGGCGTCGTCCAGTTCGGCGGCACTCAGCGTGCCGTCGGCATCGCCCACCGATTCGCGCCGAAAACAAAAACGGCAATAGACCGGACAGACCAGGATGGGCTTCAGCAAGGCCCGGTCGGGATAACGATGCACCACCCCCTTGACCGGCGAAAAGGCGTCGTCGCCGATGGGGTCTGACCGTTCCTCGGCGGTGACCCGCAATTCGGCGGCGTCGGGGACGTATTGGCGGGCGATGGGATCGGCCGCATCGGTGGGGTCGATCAAACGCGCCACGCTGGGGGTGATGGACGTGACGTGCGAACGGGCCAGCAAATCCAGTTCGGCCCGCTGACTTTCCGCCACCAGACCGGCTTCGACCAATTCGTCCACCCGGCGCAGCGACCGCGTGATCCGCGCCACCACACCTTTATCCGTGTTCATCCGCATCCATCCGTGTCATGAAACAGAGCACAAATCTGGGCGTTCATAGAGGTTTTCATGTCCCAAGGTAAAGAGCCCTGGCATCCGCAGGCGTTTTCCGCCCGCCTGCCCCATCTGCGTCGCCGGGCCCGGATCATCGCCGCCATTCGCCAATTCTTCGCCGCCCAGGACTTCGACGAAGTGGAAACGCCTTGCCTGCAAATCTCGCCCGGTCTGGAACCGCATCTGTTGGCCTTCGCCACCGCCCTGCGTGATCCGTGGGGCGGCCCCGACAGCCCGCTTTACCTGCATACCAGCCCGGAATTCGCCATGAAGAAGCTGCTGGTGGCCGGCATGGAACGCATTTTCCAGATCGCCCACGTGTTCCGCAACGGCGAACGGTCCCATACCCACAGCCCGGAATTCACCATGCTGGAATGGTACCGGGCCAGTGGCACCATCGGCCAGATGATGGACGACACCCAGGCCTTGGTCCGCGCCTGCGCCCAAGCGGCGGACGTCGCCCTGCTGCGCCATGGCGGGCTGACCTGCGATCCCTTCGCGCCGTGGCGCAAACTTTCCATCGCCGAAGCCTTCCAGGAATATTGCGGTTTCGACGTGTTGGCCACCGCCCCCGATCCGTGGGCGCCCGACACCGCCTTGTTGGCCGACCAAGCCCGGGCCATCGGCGTTTCGGTTTCCGACAACGACCGCTGGGACGACATCTTCTTCAAGATCGTCTTGGACCGCATCGAACCGCATCTGGGCATGGACGTCCCCACCATTCTTCATTCCTATCCGGTCTCCATGGCGGCCCTGGCCCGGCCCAACAGCGCCGACCCGCGCGTCGCCGACCGCTTCGAGGCCTATGCCTGCGGTGTCGAACTGTGCAACGCCTTCGGCGAGTTGACCGACGCCGACGAACAGCAGCGGCGCTTCGAGGCCGACATGGATTTGAAACAGGCGCTTTACGGCGAACGTTATCCCGTCGATCCCGGCTTCATCGCCGCCCTGCGCCACGGCATGCCGGAAAGCGCCGGCAACGCCCTGGGGCTGGACCGGCTGATCATGTTGCTGTGCGGTGCCGACAGCATCGACCAGGTGTTGTGGTTGCCGGTGGCAGGCAATCAATCCCCGCCTTGACGGGACAACCGCCGCAGCATGACCCGCAAGCCCAGCATTCTTTCATCATCCGTGCCACAGGTGGCCTTCAGGTCGTTGTACCAAGTGGCGGCCTGCATGGCGACCGCCCGCGCCTCGGCCGGTTGACCAAGGCCACGCAACGCATCGACGATGCCGTCGACGATCTGGGTGAAGAAACCTTCGTCAAGTCCATCCCGGTCATTGGATTCCGGACCGTCGCCGCGCATGGCGCCTTTTCCGGTGATCAGCCAGTCGAGCGACACCCCAAGAACCTCTTTCAGACGTCCTAACATCTCCTGGTCCGGAAATGTGCGCCCGCGTTCGTAATTACCCAGCGTCTCCAACGGGCAACACAACGCCCTGGCGATATCCGCACGGGAAGCCTTACCCCTGGCCTGAATCAGCCTTTGGGCGAATGGAGTCGAGGGCTTGAGGGTCCGGCCCATGCGAGAAGACCGGGTACTAACAGCCGTCGGCCAGGATGGCCGGCATACTTTCAGCTAATTCAGCTGATAAAATATGCACATAGGTAATAATAGTAGATAATACGTCGGTGCCGGGCATCGACCCTTGCCTATCCGCCATTTTGGCGGTAATTTCACGTCTCATGATGGCACTCCCGGAGATTGGATCGCACGACGGGTTGTAGGACTTGGTAAAGGTGCAGTAGGAAATCCGTACGGCGAACGCATGGACTGTCACACGCGCTCCAAACGCCGCCTCCTTTACCTGACATGGGAAAAGGATTTACAAAGTTAAATGGGCCAGTCACCCGTCGCTCCTCCCCCCTTCGGAAGACGTTCTGGGCATTTGCAGCTTTGATTCCTTGATGGCAATTGCTTAACCGCTCAAACGCAACTCCCCTTCACAACCCGACAATCCGTGTATTTCCGCGCCCCTCAGAGGTGAAATCCAGGATATTTGATCCAGGATATCATCGCCGTCAGCCATCATGAAGTGCTGTCAAGACAAGATGCCGACACTTCACGAGGTTCAGGATGCATTACCAGAACGGCGAAAGTGAATTAGAATCATTATCCAACATCTTGACAGCAGGCTTATTGCCACAGATTTTATCGGCTTTGACCGAATCGGTCACCATCGTTGACCGTGACGGGCAATTCGTTGTCGGCTTCGGTTCCCGCACCAGTACCAAGAATGGACAGGTCGATCCAAGACAATTGGGGGGAACCTTCATGCAAGGGCTGCATGCGGTGCTGGCCAACCGCCGAGACAGCTTTGAACACATCGACACCAGCAATCCCCCCGAAGATTGCGCCCGCTATTGCGTGCACCCCCTGGGCACAGGAAGCGGCGGCCACATCTTCGGAGCGATGATTGTCCGCCATCCCTTGCAGGAAGTGATGAATGCCAACCGACGGGTCAGCGACATTCTGCACCAAATGGCCAACATCGTTCACGACCTGCGCACCGAACTGAATGCGGTGATCGGCTTTGCCGACATGATGCAGCAAGAAATCTGGGGAAGACTGGGCGACAGCCATTATCGTGACTATGCAAAAAACATCCACCTGTCCGGCAATTGTTTGCTTCAGCAGGTCAATCAGCTGCTTGATGTGGCGCGGGCCGATTATTTGGGGCCCGACATTGACGAGCAGGATGTCGACCTCGCCTTGTTGCTCGAACAATGTTGCAAAAGCGTCGATATCTTGGCGCAACGCAACGGGCTGGCCGTATCCGTCCGCCAACACTCAGTTCCCACCGTTCGCGCAGATTTCCGACTGACTCGACGGGTCGTCCTCAACTTGCTCAGCAACGCCATTAAATTCACCCCGACAGGGGGACGAATCACTGCAGCCACCGGGCTTGATCACTTGGGACGGCCGTTCCTCTCGGTGACGGATACCGGCATCGGTATCGGCGCCGACCATTTGGCGAAGGTGATGCACCCCTTCGCCCAGATCGCGTCTTCCCACAACCATCACAACCTGGACAATGGCAGCGGTCTGGGACTGCCCTTGTCGAAACGTCTGATGGAAGTGCAAGGCGGATCTCTGGTCCTGAAAAGCGAACCCGACCAAGGCACCACGGTAACCGCGTGGTTTCCCCCTCAAAGGGTGGTCGCCGTCTCCCACCCTTCCGGCTGAATGTCGGCCAGGGTCTTGCCGTCGAACACCGCCAAGAAGGCGTCACGGGCGTCCTCGATGACGCCTTTCAGCTTGCAACCGGTGATCGGACAGGTGTCACCCTGTTCGTGACAGGGCACCAGATTCAGGTTTTCCGAATGGCGCAGCAATTGTCCCAGATTGATCTGGTCGGGTTCGCGCGCCAGCCGCAATCCGCCATTCTTGCCGCGCACCGTGGCAATGTGCCCCAGTTCGGTCAGACGACGGACGATCTTCTTCAAATGCTCCGAGGAGATTCCGTAGAACTCGGAAACCTCGCGCACGGTGGAAACTTTTTCACGGCGCGCCGACAAGTAGATCAGCAACCGTAAAGAGTAATCGGTGAATTGAGTGATTTTCATGATCGGCCAAAATCGCGTTTTACTGATATTGGCGCAGCTGCATCACCCGTTCAACAGCTTCACTCACTTGGCCGTCAATTTTTTGCTGCGACGCAGCGGGGGCATCCAACTCTAGTTGGCTCAGCAAGTCGTAAAGCCGGTTTTCCCCGAACATGCCGCATTTACCCCGCATGGCGTGCACGTGGTCGACGAAGGCGACGCGATCCCCATGGCACAATTCCTGGAGAACACTGGAATCCTTGTCCATTTCGGCCAGGAAGGCGGGCATCAGCGCTTCCAGGCCGGCCGGCGGCTGGGGCGGCGGCGGCAGGGGATTGTCGGGCAGCAGCGCCGACAAAGCGGCCACCAAGGCATCGGGACCGATGGGTTTGGCCAGGAAAGTGGTGAATCCGGATTCTTCAGCGTGGCGGCGGTCGGCGGCGGCGGCGCCGGCCGACAGCGCCACCACCGGAATGGGCGCCAGCCCCATTTCGGCATCCCGTTTGCGGATGGCTCGGCAGGCGGCGAAGCCATCCATTTCCGGCATACGCAAATCCAGGACGATCAAGTCGTAACGCCGGGCCGCCGCCATTTCGGCGGCTTGCCGTCCATCGGCGGCTTCGTCCACGTCCCAACCGGCAGCGTTGAGGAAACCGCGCAACACCAGACGGTTCAGCTCGACATCGTCGGCCAACAGCACGTCCACATGGCTGGGGGCATGATGTTTCTTCAGTGCCGGCGGCTCGGCCTGGGTCAAGGGCAAGGACAAATCCGCCTCGGTCAAGCCGTCCAGCCGCCGCACGGACAATTGGCCGCCCATGGCCTCTACCAGGTTGCGACACAGGGTCTGGCCGATATCGCCTTCGCCGCTGCTTTCCACGTCGGCCCGCGCCGGCCCCAGCAGGCGGACCCGCAAGCAAGCGTCGTCGGGGTCGATCCCCAACACCATTTCCCCCGGCGCGGTGCCGAAACGATCCAGAAGCGTGCGCACCACCTGCAAAAGCGCGCTTTCGTCGGCCATCATCGCCGCCGGCAGGCTTGGGGAACAGTTCATGCGGAAGCTTTGGCCGCGGTCGCCCGCCTGGGCGCGCACCAAAGTGGCCATTTCCTCGCACAATTCGTCCAACCGCACCGGCTTGGACACCAATTGCACCCGCCCGGTTTCCATGCCGGCCAGTTCCAAGATGTTGCCGATCAGACGGCTCAGTTGCTCGGCGGTGCGGCGCAGCAGACGGACATAGCGATGCTGGCGGTCGTCCAAGGCGGTTCCGGCCAACAATTCGGTCAACCCCACCCAGCCGTGCAAGGGGGTGCGGATTTCATGGCTCATCACGGCCAGGAACTCGGACTTGGCCTTCGACGCCTGTTCCGCCACCTCCAAAGCGTCGGCCAACGAGGCGGTGCGTTGCGCCACCAACCCTTCCAGGTCGCGGTTCATCTGTGCCAGGCTTTCCGACGCCGAACGTTCGGCATGGAACCTGCGCAGCGCCAATGCGGCGAAATAGCAGGTGGCGAAAGCGGCGAAGCCCACCGGGATCAGATCGGTGCTGGTGATGATGCGGGCATAGTGAAGAATGTCGTTGACCATGGCCGCGCACAGCAGGACCGACCCCGCCATCAACCAATTGGCCCCCAGACGCCGCCGCGCCATGGCCCACCCCACCAATCCCACGCCGACCAGCGGTGCCAGCAGGTTCAGCACCATGAAGGGATCGCGGAAATTGGTGTAAAACGCCGGCGGCGTCAGCACCGCCGCCACCACCATGAACCCGGAAACCACATAGCCGACCAGGGCCAGGGGCCGGGGCGTCTCGTCGGGCAACAATTCACGCAAGAAGCCGAAATAGATGCCGGGAAAGACGAAAAGCGTCGCATAGGACACCGGCAGGTACCAGAAATCGGCCCGCATCTGATGGCCGATCAGCACATAAAGCTGGGCGGAACTGAAGGTACGGGCCGCTACCAGGGCGGTGAACAAGGCGAAGATCAGGAAGGCCGGATCGCGCTTGCCGCCGGCATAGAAGGCCAGCGCCATCAAGGTCACCATCACCAGCGCCCCCAAGGCGGCCAAAGGCAGGGCGGTCAGGCGTTCGGCCTGCAGGGCCAGCACCTCGGCCGGTCCGATGCGCACCGCCCGGGTGATTCCGCCTTCGAAATGGTGGTGGTTGGAAATCTCGAACACCAGGTCGACGAAATGCCGCCCCAATGGCAAGGGCACCAGCACCTGTTCCAGCACAGGCACTTCCGAATCGGCGCTCAGGCCCAATTGCCCCATGGAGAGGACCAGTTCGCCATCCACGTGCAGGCGCCAAGCGCTGTTGATATCGGGAATGGCCAAGGCCAAAGGCGGCGCATTTTCCGGCAACAGCACCCGCAACACCAAGGAAGCGTTGCCGATACCGGGAAACAGCACGTTCCAGGGATTGGGCTGGTTGATGTAGGAATCCACCGCCCAGGCGAAAGCCCGCGACGAATCGGCGCCCCGCACCACCCCCCATTGGCCCGACAGCTCGACGGCGCCGGTTTGGGGAAAGTCGATTCCACGCAGGTCGATGACGCCATGCACCGCTTCCGGCGCCGACGCCCGGACGTAACCGGGGGTCAGAACCGCGGCCAGCACCACCACCAATCGGATCAACAGCCCGCGCATATCTATTTTGTCGCAGGCATCGCCGCCGACGTCATCAGGTAAAACCCTTAGTTTAACGCAGCTAGCCGCGCGCCTGACGGACGTAGTCGCGGAATCGCTCGGCCGCCAGGGGCGGAGAATAACGATAGCCCTGCACCAAGTCGCAGCCGCGTTCGGTCAGGAAGGCCTGTTGCTCGGCGGTTTCCACCCCTTCCCCCACCACCTGCATGCCCAAGGAATGGCCCAAGGCGATGATGGCTTCGATCAACCGGGCATCCTCGGCATTGCGCAGCGCCTCGGCGACGAACGAGCGGTCGATCTTCAAAACGTCCACAGGGAAATGCTTCAGATAGGACAGCGACGCATAGCCGGTGCCGAAATCGTCCACCGCGATCTTGGCCCCCAGGTTGCGCACCGCTTCCAGTTTGCGCACCACTTCTTCCCCCGATCCCAGGATCAGGCTTTCGGTGATTTCCACCGTCACCAATTGCGGGTCCATGCCGCTTTGGTCCAAGGCACGGGTCAGGATGGCGGCGATGTCCGCCTGCTGGACTTGGCGGGGCGAGACGTTGACGGCGATGCGCAACGGCCCCAGCCCGGCCTGCTGCCAGCTTTTGGCCTCGCACAGCGCCGAATGGGTCAGCCATTCGCCGATGGGCAGGATCATCCCCATCTCTTCGGCCAAGGGGACGAATTGTTCGGGATTGACGGCGCCGATATAGCGGTTTTGCCAGCGCAACAGCGCTTCGGCCCCCGCCACCGCGCCCGTGCTCAGGTCGATCACCGGCTGGTAGACCAGCGAGAATTCGTCATGGCTGAGCGCGTCGGACAATTCGCCGGCCAAACGCGAACGGGCCTGGGCCCGGGCATCCATGCTGGCGGTGAAGAAACGGAAGGTGCCGCGTCCTGCCGCCTTGGCCTGTTCCAGGGCCGAGGACGCGTTGCGCAACAGCGCTTCCACGTCTTCACCGTCGCCGGGCCACAACGACACGCCGATGGACGCCGACAACAGAATCTGGTGGGCTTCGATCAACAGGGGTTCATGCAGGGATTCCAGCATCACCCGCACCACCGCCTCGACTTCCTCGACCTTGTCGACCTGGGGCAGCACGGCGATGAACTCGTCGCCGCCGAAACGGCCCAAGGTGTCGCCCTTGCGCAGGGCCCGACTGAAGCGGTGGGCGCATTCGCGCAGCACCATGTCGCCCACCGTCATGCCCAAGGTGTCGTTGATGGTCTTGAAACCGTCCAGGCCGATGAACAATACCGCCGCGCGGCAATGTTCGCGCCCGGCCAGCACCAGGGCCTGCAACAGCCGATCCAACAGCAACGAACGGTTGGGAAGCCCGGTCAGCGTGTCGAAATTGCTGTTCTGCCACAACTTTTCAGCGGTTTCGCAGGCTTCCGAAATGTCGCGGAACATCACTACATGACGGTTCGAGCCCCCATGCATGTCGTGTTCGCAGGCGATGGACAGGCTTTGCCGATAGGCCTCGCCATTCTTGCGCCGGCTCCAAGTCTCGCCTTCCCAGGCGCTGCCACGGCGCAAATGTTCGCCCACATCGTCAAGAAAGCGGCCATCGCCCAAAGTGCTGTAAAGGCTGGCCGCCGTTCGGCCGACCATTTCATCGGGCATGAAACCGGTAATGGCGGTGAAGGCGGGGTTGACCACCAGGATCCGCCATTGGTTATCGCAGACCAGCATGGCTTCCGCCGCCATGTCGAAGGCAGCACGAAACAAACGCAATTCGGCGTTTTCGCACTCAAGCTCTTGCAAACGCTGATCGGGTCCCAAACAAACACTCCCGGTTGTAAGAGCTTCATATAGCCAGGGCATGGCACGCTAAACAAGCGGCGCGCCTTCGTAAACCCATAAAGGAAGTGTGCCTATAAATTAGGCTCATATATACCATGCATAAAATTCAGGCGTCCGACCTTGCCCAAACCCATCAACCCTGTCATCATCCCTGATGTCCATGGTGGCTTTTTCCTCCCGGCCACCTCTGACGAGACCTGAAGAGCTCTTCTCGACGAACAAGCCGCGCGCCCCTTCCTGGCGCGCGGTTTTCGTTCATCCCGCCCACAGAACCAAAGCGATGACCTGGGGCGCCACCACCCGCAGCACCATGACCAGCGGATAGACCGTGGCATAGGACAAGATCGGCGCTTCCGAGGACGCCAACCCCTGGGCGAAGGCCAAGGCCGGCGGATCGGTCATCGACCCGGCCAGCAATCCGCACATGGTCAGGTAGTTCACCCGGGTCAACAGCGTCCCCACCAACGCCACGGTGACCAGCGGCAACAGGGTGATCAGCACCCCCCAGGCCATCCAACTGAGGCCCGGCCCGTGGACCAGGGTCTCGACGAAGCCGTGCCCCGACTTGACGCCGACGGCGGCCAGGAACAAGGCGATGCCCAGATCGCGCATCAAATGGTTGGCGGCCGGCGGCATGAACCACACCACCCGGCCCACATGGCCCAGCCGCGACAGCAAAATGGCCACCACCAGCGGCCCCCCCGCCAACCCCAACTTGATGGAGGACGGCAGGCCGGGCAGCAGGATGGGCAGCGAGCCCAACAGCATGCCCAAAGCGATGCCGATGAAGATGGAGGTCATCTGGGTTTCCAGCAACGCCTTGGAGCGGTTGCCGATGATCCCGGCCACCAGGGGCATGGATTCAGGGGCGCCGACCACCGTCAGCATGTCGCCGAATTGAAGTTTCAAACTGGAATCGGGCACCAGTTCATGCCCGCCACGGTTGACCCGGCTGACCACCACGCCATGAGTCCCGCGCAAATTCAGTTGCCCCAGGGTCCGGCCCAGCATTTCCGAACGGGTGACCACCTGGCGTTCCCAAACCACGTCAGCGCTGTCCATGGTCTTCAAATCCACCGCCGCCACCGGTCCCAGCAAACGGTTCAGACGCGGCAGGCGCGAAGCCGGCCCCACCGCCAGCACCACGTCGCCTTCGGCCAAGGTGTCCTCGGCATGGACCACGTGCTGGCTGCCGTCATGCAGCACCCGCGACAACACCACGCCCATTTCCTTCAATTCGTCCAGATCGCGCAGCCGCACGCCGAACACCGCCGGGTTCTTGATCTCGACGTTGACGGTTTCCAACTGTTCCTGACCGGCGGCGCGGGCCGCATCGAAATCGGCCGCCGCCTTGGCCGGGCTTTGGCGGAACACCAGACGCAGGATCAGCATGGAGGCCAGAATGCCGACGATGCCGAAAGGATAGGCCACCGCATAGGCTTGGCCTTGAATCGCCCCGGTCACCCCCAATTGCGTCAGCACTTCCTGACCGGCGGCCAAGGACGGCGTGTTGGTCACCGCGCCTGACAACAGGCCCAAGGCGGCGGGGAGTTCGACCCCGCCCCACAAATGCACCGCCACGGCCAACAACGAGCCCAGGACCACGACAGCGGCCGCCATCAGGTTCAAGGCCATGCCGTCTTTCTGAAAGGCCTGGAAAAAGCCCGGCCCCACCGTCACGCCGATGGCGTAGACGAACAGCACCAAGCCGAATTCGCGGGCGAAGGCCAGCATGGTGGGATCAAGGGTCAGGCCGAAATGGCCCAGCGCCAGGCCGGCGAACAACACGCCGCCCACCCCCAGCTTGACGCCGCCCAGCTTGATCTGTCCCAAGGCCAAGCCGCCGGCAGCAGCCAAGGACAGAACCAAAAGCGCTTGCGCCGGTCCGTGCAATTCCATCATCCCCACCCCATCGTTGCAGCGCAACAAGCGTGTCGCAGCAGCGCGACCTTGGCAAGGACGAAGCGTTACGGCATCGATTTCGCCAATTCCATCAGATCGACCGCCCCACCCCGCCAGCCATAAGGATCTGCCCCCTTGGCGCCTTGGGCCAAAGCGATGGTCGCCCCCCACATGTCCTTGTCCAACTGACCGCGCAGGATCTGGCCGAAACCGGCGATGGCGACGGCGAAACGGACATCGTCGCTGGCGGAATCCAGATTGGGCAGGTCTTGGGAAGGGCTTACCGCCAAGGTGGACAGACGGCTTTCACTTTGTCCCGGCACTTTGTGGCGCAGCTTGACGAAGGCGTATTCGTCGTTGACCTGCCCCGTGGCGGTTTCGGCCTTTTTCTTCGGCGCGTAACGCAGATCGTCCATGGCCTTGCCAGAGACCCCCACCGGCAGGAATTCATAGAGGGCGGTCACCGAGTGACCGGCGCCGATTTCGCCGGCATCCACCTTGTCGTTGTTGAAATCGGCGCGGCGCAAGGCCCGGGTCTCGTAACCGATCAGCCGGTATTCGGCCACCTTGGCGGGGTTGAATTCGACCTGGATCTTGACGTCGTCGGCCACCGGTATCACCGAGGATTCCAACTGGTTCACCAGCACCTTGCGGGCCTCCAGCAGGCTGTCCAGATAGGCCGCCTGACCATTGCCGGCCTGGGCCAAGCTTTGCATGGTGGTGTCGTTCAGATTGCCCAAACCCACCCCCAGTACCGTCAGATAGATACCGGTCTTACGCTTTTCGGTGATCAATTCCTCAAGGGCCCTGGGTGAACTCGCACCGAGATTGAAATCGCCGTCGGTGGCCAGGATCACCCGATTGGCGGCGTTGCCTTCGAACATGGCTTGGGCCTGGGCATAAGCCGCGTTCAGACCGGCGGCGCCGGCCGTGCCGCCCCCCGCCCTCAATCCGTCGATGGCGGCCAAAATCTTGGCGCGTTCACCGGCGACGGTGGGTTCCAGCCGGATGGCGGTGCCGCTGGCATAAGTGACCAACGCCACCTTGTCGTCGGGCCGCAGGGCTTCCACCAATTGCCGCAGCGACGCCTGCACCAGGGGCAGACGATCCGCCCCCATCATCGATCCCGACACGTCGACCAGGAAGGTCAAATTGGCGGGTGGCCGAGTGCCCGTCGTCGGCGCCCAGGCCTTGATGCCCAGATGCAGCAGCTTGGCGCCCTTCTTCCACGGCGACGGCACGATGGTGGCATGGGTGGCGAAACCATCCTGGCGCTTTTCGGGACCGGCGTAATCATAGGGGAAATAGTTGATCATCTCTTCCACCCGCACCGCCTGGGCCGGCACCTTGCCGGTCTGGCTGAGCAGACGACGCATCACCGCATAGGACGCGGTGTCCACTTCGGCGGAAAAGGTCGACACCGGGTTGTCCCCGGTGGAAAGCCAAGTCGAGGGTGGCGCGTCGGGCATGTCCTTGAACGGCGCCTGGATTTGGCGGGGCGGCGAATAAACGATGTCGGCCATCATGGGCCTGAACGCGACCGGTGGGGCCATGGACCGTGCCGGGGCGGGTGCCGCCCCGGTTGCGTGCGAAACTTCGTTTGTGGTCGTGGTCTCGCAGCCGGCCACCGCCAGCGCACAGATCAGGGGCAATAGGCGACGCATCATGGCTAACCTCCGACTTGGACAGCCCAAGCAGAATTTCGCGCAATGATGGCTGAATTAAGTTCCCCTATCGCACCGCTGGAAAGATGACCTGGCCGGCACAGCGGTCGCGCACCGACTTGCTGCAATCGGTGAATTTCAGGTCCTTGGACAGACAGATCCGCAACTCGGCGCCGTAGCGGCCCCGGCAGACCACGGCGATCTGATCCGCCCCCAGGCCGGGATTGGCCTTGATGAACAGATCCTCGACCTGTGAGGGGGCCAGGGTGAACATGGCCTTGGGGGCGCTGAATTCCGCCGGCAGCTTGACGGCGGCGAAGGCCTGGGCGGTCTTGGCGAAATATTCGGCCGGAGCGGTGCCGTCACAGGTGCCGTGGCGCGCCCATTCGTGCTCGATCAGCTTTTTGCTGGGCATGATGGGCAAGGTCTTGGCCACCACGTCATCGGGCACCGGCTGCGGCTCGGCTGCGCATTGGGCCGGATAGCCGCTTTCGGCATATTGCGGCCACAGCCCGTGGACGACGAAACCATAGCCTTTGGGACCGCCGCATTGATCGGGGTCGTCGCGCCCGGCGCGGCTGGCGCAATAGGTCGGCGACCACGACAACGACAGCACATATTGGTCGAATTGACCGGGCGGCGCCGGCTTTTGCGCCCAAGCCGGCAGGGCGAACAAGCAGGCCAGGGCGATGATCACGACACGCATGGGCGACCTCCATTGCAATGGTTTCAATTTACCCGCGCCGAAATCCTTGACAAGCGCCTTGACTACGCCCTGAATTGCGCCCTTCCCGCCACAGGAACCAAATCAAATCATGCGTCATCCGCCGCCGTCCGTGGTCCCCTTGGACCGCATCCTGCCCGACGAACCCTTGCTGATGATGGGCGCCGGCCCGGTGCCGATCCCGGCCAAGGTGGCCCAGGCCAATTCCATCGTCATCAATCACCTGGGCGAAACCATGAACCGGGTGATCGAGCAGGTCAAAGCCATGGCCCGCTATGTGTTCCAGACCCAGTCCGGGCAGATCCTGGGCGTCGCCGGTCCGGCCTCGGCGGCCATGGAAATGGCAGTGTGCAACCTGGTGGAACCGGGCACCAAGGTGCTGGCGGTGTGCAACGGCTATTTCAGCCGCCGTCTGGCCGAAATGGCCGAACGCTGCCAGGCCGACGTGGTGGTGTTGGAAATCGCCAACGGCGAACCGGCGCGCCCCGACGAGATCGAAGCCGCCATCAAGGCCCACCGCCCGACCTTGCTGACCATCGTCCAGGGCGAGACGTCCAACACCGTGTGGAACCGCTATCTGCCGGAAATCTGCGCCGTCGCCCGTACTTATGACTGCCTGATGGTGGTGGACGCGGTGTGTACGTTGTCCACCATGCGTCTGGACATGGATGAATGGGGCGTCGACGCCCTGATCACCGGTGGCCAAAAGGGGCTGTCGTCCATTCCCGGCGTGTCCCTGTTGGCTTTTTCCGACCAAGCCTGGAAGCGCATCGAGGGCCGCAACGCCCCCATGGCGCAATGGACCTTGGACGCCCGTCTGGCCGATCGTTTCTGGAACAAGAATTCGTACCATTACACCGCGCCGGTGTCGGGCATCATGGCCATCCACGAAGCCCTGCGCCTGATCTGCGCCGAGACCCTGCCCGCCCGCTTCCACCGCCACGAATTGTGTTCGTTGGCCCTGCAGGGCGGCATCGAGGCCATGGGCCTGGAATTGCTGGTCAAGCCGGAATGCCGGCTGAATTCGGTCATCGGCATCAAGGTGCCGACCGGGGTGTCGCCCGACGACGTGCGCCGCCACATGTCCAACGTGCACCGGGTGGAAATCTCGGGGGCTTTCGGCCTGGACATCCTGCGCATCGGCCAGATGGGCGAGCAATGCCACGCCCACACCATCTTCCGCACCTTGCACGCTTTCGGTTCCAGCCTGAAAGCCCACGGCGCCAAGCTGGACCTGCCGGCCGGCGTCGCCGAACTGGAACGCATCCTGGCCGAAGGTCAGGTCACCTGAGAAATGATATCGGGGTCTGCCATCAGGTAGACCCCGAAAATCTTTCCATCCCGACAGCCGAAGCTCAGCACCCAGCGGGCACCGTCTGAATCCGCGCCCACCAGGGCCGGCAGACCGTTGATGACGGCCGGGCGCAGAACGAAATCCGCGGGCAGGAACTTGCGCCGCACCCCCAACAGGAAGCGGCTGACCTTGTCGGGCCCCAAGATGGGGTTCAGCGCCGCCTTGCCCTTGGCACCGGCATAGCTGACCAGACGACAATCGTCACCCAGCAAGGCCACCAGGGTAGCATAGTCGCGTTGTTCGCAGGCGCTGGCGAATCGTTGCACCAAGCTGGCGGTCTGCGCTGCATCCCAGGCGAAACGTGGCTGGCCTTTCAGGGCGGCCCGCGCCCGGCTCATGATCTGGCGGCAGGTGGGGATGGTCTTGTCCACAATGGCGGCGATCTCGGCGAAATCCAGATCCATCGCCTCGCGCAGCACATAGACGGCGCGTTGTTCGGGGCTCAGGCGTTCCAGCAACAGCAACAGGCCGGTGGACAAATCCGCCTCGCCCGCTTCCACCGGGTCGAACCACGGTTCGGGCAACCATTGACGGGACAATTGGCGCTGACGCCTGGCCTTGCGCAGGCGGTCGATGGACAGGCGGGTGACCTGGGTGGTCAGAAACGCCGCCGCATCGTGCACGCTTCCGTCCTCCACCGCGCACCATTTCAGCCAGGCGTCCTGGACCACGTCGTCGGCGTCGCTGGCACTGCCCAACATGCGGTAAGCCAGCAGCCGCAAACGCGGCCGCTGGTCTAAAAACGGGGTCAGCCGAGGGTCAGCCGTGGTCATAAGCCGAGATTCCCACCCGGTTCCAGGCGTTGATCACACCGATGATCATGGTCAGTTCGGCGATGGCCTGATCCGAATAATGACGGCGCAGGTCGGCCAGCAGGGCCGGGACTTTGTCCTCGTGCTGGGCGGTCAGCGCCTCGGCCCAGGCAAAGGCGGCTTTTTCGTCCGGGGTGAACAGATCGGACTTGGCCCAATCGGCCACCGCGTCCAGACGGTCCTGGCCGACGCCGTCGCGCCGCCCCCATTCCACGTGCAGGTTCTGGCAGAACAGGCATTTGTTGATCTGCGACACCCGCAAATCCACCAGATGCTTGAACCCGGCCCCCAAGCTGGATTGCGCCAGGGTTTCAGAGACGGCGTAAAGGCCCTGATAAGCGGGCTTGGCCAGGGAAGAGACGTCGAAACGGATATTCATCGGGGCATTCCTTTCGGTTCAGAGATACCCCCATGACGCGCGGGCGCCGTCAAACGTGACAGGTCGTCAGTCTTTTTTTTCTTCCGGCAGCTGATGGCGCAGGATCAGCGGACCTTGGGCCAGCATGAAAACCAAGGTGATGATCAGACTGCCCGGCATCTTCCACAACACCCAATGGTCGGTGCTCATCACATGGCGGACGATTTCGTTGGCCACCGCCATGGCGACGAAGAACAAGGCGACACGTAATGACAGCTTGCGCCAGCCGGCATCGTCCAGGGCGATGGCGTGGCCCAGAACCTTTTTCAGCGCCAGCTTGCCCATCGCCAGTCCGCCGCCGATCACCAGTACGAACAGGGCATAGATGATGGTCGGCTTCATCTTGATGAAGGTGTCGTCGTGCAGCCACAGGGTCAGACCGCCGAACACCAGGACGATCACCGCGGTGACCACCGGCATCAACGGCAACTTACGGGAAATGGCATAGGACAGCCCGACCCCGACGACGGTGGCGATCATCAGGGCGATGGTGGCCGGCATCAGGCCTTGCGAGAAATAGATAGCGACGAAAATGGCCAAGGGGCCGTATTCGACCGCGGGCTTCAGCCAAGCCGGTTCCTTACCCACGCTTGATCCTTTCGCGATTTCGGGGCGGTCCTTATAGCCGATCAACGCGGCTGCGTCAGCTTCGCCCGCAAATCCTCGGCAAAGCTTGCCGCCACAATCGGCATGGCATCGCTGAACGCCACCCCGTCCTTGGGCCGCATCATCCAATCATGCGAGCCGGGCTGGCGCCAAAACACCCAATCGTAGTTTCCCTGTTCCGGCACGGCCCAATCGGCGGTGACGACACGCACATTCCTGAACAATCCCGATCGCGACAGGAACGCCCCGGCCCGGCGATCCAGGAAGCGTTGAAAGGCGTCCATGCCCGGCACGGCGTTCTGCCAGGTGGCGTCGTTTTCAAGCCCCGCCGTGAAGCCCCGGCTGTCACGCGGCAACACCACCAAGGCGGTGCCAGCCAAGACAGAGGTCGTGGCCACCACCTGTTTCTCGTCTTCGGCCAATTGACGCTCGAAGGCCGCGCGCAAGCCCCGCACGCCGGTATATTCCTTGCCGCGATAGCTGTACAGAACCCCGCCATCCACCATCGTCGCGCTGAGATAGTCCATGTCGCCGGCCAATTCGGTCATCGCCTTCTTGACCGCTTCGACGAAGGACTGGGCGTTGGGCGCGACCAAAAGACGCAGCATCCGTCCTTGCGAATCCTTCAGCCGCCAGCCGCTTTTCGACCGATACAGCACGAAATCACGCCCCTGCGGGGTGGTCTCGCGCAGCAAGGTGGTTTCCACCGCGAAATCAGCGAACAGGCCGGACCGGCGCAAGGCTTCGAGGCGCCATTCATCAAGACGATGATAGAAACGCCCGACCCCCTGTTCGTTGTCGTCGGCATCCGGCAACACCACCCGCAGGGTTTTGTCCGAAGGTTTTTCCTCGGCGAGGATGGCGTCAATCTGCGCATTCATCTCGGCCTCGAGGGCGGCGTGCAAGGCCGTTTCGTCGGTGTAGAAGCGGCCCATCCATTGGTAACGATCGACGCCCCCGGGCCGGTCGTAGCCCAACATGGCGACGTTTCCCACACTGCGCGGTTCGACCACAGGGGCATTCGGTTGCTCGGCGCAGGCCGCCAGGGCTGCGGCCAGGAAAAGGGCGGCCAGATGCCTGGTGATAGTCGTCATCGTCTTCCCCCTTTCCTAGCGTTCGTAGATCCGGGGAACCAGACCGTCGACCATCGACCCCGCCGGGTCCTCGGTGGCATCCAGTTCGGGATCGGGGGGCGGGGTCAAAGCCTGGGTCAGGGCGGTGGCAAAGCCCTGGGGCTGGGTGTTCAGCATCAAGGTGCCGAAATCGTCATCGCGTGAGCGCGCCGACCACACGGACGCGTTGGGTTCGCGCCACAACACCCAATCATATTCGACGGGGACGGCCCCCACTTCGTCGGCGAAAACCGAGGTCACGTCGGCGAACACTTTCGACGCTTGCAGAAAACGCGCGAACCGCTTGTCCAAGGCCAAGCGATAGGCCTTGCGGCCGCTGTCGATCAATCCGGGATTTTCACCGGGCCGCAACAACGAGATGTCAGGGGCATGTCGCGGCAGGATCAACAAAGCCCGCCCGCCCAAGGGCTTGGTGGTCGGCACCACGTGGCCGACCAGTTCGGCGTTGACCCGGTCGAAGGCATCCACCAGCGACACCAGATCGGAATATTTCTGGTCGCGGTAGGAAACCATTTCGCCGCCCTTCGGACCGGCGACGTTGTGCAGGACGTAAAGATAGGTCGTGTCATTGCGCAACGTGTCCACCGCCCCGGAAACCTTGGCGACGAAGCTGGACAAATCCGCCCCGTTGCCGATGGCGATCTGGCGGTCCTCGCCATCGCGCAATTTCCAGATGACGGTTTCATAGCGCATCACGAAATCGCCGCCTTTGGCGACGAACTTGCCCGGCCCGATGTTTTCCACCCGCAACGCGGTGAACAAGCTGCTTTGACGCAAGGCTTCGATCCGGGCTTCGGCCAGACGCAAATTGGCGATTTCCGGCACCGTTGCGACACTGCGCGGATTGGGACGCAAAATCCGGATGGCGGATTCCACCGACCCCATACGGGGTAAATTGGCCATCTCGGCGGCCACCGCCTTGTCAATGGCGGCGTTCAATTCGGCGAGGTTGGCATAGGTGTTGCCGTTCCAGCCATAACCGACCAAGGTCTTGTAATTATACTTTTCGCCCACCAGCGAACGGATGTCGGCGGCGACGTCGTCTTTGGCCGAAGGAGCGGCGGGAACATCCGGGATCAGGTCGTCGATGGCCGATTGGGCGGCGGCGCAACCGCTGACCGCCAAACATGTCGCCATCACCAACGCCAAACGCATACATGCCCCCAAATCCGCGACCCGATCCCCCGACAGGGATTCCGATCATACACGTGTCGCTGCCATGGGGGCAATCGCCCCCCTTGGCCCAATCTGTTGCTTACAAATGACAAAGCCAAAGCCATCACCACCGGCATTAAACCGAAAGGGAGACCAAGCCCCCTGTCCCGGCCGTGGTTTTCCTGTTAAAGGGCACCCATCCTTTAAGGGACGACCGCGATGAACAGCCTGATCAACACCATCCTGCCCGCCGGACGCGCGGCGGTCGAATTGTCGTTATTCGTGTTGCTGCCGGTGATGGTGGTGATGCTGTCGATCATGCGGCTTTTGGAAGCCTGGGGGGTGATGGACTGGCTGGTGGCCAAACTGACCCCGGTGCTGCGCCCCTTCGGCCTGACCGGATTGGGGGTGTTCGCCGCCTTGCAGGTCAGTTTCGTCAGCTATGCCGCGCCGGTGGCGACCTTGGCCATGATGGAACAACGCGGCACTTCGGACCGCCATCTGGCCGCCACCTTCGCCATGGTGCTGGCCATGGCCCAGGCCAACGCCGTCTTTCCCATGGGAACCATGGGCTTGCAGGTGGTCCCGGTGATGCTGATCTCGCTGCTGGGCGGCTTGGTGGCGGCCAGCACCGCCTATCACCTGGCCGGCCGATCCTTGTCCACCGCCGAACAATTCATCGACGAAACCCTGCGCCACCCGGTGGCGGAAAACGCCAAGGGGGTTCTGGACGTCATCAACCGCGCCGGGGCCGAGGCGCTGAAGATTGCGCTGGGCACCATTCCCATGCTGGTTCTGGCGCTGACCGCGGTGGCCGCCCTGCGTCAGGGCGGCGCCATCGAAGCCCTGACCCGGGCCCTGCCCTTTTTGGATCCGGCCTTGATCCTGCCCACCTTCACCAAATACCTGGCCGGCGGCACGGCAATGATGGGGGTGATCGACGAACAGGTGCGCAGTGGCCAAATCACCGCTTCCCAGGTCAATTCCTGGGCGGGCCTGCTGATCCATCCCCTGGACATTCCCGGCGTTGCGGTGTTGATGGCCGCCGGCCCACGGGTGGCCAAGGTGTGGAAACCCGCCGTGTTGGGCACCCTGGCCGGCATCGCCCTGCGCAGCGGGCTGCATTGGGTTCTGGCCTAGGCGTAACCGACGAGGACGGACCGGGATGGGGGGGCATACCGGCCGACCTTTGAAGTGATCCGTTTGGGCGGCCGGAAAGCCCGCGCGGCTTTGAGCGTCACCGTCTCGGCGTGAACTGATCCAACGGATCAGTTCATTCGCCGGGCGGTATCAGTGATAACGGGCGGGAATTTTGCAGACCCACTTTTCCAACAACGCAGCCAATTTCCGCCGGTCGATCGGTTTGGAAATATAATCGTCCATACCCGCTTCCAGACACAACTCGCGGTCCCCGGTCAACGCATTGGCGGTCACGGCGATGATCGGCGTGCGTGATTTCGGCCCCGGCAAAGATCGGATGATCCGGGTGGCGCCAATGCCATCCAGATGAGGCATCTGCATGTCCATCAAAATCAGGTCGTAATCCCGGTTTTCCAAACGGGCCACCGCTTCGCCGCCATCGTCGGCCATATCGGCGCTATGGCCCATTTTGGATAACAAGCCGACAGCGACTTGCTGGTTCACGTGATTGTCCTCGGCCACCAAGATGCGGAGCGAACGTTTGGCGGTGAATGTGCGATTGTCCCCCGTCGTGAAGTCGTCGTTGGCAGGACGGGCGGCATGGACGGGCATGTTCTCGTCGCTGTCGTTCATCGCTTTTTGCAGGGCCTCTTGCAAGACCCGCGGCAGGATCGGCTTGATCAGGACGGCGGCCAAATTCAGCGCACGGAAACTTTCCTGGGTCAGCAGGTTTTCGCCCGACGAAGCCAACACCAAGCGCAAATCCTTCAAGGCCGGATCGGCTCTGAACACGGTGGCCAAATCCAACCCGGTCAAATTCGGCATGTGATGGTCCATGACCACCATATCGAATCCGCGCCCCTCGGCTTGGGCGGCGCGCGCCATGGACAAAGCCTGCAGGCCGTCTTCCGCCAGAACGACCTCGCCGCCCCATCCCCCGATCTGACGGCTGAGAATTTCGCGGTTCACCTCTAAATCGTCCACCACCAAGATCCGCCAGCCATCCAAGAACGGCAAGGTAACCGACGGCGGCAGACGCTCGCCCCGTCTCAGACGCAGGACGAACCAAAAGGTGCTGCCCTCGCCTTCGACGCTGTCCACGCCAATAGTCCCGCCCATGCCCTCGATGATCTTGCGGCAGATGGCCAATCCCAACCCGGTGCCGCCAAAACGGCGCGAGGTCGAGGCGTCGGCCTGGGTGAACAAGGTGAACAAGCGGGAAATGGCGGCCTGAGAGATGCCGATACCGGTATCGATCACCTCGAACCGCAGGGTTTGGGCATCACCGCAATCTTCCAGCAAGGAAATTTTCAACGTCACCGACCCTTGGGCGGTGAATTTGACGGCGTTGCCGATCAAATTCAGCAAGACCTGCCGCAACCGACCTCCGTCGCTGACGTAATTGCCGGCCAGTTCCGGAGCGATCATGCACCCCAATTCGACCCGGCCGCCGCGCACTTTCGGGGCCAGAATCTCGATGACGCCCTCGGCCAGAGCGGCCAGCTCAAATGGGCTTTCCTCAAATTCCAGACGGCCGGCCTCGATCTTCGAGAAGTCCAAGATGTCGTTGATGATGTTCAGAAGCGCTTCCGCCGAGTTGCGAATGGTGTCGGCATAGCGTTTTTGACTGCTGTCCAAGGACGTATCCATCAACAGACTGCTCATTCCGATGACGCCGTTCATGGGGGTACGGATTTCATGGCTCATTGTCGCCAAGAAATCGGATTTGGCACGATTGGCCGTTTCTGCCTGTTTCAACGCCGCCGTCAGACGAAGCTGCGATTCCGCCATCTGCGCCGCGTCTGATCGCAAGCGCTCGGCCATGCTGTTGAACGCGTAAATGGTTGTGCCGATTTCATCCCGGGGGCCTTGGTAAACGATCGTGCCGACCTCCCCGCCGGCAATGGCGTTGGCCCCGTCGCGCAACAATTTCAGTCGTTGGGTCAGATAGCTGCCCAACAGATATGAAAAGCCGGCGACCAAAACGATTTCCAGCAATGCCAAACTGACGAAGACCTGTTTGGCCGAAGCGATCGCCGCCTCAGATTCTTGCGAATCCAGCCAGATCGTCACCACGCCGAAGGTGATTCCCCCCTCGGCAATGGCTTGTGACGCCGCCACCCCATGGTCATCGGCTCCTGGCGGAGCGCCGCGCTCGACCAAGACACGATGGTCGTTGGTTTCCAATCGGATGAAGCGCAATCCCGGATTGCTCGTCACCTCGTCGAAAAACGACTGCAAGGACGCCAAGTCAACCGCGATGACGGCGTTTTTAATCGTCGAGGCGAACATCCGCGCCGAGGTTTCCGCCCGAGTGACCAAAGCGTCCTGGTTGGTGCTGCGCAGATAACCCAGCCCGCTCCAAACCAAACTGACAAGCAAGACCGCTTCAATCAATGCGATGCCCAGAATGGTCTTCAGGCGAAAAGACATCAGCCGGTCATTCCCCCTTCGAATCCAAGGTGGTTATGCCCAACTGACGGACATCGTCCCATTCTTCGTCACTCGCGGCGACGATTCCTTTGAAGCCGACGGCCGCCAACAGCGACCGCCCCGCTTCGTCGGATCCAAGCTGCTCCATCGCCGTCAAGACCCGTTGCAGCGTGCCTTGCGGCACCGACGCAAGCGCCGCTATGGCGTGCGGCGTGTATTGCTTGGTCCGCCACAAGATCCGCAACGCATCGCGGGTCTTCGGAGCCGTCTGTTCCAAGGTTCGGACGATACCGCCCCCGGCCGGATAAAAGTGATCGGCGACCGACAGGTAAACCGAATCGTGCGAACTGACGTATTTAGGGGTGAAGTTGACGCCCTTTTGACGCAAGGCGGCACGCGGCAGCACACTGGCGGCGAACGCGGCAGGGGAAGGGAACGCCAAGGTCGCGCCATTCAATTCGTCTACCGACTTGATGGGGCTGTCGGCACTGACCACGATAATGCCTTCGATATTCCGGTCTTCTTCCTTGGCAAAGGCCCGATAGCCCGTTTTCTCGCTGAAAACGGTGTAATGATAGGGATTCATATAAGCGATGTCGTACTCGCCGCGACCAACCCGGTCTTCAAAGGTCGGAATGTCGGGTGCCGTGCGAAATTCCAGTTTCACCCCTGATTTTTGACTGATTTCCGCCAATAAAGGCCCCCAAGTCGCCGCCAATTTCGACGCCGCCTGTTGCGGGACGATGCCGAATGTCAACGTCTTCTCCGCCGCCTTTGCCGTCGGGGCCTGCGTCACACCACAAAGAACCGCAAGGATGAACGCCAGCCTCTTTATCGAAAGCATGAACACCGGACTTTCCTCCCAACCCTGGCCGTCGACACCGACGCCCGGCCAATATACTTTCGGCATAATAAATGCCAAAAGCCATAATTTCCACAGTCCATTGTGAATAAGACGACAAGCGGGACGAGAAAACACGATCAGCCCAGGAAAATCGCCGAAAACGCCAAAGCCCGCGCCCTTGCGGAGCGGGCTTTGGCAACATATTGAGATATCAGGATGAAATTATTCTACTGAATGAATAGAACCATCGACCGTCCCCTTAACCAAGGGATCGAAGCCCCGCACAAAACCTCACTTTCCGTCCGCGTCCCGCACAGTTTCGTGCCAGTTTTTCACTTTGGCTCCATCGTTTCGTCCCTGACGTAGTGACCTGTTCCCCTGATTGATCCCGGTCAGAGGTGGAATCCTGTCTCCCTGTGATGCCCGAAATGGGCGGTGATGGCAATGTGGGCCGGGGCATGGCTGACCGAGCAAAACAGCGTCTCGTTGAGGCATTCATCGCGGAGCTTGCCGTTGAAGCTCTCGACGAAGCCGTTCTGCATGGGCTTTCCCGGTGCGATGTAGTGCCATTCCACCCGATGATCCTGGCTCCGTCGCTGACGATCATCAGCGGCTTGCCGCGCCGGGCGACCAGGACGTCCAATTCCCGGGCGATACGGACACCGGACAGCGAGGTGTCGGCGACCAGCGCCAAGCACTCGCGGGTAAAATCATCCACCACGGCAAAGATGCGGAACCGGCGGCCATCGGTGAAGGCGTCGGACAGGAAGTCCAGCGACCACCGTTGGTTCGGTCCCTGCGGAATCGCCATTGGGGCCCGGCTGCCCAGGGCTCGCTTGCGGCCACGTCTTGGACGCACTGCCAGTTTCTCCTCGCGGTACAGCCGCAGCAGCTTCTTGCGTTTCATCACCATGCCTTCCCTGGATAGCAGGATGCCAAAACGCCGAAAGCCAAACCGCCGACGCTCCGCCGCCAGTTCGCGCAACCGCGCCCGGATCGGCGCGTCGTCGGGACGACACGACCGAGACCGCATCACCCCCCCGGGAAATTCCAACCATCAAGCACGCCCGACGCTCGCTCAGTCCGAATCGCTCGCGGACATGAGCGACGACGATCCGCCCGGCGGTGGGCGTCACCATTTTTTTGAGGAAATCTCTTTCAGAACGGCATTGTCGAGTATGGCCTCGGCTAGCAGCTTCTTCAGCATGCCGATGATCTGTTCGTCACTGAACCGACTGCGCTTCATAAGTCCGTCTCCCTGATGGAACGGACACTACCTCAAAGCGGGTGCAGTTGCGGGGAACAGGTCACGCTGTCAATGACGGGCTATGGGGCGAATTGGCCGAAGGCACGGATGCCCTGTCCCCTCTGGCGGAACGCGAAGGCTTTGTGCCACCGGATGGACCATCGCCTTGGCAGCCCCCGTTGACACGAATTAGCGTCAGAGATCGATAATTCGGATGCTTGATTCGAACTGGGCTTTCGGCCCGAAATTCTGGCGCTCGGCGAAGAAGTGCAAATCTCCACCAATAACGACCGGTATAGCATAGCACTTGGACCAGCAATTATAATTTTGTGAAAAGAAACATGAATGAACGGCAGTGAAATCGCCTGAGCACAATCTTTTTATATTTTTATTCCATAGGTCATTGTAGGCAGTGTCGCCTCGCAACTTGCGGGCATCTTGTCCGATGACCTCGGATCTGTCC
This sequence comes from Rhodospirillaceae bacterium UBA6219, assembly GCA_002435715.1. GTDB lineage: Bacteria > Pseudomonadota > Alphaproteobacteria > Rhodospirillales > Magnetospirillaceae > Magnetospirillum. The sequence continues at coordinate 96,901 of DISD01000050.1, forward strand.
ATTTTATGCTCGAATCCGGGTACCAGGATGATGTCGAGGATGATGCTCCGGCGGTTCAACAGGGTCTTGGCGCCAAAGGGCGACGCCATCAAGCTTCGGATGTCGCATTCCACGCGGGAACCGAATTTCCACATCACATCACGCAGTTTCTTGCGCCGCGACAGGTCGGGTTCGTTCAGCCCTCTTTCCCAGCGCGACACCGTACCTTGGTCCACATTCAGCATTTCCGCCAACGCGGCCTGTTTCAGTCCGTGATAGTGACGCAGCAAGCGCAGTTGGGATTTCCATTCATTCATGTGCGTTTGGCCACATAGAGAGAGGACGCGGAGATCAGCAGACCGCCCATGGCGACGTTCCAAGACAGAGTTTCGCCAAATATCGCCCATCCGATCAAGGTGGAAACGAAAATACCCATATTGTCCACAGGGCTGACCACCGATGCGGGCGCCAGGGAAAAAGCCTTGGCTGCCGCCAGCATGGCCAATCCGCCAGAAATGCCTCCGGCCGCGATGACCGCCAGTTCTGACATCTGAAGTGTCCGCCATACCGAATAGGCGGGGCCTGCCGATAACAGCGCGAAGGCCAACTGGGTATAGGCGGCGATGGTCAAGGGAGCGTTGTCGGCGGTCAACGCCTTGACCGCGATCTGCGATCCGGAGGAAAGCAAGGCCGCTGCCACTGCCGCCAGCAGCCCCAATGACCAGCCATCCCAGCGATCCGGGGCGACGATCAGCAATATCCCAAGAAATCCCGTCGTCATGGCCAGCCAACGGCGCATGACCACGGACTCGCCCAGGGCTAAATGGGCCAATCCGGTCAACGAGAATATGCGGGCATGGAAGATGATGGCGACCGCCGCCAAGGCCGCATTCGCATTGGCGTAGAGCAGGAAAAACCCCGCAAGAAAACCAAGTCCGACGCGAAGGGTGAAAATCCGCCCTCTTCGCAGGCGGTGCGGCCCCGTCACGGCAAAGGCGACAGCGAAGAAAATAGCCGCCATGGCGTTGCGCAGAAACAGCACCTGAAGCGGATCCAGCGCCAAGCTGGCATGCTTCAGAAACGCAAGTTGGCAGGAAAAAGCGAAAACGGACCCCAACATGTACAGCCCGCCAATGACCTGGCGATTCACCGCCGTGCCCTCCACCTTCCCGCTCCAAGACGACAGGCTGACGAGAGAAGGGCTGCGGGTCAAGTCATCTTGGCCGGTTTACTCATCCAATTCCGAATCCTTGGTCAGGTCGACAGCGACCCAACCCTTGGTCACCGAAATTGCAACGGCATGGGTGATGTTTGTCGCACCAAGCTTTTTCTTCGCATTCTCGATATGAAAGATGACGGTGGATTCGGAAATATCGAGGATCTGCGCGGTTTCCCAGGCTGTCTTGCCATTGGCGAACCACGACAGGCATTCCGTTTCCCGTTTACTCAGCATCGGCCCCACCTCCTTCCCGTATCCCAAGGGAAGTTTATTGATGGCGAGGGCGGAGGTATCCGGCACAAATATGCAAGTGCACACTCTGTAGCCTATGTTTTAAAGAAAATATCTCTCATAGGTTGTCAACGCTAAATGCCGACAAGGCAGTCCATGATGGCGCAAAGGTTGCCCTTCGGCAGCGTTCCATTCATGCCCGCAGCAAGGTTTTCCTGGAAAGTTCCCGACGATGAGCGACCGCTATGGGCGAAGATCGGCACGCATCCCCGTTGACCGGGAAGGGCGCGGATGGCGCGGGTTGCCTCTCGGCCATTCATCACCGGCATGTCGATATCCATGATAATGGCTAGTAAATCGCTGGTTTCGGCAATCTCCACCGCCTTTGCACCGTTTTCCGCTGTGACGGTGCCATATCCGCATTCAGATAAGAAGTCGGAGATAATCTCACGCAGGGTTGCGTCATCATCAACAATCATGATTGTCACCACGTCTTCCCCCCACCTTGGCATTTATTCATGCCCGGCATTCTGAAAACATCGCAGTGATGGGAAAAGTCCTAAGATCTTATAGGGAATACTGTGCGTATCCAGGCGGTTTAGCATGAAACCTATAAGATGTTTGAGGTGTCAAGGATTGGGTTGAGCCGCTACCCTTCTGATCCACTATCAAGTTTGCGACGTGCGTCACGTGATTACGCACAGATGTCGTGACCGGAGGGGGGAAAGCTTGCGGAACCCGCGATACAGGTCAGCGCTTGCGTTGAGCGAAGACTTCCAGCATTTGCAGCGCCGTTTCCAGATCCGAATCGGAAAAGGTGTGCAGCATATGGGTCAGCCTTGCCTCGTTCCGCAGGCGAGCCGGGCTGATGGGGCGGCCGGCCCCAAGAACCAGCACGTCCAACGAACAGCCCAGTGCGGCCGCGATGTCGTGCAGGGTTTCCAGACTGGGGGGGTTCTTGCCCCGCTCGATGTTGGACACCGTTTCGGTGGTGCGGTTGACGCGTTCGGCCAAGTCCTCTTGGGTCAGCCCGCAAGCAAGGCGGGCCGTCCGCACGTTTTGTCCGACGGCTTGTTTCAAGGCGATGACCATGAGCGGCAGTTTGAGGGCACACCGCACGCCGCGCCACGAAATATGATTCATTTTGTCGCTTGATAACAATAACATGCTTCGTTACCACCAATACGATATGCCCCGACGTGACACAGGGCTCACAAGGAGAGGGAAGATGAAGGCCAAGCGCAATCCCACCGGCAAGAAGGCCCGCCCCACCATCCTGGCCCTTGAACCGCGCCTCATGTTCGACGGCGCCGCCGTGGCGGACATCGTCCAACAGGCGGCCGATGCGACCGATACTACCGCCACCGCCGACACAAGCCACGATTCCACCGCCCCGGTGGTGGTGCGCACGGTCGACCCCGCCGCCAATGACGGCAAGAAGGAAGTGGCCTTCGTCGATACCGGCGTGGCCGATTACCAGACCCTGGTGGACGGTGTCCGTGCGGGCGTGGAAGTGGTGTTGATCGATGCCGGTCAAAGTGGTCTGGCGCAGATGGCCAAATGGGCTGAAACCCATTCCGGTTACAATGCCATCCATGTGCTGAGCCACGGTTCCGAGGGGACCCTGCACATTGGCGCCGATTCCATCACCAGCGCCAACCTGTCCGATGCCGTGATCAGCGCAGAATTGTCCGTTCTGGGCAACGCCCTGACGGCAGATGGCGATCTGCTGATTTATGGGTGTTCCGTTGCTTTCGGTGAGACGGGGGCGCGCTTTTTGCAAGAACTTGGCGCCGCCCTGAATGACGCCGATGTCGCGGCCTCGGCTGATGTCACGGGTTCCGAGGCGCTTGGCGGGAACTGGATTCTTGAAATCAAGAACGGACCGGTCAGCGCTGAAGCTCTCAGCTATGACGACTATACCGGCAGCTTGGCAAATCCTACGGTTTGGCAATGGCCATCGGCCAGCCAAGTTAGCTCTGGCGACATGATTTCGGCGATCCCGCAATATGGTTTTTTTATTCGGCCGGATGGCACGACCTCGACCATCAACCAGCTTCCGGCAAACCAATACTTTGCGTTTAATTTACAGAATAGCGGTAGTTCCGGGTATTTTGAGTATAGTACAGATAATGGTTCAAACTGGACCACGCTATTGGGAAGTTATGGAAACTCCGCTCCAGCAGGGTCCTGGATTCGATTCCATTCGACCGCGGGGACGAATACTCAAGTTGATTATGGTGCTATCACGTTCGCCCAGCCGGGCAATATCTATAACTCTGGAAAGTACAATGGTAGCGGTTTCAAGGTGGTTATTGATAGCGCGCCAACCGACATCACGCATTCTAGCGGCACTACCATTGTCGTTTCCGATACCCCGGATGGCGGCGTCATTACGACGTTCACTCCCGTCGATACCGGCGCAGCCTACGGCGGATACTGGAGCATTGATAGCCAGTCACACCCCGGCTTGTTTGGCATCAGCTTTGACAGTTCATCCGGAAACACCGCGTCACTGACATTACCTTCCGCCGCAAACCTGCCTGCCGACGGAACAACTGTTTCCGTTACGGTTCGGTACTACGATGCCCTTCAGACCGACCTTACCGGAGCCCCCATCAACGGCCAGGGATACGCGAAGACATTCGAGTTTACGGTGAAGGGAGCTTCACAGGATCTCGCGGATTTTGGCAATGACATTGCCGTCAACGACTTGACAGGCGATGTCAGCGATCAAAAAGTCCCGGCGATCACCACTTTGACGAATGGAGACTTCGTCGTTTCCTGGCATGACGAAACCAACGGGGGGGTCTATGTCCAGAAGTACGACGCCACCGGCGCGGCACAAGGAACGGCAATATCCGTAGCGACGGGCACCAGCTACCAGCCCAGCGTTGTCGGCTTGGCTGGCGGCAAGTTCGCGGTGGTTTATGCAAGCGATGCGGGGGATTCGCACTACGACATTCTTTGCCGGATCGTGGCGGCTGACGGCACGGTCGGCAGCGCCTTCACCATTGACGACAATGGCGGCGCTTCGGCGTGGGATACGGCTAGTGTCATCAGCATCGCCGCGTCGGCGGATAAAACAAGCTTCACGGTTTCGTGGAATCGCGACGATTATGCAACCCTGAAGGTGGCGACGTTCTCGGATGCCGGTGTTCAGCAGGGCTCGACCACCACCCTGGGACATACAGGTTTTAAACCGACGACGGTCATACTCAGCGATGGCACGGTGGTTATCGCAAACATCGACGCAAATAACTGGGAGGGCATCAACCTGACGCTGGGTGGATCGGTGATCCAGTCCACTTTGGATACCCCGATCAGCACTGCCAACGACACTATCGGCCTTGCTGCCTTGACCGGCGGCGGTTTTGTCATGGCGTGGGGGGCTGGCGATGGCTCTCATATTTACGCTCAGGTATTCGACGCCAGTGGAGCCACGGTGTCATCGATCCTGCAGGTCGATACGACGGGAACGTCCATGGCGCTGCCGAAAGTCACCGCCTTGACGGATGGCGGATTTGCCATCGTCTGGTATACGTCCGGCCTGGACGGATCGGGGACATCCGTGGATGGGCGGCGTTTCACCGCCGATGGCACGCCTGTGGACACCAACGAGTTCCAGGTTAACCAGTATCGCTATGGCGACCAAAGCACCCCGGTGATCACGTCTTTGGCCAATGGCGGTTTCGCATCCGCCTGGGTCGACTTGGTCGAGGGCAGAGCCTCGGGTTCCAACATCGAAGCTCGGGTTTTCTCGGTTACCCCCCCTGGCCCCTCCATCACCTCGGCGACCTATAACGCCAGCACCAACGTGCTGACCGTCACCGGTACCAACCTGACCAATGGCGGCGCCATCGACGAGACCAAGCTGACCCTGACCGGCCAGGGTGGGCAAAGCTACACGCTGACCGAGACCGGGGCCATCACCGCTTCCAGCGACACCGAGTTCAGCATTACCCTGAACGCCACCGACGCCATGAACGTGGAAGGGCTGCTGAACAAGGACGGCACCGCTGCGGTGGACAACACCGCCTTCAACCTTGCGGGGGCGGCGGATTGGTATGGCACCGGCAATGCCGATTTGACCGGCAACGGGGTGACGGTGTCGCAAACCCAGATTCCGACCATCACCAGTGCCACCTATGATGCCAGTAACGGTCAATTGGTTCTGACCGGCACCAATCTGGTCAAGGCGTCAGGCGTCACCAACGACATCACCGCCAACAAGCTGACCCTGAAGGGGGAAGGTGGGCTGACCTATCAGCTGACTGACACGGCGGATGTCGAGATCACTTCGGCGACCAGCGCCACGCTGATTTTGTCGGCCACCGACCGCGCGGCCCTGGGGCTGATCTTCAACAAGAACGGTACCGCGTCGACGGGCAACACCACCTATAATGTGGACGCGGCCGATGATTGGAACACGGTCATCACCGGCGGCGACATCGCCGATGCCACCGGCAACGGGGTGGATATCAGCAACGTCACCGCCCCCGCCATCACATCCGCCACCTACAACGCCGGCACCGGCGTGCTGGTGGTGACGGGGACCAATTTCGTGCGCAGCGGCACCGCCGCCGACGGCAACGACATCACGGCGAACAAGCTGACCCTGACCGGCGAAGGCGGCGACACCTATACCCTGACCGACACCGCCAATGTGGACGTGACCAGTGCCACCAGTTTCAGCCTGACCTTGTCGGCGACCGACCAGGCCGGGGTGAACCTGATCCTCAACAAGGCCGGCTCTGCCTCCACCAATAACACCACTTATAATCTGGGGGCCGAGACCAGTTGGGCGGCGGGCGATTCCAGTAACGGATCGGACACCACCGGCAACGGCGTGACGGTGTCCAACATCGCGGCACCGGCCATCACCAGCTCGACCTACAATGCCACCACCGGCACGCTGATCCTGACCGGCACCGGCTTTTTGCGGGCCGACGGCGCCACCAACGACATCGTCGCCAACAAGTTCACTTTCACCGGCGAAGGCGGCGACACCTATACGCTGACCGACACCAGCAATGTGGAAGCGACCAGCGGCACCAGCGCCACCCTGACCCTGTCGGCCACCGACCGGGCAGCGGTGAACCTGATCCTGAACAAGAACGGCACCGCGTCGACGGGCAACACCACCTATAATTTGGAAGCGGCCGAGGATTGGAACGCGGGCGCCGAGGCTTCGGTGAACATCGCCGATGCCACCACGGAAGTCACCGTTTCCAGCGTAGCCCAGGCCACGGTGACCAGTGCCACCTATGATTACACCACCAACACCTTGGTGGTGACCGGCACCAATTTCGTCAAGCGCGGTGGCGCCAACGACGTAGACCTGACCAAGCTGACGCTGACCGGCGAAAACGGTGCCCAATACACCTTGGCCACCAGCACGGATGTGGAAATCACCGACGGCACCAGTTTCAGCGTGACCTTGACCGGCGCCGACCTCCAGAACGTGGAAGCACTGCTGAACAAGGACGGCACCAATTCCGCCACCGCAGGCACCCTTTACAATTTGGCGGCCCAAATCGGTTTTCTGCGCGGTGATTCCAACGATGCGGGCGACGCCACCAACGGTGTGACCGTGTTCAACTGGGCGGCACCGACAATCACCAGCACCACTTTCGACTGGAGCACCGGCGAGCTGGTGCTGACCGGCACCAATTTCGTCGTCGCCGATGGTGTCACCAACGACATCGTCGCCAGCAAGCTCACCTTCACCGGCGAGGGCGGCAGCTACATCCTGACCGACACTTCCAATGTCGAGATCACCAGCGCCACCTCGGCCACCATCACGTTGTCGGCCACCGATCTGATGAATGTGCGCGGGTTGCTGAACAAGAACCTGACCCAGTCCTCGGGCGGGACCGCGTACAACCTTGCCGCCGCCGATGACTGGATGGCGGGATCGCCCGTTGGTAACGACGTTTCCGACGCCACCACGGGCGTGACGGTGTCCAATGTGGGGACGCCGAGCATCACCGAGGCCACCTACGATTCCGACAGCGGCGTGCTGACGGTGAGCGGCACCAACCTGTTCAAGATGGTGGGCGCAAGCAACGACATCGACATTTCCACCCTGACCCTGGCCGGCCAAGGCAACGTCAGCTACACCATCACCAGCGCCTCGGATGTGGAAATCACCTCGGCCACCAGCTTCACCGTCACCTTGACCGGGGCGGACAAGACGAACGTGGACGCGTTGCTGAACCGAACGGGCAGCGTGTCGGAGGACGACACCCCCTATAATCTGGCCGTCGCCGACGACTGGCTCGGCGCCGCCGACCCGGCCAGCGACATCGCCGACGCCACCAACGCGGTGACCGTGTCCATCAATCCCAAGATCATCAGCGCCGTCTACAACAGCGATACCGGCGTGTTGACGGTGACCGGCGCCAACATGCAGGCTAATGGCGGCGGCGCCGACATCGACGTGTCCAAACTGACCCTGACCGGCGAGGGCGGCCAGACCTACACCCTGACCAGCGCCGACGTCGAGATCGATTCGGCCACCCAGTTCACGGTGACACTCAACGCCACCGACAAGGCGGCGCTGGGGCCGGACATCAACAGGAATGGCGCCACCTCCACCGGTGGCACCACCTACAACATCGCCGCCGACGACGATTGGAACACCAATGTCACGGTGGGCGACACCTCCGACGCCACCGGCAACGGGGTGACGGTCCTGGCCGTGGCGGTGCCGGCCATCACCTCGGCCACCTATGACGCCGCCACCGGTACCCTGGTGGTGACCGGAACCGATTTCAGGGCCCTGTCGGGGGCCGCCAACGACATCGACGTCAGCAAGCTGACCCTGACCGGCGAAGGCGGCGAAACCTACACATTGACCGGTTCCAGCGTCGAGATCACCGACGGCACCAGCTTCACCGTGACGTTGAACGCCACCGATCTGGCCGGCGTCAACCAGATCCTCAACAACACCGGCCTCACCGCCACCGGCGGCGCCACCTACAATCTGGTGGCGGCCGAGGACTGGGCGGCCGGCACCCTTGCCTCCATCGACGTGGCCGACCTTACCGGCAACGCCGTCACACTCAGCCACCCGACCACGCCGACCATCACCAGCGCCACCTACGACTACGCCACCGGCACGCTGGTGGTGACCGGCACCGGCCTGCTGAAGCGGGACGGCGCCGCCAACGACATCGTGGCCAACACGTTTACCGTGACCGGCGCCAATGGCGGGCAGTATCGACTGACCGACACAGCCAACGTCGACATCACCAGCGCCACCAGCTTCACCCTGATCCTCTCGGCGACCGACAAGGCCGGGGTCAACGCCCTGACCGACGCTTCGGGAAGCGCTTCGCTGGATCTCACCTCCTATAACCTGGGGGCGGACGAGAATTGGAACGCCGGGGCGGCGACGGCGGTGACCATCGCCGACACCGCCAATAACGCCGTGACCGCCAGCAACGTGCCCGGCCCTTCCATCACCAGCGCCACCTATGACGCCGCCACCGGCTTGCTGGTGGTGACGGCCGTCAATGTCCAGTCCAAGAGCGGTGCCGACAACGACATCGACGCGTCGCTGTTCACCTTCACCGGCGAAGGTGGCCAAACCTATACCCTGACCGACAGCTCGGATGTGGAACGCACATCGACCTCGGCCTTCACCATCACCTTGTCGGCCGCCGACAAGGCGGCGGTGAACCAGATCATGAACAGGGCCGGGACCAGTTCCACCGGCGGCACCACCTACAACATCGCCGCCGCCGACGATTGGAACGCCAACCTGACCGACGGCGACACCGCCGACGCCACCAGTCCCGTCACTCTCGACAACCCGACCACGCCGACCATCACCAGCGCCACTTATGACGCCGCCAGCGGCACCCTGGTGGTGACCGGCACCGGCTTCCTGAAATTGTCGGGTGCGACCAATGACATCGATGTCACCAAGCTGACCCTGACCGGTGAAGGCGGCGACACCTATACGCTGACCAGCAATGGCGTCGAGATCACCTCGGGGACCGCCTTCACCATCAATCTGAACGCCGCCGACAAGGCCGCGCTCAACCTGATCCTGAACAAGGATGGCACCGCCTCGACCGGTAGCACCACCTATAATCTGGCAGGTGCCGAGGATTGGGCCGCCGGCGCGGCCAGTGCGGTCAACGTGGCCGACCTTACGGGCAATGGCGTGACTGTGTCGGGCGTCGCCGCTCCCACGGTGACCAGCGCCGCCTACGACTACGACACCGGCGTTTTGACGGTGACCGGTACGGGCTTCTTGAAGGCGGCGGGCGCCACCAACGACATCGACCTGACCAAGCTGACGCTGACCGGCAAAGCCGTCGGCACCTACACCCTGACCAGCGCCGACGTGGAAATCACCAGTGCCACCACCTTCACGGTGACCTTGAACGCCGACGACAAGGCGGCGCTCAACGCGCTGCTCGACACCAATGGAACCACGTCGGGGGGCGTCACCTACAATCTGGCCGCCGCCGGTAACTGGAACCGCGGTGCCGCCGGGGCCGCCGCCGACCTGACCGACAACGGCGTCACCGTGTCCGGCGTCCCGGCGCCGGTGGTGATCACCCCGTCGTCGACGACGACGACGACGACGTCATCGACGACGACGACGACGGGAAATACCGGCACCGGGACCGGTGCGACGGGGGACACCGCCCCTCCGGCGGCGCTGGTCACCGTGGTGCGCGACAACGCGACGACGACCACTACCACCACCGCTGTGGAAGCGCCGGCTCCGGCGGCCCCGGCGGCCGAGGCGCAGGGTGGCCAGGGGACGGGGCAGA
>DISD01000103.1 GCA_002435715.1 Rhodospirillaceae bacterium UBA6219
CGCCGATGCAGTGGCCGCCCACCAGACCGGGCTTGAAGTTCAGGAAGTTCCACTTGGTGGCGGACGCGTCCAGCACGTCATAGACCGAGATGTCCAGCTTCTGGAAGATCTGGGTGATTTCGTTGATGAAGGCGATGTTGATGTCGCGTTGGGCGTTCTCGATGACTTTGGCGGCCTCGGCGACGCGGATCGAAGTGGCGCGGAACACGCCGCCGCTGGTCACCGCCCCATAGATACGGGCCAGCAATTCGGTGATGTCCGGGGTTTGGCCGGAAATCACCTTGGTGATGCGGTCCACCGTGTGTTCACGGTCGCCGGGATTGATGCGTTCCGGGCTGTAGCCCAAGAAGAAGTCGGTGCCGCATTTCAGCCCCGACACCTGTTCCAGGGCCGGGCCGCAAATGTCTTCGGTGACGCCGGGATAGACAGTGCTTTCGAACACCACCACCGCGCCCTTGCCCATGATGGCGCCGACGCTTTTGCACGCACTCATCACCGGGCCCAGATCGGGGCGGTTGTCGTCGGTGACCGGGGTGGGCACGGTGACGATGAACACGTCGCAGCCCTTGATGTCGTCCAGCTTGGCCGACAACTTGATGGTGCTGGCCCGCAGATTGGCGCGATCCACCTCGCCGGTACGGTCGAAGCCCTGGTGCAGTTCGGCGACACGCGGTGCGGAGATGTCGAAGCCCACCGTGGGGAAGTGCCGGGCGATGCCGATGGCCAACGGCAGGCCGACATAACCCAAACCAATGACGGCGATCTTCGGAGTCTTGTTCATGGCGAAAACGCTTCTTTCATCAGGCGATGGCCGGCAGTTTCAACATACCGGCTTTGGGTTCGTCAACATTTGGTACAGCTGAACGGCCCGTTGGCCGTAATCGTTCCAGGAAAAGCCCCGGGAAACCCGGTCACGGGCGGCTTGGCCCAGGCGTTGGCGCAAATCGGGATCGATGGCCAAAAGGGTCAGACGCTCGGCCAAAGCGGCGGTGTCGGCCGGCTCGACCAGAACAAGGTGGTGGCCGTTTTCGCCGGCATCGGGACCGCCGGTGGCGGTGCTGGCCACCACCGCGCAGCCCGAGGCCATGGCCTGCAGGATGACCATGCCAAAGCCTTCCTCGATGGACGGCAGACAGAAGATGGCGGCGCGGCGGTATTCCTCGGCCAGGGCCTGGCGCGAAAGCGGGCCGCGCAGGATGATCCTGGTCATGTCGTGACGGGCGAAAATCTGCTCCATCCCCGGTTCCACCGGGCCGGCCAGATGCAATTCCCAATCGGTGGGAAGTGCCCGGAAGGCCTCGATCAGCCACGGGATGCCCTTGCGCAGACCCACTTGGCCGGCGAACAGAACCCGCTTCAGACGCGGGCCGGCATCGGGGGAGAAGCTGTCCAGATCGACGCCATAGGGATTGACCGCCACCTTGGAGGGCGCGATGCCGCGCTCGACAAAGGTCTGGCGGGCGAAGGAACAGCCGGTGCAGATCAGGTCGGCTTGTTGGTACTCGGCCAGCTCGCGCGCGATCAGCCGTGGATCGGTGGCCCGCCACTCCAGGCCGAAACGACCATAGGCATCGCGCAGGATTTCGGTCTGGTGCGCCATGTGGGTGGACCCACGTTCCAGCACCACTTTCATGCCGCGCGCTTGGGCCGGTCTGATGGCTTCCAGGCTGGCGCCGCTCCACCCCACCAGGATGTCGGCTTGCGGCAAATGACCGGCCAACGACCGGGCGAAGCTTTGGGCGATGAACAGATCGGGATTGCCCGGCAGGTGCAGACGCGGCCAGACCCGGCGCAGAATTTCCAACGCCGGCACGGTACGCACCTTCAGGCGGGCCGGACAGGCGAAACGGGGATAAGTGGTGTCGAGGCGGGCCAGCATGCGCCGCGCATAGAGTTCGGCGGCCAGTTCGAAGCCGTGGAAGCGTCCGTGGACGGCGACCGCCACTTTCATGCCAGCACCTTCAGCAAGATTTCGGCCTGCGATTCCCAGCTATAAGCAGCCAATCGGCTGCGATCCACCGGTCGGTGCCGGCCCACCAGCTCGGCCAAGCCTTGGACCAGGGCGTCGGCATTACCGCACGAGCGGAAATCCGCCCCCAGGAATTGGGCGATGGCCAGGGATTCGGGGGCTTCTTCGGGCAGGCACAGGACAGGGCGGTCGAGCGCCAGCAATTCCACCAGCTTGTGCTGATAAAGGGCGCGGGGATTGCGGACATAAAGACTGACATGGCACTGGGCCGCCAGCTGCCGCAAGGTCCCCAAATCCACATAGCCGGGACTTTCCACATCCCAGCCGGGCAGGGCATCGCGCAAGCGCGCGCCTTCCGATCCGGCATAGATGATGCTGGCCTTCTGCCCCCAGCGGCGCAAACCCTCTGTCAGTTGATTTAGATGATCTTGATCATATAAAGCGCCGATGATCAGCACTTTTCCCGGTCCGGCGGGGGGCGGTGGCGGTACCGCCAGAAATCCGTCGTCGATGCCGGAATAGATTGTGGTGGCAGGTTGTCCGAACCAGGCGCGGACTTCGTCGCCATGCTGGTCCGACAGGGCGGTGAAAGCCTTGGGCGCAAAGCGTTTGGCCAACAGGCGCCGCAAGGGGGCGGGAATGAAGATGCGCCACGGATCCTTGAGATCCGCCACCCAGGCCCCCCCCGATTGCTGGGCGATCTGGCGGGCCAGGACCCAGGCATCGGTATTGCCAAAGGTGGCCCAGCAACACTGGGGGCGGAAATGCCGGGCCAGTTGCACGCCATAAGGGGCGGCGCCGTCTCGCCAATCGGTGAACAGGCCCGAGCGCAACCCATAAAAGGCGGCCAAAAGCGGCAGACGCAGCCAACGCCGGACACGGCCATCGCGGACGGCGTTCAGCAAAGGTGCTGGGCGCGGTGGGCAATCCACCAAAAGCGGGCGCGACCAATCATGGTCGTCTAAGGCAGCGGGCAATTGCGTCGGCGACAAAGATGGGGGATGCCCGTCCAGGGTTTGGGTCAGCAACACCACCTGATGGCCGGCCCGGGCGCAGGACTCGGCCATGCGGGCGACGCGGGTGGCGCAGACATGCGGGGTGTCGGGGTGGCAGTGGTTGACGAAGACCAACCGCATGGTCATTGCAGCGGCTGGAATTTCGGACGGTTGGCGATTCCGCCCAGGAAATGCACGCGCCAGGCTTCGGTGGCCAGAACCTTCCATAGCGACGAGGCTTGGCTGGTGTCACCGGCCCGGAAACGATGGATGGCGCCCCGCCACCATTTGCGGTCCCACAGGGACGACAGGTTGGCATCTTCCACTGCCGCTTCCACCGCCGGCAACAAGGCCTGATGCAACCACGCCACCTGGGGGGGCACGAAGCCATGCTTGCGCCAGCGCAGCCGCACCATGTCGGGCAGGATTCCCTCCATGGCACCGCGCAACAGGCGTTTGGTCTCGCCTTCGCCCATCAGATATTCGGCGGGCAGGGCCTGGATCAATTCGTAGATGCGGTGGTCGGTGAAGGGCAGGCGCACTTCCACCGAATGGGCCATGGAATTGCGGTCGCCATAGCGCAACAACGTGCCCAGGAAACCGTCCAAGGCATCACGGCGCAGGGCTTCGTGCAAATCGGCGGGCGGCGGGCGGCGTTCGACCCGCACATCGCCGGCCAGGCCAAAGGCCAGATCGCTGCCCTTGCCCAGACGGCGCGCCAACAAGCGGCGTAAACCGGCGGGCAAGCGGGTGTGCCAGGGCTGGACCTGGGTCAGGGCTTCACCATAACGGCTGTGCAGCAGGGGTGAATCGGTGGCGCCGCCGCGCAGATAGGCGGCGAAATATTGTTCATAGCCGCCCAGAATCTCGTCGGCGCCCTGGCCGTCCAGCAAGACCTTGACGCCATTCTGACGGGCCAGCCGGAAGACGCAGTACTGGGCGTATTGACTGGCTGAATCCACCGGCAATTCATTGGCTTCGGCGAAACGCCCCAATTCCGCCAACAAGGCTTCCGGCTTGGGTTCGACATCGTGGCGCAGCGGATGGGTGACGGCCGCCACCGATTCCATATAGGGACCTTCGTCAGCGCTGGTGCCGGGGAAACGGCCGGAAAAGGTGTGGTACGGCGCGTCGAGGCCCATTTCGCGCCGGGCCAGACAGACGATGGCGCTGGAATCCAGCCCCCCTGACAGGCACGAGCCGACGGGGACGTCGCTGCGCAGCCGCAGCCGCACCGAATCGGTCAGCAGATCGCGGAAGGCATCGGCGGCGGTTTGCGGGGTCAGACGCCGGTTCAGGCGCACCGGCTTGCCGTGCCAATAACGGTTTTGACGGCGTTCCAGGGTACGGCCGTCGACGACCATGACATGGGCGGGCGGTAATTGGCCGATGGCGGCGAACAAGGTGGTGTCGCCGCGATCCAGCCCGTCGGCGGGGCTGACCAGGAAGCGGGCCAGACGGTCATGGTCGAATTCGCCGGCCAGCCCGTCCAGGTTCAACAAGGCCCGGTATTCCGAGCCAAAGGCGAAATAGCCGTCTCCGCCCGTATACAGGAACGGCTTTTCGCCGAAACGGTCACGGGCGCAGAACAGCACCTGTTTGTTTTCGTCCCACAGGGCAAAGGCGAACATGCCGTTGAAGAATTCGACGCAGGCCTCGCCCCATTGCCGCCAGGCGGCGACGATGACCTCGGAATCGCCTTCGGTGGCGAAGACGTGGCCGCGGGACTGCAATTCCTGGCGGATTTCCTGGTAATTGTAGATTTCACCGTTATAGGTCAGCGCCAAATCCCCGACGACAAAGGGCTGGGCGCTGGCCGGACCGGGATCGATGATGGCCAGACGACGATGGCCCAGAACCAGTCGACCGTCGGCCCCTTCCCATAATCCCGATCCATCCGGGCCGCGATGGGCCAAGGATCCGGTCATGGCCTGGACCGCGGCGGGATTGACATTTCGTTGGGACGACAAGATACCGGCGATGCCGCACAAGGTCTGGAAATCCCTGAATTCCGAAGGGTTCGGCAATGGGTGTACCGCAAGTCCGGGTCGGCAACAAGCACGGAGCCCAATCAATGAGTTGCGCCAAGCTCCGGGCACGGTTAGAACCTTGCGCCAAGGGTCTTTACGCCCGTCCACTCGGGGATTCGTGCCATGGTATCGGTCAGTGTCGTCGTTCCGGTCTATAACGAGGAGCGGACCATTGTCGCCATCCTTGAACGGGTCAAAGCGGTCTCGGTGCCGGGGGTGACTTTCGAGGTCATCGTCGTCGATGACGGATCCAAGGACCGCACCCGCGAAATCCTGGACGGCCGCCCCGACCTTTACAGCCAATTCATCAAGCACACCCAGAACCGCGGCAAGGGCGGTGCGGTCAAGACCGCTTTGGCCGCCGCCACCGGTGATTTCGTGCTGTTTCAGGACGCCGATCTGGAATACGACCCGGCGGAATATCCCAAGCTTATGAAGCCGGTTCTGAATTTCGGCGCCGAAATCGTCATGGGCTCGCGTTTCATCGCGCCCGAATACACCCGGGTGTTCTATTTCTGGCACAAGGTCGGCAACGGGCTGATCTCTTTGATTTTCAATATCTTGAACAACACCACCTTCACTGACACCTACAGCTGCTATCTGATGTACCGGCGTGATCTGGTGGATGTGAACCAGCTGCAATCGGAAGGCTGGGAACAGCATGCCGAGATTTTGTCGCTGGCGGTGAAGAAGGCGAAAAGCCTGTACGAAGTGCCCATCAGCTATCACGGCCGTTCGTACGACGAAGGCAAGAAAATCAAGGCGTACCATGCTTTGGCCGTCATCTGGATGATGGTCCGCTGCGCCCTGTTCCGTTAAGGGAAGACGACCATGCCCCATGATCACGATCATTATCACGACATCGAGCCGGTGACCGAGGAAGAGAAAGCCAGCTGGCCGCCTTTCGACAAAGTGGTGAAGCTGGAAAAGTCCTTCGTCGACGCCCGTGGTGAAATCCAACCGTTGGTCGATCGCTTGATGAAAAGCGCCGTGCTGATCCATTCGGTCAAGGGATCGCTGCGCGCCAACCATTATCACAAGACCGACTGGCATTATTGCTATGTGATCTCGGGGTCCATCGAATATTGGCACCGTCCCACCGGCAGCACCGAGGCGCCGACCCAGATGCTGATCAAGGCCGGGGAAATGGTGTTCACGCCGCCCATGGTCGACCACGGCATGGTGTTTCCCGAAGACACCAGCTTCTTGACGCTGTCGCGCAATTCCCGCGATCAGGCGGCCTATGAAGCCGACGTGGTCCGCATCGATCTGTTGGCCACCGAGGGTTTGACGTCGTGGAAGCCGGGCGACAAATGAGCGGTCATCACCATCGACGCGACACCTGCCGCCTGTGTGGCGGAAAGCACCTGACCATGGTGCTGGGCTTGGCGCCGACGCCACCGGCCAACGCCTTCGTGCCTAAAACCGATCTGGGCAAGGTGCAGGAACGCTTTCCGCTGGATCTGTTCTTCTGTGAAGATTGCGCCCATGTCCAATTGCTGGACGTGGTCGATCCCCGCGTGTTGTTCGAGAATTACGTCTATGTCTCGGGCACCTCGCCGGTATTCGTCCGGCACTTCCAAAATTATACCGATGACGTGGTCAGCCGTTTCCAGGTTCCCGCCGGTTCGCTGGTGGTGGATGTGGGGTCCAACGACGGCACGTTGCTGTCGTGTTTCGCCCAGGCCGGCATGCGGGTGCAAGGCATCGATCCGGCCCGCGACATCGCCGCCGCCGCCACGGCGCGCGGCATTCCCACCATCGCCGATTTCTTCACCCCCTCTCTGGCCGCGACCATCCGCGCCGAGCAAGGGGCGGCCAAGGTGGTCACCGCCAACAACGTCTTCGCCCATGTGGACGATCTGAAGGGCGTGGTGGACGGCATCCGCACGGTGCTGGACGATGACGGTGTGTTCGTCTTCGAAGTGTCCTATCTGGTGGACGTGTTCGAAAAGACCCTGTTCGACACCATTTATCACGAACATCTGGCCTATCATTCGGTGCTGCCGCTGATCCGTTTCCTCGAAGCCAACGGCATGCAGTTGATCGAGGCTTTGCGGGTGGACAGCCATGGCGGGTCCCTGCGCGGCATCGCCCAGTTGAAGAACGGTCCGCGGCCGGTGGGCGCCAGCGTCGCCCAGGCGGTGGAATTGGAACGGGGTCTGGGCCTGGACAAGGCCGCCACTTTCCACGCTTTCGCCGCCGACATCGCCGAACGCAAGCGCCAATTGGGTGACCTGTTGCACGGTCTGAAGGCCGAAGGCAAGCGCATCGCCGGTTTCGGCGCCCCGGCCAAGGCGACAACCTTGCTGTATCATTTCGATCTTGGCCCGGACGTCATCGACTTCATCATCGACGACAGCCCGTTGAAGCAGGGTCTTTACACACCGGGCATGCATATCCCGGTGTTGCCCGGTTCGGCCATCGCCGATAAGAAGCCTGATTACCTGGTGGTTCTGGCGTGGAATTTCGCCAAGCCCATTATCGAAAAGAACCTTGCCTTCCGCGAAGCCGGCGGCAAGTTCATCGTTCCGCTCCCGCTGGTCGAGGTGGTGTAAGTCATGACTGAATTTTTGCTGCAATCCGACATCGCCGAAATCTGCCAGCGTCTGGGCAGCGCCGCCCATGATTTCGCCGGTAAGACCGTGCTGCTGACTGGTGGCCGTGGCTTCCTGGGCCGCTATTTCATGTCCATGTTCGCGCATCTGAACGAACATATCCTGGAAACGCCCTGCCAGCTGATCGCCATGGACAATTTGATCACCGCCGGCAAGGAAGGCTCGGAAATCCCCGAGATTCCCAATGTCACCTTCCTGCAGCACGACGTGATCAACCCGGTGAAGCTGGACCACAAAGTGGATTACGTCATCCACGCCGCCGGCATCGCCAGCCCGTTCTATTATCGCGCCTATCCGCTGGAAACCCTGGAAGTGGCGGTGCGCGGCACCCGCAACATGCTGGAACTGGCCACCGAGCACGGCGCCCGTTTCACCTTCTTCTCGTCGTCGGAAATCTATGGCGATCCCGATCCCAAGCACGTGCCGACCCCGGAAAGCTATCGTGGTCATGTGTCGTGTCAGGGGCCGCGCGCCTGCTATGACGAATCCAAGCGGGTGGGCGAGACGCTGTGCTACATCTTCCATGAAAAGCACGGCACCAAGACCAACACCATCCGTCCGTTCAACGTGTTCGGCCCGGGCATGCAGGAAACCGATTACCGGGTGCTGCCCAATTTCGCCAACCGCATCAAGGCCGGTCGTCCGCTGAACGTCTATGGCTCGGGCAACCAGACCCGCACCTTCTGTTACATCACCGACGCCATGGTCGGCTTCACCCTGGTCATCTTGAAGGGTGTGCCGGGCGAGCCTTACAACATCGGCAATCCCAAGCCGGAAATTTCCATGGTCGAGCTGGTCAAGAACATCGAAAAGGCTCTGGGCAAGAAGGTCGAACACAACGTCATCGAATATCCGGATTCCTATCCGGCCGACGAACCCAACCGCCGTTGCCCCGACATCAAGAAGGCCCGCTTGCAGCTGGGCTTCGAACCGGGTGTCGAATTGCAGGACGGCTTGAAGCGCTTCCTGAACTGGGCCGACAAGGTCTATACCGGCGTGGAATAAGGTCATGCGCGCCCCCCTTCGCCTGGGTCTGGTCGGAGCCGGCCGTTGGGGGCGCATCTATTTGCGAACATTGGCCCGCCGCTCGGACTTGGTTCTGGCGGCGGTGGCCAGTTCCAACAGCGAAACCGCTGCGTTGCTGCCGGACGGTTGCACGCTTTATCCCCAGTGGCCCGATTTGCTGGACCATCCCGGATTGGACGGGGTGATCGTCGCCACGCCGCCCCGGACCCACATCGCCATCGCCCGCCGGGCGGTCGAACGCGGTCTGGCGGTGTTGGTGGAAAAGCCGCTGTGCCTGGACCCGGCCGAGGCCCGATCCTTTCGCGATGATGTTCAGGCGAAACAGGGTTTGGTCATGGTCGACCACATCCATCTGTATTCCCCGGCTTTCGCGACCCTGCGGGGCCTTTTGCCCGATTTGGGACGGCTGAAACGCATTTCCGGTCGGGCCGGCAATCATGGCCCCTATCGCAGTGATGCCTCGGTCTTGTGGGATTGGGGACCGCATGACGTCGCCATGGCGTTGGCCTTGATGGGCGCCCCCCCCGACCAAGTGTCGGCGCGGGTGGCGGAACAGCGTTCCGTGGGGGGCGGTGTCGGCCAAACCGTCACCCTGGACATGCGCTTTGGTCCGGTCCTCGCCGATTTCGTGTTCAGCACCTTGATCGACAAGACCCGCTGGCTGCAGGTCGAAGGGGAAGGGGGCGAATCGATCTATGACGATCTGGCCGCCGACAAAGTGCGGCATAGGGGTCAAAAGATCGCCATCGCCGCCGATCTGCCCTTGGATTGCGTACTTAGCGCCTTTGCCCGGCGAATTTATGATCAGGATCATAATTTAGATGACTTGAACCTTGCCGTGGCGGTGGTGGAAATCTTGTCCGCCGTCGCATCGCGCTGAAACGGCACACTTTCACCTTTCATCGTGGCGGAAGCGGCGTTATACCCCCAGCAAATCGTTCACCGGAGCCCGTTGCCATGTCCGACCTTCGCCCCATTCGCCGCGCCCTGCTGTCGGTTTCCGACAAAAGCGGCCTGATTGAATTCGCCCGTTTCCTGGCCGAGAACAAGGTGGAATTGCTGTCCACCGGCGGCACCTGCAAGGCGATACGCGATGCCGGCATCCCGGTGGTGGAAGTGGCCGATCACACCGGCTTCCCGGAAATGTTGGACGGCCGGGTCAAGACCTTGCACCCCAAGGTGCATGGCGGCCTGCTGGGCATTCGTGGCAATGCCGAACATGAAGCGTCCATGGCCGAACATGGTATCTCGCCCATCGATCTGCTGGTGGTGAACCTGTATCCGTTCGAAACCACCGTCGCCAAGGGTGCCGAATACGACGATTGCGTCGAAAACATCGACATCGGCGGCCCGGCGATGATCCGCGCCGCGTCCAAGAACCACGACGCCGTCACCGTGGTGGTCGACGTGGAAGATTATGCCCGCGTCATGGACGAGATGAAGGCGAATGGCGGCGCCACCACCCTGGCCCTGCGCAAGCATCTGGCGGCCACCGCCTATGCCCGCACCGGTGCTTATGACGCGGCCATTTCCCAATGGTTCGCCAAGGAATTGGGCGACACCTTCCCGCGTCGCGTCGTCGTCGCCGGCGAATTGAAGCAAAGCCTGCGTTATGGCGAGAACCCGCACCAGCAGGCGGCGTTCTATGTGAACGGCGTGCAGCGCCCCGGCATCGCCACCGCGCGTCAGCTGCAGGGCAAGGAATTGTCCTACAACAATTTGAACGACACCGACTCGGCTTACGAGCTGGCGGCGGAATTCGACGAACCCACCGTGGCCATCATCAAGCATGCCAACCCCTGTGGTGTGGCGTCCGGTCCCGACATCGTCAGCGCTTACAAGGCCGCCTTGGCCTGTGATCCGGTTTCGGCCTTCGGCGGCATCATCGCCATCAACCGCAAGCTGGACGGCGCCACCGCCGAGGAAATCTGCAAATTGTTCACCGAAGTGGTGATCGCCCCCGAAGCCGACGATGCCGCCATCGCCGCTTTCGCCGCCAAGAAGAACCTGCGTCTGCTGGTCACCGGCGGCATGCCCGATCCGTCGCAAGCCGCGATGACGCTGCGCAATGTTTCGGGTGGCTATCTGCTGCAATCCAAGGATAACGGCCGGGTCACCCTGGACGAGCTGAAGGTGGTGACCAAGCGCGCCCCCACCGAACAGGAACTGAAAGACATGCTGTTCGCCTTCCGCGTCTGCAAGCACGTCAAGTCCAACGCCATCATCTATGTGAAGGACGGCTGCACCGTCGGCATCGGCGCCGGCCAGATGAGCCGCGTCGATTCGTCGCGTATCGCCGCTTGGAAGTCCAAGGAAGCTTCTGACGCCGCCGGCCTGTCCCAGCCCGGCACCGTCGGTTCGGTGGTCGCTTCCGACGCCTTCTTCCCCTTCGCCGACGGGCTGCTGGCCGCCGCTGCCGCCGGGGCCACCGCCATCATCCAGCCGGGCGGCTCCATGCGCGATCAGGAAGTGATCGACGCCGCCAATGAAAAGGGCCTGGCCATGGTGTTCACCGGCATGCGCCATTTCCGGCACTGATGACGGCGCTGATCAAATTTTTAAAATGGTCGGCATGGTTCACGGTTACCGCCGTAATCATGCTGGCCCTGTTCGAAACGGGGGGCCGGCTTTTGCTGGGGCCCCCCGCTTCACATATGCTGACCCAGGCCCAGCACGACATTCAGACCGATTTCGATGTCACCTATGGCATCGGTCCCCGGGGCTTTCGCCAGACAGCGTGCGATCAAAAGCCCGCATCCGCGCCTAAGCTGGCGGTCATCGGTGATTCCTTCGTCTTCGGCCAGGGCGTGGCCGACGGCCAGGATTTCGTCTCGAAACTGTCCTGTGCGGGGTGGAATGCCCGCAACCTGGGCTCGGTCGGTCAGGATTTTCTTTGGTATGACATGGCGTTGACCAGCTTTGTCGATGCCGACAGCCAAGCGGTGATCCTGGTTCTGTACGAAAACGATTTTCCGCCGCCCGGTTGGTTCGATTGGCCCTGGCGCATCAAGCGCGGGCTTTACGGTTCTTCCCATGCGGTCGCCATGGCCCGGGTGGTCCGGCGCAATGTGGGAAACTGGCTGCATCACAACGAAATCAACACCATGACCCTGGATGAGCGATTGAACAATCCGCTGGTGGTCATTCGCGGTGGTGCGAATTTCCTTGATGAGCTTGCCGGCCCCGACCAGGGGGAACAGGCTCGCCTGGACCAAGCTATTCGCGATTTCGTCCAGTCAGCCCACAAGATCGCGCCCCTGGCCAAGATTTTGCTGGCGGTGGTGCCCGAGGCGGCGACCTTGTCGGCGGGTCACCACGATCTTTACGCCCGCTTGGGGCAAAAGGTCTTGCCGGTTTTGGGTCAGCCCAGCCGTTTTTACGCACAGGCGGCCCAAACATGCCGAAGCTTGGCGCAATGCCGGTTCGTCGACAGCTATGATGCCTTCAAGGCTGGGGCCGGGGCGGAATACTTCCCCCATGACTTTCATTGGAACGCCACGGGTCACGCGCTGATGGCAAGCCTGCTGAGCCAGACCCTGGCCCGCTGATCACCAGCCGGCGATACGTTCGAATTCGCGGGCGGCATGCTCCCACCGCCAAGAACGTTGCTGCTCCAGACAGGCCTGATGCTGGGTGCTCCACAAGGCATCGTCGGTCAGCAATTGTAGCGACCGGTTGGCGAAATCCTCGGCGCCTTGGGTGACATAGCCGGTCTGGCCCTGGATCAGCCGTTCCTTCATGCAGGCGATGTCTTCCAGAACCGTCGGCACGCCCATGGCCTGGGCCTCGGCCACCGCCGAACAAAAGGTCTCGCCGATATCGCCGCGATACATCAGCAGACGGGCCTGGGCCAGTTCACCCACCAACTGGGTCTTGGGCACCGGCCCGCGCAGGATGACACCCTTGTCGGCCAGGGCGGCGGCGCGTTCCAGTACCGGCCCCATCTTACCGGCCTTGGCCTGGCCGGCGGCGCCATAGGTGGCCATGCCGGCGAAGATGTGCAACTCGGCATGGGGCACCGCCGGATGGATCTTGGCTTCCCAGATGTCGAGCAGCCAATCCAAGGACCGCAAGGGGTTCGAGGTGAACACCACGCGCGGCGGCGGTGGGTCGCGGTGCTGGGCATGGCAGAACAGATCGGTCAGACCGTACAGCACGATCTCGCGGCCACCATCAAAGGCCCAGGACGGATAAGTTCCGGCATGGCTGGCGCCGGAAAACACGATCACCGGACGGCGCAGCGCCAGTTTCCACTGATAACGCCACTTCAGCAGATAGCCGGCGGGGTTGTGAATCCAGAAAATGGTCTTCTTGGCCCGGGGAACCTGACGGATCAGCTTGTCACCGCGATTGGCGATGTAAAGATCGGCGGCTTCGGGCAGGCCTTCGGCCAGCGGATGCCAGTGGACGCCGCGATGGGTCACCGCTTGCTGGCACTTGTTATAGACGTGGACATCGTGGCCACGGGCGGCCAAGGCGTTGGCCATCTCGATGAACGAGGTCTCGGCGCCGCCCAACGGGCGTTCGTCCAAGGTGCGGCCATCGAAAACGATGCCGTCATCGGCCATGACGATATGGGCCATCACTCTTTCTCCAGCTTGGCTTTCAGGTGCGACAGCATGGGGTAAAGCGCGGCACAGACGGCGATGATGAACCCATAGCCCCCTTCGCGATAGCCCTGGCGCGACACATAGCATTTCCAGAAACGCGACACCATGCGCCGCACATTGCTGGCGGTGGAGCCCCAGGTCTGGCCGCGATCGCGCAGATCACGGGCCTTGGCGGTGGAATAGCTGTCCAGCCGGCGGATCATGTCCGAGATGTTGCGGTCCACATAATGGTTGATGCGTGCGCTTAGCATCGGCCCCCTGCGGCCGGTCCAGGTCAGGCTGGGATGAACGCGGTCGCGTCCCCAGATTTTGGCGCCTTTGCGGAACAGACCGGGATAGGCGGCCTTGCCGAACGACCCGCCCCAGCCATGGCGCACCAGTCGCTCGCCGATATAATTGTCCACCAGGATTTCGTGCCAGTCGAAGGGCGTGGTGGCGATGGTGGCCCTGATTTCGGCCGCCAGTTCCGGGGTCACGTGTTCGTCGGCATCCACTTCCAAAACCCAATCGCCGGAACATTGGGCGATGCCGGCATTGCGGCGGTCACCTTCCAGGTCCCACGAACCTTCCAGCAGGTGATCGGTATAAGTGGCGGCGATGGCCTTGGTGCCGTCGCTGCACTTATCCAGGACGACGACGATTTCGTCGGCGAAGCGCAGGCGGTCCAGACAGGCGGCGATGCGCTTTTCCTCGTTATGGACCACCACCAAAGCGGACAGGCGGGGGGCACTCATGCCGGCAGGCCTCGGAACGGGGGCAGCAGCCGGGTCTTGGCCCGCGTCATGGCGGTTTCATAGGTGGCCAGGGTTTCCGCCATGCGGTGGTCGAAGCGCATGGAAGTCTCGGCCAGGGTGCGGGCGCCGTTGGCCATGGCGGCGGCCCCTTGCGGGTCGTTCATCACCTTGGCGATAGCGGCGGCCAGGGCCGGTCGGTCGGCGGCGGGGACCAGCCAGCCGGTCTTGCCATCGACGACGATTTCCGGCACGCCGCCGACAGCGCTGGCCACCACCGGCCGGGCGGTGGCGAAAGCCTGGACGGCGACCCGTGGCTGTGCCTCGGTCAAGGACGGGATGACCACCAGATCGCCGGCGATCATCATGCGGGCGACATCGTCGCGATAGCCGGTAAAAACGATCTGGCCGTCGATACCCAATTGGCGGGCTTGGTCGGTGAGGCCGGATTCGTATTCCACCGCTTCGGCGGTGGCGGCGCCGACGATGACCAGCTTGGGGGTCAGGCCTTGCTGCTTCAACAGACCCAAAGCGGCGATCAGATGGTCCTGACCCTTGTCGGGGCGGATCATGCCGACACAGACGATGACATATTCATCGGCGCCCACACCCCATTCGGCGCGCACTTCGGCGCGGGTGGAGACCGGGTCGGGCAGGTCGAAGAACTTTTCGTCGGCCCAGCCGCCGATGGCGGTGCTGCGCTGAGGATCGGCCAGTCCGATCTCGATCAGGTGGTCGCGGGTGCATTGGGCGACGGTGATGATGTGGTCGGCGCCCTGGCGCCATTGCAGACGGCGGATGGCCGACGGCTTCAGCGGCTGGTTGACATGGCGCGAACGCACCACCGCGCACAGATCCAGACAGCCCATGGCCGCCTTGGCGTCGCGGGTGACATGGGTGTCGATGACCTCGATCCGGTGCTGTTTGACGATGTCGCGCAGCGCCAACAGGGTGGACAGGCGCCAGGGGCGGTCGAAATCGAAGGCGATGACCGGCAGACCCATTTTCTGGGCGCGGGCGAAAGGTTCGCCATCGGCGGGGGCGGCCAGCCACACCGCGTGGTCATGGGTTGTCAGCCAGCGGACCTGCTCGATGGTCCGGTGTTCCATGCCGCCCCAATTGCGGCCGGGGATGGTGTGCAGGATGCGCATGTCTAGACCAAGGCGTAACGCGACCACCAGGGCGAGGCGGCGCTGGGGGACAAAGTGACGCAGGTATAGCCCGCCGCGCCCAGGCCTTCCAGCAATTGGCGCATCAACTCGACGGTGACCGCCGCCTTGAACTGGGCGCCGGGGCGGTCGTTGATGGGCTGGTCGTGCATCAGGATGATGGAACCGGGCAGACGCGGATCGGCCAGGATACGGGCCACCTCGGCGGCGCATTGCCGGCCGACATCGGCTGGGGCTTCGCAGCGGGTGGAAATCAGATGGTCTTCGGTGCTGGGACCCCAATGGGCGATCTGGCAGCCCGGCTGCCAGCCTTGCAGGGCGCGATGCACCTTGGCATTGCGATAGCCGCCATTATAGGGCAGGCGCACCAAATAGGGCTGGGGTGTGGGGCGGTGGCGGGCCAGCAGCGCCTCGCAGCGTTCCATGTCGGTGACCAGACGTTCGGTTCCGGCGCGGTCCAGGCGGATGTGTTCCCAGCCATGGGCATAAACGGCATGGCCACGGGCGATGGTGTCGGCCACCAGGGAATCTTGTTCGACGGCGCGGCAGCCGGACATGAAGAAGGTGGCTTTGGCACCGTGCTGGTCCAGCAGGTCCAGCATGGCGATCATGGTTTCCGGGGTGGGGGCGTCGTCAACGGTGATGGCCACCGTGCGCGGATCGGGTACGGTGCGCAAAACCGGGCGCCAGGCGCCCAAGGACCAGGAAATGCCCAAGGAAATGTCCCTAATACTTTAATTGGCCCGGATGGTGGCAGGTCCGTCCCAGCGTTGCAAGAGCCTAGGCCGGGCCGGGAAAATGGGCTATGTGTGGGCGCCTTGTTTCGTCGCTGGGGATGCGTCCTTCATGTGCGGTCTTGCCGCGATTTTCGCTTATTCGTCTGCCGCTGCCCCGGTTGGACCGGCCGAGCTGGACATCATCCGCGATTCCATGCTGGCCCGTGGTCCCGATGGCGCCGGGTCGTGGATCGATGCCGACTGCCGCATCGGTCTGGCCCATCGCCGCCTGTCCATCTTGGATCTGTCCGATGCCGCCGCCCAGCCCATGGCCAGTGCGGACGGCCGCCATGTCATCGCCTTCAACGGCGAAATCTATAATTTCCAGGATTTGCGGGCCGAGCTGCAACAGCAAGGCGTGGTGTTCCAGTCCAGTGGCGACACCGAAGTGGTGCTGCAGCTTTACATCCGTCACGGCATCGACGGTCTGGCCCGGCTGCGCGGCATGTTCGCCATCGCCCTTTGGGACCAGGACCGCCAGGGGCTGTTGCTGGCCCGCGATGGTTACGGCATCAAGCCGCTTTATTATTCCGATCAGGGCGGCATTTTGCGTGCCGCTTCGCAGGTCAAGGCGTTGCTGGCCGGCGGTGCCATCGACCGCGCCCCCGATCCGGCCGGTCATGTGGGCTTCCTGTTATGGGGCCATGTGCCGGAACCGCATACCTTGTACCGTTCGATCCGGGCGGTGGCGCCGGGGGGATGGATGTGGTGGTCGGCCGATGGCAACCACAGCCAGGGCCGTTTCTTCGACGTGGCGCAAACCATCCGCGAGGTTCCAGCCAATCCTGATCTAAATCTGGCCGATATCCTGGCCGATTCGGTAAGCCGCCACTTGATCGCCGATGTTCCGGTGGGGGTCTTCCTGTCGGCGGGTCTGGATTCCACCACTTTGGCAGCCTTGGCCGCCCAGGCTATGCCGGCGGAACGGTTGAAGACCATCACCTTGGCCTTCGACGAATTGGCTGGCACCGATCGTGACGAGGCCCCCTTGGCCGAATTGGTCGCCGCCCATTACGGTGCCGACCATGCCACCTGCCGTATCCCCGCCGGTGATTTCGCCCAGTCGCGGGCGCAGATTCTGGCCGATATGGACCAGCCCTCCATCGACGGCGTCAATGTGTGGTTCGTCGCCCGCGCCGCTCGCCAGCGTGGGCTGAAAGTGGCGTTGTCGGGACTGGGCGGTGACGAGATTTTCGCCGGCTATGATTCCTTCAGCCAATTGCCGTTGATGCGCCGCCGCTTGCGGCTTTTCGGCTGCGTGCCGTTCCTGGGACGGGGCTTTCGGGCGGTGACCGCGTCGTGGCTGGGGCGTTATACCTCGCCGAAATGGGCCGGGTTGCTGGAATACGGCACCAACCTGTCCGACGCCTATCTGTTGCGGCGCGGCCTGTTCATGCCGTGGGAACTGCCCGGATTGATGGATCCCGACATGGCGCGTCAGGGCTGGCGCGATCTGCAACCGCGTCTGGCGCTGGCCGACACCATTGCCGGTATCGACGATCCGCGTCTGGCCGTCAGCGCCCTGGAAAGCAGTTTCTATATGCGCAATCAGCTGCTGCGCGATGCCGATTGGGCCGGCATGGCCCATTCCCTGGAAATCCGCGTGCCGCTGGTGGACACGGTTCTGCTGTCCCAGGTGGTGGCCATGGTCAAGGCGGGGCGGGCGCCGTCTAAACTGGATATGGCGTCTTGCGCCCATCCGGCCTTGCCGCCGGCGATCCTGGAACGGCGCAAGACCGGCTTTTTCGTCCCCATCGCCCAATGGATGGGCGAGCCGCATCTGCGCGGCTGGGCCAAGCGGATTTTGGCAGGTTGAGGTATTTTTCGGGGGCTTTTGCCCCCGATCCCCCAATCAGGAGGCGATGCCTCCTGAACCTCTTTTATTTCTAAAAATAGAGGTTCGGAGGCCGAGCCTCCGAGCGGGTTCGGGCGGCAGCCCGATCATGGGTCTAGAACTTACGGGCGGCGACCAAACCGGCATCCATCTGCGCTTGGCGCAGATATTGGGCCAGGATGTGCATCAGGCTTTGGTGCACGTCCTCGATCACCCCGTAATTGTCGCCCTTCACATGCAGGTTGATATCGGCCAGTTGGGCCGAACGGCCGCCGGAAAAGCCGGTGATGGCGATGGTGGCGATGTTGTTGGCCTTGGCATGTTGAATGGCGCGGACGACGTTTTCCGAATCGCCCGAAGACGAAATGGTGATCAACAAATCGCCGGGACGGCCGCTCAGCGCCAATTGGTGGGCGAACACCTCGGCATAGGCGACGTCATTGGCGATGGCGGTCATGATTTCCACATTGCACGACAGGCTGTGGATGCGCGGACGCAGGCCGGTATCGGCGGAAACGCCCCGCGCGTGGTCGCAGACCAGATGGTTGGCGATGGCCGCCGATCCGCCATTACCGCAGGAATAGACCACATGATCGGCGGCGACGGTGGCGGCGATCAGCTTGCCGGCGGCGTCAAGCGCCGCTTCATCCACCGATTCCATGGATTCGGCGATTTGCTGGCGATAGTCACGGAAATAACCGGCGATGGAATCGTATTTCTGGAACGGAAAAGTCATCGGTCCAACCCAAGCAATCGGAACCGGCAGCAATAACGGATGTAAGCGCCGGATACAACATTCGTGCGCTTTTGGGGGTGGTTGTGCTAATGGAAAGCGATGACCAGCATCCGCACCCTTGCCGCCCCCGTTTGTCTTGCCGCCTGGCGCACTTGGCGCCGGATGGTGCCGCAAGACGGCTACCGTGCCTTGCTGTTCCACGATGTTCCGCCATCGCAACGGCAGACCTTTGCCGTCTTGGTCGGGCGATTGCACACCGAAGGGCGGCTGATTTCCCCGGCCCGGGCGGCGGCGGGGGCCAAGGGCGTGTTGCTGACCTTCGATGACGGCTTCCAGTCCAACCTTGAGGTGGCGGAAACCATCCTGGCGCCGTTGGGGGTCCAGGCGCTGTTTTTCATCTGTCCGGGTCTTAGCAGCCTGTCCGGTTCGGCACAGGCCGAAGCCATCGGTCGCAATGTTTTCGACGGCAAGCGTTCAGCCGGGGATTTACGCATCATGGATTGGGACGGTGTCGAACGTCTCAGGGCGCTGGGCCACGAGATCGGCAGCCACACCCAGGACCATTTGCGGCTGACCGCCTTGGGCCCCGACGCCCGTGCCGAACAGATCGAAGGGGCGGCCGAGGCTTTCAAGACAAGACTTGGTGCGGTCCCGGAATGGTTTGCTTATACCTTCGGCGATGCCTGGTCGGTGGATGCGGATGCGCTGGCGCGGATCGCCCGGCTGCACCGTTTCTGCCGCAGCGGGGTACGCGGCGTCAACACGGCCGACACCCACCCCCATGCCCTGCGCGCCGACCATGTGGAACTGGGCGGCAACGAATCCTGGCGCTGGCTGGCGGTGGAAGGCGGCCTTGATCCCTTTTACCGCAAAGCCCGCGCCCATCTGGATGCCATGGCGGCGGGATTACAGGCTTAGGAATTCACCGGCCAGACGGTATTCCTGACCCTTCATGCCGCGTTTGAACGACGCGATGCCAGGGGTCAGCTGGTCGTCGATGCCGCCCAGGTCGAACCACCGGCAGCCCTGCGCCTGAAGCGCCAGAATGGCCTGCCACAGCAGGAAATTGTTGGCCTTCATCTTGCGCCCCACATCGCCGTTCCAGCCCACCAGATAGGTGGCGGCGGTGCCGTGACAGGCCAGCAGGATGCCGCCCACCGCTTCGCCATCGGGCGACAGGGCGCGGATGGTCAGCAAATCCCGGGGACGGTTCAGCACCTGGGCCAGGGCGTCGATCTGGGCCGGTGGCATGCCGGTGAAGCTTTTGTCGCGCATCAGCTCGGCATAGCGCTGCATCAGCCAGGTCCGCGCCGGCTCTTGATGGGAAATTTCCGCGCTTAGGCCGGCTTTTTCGGCGCCGACCAACATGTTGCGCCATTTGCCGTCCAGGGATTTGCGCAAGTGATCGGCCGGGTGCGAAAGGTCGATCCAGGCCGACCCCCAAAGCGGCGCGTTGCGGCGGATCATGCCCAGACGCGGGGCCAATTCCTGGTCGATTTCCGGGGCGACGAACAAAGCGGCGGCCCGCCACAAACGCCAAGGCCGGCGCAAGGCGGCCAGGACAGCCAGTTTGTCGTCGTCATCCAGGGGCGCAATCCACACCGGTCCACGGTTCAGACGGGCCAGACGGATTACCCCGCCGATGCGCTTTTCCAGCACCTGGGCCAAGGCGACGGGGGTATCGTTCCGGGTGATTAATATTCTGCGCGGGGCCCAGCCCTCGGCCCGCTTGACCTCGCCATAGGCCCAGCTTTGCACCAGGGCCGAGGGACCGGCCTGGGCGAACAGGTCTTCCCAGTGCGGGCGGTCCAAAATGTCGATGTGAAGCTTAAACATGGGAGAGGGCCTGGCGGTAAAGCTGGTCATAACCGGCGGGCAGGGCGCCATGAACCGGCAACAGGATCAAGCTGCGCCGTAAAGCGACAGCCTGGGAATCGTTCACTTCCGGCGGCAGGTCGGGCCAGGTCTCGACCGGCAGCTTGGCCGCCCGCAAGGCGGCATAGCGGTCAATAGCGGTGGCTTCATCCTGGCAGCGCAGGACAAAGCGATAGGGCGCAGGCCCATCATCGCTGAAAAACGGCTGCCAGCCCTTTATCGGGGCCAATGCGTCACGCAAGGACCGGGCATTGGCCCGGCGCCGCGCCGCTTCCCGGTCCAGATCGGCAGCCGCCATCATCTTCAAGGTGAAGGCCGATGGCATTTCCGGGCTGGCCAGCGGGGCATCCGGCGGAACATCCAGGAAGCAAGCCGGGCCACCTTGGGGCAGATGACGACGGGCAAGATCGGGAAGCGCCTTTTGAATCAGCCGGCGGCGCAGCCAGGACCAGGGCGATGAAACCGGCAGATCGGGTATCTCGGGCAGATTTCCGCCCGTGGACACCAGTACCGCACCTTCGGGCAAAGCCAACAGCTTGTGCGGGCTGTAAAGCGCATAATCGCCGCTGCCCATACCGGGGACGGGGCCAAGCACATGGGCGCAATCTTCCACCAGCCAGGCGCCGGTACGCTGGCAGGCGGCGCGGGCGGCGCCAAGGTCGTTGATTTGGCCGAAGGTGTGCACGGCGACGATCAGATCGGCCTGTTGAACCGAGTCCCAATCCGGCTGTCCCTGGTCATCGACGGTTACGAAAGTGAAGCGGGCCCCCATGGCCCGTAACGGCGCCAAGGACGCGTTGCAGAACCATGCCGGCAAGGCGATACGCGGTTGGGGCCCGCGCAAGGCCGCCAGCCAAGCCAAGGACCAGCTGGAACGCGGCGTGACCACGGCCCTTTGGCCGTCGCGGAGCCAAGGCGCAGCGGCCTGTCGGGACGTGGCGCGACACAGCAGCGAAGTCAGGGACGGTAGGGGGGCGGTGGTGATCATGGCGGCATCATGGGTGGGGTGCTGGAGGCACGCAACCCCTAAGCAACGCTGTCGGTGCGCAGCAGCAGCGCCACCAGGACCAGGAAGGCGGCGCCATAGGCCACGGACAGAGCCAGACCCACATGGATGGCGTCGATGTTGTGTCCCAGGGCCAAAGGCCAAAGCGGCAGGATCAGCCCGCCATATTGAGCCAGCCGCGCCACCAGCAACCAGCGGATGCGCTTGGAGGCGACCACTTCCGATCGCAGCATCTCGAACAGCGGCAAAAACACGATCATGCCGCCCAATGCCGCCAGGACCGGGGCCGCCGGCGCCCAGGGGGCGCCGAAAACCCAAGGCACCACCGGATCGGCCCAGGCCCAGGCCAACAAGGCCGCCAGGATCAAAGGTGGCGCGCTGACCATCATCAGACGATTACGCATCAGGCGCCTTTGACCGTTGCATTCGGTGCGCCCGAACCAGATGGCGACCACGCGGCCGCTGAAGGGTTGCAACAATTGCTGGGGAACCAGGGCCAAGCGTTGGGCCTGGAAGAACAACCCCGCCCCATGCAGGCCGGTCCCCGCATTCACCGCCAGCAAGGTCAGGCGGGCGAAACTGTTTTCCAGCATGGCGTCCAGCCAAACACCACGGGCATCACGCAGCACATGGCGCCAGTCGTCCCAGGTCAGCCAGTGGAAACGGTAAAAAGACAGAACCCCCAGACCGATCAAGGCGGCCAAAGTGACCAAGGCGAAGAACAATTCGCGCAGATAAAGACTGGCGGCGCCGATTCCGGCCAGCACCAGCAGCACGGCCAAACCGTGTCCGCACAGTTGCACCACGGCTTCCAGCACGGCCAGCCGGCCGAAACGCAGATTGCGTTCGTAAAAGGCGCGGTTCTGTGAGGTCCAGTGATTGACCGCCAAGGCCAGGGCCAGACACCAATCGGTCCACAAGACGTTGCCGGTGGCGACCAAGGTGGTGCCGATCAACAAGACGGCCAAAAGGGTTTCCCAGCCGATGACCGAAAACAGCAAGGATCGCCGATCGAAGTCCATTTCGGCTTCGGGGGTGCGGATGATCAAGGTGTTGGTGCGCACCGACAGGATCGACAAAACCAGGGCCGCCGAGGCTTGGATAACGGCGAAACGGCCGAATTCAGCCGGTTCCATATGGCGGACCAAAACCAGATTGGCGGCGAAGGCCACCACCGCTTGGGTCATTGCGCTGGCCATCAGCATCAGACCCGAGACGGCGATGCGGGGCGGATTGTTCATCCCGGATCAGCCTTTCCGGGCGGCCACAGTGGCCAGAATTTCCAGCAGACGGTCCACATGCTGGTCCCAGGTATAAGAATTCAACACGCGTTGACGGCCGCGGATCACCATTTGGGCCCGCAACTCGGGCTGGCTGTCCAGGCGGTGCAGGCATTCCAGCAAGGATGACAGGGACAAGGGATCGAAATAAAGCGCGGCGTCGCCACAGACTTCGCGGTTGACCGGGGTATCGGCGACCAGCACGGGAATGCCGCTGCTCATGGCTTCGGCCATGGGATGACCAAATGTTTCGGAAACAGAAGGAAATACGAAGACATCATGTTTGCGATAAAGGTTCGGTAATTGGTCATAGGGGTGACGGCCCAAGGTGATCTCTTGGCGCTCGATGGCCCGATCAACCAGAATGCGGTCATGGGCACTGCCCTTGAAGTCGTTCAGTTCGTCGCGGTCCATGGTCACCGTGGCATGGCATTCCATGCCTTGGTTCTTCAGGGCTTCGACCGCCTGGCAGATAAAGCCTGGCTGCTTGTGCGGATAGTATACCGAGACGTAAAGCAGACGCAGACACCCATCTTCCCGCCAGGATCGAGGGGCCTGGGTATCGGGGGCGAAGGCTTTGCTCATGGTGCCATAGGGGTTGACGATGACCTTGGTTTCAAGATCGGGGGCCCACAGCAACAACAGATCGCGCATGGCGACGGTGGGGGTCATCACCTTGTCGGCACTGCGGGCCGAAGCGATGATCAGCTTGCGCCGGGCCTTGCGCTGGATCGTGGCCCACACCCCTTGTTCAGGGGAAACGTTAGTCAGATAAAACGGGTCGAACAGCCCGCCCTCGCGCACCAGCAGGACCTGGGGAACCGGGCAGGACAGCAGGCCGAAATTGGCCGAGGAAAACAGCACGTCGGGTTTGCGCTGATAGACGATACGGCGCCAAAACGTTTGTTCCCACAACAGCCGGACGGCCGGGCGCAGGTCGCTGGCGCCGATCCGTTCCATGCAGTCCAGGTCTTGTCCTGGAAAACGCCGCGAGACCATGAACTGGGCGGTCTCGTCCCTGTCCTGCAAGCTGTTCATCAGGTTGCGGGTATAGGTGACGATGCCGCCCATGCGGGCGGAAATGGCGTTGATCAGGATTTTCATGACAATTCAGAGTCCCCGAACACTTGGTTCAAGATGCCATGCAAGCGGCCGTCATGGCTATGTCCGCGATCCAGCATGGCCTGGGCGGCGCGGCTTGCTGCCGCCTGACGGCCGGCATCGTCGTCAAGCCAGCGCCGGGTCTGAACCACCAAGTCGGCGTCGTCACGGAAATAACCGGCTTCCTGGTCGGGCAGAACCAAACGGGCGGCCTCGTCGGAATATTCATGCAGCATGAAACCGCCGCAAGCGGGGATTTCCACCGTCCGGCAGGTCTGGCGGTCGCGGTTGCCCTTGCGCAGGAAACCCAGGCTGATTTTCGAGGCGGAAACCACCGTGGCATAGTCTTGGTCATAAACCGGGCGGTTTTCCACCCGCAGATTGGCGTGGCGGCCCTGCCAGGCCGCCCAGCCATTGCCCCAGACCCTGACCTGGAATCCGGCCTGGGCCAGGGCTAGCAAGGAATGAGCCCGTGGGGTTTCGAAGGTGCCGACAAAGGTGATGTCGGCGCCGTAACGCGCCATGTCCGCCGCAGTGGGAATGACGGGGCGGTGAATGGTGGGGTCGAAGCTGTTATTGACGAACAGCATGCGCCTGACGCCCAGGGATGGAACCTCGCTGGGGTCCATGTTGAAGGATTTGGTGGTCAGCCACCAATCGAAGTGGGGCATGGCCTTTTCCAGCCAGCGCGACCGGTGAACCTTGTTCATCATGTCGTCTTCGGCATACCAGACGATCTTCACCCCAGGGGCCAGACGACGGGCGGCTTGCAGCGTGGCGGCCCGGATCATCGGCGCCGCTTCCACCCAGATCAGGTCGCAAGGCTGATCCAGGCAGTCTTTCAGGCGGGTATTGCAGTCTGCCGGGTCGGCCGGCAGGCGCAGACGATAGCGAATGCGGTCGGCCAGGCTGGGCGGGTCTTCATAGGTGGCGCCGTCGCGGTTGATGGGGACCATCCGCACCTGATGGCCCAGACGGCCCAACGCGGCCACACGCTGGGGCGTACGGCTGCCGGTGATGGTCTGGCCGATGACGATGATGGACAAGGGATCAGGCCAGGACATGGTTCACCGCCTGTGCCAGCCCGTCCAGATCGGCGCGGAAGTCCCAAAGGTCGATGCGTCGGCGGGCTTGTTCGCCAAGGTGCGGGGCTTGGTCCAGCACCAGAAGCAACGCTTGGGCCAGGGCCTGGATGTCGCCGGTGGGGAAGACGGCGCCACAGGAGGGGTCCACCAGATCGAAGGCCGAACCCACTTGGTCGCTGACCACCACCGCGGTGCCACAGGCCATGGCTTCGTTGACCGCCAAGCCCCAGGGTTCGCGTTCGGACGGCAAAACGAAGATGTCGGCCAATCGGTAAAGGCCCGGCAATTGGGTCTGATTGCGGAAACCGGCGAAGATCATGCCCGGTTCGGCCATGGCCCGCAGTTGTTCCCGCATTTCGCCATCGCCGACCATCAGCAGCACCGGGCGCGGCTGGGCCAGGTTTTTCCAGGCGGCAACCAGCTGTTCGGGATGTTTGCGGGATTGGAACTTGCCGCAATACAAGATCACCTGTTTCCCTGGTGCCACCCCCAGTTCGGCGCGCAAGGCGTCCAGATCGGCTTGCTCGGCATGGGTGGCGAAAAAGGCGTTATCCACCGCGTAAGGCACGGTGAAGATACGGGCGTCGTCGATGTTAAAGCGCCGGTAATAGGCGCGGTTGGCTGAACCGATGGCCAGAAAGGCGGCGCAGCGGCTGAAAATTCGGCGCAGATACAGGCGCTTCAGCCAGCCCCGCAGGCCGCTGCCGTCGGGCATGGCGCCGTCCCAATTCTCGGCCCGCATCAGCACCGGCTTGTTCATGCCTTTGGCCAAAGCCAGGGCCTTGTGCATGGTGCGGCTGGCCCAGCCATGCAGCCAGACGACGTCGGCGGCGGCGATTTCAGCGCCCAGATCGGTTTGCGCCAGGGCGACGTTGTCATAGCCGTCGCAGAGCGGCACGTCCCAGCGCACATGGGTGCCGAAGCCCGGATCGTGATAACCGCCGACCGTATCGACCTTTTCGAACAGTACCCGCAACGACCAGCGGGGGTCTTGTGCGGCCAAGCGCAGCAGCGGGGCTTGGTATTGGATGGGGTGGCTGACCAGATACAGCAAACGCGGTGCGGTCATGGTGTTTCCCCCCAAACCTGGCGCCAGTTTTCGTCCAGCGCGGCGCGGAAGCGGGCGGGGGAATAAAAGTCCATGGCGGTGGCGCGGGCCTTGGCGGAAAAACGCCGGCGCAGGTCGCGATCCGCCGTCACTTTCAGCAAAGCATCCGCCATTTCGGAGGCGATCTGATTGGTCAGAAGACCGTTTTCTTCGGGGATCACATAATCTTCTGGGCCGCCGCAGCGGGTCGAGATCACCGGCACGCCACAGGCCATGGCTTCGATACCGACAATGCCGAATCCTTCCTGGGCGGACGGAAGGGCGAACAGGTCAAGTTCAGCATAGAATTGGGGCAGGTCGTGGCGGGACAGGGTTCCCCGCCATTCCACCAAATCTTCGGCGCCCAGCTGGCGGATCAGCGCCGCGGTGGCGGGTTCGGGCTGGCCGGTCAGCCGCAGCCGGATGCGGGGATCGTTTGCATGGGCGATGACCACTGCTTTGACCAGCAATCCTAAATTCTTGCGCGGATCATTGGCGCGGCCGGCAAAGCCGATGATACCCGGTTCGGCGGCAAGGACCGGGGGCGTGAAAATTTCGGGATCGGTGGGGATCGGCATGGTTGCGGCGGCATCCAGGGCAAAGCCCAATTGACGGAACATGTTCTGGGCGTGTCGGCCGACGGTGACGACGCGGCCGTTTCCCCCCAGGATACGCCGTTCCAAAGCGGCCTGGACCGGACCGATCAGAGTTTGGTCCACCAGACGGCGCGGCCACGACATGGCGGCACGCCGGTCCAGGCGGTCTCCCAGCATGTCACTGGCGCACCAGACGAAATGGGGCACGCCGGCAACCCGCAACGGATTGGAAATCAAAACGGTGCCGCCCACCGCGATGTGGCGGTCATGGCTGGCGATCAGGGCGCGCCAGCGGGACGATGACAGATAATAGGGAAATTCCAGCTCGCCGCCGCGACAGCCGACGGCGAAAGCCCGAAATTCGTCGTCGAAACAGCGGCCGGCTTCCACACCGGGCCGATAAAATCCCCAGGGCGACGGCGACAGATGGCGATGACTGGAAACCGGGGCATAAAAGGCGATGGTCACCTGATGGCCGCGTTGGGCCAGTTCCTGGGCCAGGATGCGGGTCTTTGCCGGGACCCCGCCCTCGAAAGGCGGCAGGGTCAGGATCAAGGTGCGCAAGGCCATGAATCAGCTCCGCCCGGCGGCCCGATACAGGATGTCGGCGGTCTTTCTGGCGGTTTTTTCCCACGAATAATCGCCGGCGCGTTTCAGTCCCTTGGCCGCCAGTTCCTGACGGGAAGCCGGATCATCCAACAAGTCGCCCAGAACGGTGGCCATCTGCTGCATATCAAGCGGGTCGAACAGGCGGGCGGCGTCACCCACCACTTCGGGCATGGCCGACGACGACGAACTGGCGATGGGCGCCCCACAAGCCATGGCTTCCACCAAGGGATTGCCGAAGGTTTCGATGGTCGAAGGAAAGACGAAAAGAGTGCAGGTCTGATAGAGATAGCGCAATTCCATCGGGGTACGGCCCCCCAGGAATTCCACCGCGCCGTCCAGATGTCGGCTGTGGATCAGCTGGATCAGCTCGGCATGGTAATCCGGGTCGATAATCCGTCCGGCGATCTGCAAACGGACAGCGGGCCGCCGCTTGCGCAGCATTTCCATGGCGTTGATCAGGGTGTGCAGGTTCTTTTGCACATAGATGTCGCAGACCGCCAACAACATATCGTCTTGGCGCGGAATGGACGAATCGGGGGAAAAATGCGGCGCCACGCCATGGGGGACGATGGCGATGCGGTCGGTAACCCGCCGGGGCAGGCCGAAACTTAGGGATTTGCGGGCGTAGTCAGAAACCGCGATGGCGCGCCGCGCGGTGATCAGCGACACCACTGTCGCCAAAGCCAGCATGGCCCAATAGATCTGCTTTGAAAGCCGCTTCTCGCGCTGGACCACGGCCAGGGAATTGCGCAGCAGGATCACCGGATTGGGGGCGAAAAACGGTCCGTAATTGGCCGGGGAAAAAGTCACGTCGGCAAACATTTCGCGGGCCAGGATGGGCAGGGCCAGCTGTTCCCACAGCAACAGACGCAAGAAGCTGGTCCTGAATTCCAAAAGATGCAGCCGCAATCCCTGGGGCGGTTCACCGAAAAGCGGATACTGATCCACGTGCAAAAACAGATGGAATTCCAGCCGTGAATCCTTGACCAACTCACCCAGGATGTTGCGCAGATAGGTGACGCCGCCCCCGCTTTTGGCATGCAGACCGTTGATCAGCACGACGATCCGGTCGGATTTCGGTTTCGAGGCGCAGGGCTTCAGGCTGAGCGCCAGGGCCGCCCAGGCGCGCGGCAGAAGCGGCCATTGCGACAGGGCTTTCACAAAGAACCGTCGGGCCGTCACCTTGTCGGCGGCATCCTGATACAGCCGGCCGGCGCCGTATTGCAGGCTGGCCAGACGCTTGCGCAAGCGCAAGGCGTCACCCCAGGTTTTATCGGCCAGCAGGTCGTAATGCTTGCGCACCGCCAGGACCGAGGCCGCCATGTGCCGTTCCGCCGACTTGCTTTGTTGGCCGGGATGAATGCGGTATTTGCTGAGAATAAGCGGCAGGAAGCGGATGCGGGCGCCGGCAGCCACCAGCTTCAGCTGCAATTCGTAATCCTCGGCGGTGCGCAATTCGGCGTCTTCGCTGACACCATCCACCGCCAGCAACAGCGAACGGCGCACCATGGTGGCCGATGGCGACATGGCCGAACCTTCGAACAACAGATTGCGCAATTGTGCCCGGCGTTCGGGGCCGGGTAGCCAATCGCGCAGGATGCGGGCACCGTCCCAGAAATGAACGCCATGGGTGACGATGTCGGTATCGGTGTTCAGGTAAGGCAGGCAGGTGGTCAGCTTGTCCGCATGCCAGACGTCGTCGGAATCCAAGAACGCCACCCATTCGCCCCGGGCTTCGCGGATGCCCACATTGCGCGAGGCGGCGATGATGCCGTGATTGGCGAAATTGATCAGGCGG
Organism: Rhodospirillaceae bacterium UBA6219; assembly: GCA_002435715.1. Taxonomy (GTDB): domain Bacteria; phylum Pseudomonadota; class Alphaproteobacteria; order Rhodospirillales; family Magnetospirillaceae; genus Magnetospirillum. The sequence continues at coordinate 28,932 of DISD01000103.1, forward strand.
ATGCGGGGATCGGCCAGTTCCGCCACCACGCTTTCGGTGTGATCGGTGGAAAAATTGTTGATGACGATGGCTTCCCAATCGTCGGTTCCCTGCGCCAACACCGATTGCAGCGCTTCGCGCAGCCAATCGGCTTGGTTATAGGTGGGGATGACGATGGAAAGCAGCGGCGGCTGGATCATGGCGTAGACTTGACCTGGGTCAGGCAGAAATCAAGGGTTTCATCGATGGCGGCGGCGATGTCGCCGGCGGGGGTGAAGCCCGCCGCACGCAAACGTTCGATGCCGAAATGCAAGGGCGCCAGAACCTCTCCGGCGGTGGGTTCGGGGCGCTGCAATTGCGGCGACAGGCCTTTGGCCCGGGCCTGGCCGACGATCAGATCGGCCATGGCGGCGACGCTGATGGATCGACCACTGCCCAAATTCATCAGGCCGTCGCCCCAAGCGGCCAGCGGGCAGGTCAACAGATGGGCCAAGGCGGCTTCCACATCGGCCAGCGGTACGAAATCGCGGGCGGTCATGCCGCTGGATCGCATGACCATGGGCTTGGCCTGGGCGGCGTTCAGGCACAGATCGTTGACCAGCAGGTTCCAGCGGGTGATGTCGGGCTGGACCGGGGCGCCGATGGCATTGGACAGACGCAAGACCAAGCCGCCGATGCGGCCTTGGGCACCGGCTGCCAGGACGAAGTCTTCGGCCACCCGGTTGCTGATGCCATAAGGATGGCGGGGCAGCGGCAAGGTGGTTTCATCCACCGTCCCGGTCAGGGCGGCGCCATAGACATGGGCGGTGGAGAACAGAACGAAGCGCTTGGCCTGGGCGCCGATGGCGGCTTCCAACAGACGGACGCTGTATTCGCCGTTGACCCGCAGGGCCAGAACCGGGTCGCGGGCGCAATCGGCATCGGCCAGCCCGGCCAGATGAACGACAAAGTCGCAGCCGGCACAGGCGGCGTTCAGGCTGGCATCATCTTGCCAGTCCAGCCTTACCCAATCGGTATCGGTGGACAGGCCAACCACCGCCGATGGTGCGCGGCTGGCCAAGCGGACCTGATGGCCCAGCGTTAGCAGGTGCCGGGCGATCCGCCCCCCCACATAGCCGCTGGCGCCGGTGACCAGAATGGTGCTCATGACCGATCCCGCCACACATAGGGGATGGCCGGATCGTCGGCATCCTTGCGTTCGGATTCCGTGGGGTCGTGGGCCAGGGTGGCGCAATTGGCCACCATGGCGGTCTGGTCGCCCACACACTGAAAGCCGGTCCACAATCCCGCCGGCACGGTGACCAGGGCATAGTCGTCGCCACCAAGGGTGATTTCCTGGACCTGTCCGTGGGTCGGGCTGTGGGGACGCGGGTCGTACAAGACGAAATTGATGCGCCCCACCGGGACCGCGTAATTCAGCACCATGCGGTGATGAAAGTGCCAGGCTTTGACCTTGCCGGGATGGACGGTGGAGAAATAAATCTCGCCGAATTGTTGAAAATGCGGGGCATCGCTACGCAGCATGTGCATCACCTGACCCCTGTCGTCGGCGATGCGGCGCAAGGCGGTGACGATCACGCCGTCGATCACGGATTGCGGCCCATGTAATCAGCGATTTGCGCCTGACAGACGGCACGCGGCGAGGCGTTGTCGCGGATCACCTGACGGTACCAGCCGATGGTCCGTTCGATGGTTTCATCCACCCCCCAGCGCGACTGCCACCCCAAATCCACGGCGGCGCGGTCGGTGTTCAGCTGCAGCAGGCGCGCTTCGTGCGGGGCATTGGCTTCGGGCGAGATTTCGAACGACCCCTGGCCCCACACCTTGACCGATTCGGCCACCAATTCGCCCACGGTCCTGACCGAGCCCACCGGCGGGCCGAAATTCCAGGCGCCGCCGAATTTCTTGGGCTGTTCCAGCAGCTTGGCGGCCACGGTCAAATAGCCGGACAAAGGTTCCAGAACGTGCTGCCAGGGGCGGGTGGCGTGGGGATTGCGCACCGGCACCGGCCTTGCGGCCTCAAGGGCGCGGATGCAGTCGGGAATGATGCGGTCCCTGGCCCAGTCGCCGCCACCGATGACGTTGCCGGCCCGTGTGCTGGCGATGCCCAAGTCGGCGCGGGAATCAAAGAAGCTGGAACAATAGGCGGAAAACACGATCTCGGCCGCCGCTTTCGACGCCGAATAGGGATCGCGGCCCCCCAGCTCGTCGGTCTCGCGATAGCCCCAGACCCATTCCTTGTTTTCGTAGCACTTGTCCGAAGTGATGTAGACGGCGGCCCGCACCGAATCACTGGCCCGCACGCATTCCAACAAATTCAGCGATCCGCCCACATTGACGTCCACGGTCTGCTTGGGCTGTTCATAGGACAGCCGGACCAGGGCCTGGGCCGCCAGATGGATCACCACTTCGGGGCGCGCTTCGGCGAAAACCTTGGACATGTGGTCCAGGTCGCGGACGTCGCCATCCACGTGACGGATGTATTGACGCATGCCCAACAGGTCGAAAAGCGGCCTTTCGCCTTCGGGGGGCAGGGCATAGCCGGTGACCTCGGCGCCCAATTCGGACAGCCACAGGCTCAGCCACGATCCCTTGAAACCGGTATCGCCGGTGACCAGAACCCGCTTGCCCTTGAAGACCTGGAACAGCTTTTCCATCACCAGCATCTCCACGGCGCCTGATCGGAATTCCACAGATCGTTCAGCAGCGTGTAGTCGCGATAGGTATCCATGCACTGCCAGAATCCGTCATGGCGATAGACCATCAGCTGGCCATCGGACACCACCTTGCGCATGGGGTCTTGTTCCAGCATGACATTGTCATCGCCGATATAGTCCAGCATCTTGCGATTACAGACGAAATAACCGCCCGAAATACAGCCGCCGGTGGCCTGGGGCTTTTCATTGAATTCGCGAACGCTGCCATCGTCTTCCATGCCCAGTTCGCCGAAGCGGCCCGGCGGGCGAACGCCGGTGACGGTGACCAATTTGCCGTGGCTTTGGTGGAAATCCACCAAGGCCTTGATGTCGATATCGGCGACACCGTCGGCATAGGTCAGCAGGAAGTCCTGGTCGTCGCCCAGATATTTGGCGATGCGCTTGATGCGGGTGCCGGTCAGCGAATCCAGACCGGTTTCGGCCAAGGTGATCTTCCAGCCGCTTTCGTCATGATCGCCGTGATATTCGATGGCCTTCTCGCGCCCCAAGGTCAGCGTGAAGTCACTGGTAAAAGCCTGATAGTTCAGGAAGAATTCCTTGATCGTATGGCTTTTATAGCCCAGGCACAGGACGAATTCGGTAAAGCCGTGGGCGGCATAGGTCTTCATCACATGCCACAGGATGGGCGCCGGGCCTACCGGGATCATCGGCTTGGGGATGTTGTCGGCGACGTCGCGAATGCGCGTGCCCTGACCACCGCAAAGGATGACGACTTTCACTGCCTTGCCCCTGAAGTTAACCCGGCCAACGCTGTTGGCACTGCCTTATACTCCAATCGATTAGGCGGGCCATAACATAAAGCGTCACGATCAGCAGGGGGACATTGCCGCATGTCAGGCTGATATTGGATTCCTGGTTCACCAAAGGAAACAGCACTGCCCCGCCAATGGCCGAGTTGATGGGGTGCAGGGAAGACGGATTGATCAACGTGTTCAGCGCCGCCAGGAAAAGGCCGGCCAGGGTCATCACCCCGACGATTCCGGGCAGTCCGAAATTGGCATAGGCCTCGACCAGCCAGGGCAGGTTGACGGACATGTTCATGTCATCGGCGCGCAGCAGAAAATATCGATGGCCGAATTCATTACCAAAGCGCTCTTCCGGTTTCTGGGGGTAAAGGAAGCGCGGCACCAGGCTGGTCAGCAACGGGCGAAGGCTTTCGCCATTCCAAAAGGGAACCAACGAGGGAGTGGTTTCATAGATCTGGGCGAACAACACCGCCGCGTTGGTACGCTTGGCGGCTTCGCGCAGCGGGATGAGCGCGCTTGGGGATGTGGGCGCGGTCGGATCGCGCTCTAACTGCATGGTGCCGTTGAAGCCCTTGTCGATGCCGGCTTTCAACAAAGTCACGTAGTCCATGAAATCAGGCTGATAACCGAATTGCTTGGTCAGCCACACATGGTCGCGGAATTCGCGATAGGGCCGATAGGCCAGGCTGATGAAAACCATCCCCAGGATCAAACAGATGGTCGCGGCGCGGGGTTTTTCGCTGAAATACAAAAAGACCAGGAAAGCCGGCAGGAACAGTGCCTTGGTGAAGCTGCCGCTGGCTAAGCCCAAACCGATCTTGGCAGGCAGCAAAACGGCGAAAAAAGGGATCAGCCAGTACCAACGCAAGCGGCCGCCAAGAAACAGCAGCCAGGGAATGGCGAAGCCGGCCAGGGCCAATGCGTTGAACAGGGCTTGCATACGTTGCCCGTCCAGCAAAAGCCAAGTGAAGTGTAATCCCAGGAATGTCACCGCCAGCACCACGGCGGTAATCACGTCCTGGCCTTCGATAAACGTGATACGGGGGAGATACCGGCGAAACAGCTTGGTGCCGATGGTCATGGCGGCGAACAAAATCAGGATGCCGCCCGCCATAATGCCCATGGATGATGCGGTCAACAGATTCGAAGGAAGCAGAATGGCATCTGCATATAGCTGTATGGCGCGGTCTTGCCAAGTAAAATCAACAAGAAATGGCTGAATTGCATAAAAAATAAGATAGAACACTCCAACGAATGAATAAAATGGTAGTCCTCTTTTTTTGTCCGTGGACCAAAAATAAATAAAAACAATTACTGATGTAAGAAGAAGTATGCTTATTACGGCGGCTGAATTCGTTAGTCTTTCTGGATGAAATGCATGTGCCAAAACCATAATGATTGCGGCCGCCAACACCGCTATCATGGTCTTCACGTTGGCGATACCGTTCATGGAACATCATTCCGTGACAGACCGTCAATGGCTGCCAGACCCATGGCCAGAACCGCTTCTTCGGCGCTTCCGCCGATATGCGGGGTCGCCAGAAAATTCGGCAGGCGCAGCAATTCCATGTCGGTCGGCGGTTCGCCGGCAAAGACGTCAAAGGCGGCGGCGGCGAGAAGGCCGCTTTTCAGCATGGCCTTCAACGCGGCTTCATCGACCAAGCCGCCGCGGGCGGCATTGATCAAGACGGCCGAGCTTTGCATCACCGCCAATTTCTCACGCGACAGGATATTGCGGGTGCTGTCGTCGAAAGGCAGGTGCAGGGTGACGATGTCCGAACGGCTCAGCAATTCGTCAAGATCCACGGCCTGGACGTGGTGCTGGGCATAGAATTCGGGAAAATCAACGATGTCATGGGCCAGGATCTGGCAATCGAAGGCTTTCAGCAACGGCGCCAAGTCCTTGCCGATATGGCCGCAGCCGACAATACCGACGGTTTTGCCGGTCAATTGGCGGCCCATCAGCTGACGCCATTGCCCGTCGCGCACTTCGATACTGGCCTGCGGGACGTGGCGCAACAGCGCGATGGCGCAGGAAATCACCAGTTCCGAAACCGAGCGACGGTTGACGCCGCCGGTCCAGCCCAGGCGCACGCCGTGCCGACGCATGGCCTCCAGGTCGATCATGTCCAGACCGACGCCGTATTTGCCGATCACCTTCAACCCGGGCAGGGCGGAAAAGAAAGCTTCGTCCAGCTTTTCCAGGGCGGTGACAGCCAAGTCGTGGCCTTGCACGAAATCCACCAGGCTTTGACCGGACAGGCTGAGACCGGCATCGTTGAAGGTGATCCGCGCCTGGGGGAAGCGCTCGATCAGGGCCTGGCGCAATTGCGGGTGGCGGGAAAACGACCGGGAGCAGACGGCAATGGCGGTCATAGACCCAAATCCTTCAAGGTGGTGGGCAGTTGGTCGAAATGGTCGATGACGCGGTCCGCCCCTAGGGTTTCGACGCCGTCATGGCAATAGCCAAAGGAAACCGCCACCGACGCCATGCCGATATGTTTGGCCGCTTGGATGTCGTTATGGGAATCGCCGATCATCACCGCCTTGGCGGCCCCTCCCGCCTGTTCCAGGGTCGATAGGATGTGCCGCCCATCGGGCTTGCGCCATGGCAGGGTGTCACCGCCGATGGCCGCCGCGAACAAGGGGGCGATCCCAAGATCGCGCAGCACCAGATCGGTCATTCTTTGCGGCTTATTGGTGCAGACGGCCAGGACGTATCCCTGCTGGCGCAGTTGTTCCAGCATGGCGACGGCGCCGTCATAAAGGGTGGTTTCACGAACCGGATGGGCGGCGTAATGGTCCAGATATTGGCGCAAGGCGTCTTGCAGATCATCGGGGGTATCGCCGGTCATGGCGAAGGCGCCGCGGATCATCGGCATGGCGCCTTCGCCGACCAAGGTTTCCAGCTCGTCTCGGGTCAGCGGCCGGTTGCCGTGGCTTTCCAGGACGGTATTCAGGGCCAATCGGACGTCGGGGATGCTGTCGATCAGCGTGCCGTCCAGATCGAAGATGACGGCTTTGCTCATGGGTTTGCCATCAGCGCGTCTTTGACGGTTTCCGCCACCAACCGATGGCCTTGTTCGCCATAGTGACCGGGACCGCGCAGGGGAAACAGCGCCTTGGGATCGGGCTGCGCCATCATCACCGCCTGCATATCGACCACGTCGATATTCAGACGCTTGGCGATGGTCGTCAGTTGATCCCAATCGGGGCTGCGTCTGCCATCCATCAGCGAGGTCCAGCTCGGCAGATAAACGATGGTCAGGCGGCCGCCCCATTGCGCGGTAAGCGCCTGGGCTTTGTCCAAGATGCGATCCAGCAAAGCATAATCCGGCGGTGCCAATTGCGCCCCGGTCAGACCGAAACGGATGCGGGTCTCGGTCAGGGTCAGGAAGCGGAATGCCCGCAATCCCCACGAAATCGAGGGCTCGGCCGCCGGTTTGTCGGATGAGCTGGCGCTATCGATGTAAGCGACAAGGGCCTGACGGATTTCGTCGCCATGGTCGATCAGGTTTTGCCGGGTCTGGTCGTCCAGATAATGCATCAGCAAGGGGCTGCGCTTTTCGACGGCAAGGTCGTTCATGTCATTGCCTTCGAAATAGAACCACAGCACGTTGCGGGGTTTCAGTGGACGAGCGTATTCAACCAAACTGGCCAGCATGAACAAGGGGCCGTTGCCCCCCATGCCCAGGTTGACCACACCCGGCAAGGCGGCGCCAAGCAGACCGGCATAGCTTTGCTTTTCACCGACACACATGCCTTGCGTGAAGGAATCGCCCAACAATACTGTTTGGACTGTGTCCTCCCAGACAGCATCGGGATTGTCGAAACCATGGCGATCGGTGTTGTGAATCACCCAGTGCCCCGACTCGTTGCACAACACGGCCTGTGATTTGGCGACTCCGCCCAAGGGCATCAACTCATTGCCGTTGATGGATACGGGTGAACGCACGCTGCCGCTGGCCCCGTTGGGGATCAGAAACAGAGACGGGAAAATAGACGAATAGATGTCTTGTCCTCGTTGACGCAGGTCTTGAACCACTTGCGTCTTGGAGCGGTTATCAAGATCGCTCACCCCCAAGGCGCGGGCGCTTTCAAGCATGGAGTTGGGCGCTTGGCCGAATTTCTGGCTGCCTTGCCATACCTCGAATAAATAAAGCGAACCCAATATCGAAATATATGAAATAATAACCATTACCTTTACGGACTTATTCAACAACAAGCTGACAAGGCAAACAACGGCAGAGGCTGTTGGAATAATAATAAAAACAGTTAGTCCGGCGATTGACGACGAAAAACGTTCGTATTGTAGCCATGACATGACAGATAGCAGCACCGATGCAACGGCTATTAACAATATAGGTATATTTACTGCGTTGAACTTTGATTTAATCATTGCGATAATCTCTTCAGCCGATCTTCGTGGTTTGTTTCCACAAAGGATCGGCTTCATATATTTTATAAACCAACTGCATGGTTGCCAAAGCTTCAGCAGAGGACCCATTTTCAACAGGCTTGCCGTTCATCACCGCATCGACGAATTCGACCACCTCGTCGTTCCATGACGGGTCCGAGTTGTAGCGGGTGGTCTGTTCCTTGGGATCGCCCGAATCGTTGGGTGTCTTCCAGGCGACGGTGAAGGTTTCGGCGCCATAGCTTTTGGATCCGGTCAACAGACCGCCCAGCACGATGCTGCCCTTGTCGAAGGACATTTCCAGGCGGAAGCGATGACGCCATTCGGTGGCGGTGGAATGCAGCATGGCGACCACGCCGTCGGCGGTGCGCATCAGCGCATAGGCATTGTCTTCGACGCTGTGGTTCCAATAATCGTTGGAAATGATGGCGTGGACTTCGACGAATTCGCCGGCGAACAGGCGCATCAGATCGACCATGTGGATGCCCTGATCCAGCAAGATACCGCCGCCGGCGATTTCGCGCTTGGTCCGCCAATGGGTGGGCGAACGGTAATCGATGATCGCCGACTTGCCGTAAACGCCGCGCAAATTGATCAGGCGGCCCATTTCCCCGGATTTGACCAGGGCCAGGCCGTCACGGACTGAATCGTGATAGCGGTGGTTGAAGCCATATTTCAGCACTAGTCCGGGGTGTTGGCTTTCACATGCGATCACTCGTTCGATGTCGGCGACATCCCTGCCCGGCGGCTTTTCACAAAACACGTGCAGGCCCTTCTGCAGACCGGCGATGGTGATGTCGGCGGCGACGTCGTTGGTCAGGCAAACGAACAAGATGTCCAAGGACTCGCTGGCCAACATGGTCTGGGCGTCGGCGTAATGGCGCACCGACCCGTCCAGAACGCCGGTTCCGGCAAAGTTGCGGTCGCAGACAGCGACGGTGGTCAACGCCGGATGTTCGTCGATGACCTGACGGCGGCGCTTCCCCACCACCCCATATCCGGCAATGCCGACTTTCAACGGATTCATGCCGGGATATCCATGTAAAGGCCGGTGGTGGGGTCCAAGCGCAGCATCTGTTCGCCGCGCTTCAGGTCGGCCGGGGTGTCGACGCCGACGGTTTCCTGATCCACGGTGACGATCTGGATGGGGTAATTGTGTTCCAGGGTGCGCAGCATGTCGATCTGTTCGATCATTTCCAGCGGCGTGCGCTCCAACTGGCCGAAAGTCTGCAGGAAAGCGTGCGAGAAGCCGATGACGCCGGTCTGCTGAAAAGCCGGGACCGGCCCATTGGCCCGCCAGCGCGACGGAATCGGCGCGCGCGAAAAGAACAGCGCCCGGCCGTCGGGGGCGGCGCAGACCTTGACGCAATTGGGGTCGTCCTGGTCGCTTTCCGAGGTGATGACCGATGCCAGATTGACCACCGGGGCGCGGGTGCGGCCATAAACCTCGACCATGGTGTCGATCATGGCGGGGGTGACCATCACTTCGTCGCCTTGGACCATCAGCACCATGTCGTCATCGGCCAGGGTCAGGCCCAGATTGGCGATGGCTTCCACCGTGCGGTCGACACAGCCGGGATGGGTGTCGGCGGTCATCACCGCTTCGCCGCCCAAAGCCTCGATGGCGTCCTTGATCACTTGGTCGCAAGTAGCGACGACGACCCGATCCACCGAGCTTGCCAGGCGGCAGCGCTGCCAGACATGGGCGACCAGGGGAAGTCCCAGCATGGGTTCAAGCGGTTTGCCGGGATAGCGGCTGGAGGCCATGCGGGCGGGAATGATGCAGATGGGGGCGTGGGTCACGGAGATCACTTTCCTTGCAACAGATCCAGCGGGCGGCCCAAGGCGGCCCGCATCGCCACCATGTCGGTGGAATAGGCGATGAATTGATAGCCTTCGTCCAGACGCTGACGCAAAGCCTCGGGAGAGGGGGCGACTTGGTGGATGCCGGGGGCCTTGCCATGACGTTTGCAGGCGTCCAAAACCTGCCCCATGGCGGCCTTGATCTCGGCCGTTTCGAAATTGCCCGGAATCCCCAAATCGGCGGACAAGTCGTAAGGCCCGATGAACAAGGCGTCGACGCAGTCCAAGGCGGCGATGGCATCCACGTCGGCGACGCCGGCACGGCTTTCGATCTGCGGCACCAGAATGGGTTGGAAGTCGCGGTTGTAGCCGTCGAAAGTGTCGCCCCAGCCATTGGCCCGCGACAGACAGGCTCCGCGGCGGCCACGGGGGGCGTAATAACAATGCTGGGCGAATTCGGCAAAGGCGGCGGCGCTGTTGACCACCGGCACTATCAGACCGGCGGCGCCGCTGTCCAGGCATCGGCGTCCCAGATAGGGATCGGCGCTGGGCAGGCGGACGAAGGGCGCTACGCCATAACGTTCGGCGGCCAGGAAGATGGGCAGCACATCGGCGACTTCGATGGCGGAATGTTCAAGGTCCACGGCCAGCCAGTGGAAACCGCACGACGCCATGGCTTCGGCCACGGCGGCGGACGGCACGGTGCTCCAGGCGCCGATACAGGGAAGCCCGTCGAGAAGGCGGCTTTTCAGGGATTGGGTCATGTCAGCTGTCTGCGCCAGAAGTCGAGATCGGGCTCGGCGAACACGTCTGTCCAGTGCAATGGCGGGGGTGGGACGGCGTCGAGCACGGCGGTCAACACGGTTGCGGCATTCGCCGTTGGGGTGGGCACGAAGTCTGGCAGAATGTCCACCGCGACGCAACCCGACGGAATGAAGCGGATGGTGGGCAGGCCGGCCAGCAACGATTCCAATCCGACGGTGGTGGCGGCGAAAATGACGCAACGGACCGCATCCATGCTGGGCAAGGGTCCTGGCGCCCGATGGAAGTTGGCGGAATCTTCAAAAGCGACGGGAAACAGCGGATGGTCGCGCATCAGGACGGTCAGGCCGCTTGCGGCCACCGGACGAAGCGCATCGATCATCTGTCCGGCCACCCGGTGGTCGAAGGGAACCGCCAGGAAGATGGGGCCATTGGGGTCGTAAACGGGACCGCCATCGGCGGGTTTCTTGAAGCGCAATGTGCCGGCGATGGTCATCCGTTCCACCGGGACGCCTCGCCGTTCCAATTGCTGAAAGCCGGAGGGGCCATTGGCGGCAACGATGTCCGGCAGGTCTTCCAACGTAAGGCAGCCGATATTGAATTGTTGGCCGATGACCGAATGCTGATGGCCGATGGTGCGGATACCTAGTTTACGGGCCTCGGCAACCAAGGCCCGTTCCCAGCCGTGGTTTTCCCAGGGCCAGACCACGGTTTTGGGTTTTGCCTTATGGAGCCAACGCTTTTGACAGTGAATCTGCCATGCGATGGCGGCGCCCTGAGCGCGTGATCCTTCTAAGGCGGCGGCCCGGCGAATCAACCAGCCCAAGGGTCCTTGCAGGTCGTGGTGGCGCGGAACCCAACGCGCCGTGCTCAGCCGCAACAGGGCATAAAGACGGCTGCCCCAGCTTTCCAGGTCGGCGCTGCTTCCATCGGCACAAAGGTGTTGGCGGTTTTGGGGCGTCGCATCCACATGGACGATACGCTTCAGTCGGGGAATAGCCTTCAGCAGGTCACCGAAATAACCGTCATGGCCATCCGGGGAACTGGCCGGGTGACCATAGGCAATCATCGCCGGCGCATTGTCCGGCCATTGGGGGCGGTGGGGGCGTCTTTTAAGAGCGGTGCGAAGGGCGAAACGCAGGCGGGCGGCCATGCCTCGAAGCCACAGTTTCAGCTCGGGCAGGGCCAAAGCCGGGGCGGTGCCCGTTTCGATGACGGGAAATGAGGCTAGCAGACAGCGGTAAATCCACGGATCGTTGGTTTGGACCTTGATGGGGCGACCCTGGGACAGTCCTTCACGCAGGCAGGCGAACCACGCCAGAACCACGCCAAGATCCGAATTGTTGGGGGCGGCCGAAGCGGTATGAGCCAACACTGCACTGGGGTCGCCGTTCAGTTCTTTGGACCATTCCCGCCACAGCTGTCCCGCCTGATCAAAATGGCTGGCAACGGGGGAAATGACTCCATCGATCCACACCACCAGGGGGGCGCCATCGGCCACAGGGCCGCGACAGAGCTCTATTTTTTCAGGGGCTTTGGTCATGCCGAGGGTGCGGGATTGTTGCTGCCGGTCTGCAACTGCCCCAGGTCCACCAGGCGACGGAAGTCTTCATGGCTTCGATACAATTCGGTGAAGGTCCCACAAGCCTGCATGCGGCCTTCGTCCAACAAGATGATCTGGTCGCAATGTTGGATGGTCGCCAGCCGATGCGCGATGATCAGCACGGCACGATCTCGGCTCATATTGGTAATCGCCTTGGTGACGCTGGCTTCGGTCTGCATGTCCAATGCCGACGTGGCCTCGTCCAGCAGCATCAGGTCGGCATCGCGATAAAAGGCCCGAGCCAAAGCCAAACGTTGGCGTTGGCCGCCGGACAGGCGATTGGCATTTTCCCCCAAGGGGGTGTGAATGTCGCCCACGGCCGTGACCAACTCGGAAAGCTCGGCCGCCTGCAAGGCCGCCATCACCCGTGACTCGTCGATCTTGTCGTGGGATTGGCCGAAGGCGACGTTGTTGCAAAGGCTGTCATCCAGAAAATAAGGGTGCTGCGGCACATAAGCGACCCGCCCACACAATTGCGTCGCTTGGATTTCCTTGTCATCGGCGGTAATGCGCCCCTGATCGGGGGACAAAAGACCCAACAGAATATCTGCCAGCGTCGATTTCCCTGCCCCTGAACGGCCGATCAGGGCGACGCTTTTGCCTTTACTGAGTTCCAGCGAGATATGGCTCAGGGTGTCCGTGTCGCGGTTGGGATAGCGATAGCTGACAGATTCAAGGCGAAGGTGTTGAAAGGATAGCGGCTGCCCTTGCTGGGGGCGGGCTTCCGCAGGAGGGGGAAGGCTGGAATGCAGGCTGTCCACTGCGGCGAACCCAGAACGCAGAACGCCGAGATTGCTTAGCAGACGGTTGCCGCTCGGCATCAGGCGGAAAGCGATGGCGCCGAACATCCCCAAGGTGGCCAGAGTATTCTGGTCATCTCCATTCTGAGATACTAGAAATATAGAAATAGCAAAAACAATTATTATGATGACGGTTTCAACATATAGCCGTGGAACGAATGATGAAATGCTGACAAACTTACGCAGTTCGGCAACCTTCTTCTGGTTCTCACTCATTCTGTCTTCAAAAAATGTCTCGGTCTGTTGTACGCGTATCTCTTTGATCGCACCCAGTGCCTCTTTGATAAAGCGCAAATTGCGTTCGGCGCGATAGTTCAGCCCGTGTCCCCAATTCGTGAATCGTTTGGACATAACAAGCTGATATATATAAACCAATAAACCTAAACAAATAGATGCGCCAAGTGCGCTCGCTGGGTTGACTGCGACAATTATTAATCCAAGCGTAAGAGCAGTCAGTGACTCAGTGAGGATATTCATAAAAGAAATAATTACACTTGAAAACACACTAACGGCATTTTCATTTAAGTTTCTAATTATTTCAGAAGAATTTTTGTTTGATATAAAATGAAAATCGCTTCTGATATACCTTGAAAAAAGTTTAGATGTAAATTCCGAGAGCTCATTAAGAATAAGTTCGTTCTGCTTAAAGCTCACAATTCCAGTGAATGTGTTCTTAATTAAGAAAAATGCAGCGATACCGATGCCAGTTATTTGTATGGTTGTTGCGCGATCAAGGCTAGATAGCCATTGGCCCAGAATCGCCAAAGGACCCGATTGTGTCTCCGGGGTAAATTGATTCCCGCCTAACAACCCCAGGAAAAAGTACAGAAGGCCGATTCCAATGCTCTCCATCGCCACGATACCCAAAATGGCGGCGGTCAGTCCCAGAAGTTTCCAACGAAATGGTGTATCCAGAACATCCCAGACTTTACGTAAAGTGCTGGTCATCGTGATATTTCTATTTTTCATCAACCATCATTCCATGGTGAATTCATTCAGTTTGATGCCGTGGCTGAGCAATTCATTGGTCAGAAGTCCAACGGTATTTTCATCAAACACTTCGCGCCATTGCCCGGTCTTCCCGCTGCGGGTAAAGCGCCCGGTGAAGTTCGACGACGGAATTTCCTGCTGTAACCCGCCCTTATCTTCAATCTTGCGGATGGACTCAAAGCTCGATGCTTCGATGGATTCATGCAGGAATTGCTGATGCAACGGAAGTCCAGCCCATTGAACCAGGATGGTGAATGCCGTCCAGGGTTCCTGCATTAGATTTTCGTAAGGCAGCATCAATACATTTTTCTTTTCGGCCAGCTTGCGCATGGTTTTGTATTGAATGATGTAGTTGTCGCGCAAAAGGCTAAGAGCAGCATCTGCCGCGTTTGTGTGCTCTTTGCCTCGATATTCAATAGAGTAGAAGTAACGGGATATAATCGTATCGAATGGGTTTCTGTAAAGAAATACTATTTTCCCATCAAAATATTCAAGATATTTAGTGGTGTGTCCCCAAATTAGGTCTTTATAAGGAGAATTGTTAAAAATAGGATGAGGTGTGACATGGCTTTTATGCCCCTCAAGAAAATTGTCGCGTCGATTTGGGAAAATCGTATTTAAACGCTCAGAATCAACTAAGTTTTTATTATTCTCATAAATTCTGCCCATATAATTAGCGAGAAAAAATACCACTTTATGGGTTCCGCATTTGGGGATCGAATTTATCATGAGGCTACCATTCTCATGTCGAGCACCGGCATAAACGTAAGCTGCGCGCTTAAGTACACTCTTGACGGCCCCATTTGGAATCTGCGCCCCAATAAAATTATACTTTTCTATTAATTTAGCTTTGTTTTGTGTGTTCATTTATACACCTATCATCACAAATGAATTGCCTAAATTCTTATTTATTTGCTGCTGCGGGCTGCCCAACGTCGCGCGGTCATATCTTAGAACGTCCGGGTGGTGATGACGGTGGATTCGTCGCGCCACGAGAATAGCAACGAGGGGACATTCAGTTCAGTCGCTTCGTCGATGATGCGCTTGACAATAGGCCAAGGCAGCATGCGCAGGGCACCGACCACCGCGTTCTGAAATTCTTCAGTGATGGTGTAGGCCAGATTGCAGGTGCTGACCAATTCAATGGTTACCGCCAGCGGGATATCACGGGGAGGCCATCTCTTCGTTGCGCCGATGCCATTCGCGAGGGTACAAATCATAACGCTCGCGCTCTTCAGTATCAAGGTTGTACTGGATTTGGTGTACAGGAGCCTTAACCTCAGCGTCATTGCCTCCAGCCTTCACTGGGATAGTGAGGTAGCGTTCCTTTGGCCGGATAGTGAAATAGTTATCGCGCAACCTGCTTCCTCCTGCGGATATCAGGCCAGATACTTCACTAGCTGGAAGGCCTCGGCATATTTCACGCCGATCTTCTGACCATCGTTCTCATTCTGATTGAGAAAAAATTTCAGCCATTTCTCGCCGACACGACGGTACTCGGATTCGTGTGCCCGAATGGCATCTTTTTTCTGCTCAATAAAGGGCGTGATGTCCACATAGAAATTGCCCATGAATGGCTTGCCGCTGTCATAGTAATTACTTCTGTACATCAATATGCGTGGAACATGCCGGCCGGCGGCCAAGGATGCTTTGGACAAGCTTTGATGGTCGTGGTGGATGTCGCCGTCCCAATGGGTATAGATAAAATCAGGCCTTTGGCGCTCGATTACCTTAAGCAGCTCGCACATGAGGGCGTCATTGAATTCAAGGTGATTGGTGTCGAAATTGGCACACACCACCTGGACCGCGCCCAGAATCAGGGCTGCGTTCTGGCCCTCGGCCAGAGCCACTTCGGATTTGCGGATGACCCGCTGGGCATAGTCCGAAAAGCCGGAATTGGTGGCAACAAAAATGATCACTTCGTCGCCAAGGGCGGCGTGACGGGCAATGGCTCCGCCGCAACCAAGTTCGACGTCATCAAAGTGGGCACCAACGGCCAGTACCTTCATGCCATTTCTCTCTTGTCGGTCTTCTTACGAGGGTTTGCGTAAGACATAATTTCCCATCTCATCAGTGCATCAAGGCCACAGGAATGGAAGGTCCGGATCGCGTCGATGGGACGACACACGGTCGGTTCTTCATTCGGATTGAACGAGGTGTTGAGGATGATCGGAACGCCAGTACGCTTGTGGAAGGCGCTGATCGGTGCGTGGAAACGGAGAGTGGTATCCGCTTATACGGTCTGCAATCGGCCCGAGCCATCAGCGTGGACGACGGCCTGAAAAGCTCGCGGAATTTGACGGCGGCGTTGACTTTCACCTTGGTGTCATGGCCGCGATCAGCCAAGATCGAACAAATGCCCAGGGCGCGCTGGCCGAATTCCATTCGTCCCTGGAACCAGCCGATGACGGCCTCGTCAGCCAGCAATTGCGCGGCGCTTTCTGACGGATCGGCGACAATTTTGGCCGACAGTCGTGACTTGGCGATCTCGGTGTCGGAATAGTCCGGCCCCAGATAATTATAGGTCAGGTAGTGACGTTTGGGCTGGCCTAAAATCTGGTTGTAAAGATAAGCGGCAGCACCGATGGCGTTTCCGGAATCGTCGGGGCTTGACGAGATATAGACTTCCTGGAACGGCGTGTTCGCCAAGATGCGGCCATTGAGAACCGAATTCATGAAAAAGCCACCGGCGGCGCAAATATTCTTCGCGCCGGTCAGCCGTTGAGCTTCGCGCATCAGCCGGAAGGCAATGTCCTCGACGATGTTCTGCATTGCTGCGGCAATGGCGTAGTGATGCTCATCCAGGGCATCGTTCTCAGCGCGTGGCGGACCCAGTAATTCAGCCATGGCGGGCGTGCACAGGAACGGCAGTTCGTGCAGAAAGTCCTTGAAAGACCGAAGGTGCAGTTCGAGGAAGCCGTCTTCACCAATCTGCAGAACTTCACGACGCAGCAGTTCCTCGATGGGCTTGGTGGCGGCAGGGGTTGAATAAGCGGCCAGCGCCATCACCTTCCATTCATCAGAATGGGGGTGGTTCTGGGTGCGTAGCACCTTGATCGTATTTCCTTTGCCATGGGCGATGGTGGTCGATTCGACCTCGCCTTGAGAATCGGCGGTGATGATTGCCGCTTCTTCAAACGGTGACAGAAAGAAAGCGTTGGCGGTATGAACCCGGTGATGGGTGACGAAATAAACATCAAGCGCTTTGGAGCCACTCAGGGCTAAACGCTGATGAATGTGATCGACGTCACGCAGGTCCGAGGGGAACATAGACAATAGATTGTCGGGGGCCGAGTACAAGGATTCTGACTTGAACCGGCGCGACGACGACACCAAAGGATTGAACTTCTGCATATAGACGCCGCGATTCCAGGCATTGGCGACGGCATCGATGCTGGTACCGGCCTGATCCAGGCAATATTGCACGGCCCGACGGGGAAAGCCCCGCGTCCTTTTTTGCTGCGTAAAGCGCTCTTCGGTAGCCCCGGTCACGACCTCACCATCGACGACCAGTGCCGCCGAAGGAATGTACATGTCGTGATTAAAGCCAAGCACTTTCATAAATGCGTGTCTCCTGGGGCCGAGGCGAAGGCTAAACTAGTTGGACGTGCTGCGTGAAGTCTAGAGCGAAATCACGCTGCCTGGTTCGGTGGCAGTAGGACAGAAGCCGGCCTTAGCGTGGCATTTCGCCAAATTGTCCGTAGGTATAAAAATCGTGCAGGTAGGTGTCGAACGCGCTGGCTGGGTAGGAATTGGCCCAGTGGCTGCGGACGTTGCCGCCCAAAGTCTGAAAATAGATTATAAGAATAGATATTGGCCGACACAGCGCTGAATTCCTGCAAAAGGAATCAGCGCTGTTTTGCCTTTAGAGCGGATTGCGGTCAGATCGAAGTCCGCTCTAGGTCTGGACCACAAGTGCTTAGGGCGCTTTTTCCAGAACAAACAGATGAAAGCCTGGGGGATGGGCTGCGTCGTCGGGCGATTGTAACGTGCAGAAGGGGCGGATCAGCGGCAGCAACTCTTCGATCCAGCGCAACTTGATGTCTTTGCGGCGCTCTGCGGCCATTTCGTTAGCCATTTCGATCAAGAACGGAGAAATGGGGCGCAGACCGATGTCCCATGCTTCCAAAAGAAGCTTCGAGAGGTAATTGCGATGGTGAACGATCCGCAGACCGGCTTTTTTGAAGATCTCTGACCATTCTTCATATGACAGGCACTGACGGATGTTGTCCGAGCGGCCGCGATCGATCAGATGCAACCATTCCCACTTCGGATCACCGGTGCGCACATGCAGGCGCTGATAGAAGGAATAGTCCCGCAAGGTGTTGTTGGGCACATGCAGAATAATTTTACCGTCATCGGTCAGTGCCCGGCGCATCTCAGTCAGAGTGACGGGGAAATCATCAAGCCAATACAGGATATTAGAGAAAATGGTGCGATAGGTGTTGTCCTCGAGCGGTAGGGACTTGTTAGCGTCCGCCTGGGCAACCTTTTTATAAAGTCCCAGCGAAAAGGCCTTTTGCAGTAGGGCTTCTTTGTGATCGACGCCGATATCAAATTGATAATCGGGCTTTCTGACGACGATAGGTGCGATTCCGCTCTCTTCGAAGTGGTTGTAGATATCAACCTTATCAAAAAAAGTATCCAGTCCGGCCACATGCGAGAACATGTCGTAACTGGCATCAAGTTCACCGCCGGCACGGGTGAAGCTGAACAATCCATCACCACATCCGACATCAGCCATGGGTGACAGAAATTGAACATCGTTCAATGCCATGCAGTCGCAGGCACGCCAAAGAGCAGTCTCGGGACGCAGCCAAAATACTTTCATAAATTGACGCAAATAATCTCTCGAGTGCTCTGACATTTTAAAAATCCCTCCTGTAACTAATGCTTTTAAATATTTTTAGTGACTGGTCAATAATTCGATAGGCTCCCTTTCCGTCCAGGACTTGGCGCGTCAGCGCCGAGGCTTGTCGGCGATAATCCCAATCAGTACAGCGTTGCAGCGCTTCGATCAGTCGTTCGGGAAGGCTTTGATCTGTGAAGCCAAGATTATGCACGAACCCTTGTTGTGCAAGCGCAGAAACCGTTTCCAGTTCCTTTTCCTCGGCGGTGACGGTGATACAGGGCACACCCACCGCCAGCAATTCCAAGGTCATCACCCCGCCGGCGGCAATGGCCAGATCCATCTGGCTCATCAGGCCAGGTAGGTCGTCGATACGGCTGTGCTGGACAATGGTGCCCTGGCTGGTGGCGATGGCGTGGTGCAGATCGTCATGGTGGGCAAAGGCCGGGCCGGTATGGACATGCAAGGTGACGTCGGGATGCTGTGCCAGCCAACTGTCCATGGCCCGGACCAAAGTGGACAGCATGTTCCAGGTGTCGCTGCCGCCCTGGGTCAGGAAAATATGGCGCAGGCTGTTTCGTACGTCATAGGCCTGGGCGGTGAAGACCGGATTGATCAGGGTGTATGGCAAACCGCCCAGGGAAAGCGTGTCGTTGTCAGGGGGGCGTGTCACCTGACAGCCATACAAGGTGCTGATGGATAAATGGGCGCCCCAATGGCCGGGGCCGGCATCATCCAAGGTGACCAGACAGCGGCAGGATTGGCGCAGGCCCTGCAAGATTTGCGGATCGGTGCTTAATTGGTCGACGATCAGGATGTCCCAAGGGCCTTGTGACTTGGCATCGTCGGGCCAGATCCTCACCTCGTGGCCCTTGGCGCGCACTGTATCGACCCCGGGTTGGCGATCCTGCAATTCAAAGACGACGCGGGCATCGGGCCGTTGACGGCGGATTTCATCGGCCAGGGTCAGGCAACGGAAGATGTGGCCCATGCCCATCATGGCGTCGCCCCAGGTATAGAACCCGATCAGCATGGGGCGTGACGGATCAGCCAGGGGGTGGAAACCATCGCACCGGGATGGGCGGCCAGGAATTGGCCGAGCAGCTGTTCGGCCCGGGTGAATTGTTCGGGGGTATCGACGGTGAAGGATGCGGTCGGTGCCGATTTGTCCGCCGGGGTGGGCGGTGTGGCCTGGGCGAAGAGGTTCGGGTTTTCTTGGATATATTCGTTGACGTGTTCGCGGTGATGGGCGGCCAAGCCGTCGCGGGCTGAAACTGCCAAGGCCTGGGCCGACATGATCTCGGCCCCCAGACCGATGGGCAATCGGCTGCCCAAGGCAGGGAAACACGAGGCATAATCCAGGCGGTTTTCTTGGAAAAAACCGATCATGGCGTCGATTTCCTGGGGATCGACGAAGGGGTTGTCGCCAGTGGCGCGGACGATGGCATCCAGGCCATGGCTTTGGGCGCATTTCACAAAGCGGTCCAGCACGTCATCCAACGAGCCGCGAAAGGCGGGAATGCCGCATTGTTCGGCCAAGGCGGCGACGGCATCGTCATCGGGACGGTCGCTGGTGGCCAGGATCACCGTGTCGGCCTTTCGGCACAGACGCAGACGCTCGATGATCCAGGCCAGCATAGGGCGGCCGCAAAGCGGGCGCAGCACCTTGCCGGGCAGCCGGCTGGAGCTCATGCGGGCCTGCAGGATGACGCCGACGCGCATCAGGTCAAATCGTCCCAGCTTAGGATGTCGTCGGCCTTCAGGTCGCGGCTGGCGGTCTTGCCCATCACCGTCCAGTAATGTTCGCAGGCGATGCCCTGGCCTGGGCGTTTGATATCCACATTGTGGGGCGAAATCTTGTCGCCCTGACGGATATCGGCGGTCAGCACCAGGCTTTTGCGGTTGTTGCGGCGGGTGACCATCTCGCTGGGCATGGGGCGTTTGACGCCATCGCCCAGCAAAACCGGCAACAGGTCAATCTTGCGCTTGAGCTCGGAAACTTCTTCCGGGGTCTTCGACAGCATGTGGTCGGGGCCGTCGGCATTCTTGTCGTGGGTGAAGTGGAATTCAAGAATGGGGGCGCCCAGAACCGCGGCGGCATAGCACACATCGATGCCCAAAGTGTGGTCGGAATAGCCCACCGGCAGGCCGAATTCCGCCTGCAGGGTCAGCATGGCCCGCAGATTCACCGCATCGGCATGGGTGGGGTAATTGGTGGTGCAGTGGAACAGCACCAATTGGTCGTTGCCTTCCTCAAGGATGGCATCGACCGAACGGCGGACTTCCGACAGGGTGCACATGCCGGTGGACATCAGCACCGGCTTGCCGGTGCGGGCGACGTGGCGCAGCAGGGGGGTGTTCACCGCGTCGTCGGAGCCGATTTTATGGGCGCCCACGCCCAGGGCTTCCAGCATGTCCACATCGCTTTGATGGGACGGGGTGGAAAACACGAACAGGCCACGTTGGGCGGCATAGGCGAAAATGTCGCGATGCAGTTCTTCGGCAACTTCGAATTTGCGGAAATGGTCCCATTGCGGGGCGATGCCGGTATTTTCCATGTCGAACATGGCCTTGCGGCTGGTCAGCGTCTCGGCGCGGAAGGTCTGCAGCTTGACCGACTGACAGCCGCTGTCGGCGACAAGGTCGATCAGCCGGCAGGCTTCGTCCAAGGTGGTGAAATTGCCGCCGATTTCGGCGATCAGATAAGCGGGAGAATCGGCGACGCCGATCAGGTGCTGCCCCAGCTGAACCTTTTTCATCATGGCCCCCCCTTGATGTAGTCGATGGCGCCGCGTCCATGCAGCAGGCACAGATCCAGGATGGACAGGGCCTCGGCGGGGCTGCCGTCGGGGCGCGGATAAGGCGGCGGCATGAATTCCTGATAGACCAAATCGATGCCGGCCGCCTTGAAGGCGGCTTCATCCAGGTATTCCTTGCCGAACTTGCCCGACAGATAGGCGGTGGCGCCGGCCCGCCGGCAGGTGTCGAGCACCAGATCGGCGCCGGTGGCGTCGCCGCAGATCTCGCTGCCCAGGACCGGATGGAAGGGAATGCTCAGATAATCGCAATAGCGGTTGATGACGTGCAGGTTCAGCTCGACCAGATGGTCCCATTGACGGGTGACGAAGACGTCTTCCAGGAAATCGGCGTGATCGCCCCAAAAGGGCGCCTTGGCGTAATTGAAGTACAGCGACTTCCACACCTTGGTGCCCCAGGTCAGCCGGTTGTCCACCAAGACGTCGCACAAAGACTGGTCGCCCTTGCCCTTGTGCAGGACGGGTGCGGTCAGCCAGCTGGGCTGGCGGTTCAGCATCACCCGGCAGCGGTTCTCGAAGTAATGCAGCTTGAACTTGACGTTGTCGAAGACGACGAAGCGGTCGGTGTTCAAAATCTTGTTGAAGAAGCCGGCCCAGGGAAAAAATTCAGGCTGATGGATGGTCACGAACATGGGGGGGCTTTCATATGGTCCAGCATCATCCGAACACCAGTTTGCAGGTCGGTTGTCGGTGCCCACCCCGTATCCGCGTGCAGGCGCCGGGTGTCGGCAACGCAATCCAGAATCTCGTTGGGGCGGTACTCATGACGCCATTGGACCGGGCGTGGGCCGGTGGCGGCCAGAACGGCATCGACGATCTCGGCCACCGAATGGCTGGTTCCCGATCCAAGGTTATAGATGGTACAACCGCTTTTGGCCGGTTTGGCGGCCAGTGCGGCAATGGCAGCGGCCACATCCTCCACCCACAGCAAATCGCGGCGCGGCCGCGGATCGGCCAACGACACGGTGCCTCCGCTTAGCGCCTGACGGCAGATGGAAGGGATCAGCTGGCTGTCGTCCTGGCCGGGACCATAAACCCCGAACAATCGCAAGATGGTCACTGGAACGCCGAAATCCGCGGCATAAGACTGGGCCAGCATTTCGCTTTCCAGCTTGCTCCACCCATAGGGGTTGACCGCCAGGACAGGGTGGGATTCGTCCACCGGCAGGCGCTGCGGAGGGCCATAGACATAGGAACTCATCAGTACCACATGGGCCTGATGGCGACGGGCATGTTCCATCACCGTCAAGGTCGACAGCAGGTTGGCCCGATGGGTCTGATAGGGTTGGTCCCAGGATTGGGCGACACCGACCCGCCCGGCCAGATGGATGATGGTGGACGCGGCGGGCAGCTTTTCAAGCGCCGCGTCATCGTCCAAGGCCACACCGCTTCGTGATGACACGCCGTGCCAGCAGGTTCCATCCTGGTCGAAACGAGCCCCGACGGCCCGGCCGACAAAGCCGGTATGGCCGGTGATCAGGATCGCCGCGTCGTCCATTCCTAGGTCCCGATTTCCTGCGAGCGGTTGAGGTAGTTTTCGATGGTCAGCTGACGCTCGCCGACGGTGACATCGCAAGGTTCGGTGCGGCGCGGCAAATAGCAATGCTTGCACGGTTCGACTTCGGCATAGCCCCGGTGGCAGGCATGGCTTTCGCGGGCGAAGCGCATCTTCTCGCCATGCCAGATCTCGTGAATGCTCTGGGTGTTGGCGTCGCCGATGACGTATTCGTTGTTTTCGTCATTGGCGCACAGCATGACCTGACCATCGGCGGCGATGGTCATGCGCTGATAGATCTGCGGGCAGGAAAAATCTTCGTGATAGAAAATCTTGTTCTTGTCGTCGTTGCGCAGATAGTCGATCAGTGGATTGGTGGCGACGAAGTCACAGATGGGCGCGAAGGTGTCATAGAAGGCGGCGGGGTTTTCGGCAATGGCCGGATAGATGCTTTGCACCTTGATGACCGGCTTCAAGCGGCCGTTATCTTCCTTGATCTTTTTGAAGTTCTTCAGCTTTTCGACCACGCGGTCGAATTTGGCGGGTTTGCGGATCGCTTCATAGGTCTCGCCCATGCCGTCGATGGAGATGCTGATCCAGTCCAGCCCTGCTTCCATGGCTTCGGTGAACATCTCTTCGTCCAGGCGCAGGCCATTGGTCAGGCTCGAGACTTCCTTGATGCCCTTTTGCTTGGCGTAACGGATGCAATCGACGATCCGCTTATGCAGGAAGGATTCACCGCGCAGGCTTAGACGGATGGAATAAACCCCGCCTTCCGCACATTGATCGACGATGCGGGTGAACAGGTCGTAATCCATCAGCTTGGCGTTGACCCGCTGCTTGAATTCCTCGGTGATGGTATAGCACATGGGGCAGCGCAGATTGCACAGGCTGGCCAGCTCGATATCCACATGCTGTGGATAATCGGTCACCGTCTTGGTGCGCGGCAATTCGGTCCATAGCCGGCGGTTTTCGGCATAGGCGGCCAGGTCGTCACTGCCCCGGCGGCGGTCAAACTCGGCCTCACGCTCGGGCGTCTCCAGGGAGAACTGCCCCTTGTTGATGGGCGTATAGCTCACTCTTCACTCCGATTGCTGTCGCTGTCACCAAAGACGCGGTCGTATTCCTGATCCGCCCGGTGCAACTGGGCCGGCATTCCCACGTCGGTCCAATATTCGTGGATGGGATAGCATCCGACCCGCGCCTGGCGCTGTAAGGCGATGTCGATGACGCTGGGCATATCCGTGTACTTGCCAGGGGGAATGAGGTCGATCACATCGGGGTTCAGTACATAAACGCCGGTATTGACGTGGTGCACCTGTTCGGGTTTTTCCACCAGTTTGACCACCCTGGTGCCATCCAATGTGGCGACGCCAAAGGGGATGCGGGCGCGTTCCTCGCGCAGGCCCATGGTGATCAGGTTGCGTTCATGGTTGTGGAAACGGACCATTTCGGCGAAGGCCACTTTGGTCAAGATATCACCGTTGATGACGATGAACGGACTGGAGGGGCGTTCAGTCAACAGCCCCAACGAGCCGGCGGTCCCCAAGGGTTCGGTTTCGACGACAAAGCGGCAATGACGGGCATAGCGATCGACACCGCCGATGGCGTCGATGATCTGTTCCTTATGATAGTTTACCGATATGACGATGTCGTTGAACCCTTCGTTCAGCAACTGGTCCAAGATGGTGAACAGGATCGGCCGTCCGCCGACCGGCAGCAGGGGCTTGGGCACTTGTTCGGTCAAAGGCAGCAGCCGTTTGCCGAATCCGCCGGCCATCACCACGGCGCTGCGCTTGACGTGTTGGCGTTGGTGGGACAGTAATTCTTCGATGAAAGCGATATCGACGACCTGACCATCGGCATTGACGATGGGAATTTGATGGATGTGGGTGCGTTCCATCAGATCCAGGATATGCGACGCGCTGTCACCGGGGGTGGCCAGGATCGGGTTACGCACCATGATGTCACCGACAGGAAGGTTGAAATCCAGTCTGGCAAGCAAGGCGCGGCGGATATCCGGGTCGCTGACCAAGCCGATGAGACGGCTGTTGTCGTCGGTCACCAGCACCAGCCGGCGATGGGTGCTGTTCAAGACCGTGGCGGCGACGTAGATGGACGTTTGCGGCCTTATGCTAACGGCCGCGATTTCTTCCGCGTCAAGAGACATGGTCCACCATGGCTGCAGGTTTCGGCTCTATTCCCAGTGCTTGGGAGATGGTTTCGCTGGGGTG
This sequence comes from Rhodospirillaceae bacterium UBA6219, assembly GCA_002435715.1. GTDB lineage: Bacteria > Pseudomonadota > Alphaproteobacteria > Rhodospirillales > Magnetospirillaceae > Magnetospirillum. Next base: position 54,143 of record DISD01000103.1, read on the forward strand.
TGGACCGTCAAGCACCACCAGTTCAGAAAACGCATTGAAATCGAAAGACTGGACGCCCGCTTCGATGGCTTCAATGCGGCTGATGATGGTTTCGGCATCGTTGACGGTCAAGCCGGGGAAATTGCGATAATACATGGCCCGCAAGCTGGGATCGACATCAATCACGAAGGTGGGCAGGCCAAAACTCAGACTCTCGACCGTGGTACTGGAGCCCGAGGTGATAACGTATGAACATTCCAACATCAGTTGATAGCTGTCGGTGGTGGTTGTCACCAGATTGGGGGGGGCATCCCGCAAAGAGTCGGCCAGTTTGTCGAGGTCATACTGGGAACGCCCAGGCTTCATCTTTAACAAAATGCGCCGATCGGCAAAATGCGCGGCGACCTGGCAGATGATTTCCATGATCTTCGGCATTTCATGGGCGGCCATGGCGAAGAAGACGATATCCTTGTCACGCTTTGCCACCGCGATTCGCTCACGCATATCGACCGGCTGACGAAAAGGACCCGTCGGGATGATTTCCATCCGAGGCGACCAGGAATCCTTATAATATCGGGTCAGGTGGCGGCCAAAGGTGAAATAGGTATCGAAATCGATCTCGCGCCACATATGGACATAAGTGTTGATCGGCAGGCCATGGGACATGCTGTAATTGGTGCCGCCGATCTTGCGCACTTCCTGGCTTCTGATGACGTGCTCGGTCGAGTAATCATCGCGAGCCCAGAAGCGTTTTGGTCGGAAACGGCAGAACAAGGCCGAAAAAATAGCTTTCCGAACGATCTGGGCGCTCCATTGGCTGAACACACCCTGATCCTTGCGGCGATGTCTTTTCCACAAAGTAGCCAGCTCGCAAACGGCGGTCTTGCACAGTGGGAGAAGTCTGGACAAGGGGATGCGGGCATCTTCACGGAGGCAGTGCCGGAACGGGGTCAACTTGTCTTTTTGGTCAAGGCGGTGCGCCAGAGAGCGATCCAGTACCACAAAGGAATTGCCGGCTTTGGCAGCCTGATGAATCAACAGGCGGTCCAAGTTGTCGGCTTCGTCGAACATCAGATCAAGATGTTCGGGCACCACATTGGGACGGACGCGGATGATCAGCCACAGGCAGATGCCGAAAACCACCACAAGGCAATTAAGGCCGTTCAGGGCCCCTTGGTACCATCGCTTATCCTGAATAGGGGCAAAGGGTGGTTTCAGAACGGACGCTAGGTCTTGCATCAAAGGCGGCATGCCCACCAGATTCCAGGAACCGGCGGCCCAATTTTCGCTGATCCATTCGGCGGTCAGGTACATGGGGGTCAGTTTGCCAACGGTGTCGGTCAGGCCTTTGCGGAAGGCATATGAAAATTCCGTGTTCAGCGGGTCGTCGTCGGCCAGACCGTAAAGGGTCAGCAAGCTCTGTTCCGCCCGGTGGTGGACATCGTTATAAAAGCCACCCCGTCCAGGAACGTTTTCATGCCAGGGCAGGCCGTCGATCTGCAGGGGGCCACGCACCCGACCTGACGCGATCAAGCGGTCCAGCAGCCAGCACAGCAGGACTTGCAGGGGGCGGATATAGGCCCAAACTCCCAGAACCACTGCCGGGCGGCGGTTCAACACGTCCCACAGCAGAGACCCCAGCGAGGCTTCGCTTAGGATGTAAACATTAACAGGGGTCATGTATTGTAGGTGTCCGACTTGTAGCGGCGCAAATTATCGGCCTCGCGGAACCACGACACGGTTTCGGTGATGCCACGGCGGAAGCCGTCCAGACCGCCGTAATCCGGCTGCCAGTCCAGCAATTCCTTGGCCTTGGCATTGCTTGCCCACAACCGGTCCACTTCGCTGGCGGCGGGGCGGATGCGGGCTTCGTCGGTGACGATTTCCAGCGGCTCGCCGATCACTTCGGCAATGACGCGGGCGGCGTCACCCACCGAAATCTCGTAATTGCTGCCCACATTGACCACTTCACCAATGGCCTTGTCGCTTTTGGCCATGGCGATGAAGCCACGCACCACGTCCTGGACATAGTTGAAGTCGCGGGTGGGGGACACCGCCCCCAGCTTGATGCGGCGGCTGCCGCTCAGCATCTGGGTGATGATGGTGGGCAGAACGGCGCGGGCCGATTGGCGCGGGCCATAGGTGTTGAAGGGGCGAATGATCGATACCGGGGTCTCGAACGAGCGGTGAAACGACACCGCCATCTGGTCGGCGCCGATCTTGCTGGCGGAATAAGGCGACTGACCGTGCAGCGGATGTTCCTCGGTGATGGGAACGAAACGGGCGGTACCGTAAACCTCGCTGGTCGAAGTGTGGACGATGCGCGAAACCCCCAGATCCCGCCCGGCTTGCAAGACGTTCAAGGTGCCGGTGATGTTGGTGTCCACATAGGAATGCGGCGCCTGATAAGAATAGGGAATGGCGATCAGCGCCGCCAGATGCAGCACCCAGTCGCAGCCTTGCATGGCCTTGAACACGCTGACTGGATCGCGGACGTCACCGGCCACCACGTTCATGTTCTGGGTGATCTGTTTGGGGCTGCTGTCCAGCCACCCCCACGAGTTGAACGAGTTGTACTGAACCAGGGCGCGGACGTCATAGCCATCGCGGACCAGTCGTTCGGTGAGATGGGAACCGATGAAGCCATCGGCCCCGGTGACCAAGACTCGAAGGCTCATCACGCATTGTCCTTGCAGCGTTCGGTCAGAACCTTGACCAGCGAAAGATAATCCCGGGCGGCGACGATATCGTCTTCCTGGCGGGCGGCCTGCAGCACGAAATCATCAACATAGTGCTGTTGCGCCAACAGCGCCATGACATCGGTCATGCGGGTCTCGCCCTGGCCCAGGGGAACGGAATAATCCTTACGGGTGCAGTCCTTGACGTGGACATTGCCGATCCGGGGTCCATAAGCGGGGATTTCGTCTTCGGGTTCGTAACCGAACCAGGTGCTGTTGCCCATGTCGTAATTGACCCCGAACCATGGCATGTCATGGACCGCCAGGAAGGCGGTCAACTCGGCCGGGGGCAGGTCGGTTTCGATCAGCAGTTTGACCCCCAGTCCTTCGATGACCGGGGCGATGTCGGACAGGACGCGGCTGAAGCGCTGTTGCGCCCCATCCTTGCGCAGCGAGGCGTCGCCCATCATCGGCACCTCGATCATCGGCAGGCCGGCATCGGCGCAATCACCGGCCAGGCTGTGAAGCATGGACATGGCGAAGGCGGCGGTGTCGGCATCTTCCGAAACCAGCGGCCGTTCCATGAAGACGTCACAGCACAAGCCCATCAAAACCTGACCGGCATCCGCCGCCAGACGGGCCTGTTCGGCCCGCCCGGCGGCGCTGCGGATGGGATGGGTTTCCCACGATGCCATTTCGATGGTCAGTTCCAGTCCGTCATAGCCCAGATCGCCGGCGATGGCGAATTCGTCACGCCAACGATCTCGGGGGAACGCCTGGATGCGCCCATCCACCTTGGGAACCAGACGTCCCTGCATGATGCCGATAAGGTGCATTTAGGCTTCCGACACCAATTCAGCGATGGCTTCTTCCATGGCCCGCAGGCCTTCGACCAGCGCGTCGTCGGGAATGTTGAGCGGCGGCCCCAACTTGATGGTGCCGCGACCGGTATGAATGTTGAACACCCCCTTGTGCAGCGAGCGTTCGACCACGCTGGCACAGAAATACGGGTCCAGTTCGTCGGTGCCGGGCTTGACCAGGAAGATGCCCCACAGCAGGCCATTGCCGTAGACGCGGCCGATACGGTCGGGGAAGCGGGCCTTCCAGCGTTCGATCTCGGCGGCGACCAGGGTTTCCTTGCGCTTGGATTCGGCGACCAGATTCTCGGATTCGAAGATTTCGATATTGGCCAAGCCGGCGGTGCAGGCCAACGGGTGGCCGCCATGGGTGCTGGTATAGGCGGGGTCCAGATCGATGATTTCACCGCGACCCAGCACGGCGGACAAAGCGATAGTGCCGGAAATACCCTTGCCGCAGGTCACCAGATCGGGTTCGACGTCGTAATATTCATAGGCGAACAGTTTGCCGGTACGACCGAAGCCAGCCTGGATTTCGTCGAAGATCAACAAACTGTCTTGCTGGCGCGACCATTCACGCAAGGCCTGGATATAGTCCTTGGGATAGAACAGCGCCCCCCAGCCCTGAAACGATTCGGCCAGGAAAGCGGCGATGCCGTTCAGTTCGACGCCCTTTTCCTGCAGCAGCTTCAGGTGGTCTTGGAACAGTTCGGCGCCACTTTTGCCGGTTTCTTCCAGGACCCAGGGATAGGGGAAAGGCAGATGGACCATGTAGGGGTCGTGATAGCCGATCCAATCCTTTTGGGCGTGATACCCGCCGGCCATCTGGGCGCCCATGGTCTTGCCGTGGAAATTACCGTCCCAGCCGACGATGACCTTGCGGCGCGGTTCCTTGGTCATGCCGTAGTGACGGGCCAGCTTGATGGCACGTTCCGACGCTTCGGTTCCGGTGCTGAACAAAGACGCCTTGGTCAGGTAAGCAGGGGTAAAGGCAACCAGCCGGGCCAGATATTCGGCGCGGATGCGGGTCGGATAGCTGTAGGAATGGCACAACTTGTCCATGGCCGCCTTCAACCGGGCCACGGCGTGAGGATGGGCGTGGCCGCTATTGGTGACGAAGATGGTCGAGGTGAAGTCGATCCACGCATTGCCCCAGGGGTCGAAAATCTGATGGCCGTGGGCTTCTTCCCACACCACCGGCAGCTGATCCATGGCATTCGAGCTTTCATATCGCCCGATGCTTTCCATGACCTCGCGGGTGCCGGGGGCCGGCATGGCGGTGACGATGCGACGATGCTTGGTTTCGACCTTCGGTACGCTGACCGGGTCCAGGCGGAACTTGAATTCGCTCATTGCTTCAGCCCTTTGCCGAAATCTGATTGGCGATGCGCACCGCTTCCGCGGCGGGAACGTTGACGGGATCGGGCATGACTTCGCCCATTTTCTTCATCAAGGCCAGGTCTTCGGGGTAATCCAGATCCAGCTTCACCGTGGTGCGCAGCTCCATGGGCACTGGAATGCGCAGCACCCGGTACTTGTCGGGATTGTTGAAGAAGTACGGATAGACGTGTTCCCGATCAAACGGCACCTGGGTGGTGGCGGCGACCTGACGCAGGGAATCCAGTCGAATGACTTCGCCAGCGAAGTCATTCATGCGATCCGGGCAGCTTTCGTTGATCCAGGTAGTGAAATCGGCGCCACTGGCCTTGGCGACCTCGATCTGCATGTCGATGGAGTTCCAATCCATGAACACATTGTCGCCGGTGGTGCGCACGATATGGGTGCCTGCGCCATGGGCATCGGCGGCAGCCAGGAAACGCCCGACAAGATCGGTCTCGGAACCGCGGAAAACAGCGAATCCGGCCTTGGCGGCGGTTTCGGCCAGAACGGTGTCGCGGTCAAGATCCGAAGTGGCCAGAACAACTTTCGACAGGTGCTTAGCCTTGCTCAAGCGGCGCAGAACCATTTCGACGACGGGGACGCCGCCGATCAGTTCCATGCTTTTGCCGGGGCAGCGCTCGGAGCCCATGCGGGCCTGAAGAATTGCGATGACGTTTTTGATGGGAGTGGCGTCTTGGGATGTCATATCCGTTCCAGTATTCGACGATGTGTCTGGGCTGTTAACTAATCAAAGTAACTTGATGAATTAAGAAGTAATTCTGTGGCGACATCGATTGATTTCTTCATATCCATAGTGGAAATGAGGTAGTTGTCTAATTTTGTCTCTGATATGAATGATTTGTCTTTAAGCGTCTGGCGAATTCTTTCGAAGTGTAAAGAGGTGCCGGGGTATTTTTTAAGAGTATAGAAGGTATTCGGGCCGATCAGAACACGGATATGGCGGTCTTTCAGCCGTGGAATGTCGGCGATGAATTCCGCCAAATGCAAGGCGGTGCAGCTTTCCAGTCCGACGCCCATCATCAGCACGTCAGCTTCAAGGCCGTAAAGCACGCCGAACGGACCCGCCATACCGGTGATTTCATCGATGGGATGGTCCTTGACGATGGCTGCGGCCTGGGCGCCCAAAGCGGCGACCGAGCCGATGGGGTGCAGGCTTCTGAGCACGCCGGGATAAGTCAGGAATGTTTCCACCAGACGCCCCAGGTTGCGCGGCGGGGTGCGTTGGGGGTCAAAGGGCGCCATGTTGCGGCGGATATCGTCAACCCATGATGGAGGGACCGGGGGGGCGCACCAGTCGGCGGGATCGGTGAGTTGGCCGCTATAGCTGGGCATGACCAGGGTGCCTTGGGGGCCGATGACATCCAACAGCGCATCAATGACATCATGGGAACCATTCACCACATGGCCCAGCGCCTTCAGGCTGGAATGCACCATCACGGTGGACGCCGGACGCAGTCCGCACCGTCTGAAAAGCGCTGCCAAAGTTTCGCGGGTCCACATTCTGTCCATCATGGTTGAGACGACTCACAGCTGTTTTTGTCCCAGCGGCTTTGGGTGGCGTCCAAGATGATATCGATCAGGGCTTTGTTCGCCGTTCCGGACCGCTTGGTGAATTGTTCCAAGAAAGCGGCGTATTTATGGCTGTCATGCTCCAACGTTTGGGGCAGGGCGATGGATTGCAGCGCGTCAAAGTGGATTTTGGGGACACCCAGATTCTGACCGAAACTGTTGATGGCGACAACGTGGACGGGGTCTTCTAATAGTTCCTGGGTCACCAAAAGAAAGATCGGTTTGCCGAAGATCACCCCATAGGACAAAGCGGTGCTGCGGTGTCCCAGGACCAGCAGGCTTTCCGCCACCAGATTCATGGTGGCGCCGTGGACTACCTGACGGTCGCCGAACAGGGCGCCTTTGTTGCTGTAATCGGCGCGTGGGCAGGCGGCGATGACCACTTTCAGGTCGAACTGTCGCTCGATTTGGTCGAAGGCATGGCGCAAGCGGGGATAATAGACTTCGGGCGTCATCGCGGGGGGATGGCCGATATCCTCCAAATCCGGGTGATAGGGTAGGAACTCATCGATGAATACGGCTTGCCGCTGCATCGGCGGCGGATTGTCCAATAACGGGCGAGACCGTTCGAAGTCATTGGAATGAGCCCAGATCGGTTGGGTCATCCCAGTCGAGATCGGATCGGCCAAGGGGCCGGCAGTGCCGCCGTAAACCGCGTAATCAGGAGGGCGTATGCCAAGAAGAGACGGTGGTAAACGCGAGAGCAAAGCGCTTAGAAAATTGATCTTCCCCGACAGCAGCTGATGGCCGATATCACAGATCCGCCGCCATTTTTTTCCAGTTTCACCGCGATAGCGGTTCCAGCCGGGATAGGCATTGTTGAAAAAATTGACCCGTGGGCGCCCGGTTTTCGCCAAGGCGCGTAGGATTGGTAAATTCGCCGGATTGGTGCCGCCGTTACCAAAGTGCACCAACAACAGCTCACATTGGGCTAAATCGCGGGTCATGACCCGCAGATCATCGGCAGAGCGGGCGATGTGTGGAGTAATGAGCGTCAGATCCTGACGGATATGGCGGATATGGGGGCGTGAAATGTTGCTGACATCCCATACCACCACGTCATGGCCGCGCGACAATAGCAATACGATCCCGAACCGGTCGGCGTCATTGGCCGACAGCGGCGATTCCACCACAAACCCGATGCGAGGAAGCGGTTTCATCCCAGCGGCTTCACCACACGGTGCGTCCGCCATCCATGACAAGGTTGTGTCCGGTCATGAACGAAGAGGCGTCGGAAGCCAGGAAGCAGATGGCGCCCTTGAACTCGTTGACCACGGCCATGCGTCCCAGGGGAATGCGCGACGACAATTGACGCACGAAGCCTTCGTCATGCCCACGATAGACCCCGGCCGGCGAGAAGGCGTTGACGCGGACACCCTGGGGCGCCCATTGCGTCGCCAGGACCTTGGTCAAATGGATGACGCCGGCCTTGCTGACCGCATAGAAGGTGGGCGAGTTGAAGGGAACGCCGGGGAAGCCGGTGGCTTCGTCGGGTTCGTAAATGCGCTGATCCGGGCTGATGACGCCGATATCCGAGCCGACATTGATGATGACGCCTTGGCGGCGGGTGGTCATGTCGGCGCCGATGACCTTGCAGCACAGCATCAACCCGGTCAGGTTGACCTTCAGGCCTGCATCCCAAACTTCTTGGCTGGAGGTCTCGAAAGGGGCGAAGAACACTTCGGGCTCGGCATCGCAGCCATATTTGGTCAGGCCCGCCGCGTTCAGCAGGATATCGATGCGGCCGTGGCGTTCCAGCACCCGGTTGGTGGCGGCGCTGATGGATTCCTCGCTGGTGACGTCCACTTCCTCGAATTCGCAAGTGCCAAAGGCCTCGCGGACGGCCTCGGCGGCTTGGCCCGGTTGGGTGACCGCCAGGTCGAAGATAACGGGCAGGGCGCCCATCTCGGCCAAAGCTTCGGCGAATTGGCGGCCCAGGAAACCGGCACCGCCGGTGACCACCGCGATTCGACCGCTCAGGTCGAATTGCTGCTTCACCGACCGAGGGGCTTGCGGATAGTCGCTGATCTTGATCATGGCTTGGTCTCGGCACCCTGCGCCACTCAGGCGGCGCAGGTCCATTCGGGTTATATCAGTTGGCGGTCTGGCGCTGGTCGCGCAAGGCCTTGAACACCGGGGCGGACGGCTTACCCTGCAACAGGCGGGCGAAATCGTTGTCGCTGAGGCCGTCGGCCATCACGTCCAGCATTTCGCCGAAGGCCTTGGCGGTATAGACCAGATCGTCCTCGGCATGGGCCCAGCACACGCCGATAGTGGCGTAACAGATGATGCCGCGACGGGTCATTTCCTGCTGGAACAAGGCGTTCATCAGGTAATTGGGCTCGCCGTTCTTGTCCTTGAACACCAGCTGGTTGCGCACCGGGAAACCCGTCATGCTGACATGGTCCTGCAGGCCCTTACGTTCGATCTGGTTGCGGAAATTGTCGAAAATGATGCTGCCGTTGCGCCACAGATGGGCGGCGACGTCGTTTTCCTTATAGAAATCCAGCACCGCCTTGGCGGCGGCCAGGGTCAGGGCTTCACCGCCATAGGTGGACGAGAAGAAAACCTGTTCGAAGGCCTGCATATAGCGGGCAAGGCCGGTCAGGGCGCCGATGGGCATGCCGTTGGCCATGCCCTTGCCGAAGGTCGCCAGATCGGGGATGACGCCAAAGAATTCCTGGGCGCCGCCACGGCCAAAGCGGAAGCCGGTCAGCATTTCGTCGAAAATCAGCAGGGCGCCATTGGCGTGCGCCAGTTCCTTGACCTTTTCCAGGAAACCATCCTGGGGGGCTTCGAACAGGACCGGTTCCATGATCACGCAGGCGATTTCGCCGGGATGCTTGGCGAACAGCGCATGCAGGGATTCGATGTCGTTATAGCGAAAAGTCGAGGTCAGGTCCTTGACCGCCTGGGGAATACCGAACGACCGGTCAGTGGTCGAAATGTACCAGTCCTGGAAGCCGTGATAGCCCAGACAGGCCACTCGCTCGCGTCCGGTCAAGTGGCGGGCCAGACGGACGGCCATGGCAGTCACGTCCGATCCATTCTTGGAAAAGCGCACCATCTCGGCGCCGGGAATGGCGTCGATGACCCGGTCGGCCACTTCGGCTTCCAGGGGATGCATCATGGAAAAGGTGATGCCGTCTTCCAACTGGGCCTTGATGGCGGCGTCCACCACCGGATGACCGTATCCCAGGGTCAGCGGGAAACAGGCCAGCACGAAGTCGATATATTCGTTGCCGTCAACGTCCCACACGCGTCCGCCCTTGCCGCGCTGCAGGAATTTCGGTGACACGCCCTCGACAAAGCACGACGGACCCTTGGACAGGGTTTGGGTGCCGCCGGGGATGACCTGGGTGGCGTGCTGCCACTGGGCGTCGGATGCGGCGATGCCGTTCTTGGGGCCCAGGCGGGCATAAGAACCCAGATCGGCAAAAGCATAGTTCTGCACGTCGTAACGCAAGGGGTCGTAGAGGCGATTGTGAGGGTAGCTGCTCATGATTGATCCCCGGAAGCGTTAGGAGAAAGGGCTTTCGCCGACATGAATTTCATGAAAGTGGCACACTATCGAAGTGGCGCGGGGCGCCTGTCAACTGCTGTCATCGGCTTTCCAGCATGCTGTCCACGATGGGGGTGTCGGCGGCGACGGCGACCTTCAGGCGGCGGCCGGCCACGTGGTGATAGCGGTCGGGGCTGATGCCTTCGCCGCCGGTACGCTTGATGGCGACATTGTCCAGATCGATCACGTCGCCGGGGGCTAGGTCGCGGGCGGCCAGCATGTGCTTGCGCAGCTTGGTGCGGTTTTCCACCTCGCAGGGCAGGACCCGTTTCATGCCGTCACCCAGGGTGGTTTCCACCTGGCGGATGGCGGCGACCAGATCCTTCAGCTCGCCCGGTTCCAAGGATGCGCGGTGGTCGGGGCCGGGCAGCGACCGATCCAAGGTGAAATGCTTTTCATAGGCCTGGGCGCCCAGCGCGATGGCGGCCAAGGCGGCGTTGAAGCCGGGAATGTGGTCCGAATATCCCACCGCCACACCGCAGGCATCGGCGATGGTGCGCATGGCCCGCAGATTGGCCTGATCGGCGGGGGCGGGGTAAGAACCGGTGCACTGCATCACCAACAGGTCCTGGCAGCCGGCGGCGCGGATGGCGTCGACGCTGGCCTTGACCTCGTCCAGATTGCACATGGCGGTGGACAGGATCATCGGGCGGCCGGTGCGCGCCATGACTTCCAGGAAGGGGATGTTGTTGGCGTCGGTGGACGCCACCTTGATGATGTCCACGTCCAGGCTGTCCAGCAATTCGACGCTTTCCACGTCATAGGGGGTGGACATGAACATGATGCCGCGCTGGCGGCAGCGCTCGATCAGCGCCTTGTGCATGTCGGGGGTCAGTTCCTGGGTCTTCAGCAGTTGGAACCATGTCTGTTCCTCGTCACCGCCGGTGGTTTCCACGTGATAGCGGGCCTTGGGGGCGGAACGGGTGATGATGTTCTCGGCCTTGAAGGTCTGGAACTTGACGGCATCGGCACCGGCATCGGCGGCGACATCCACCAGTTTCAGCGCCATGTCCAGGTCGCCGTTATGGTTCACGCCGGCTTCGGCGATGATGAAGACCGGCTGGCCGGGGCCGATGGCGCGGGATTTCAGGCGGATTCCAGTCATGGTCACATCCCAGGGGTCAGGGGGTGGGCTCACCAACCGCTATAGCGGTTGGCCAGGGTCAGGTCGCGGTGCAGGAAAAGGCACAGAAAGCCTTCGAAATCCAGGCGTCGCCACAGCGGTGCGCTCAGCGTCCACGGGAAGCGGCGGGGATATTGATGATAGATGCGGGTGAAGACCGGGCGATAGCCGGCGAAACGCGCCATCAAGGTCCAATCGTCCGGGCTGAATTCGTGGACATGGACGGATTCGGGGGTCATGGGTACGTCATGGCCGGCGGCGGCCAGCCGCAGATGCGCCCCGCCGAAGCGGCTGTCGCGGCGATAGGGAACGGTGATCAGAACCCATTCGGCATTGCCCTTGGTGGCCAAGGCATGCAGGAAGCCAGCGGGATTGAGCAGATGTTCCAGCATCTCGAAGCTCATGAACAGATCGGCTTCGATCCCGGCCTGATTCAGTTCCTCGGCCCGGCATAGAATGGCCTCGCCGCCCTTGGCCTTGACCTTGTCCACCGCCACCGGGTCCAGGTTGACGCTGATCACTTGCCGCAAGCGTCCCTGGGGGGCCAGGGTTTGCAGATAGGCGGCGTGGTTGCCTGACGAATCGCCCACATCGGCGATCACCAACTGGTCGCGCTTGATGTGTTCCATGGCATCCAGGGCGCATTGGACCTGAAAGGCGTGCATGCCGCGCAGCTTGGGTTCCCACAGCCGGGTGAATTCCTGGTTGTCGAATTCCGCCGTGTATTGATCGCCGATCCGCGGCACGCAGGCGCGCAGCTTGTCCACCAAGGGGGCATAGCCCTGATGCTGGATGGCGGCGGTGATGCTGCGGCTCATGGCGTTCTGCACCACTTGGCGGGTATCGACACCGAAACGGCGCAGCAGGGATTTCAGGGCGTTCAACATGATGTGCCTGCGGCGAGGTTGCGGATGATGGCGATGCTGGCTTCCATGTCGGCGATGCTGGCGTTGCGGAATTCCAAGATCACCGGCACCGAGGACGGAATCAGCGCCAAGGGGGCCAGCATGGGGCTGTCGGCGACCAGCGGCAGGTGCTGGTCCTGGTGGCCGTCATTGTGGCTCAGCTCGACGGCGGCCAAGCGGGGCACAACCAGTTCGATCAGCTGGCTGATGTCAAAGCCGTGCACCTTGGCGGCCAGGCTGGAATGGGCGACGTTCAGGTTGATGCGCAGATCGGGCAGCAGGTCGAACAGACGGATATATTCATCGGGGCGTTCCATCAGCAGCACGCCCTGCTTGGTCACCGATCCTTCGGTCTCGATGGCCAGGGCGATGCCGCGCCGGGCCGCGTGCTCGGCCAGCAGGCGCAGGGATTCCACCATGGTCTGGAAGCCCTGTTCAGTGGTTCCCGACGGCGTGGCGAAGGAAAAATCATAGGCGCCGTCGGCTTTCTGGCGGGCGGCGCTGGTGGGCTCGGCCAAAAAGCCCGGATGCACGGTGTAAAGCTCGGAGCCGATTTCGGCGGCCATGTCCAGACAGTGCAAGGCGTGGCGGCGCGAGGCCTGCAGGATGTCGTCACGGGCCGAGGCCAGGTTGATGATCAGGTCGTCGGGGGCCGGCGGAAAATAATTATGGCTGAACAGCCGGCCTTTGGCCCGGCGCGCCACCTGGACCAGATCGTCGCGCCAGATATGGGTGGAGCCCAGCTCGATGCCGTCCAGTCCCAAGGGCGCCAGCAATTCCAGCACGTCCGCAAGTTCTGTGGGACCGTCGCTCCAGAAGGTGGTGGAGGCGAAGACCGGGCGGCTCATGGGCGGGGCTCCAGCGGGCGGGCGGGGACGCCGACCCAGGTGCCGGCGGCGGGAATCGAGCGGATCACCGCGGCACCGGCGCCGATGATGGCGTCGTCGGCCACATCCAGTTTTTCGATCAGGCTGGCGCCGATGCCGACAAAGACCCGGGCGCCCAGGCGGATGCGTCCGCCCAGGCTGCTGCCGGGGCCGATATTGCAGCAGGGGCCGATCCGGGTCTCGTGACCGACCGAGACGTTGGAATTGACCAATACGCCGCTTTCCAGATGGACCCCGGCATGGATGGTGCTGTTGGGATAGACCATGCAGCCCTCGTCGATGCGGGCCGCCGACGACACCAGGGCGGCGGGATGGACGAAGCGGGCCAGCGCTCGCCCGGCGGCAGCCAGGGCCAGCAGACGTTGACGCAGGTGCGGCTGGCCGGCGGCCACCAGGGCCGGGATATGGGTATTGACGGTGGACAGGCTGTCATCGCCGCCCAGCCAGGGTTCGGGCAATGGGCAATCGGGCTGGGGGCCGACGAAGCCCACCACCCGACAGCCGCAATCGCCCATCAACTGCGCCAGTTCCAGGGCGAAGCCGCCGGTCCCCAGGATCACCACCCTGTCGGGGATGGCGTGGCTCATGAACGGGCGACCCACGATTGCAGGCCCTTGCGGTCGAACAGGATGGAATTGACCGAAAACCCGCGCCGGCGCAGGGCGGCGGCCACGTCATAACGGCGAAACGGCTTGACGAAGAACAGGAAATACCCGCCGCCGCCGGTTCCCAGCAGGCGTCCACCCTCGGCGCCGTTTTCCATGGCGGTCTGGTAGATGGAATCCAGTTCCGGCGAACTGACCAGCGGGTTGATACGCTTCTTCAACTGCCAAGTGGCATCCAGCATGGCGCCGAAATCGTTCAGATTGCCGCGCAGCAGGTGGGCCTTCATGTCAAAGGCGATGGCTTTGATTTCGTTGGCATAGGCCAGTTTGTCGGCGCTGCCGCCATCCTTGCGGCGGTTTTCGCTTTGGATGCGCTCGCCCAGATGCTCGCTGCCGGAATAACACAGCAGGAAACGTTCTTCCAATTCCTGCAGGGTCGCAGGCTGCAGGCGCAGCGGCGTCACCGTGTTGTGGCGGTCGTCGAACTCGATGAAGTTGAAGCCGCCGAACACGGTGGAATACTGGTCCTGCCAGCCGCCCGAGATATCCAATTCGATGCGTTCCGCCTCGAAGGCGTGCTCGGCGATGGAATAAGCGTCCAGCTTGTCTTCCCGGAACTCGTTCAACACGCCGATCACCCCGGCCAGAACCGAGGCCGAACCGCCCAGGCCGGAACCGGGCAGGAAATCGTTGTCCACCCACATGTCGAAACCGAATTCCGGCTTCATCACCTTGATGCCGGCCTTCAGCAGATCGCCGTCGCCGTCATAGGTCAGGGCGTCCAGATTGGCGGCCTCGATCAGCCGCGATCCCACCTGGGAATGGATGCGGATGCAGTTGTCGGCACGCTTGCGCAATTCCACATGGCTGTAAAGACTGATGCTGGCGGTCAGCGAAACGCCGCCATGTTCCATGAAATAATGGGTGAAGTCGGTGCCGCCGCCGGCCAGGCTGACCCGCACCGGCGCCTTGGCGCGGGCATAGGATTCGCGCTGGGGTTCCAGATAGCCGGTGCTGACCACGCCGACCACGCAGCCGCTGGCGTCCAACACCGGAATGGCGCGGATGCGGCAGTCCAGCAATTTCAGCGTCTCTTCCTTGCGGGTACCTTCGCAGACCGAGACGAAGTCGCGGTTCATGCAGCCGCTGACCGGCGATTGCAGGGTGGACCCATCCATCAAGGCGTTGCGGATGTCGCCATCGGTCAAAATGCCGGCGGCCCGGCCGTCATTGGTGTGGACGATGACCAAACCCCGCCCGGACAGACGCAACGAGCGCATGGCCTGTTCCAGGGTTGCCGAAACCGGTACCAACAATTTTTCCAGGCCGTCCATCCCAGCTCCTAGGAGTCGTGCTTTTCCACCCAGGCGACGACCAGGTCGCAGATCCGGGCGATGTCTTGTTCGCTTAGCCCCACCGCCGACGGCAGATGCAACGACCGATGGGAGATATCACGACTGACGGGGAAGTCATCGGGATTATTGTGCGAGCGATACGGTTTGGCTTCGTGAACCGGGAAAATCATCGGCCGGAACTCGACACCGTTGTGGCGCAGGTAATTCCCCAAAGGGGTGCGCAATTTGGGGTTGGACAGGGTGATGGTGGTCAGCCAATGCACGGGCTTGCACCACGACGCCACCGGCCGGAAAGTGACCTTGTCGCAACGCGACAGGGCCTGGCGGTACAGCTCGGCCTGGTGCAGGCGTCGTTGGTGGGTTTCGTTCAGACGTTCCAGCTGGGCCAGGGCCATCGCCGCCTGCAGGTTGGTCATGCGGTAATTGGTGCCGATGACGTCGTGAACGTAACGGCGTTCCGGCGACATGCCGTGATCGCGGAGCACCCGTAATTCACGGGCCAGATCGGTGTCGTGGCACAAGATGATGCCGCCTTCGCCCGAAGTCATGATCTTGTTGGCGAAGAACGAATAACAGGCAGCGTCACCGAAGGTTCCCACCCGTTGACCGATGCCGGTGGCCGGGTCGATCCATTCGGCGTCGGGGGCCTCGGCCACGTCTTCGATGACTTTCAAGCCGTGGCGACGGGCGATTTCCATGATCGGGCCCATATTGGCGGCATGGCCAAAGGCGTGGACGACGATGATGGCCTTGGTGCGCGGGGTGATGCGGGCTTCCAGGCGGTCGGGATCAATGCCCCAGCCGCTGGGTTCCACATCGACCAGAACCGGCGTCGCCCCGGTCATGGCGATCATGTTGGCGGGGGCGATGAAGGTCAGGTCGGGGCAGATGACCTCGTCGCCGGCGCCGATGCCCATGGCCAGCAAGGACAGGTGCAGGGCGGTGGTGCAATTGGACGTGGCGATGCCGAAAGCCATGCCGGTGTGCTGGGCATAGGCCGCTTCGAATTCGACGATGAATCGGCCTTGCGACGAAATCCAGCCGGTATTGATGCATTCCAGCAGGTATTGTCGTTCCTTGCCGGTGAACTCGGGCTCGAAGATGGGAATCATGATGGCGTGGGGATCCTTAGGGATGATTCATCAGGCACATGACCATGCTACCGCAGTCCGGGTGCACGCAAGGGCACACGGATACATCAACTCGGGCGCGGGTCGTCAACCGTCAAATGGCGGCTAAGCGATCCAAAGGTACGCGGACACGGGTCTGCGTGCCCAAAAAATCCAGCAACAGAATGGCACGTTCGCCGTCATCAGCGCATTCGAACACCAAATCCAGGTTCGGGTGGCCGGCCAAGGTGACCTTTTGCCCGGCATTCAATCCGGTGGTGGGCGACATCAGACCGTTTTCGTCCTCACGCGCGCGCAGTGCGTCGATGACCTGATCGCTGACCCAGTCGGGGCTTTCGCCGTGTCCGACCAAGCGCGCAACGCCACGGGTCGAGATGATCGAGCGCAGACCGTGGCTGTCCTTGGTGGGGCGGCAAAACAGATAGCGCGGGAAAAACGGGCGGATCACCGTCTGCACCCGTCGGGCATGGCGCCGTTGACGTTGATAACGCGGCAGATAGACGTCGAATCCCTGGGCCAGCAAATGCTGTTCGGCCTTGAACTCGCCATTGGGGTGGGTCCAGACGGCGACCCAGTTCATGGCGTGTCCTCGTCGGCGAAGCGGCGGCGGCGCAGATGCTGCAGCATGGATGGCGTCAGGATTTGTTCGTCGCTGAAATGCTGGTGCAGGCTGTCGAAGATTTCCGGCAGCTTCCACATGGCGGTGACGATGACGGCGTCGATGGCGGTCAGATCCTTGGGCGACTGAATGACCGCGATGCCCATGTAATCCTTTTGATTGGACCCCGGGTCGATAATGGCGACGGGTTCGATTCCGGCATTGCGGGCGCACAGCAGGGCGATATCGCTCATTTCACTGCAGCCGTAAAACACCACGCGGCGCCAGTGCTTGGTCTGGCATTGCTGGACCAGGCTTTCATATTCCTGGCGCGCTTCGCGGAACATGCTGAGCGATTGTGACAGGAATTCCGAGGTCAGGCGGGCTTTTTCAGAGAAACCCTTGGGCGTCAGCATGTAGATGACGTTGCTGGAACGGATTTGTGACACCTTCAGCCAACCCTTGGCCACGCAACGCTTCACATAGGCGTTGACCAGGCCGACGGCGATGCCCAGATCGCGGGCCATGGCGCGCTGGCTGGTGGTTTCATCCTGGCCGAAATTGCGCAGCAGACCCAGCATCACCGCGGTCTCCGCAGCGGCGGTTTTCTGGGCTGGCAAGTCTGGGTTTTGATCGTCCATGGCCCTAAGCCTATAACCCGTTCACGCCATGAACGCAAGGGGGTGTTCACGCCATGAACGCTGACTTGACGTCGTCATGTCAGGGGTGTAAAGCCAGCGACGCTGCTCGTATCTTGGGTGGTAATGCTGGGATTGTGCGACGCCATGAATCATCTGGACGCCCTGGAAAACGAATCGGTCTACATCTTCCGCGAAGCCTTCAACCGCTTGGACAAGATCGCCATGCTGTGGTCCATCGGCAAGGACAGCAATGTCATGCTGTGGCTGGCGCGTAAGGCTTTCTTCGGCCATGTGCCGTTTCCGGTCCTGCATGTGGACACCAGTTACAAGATCCCGGAAATGATCGAATTCCGTGACCGCATGGCCAAGGAATGGAACCTTAATCTGGTGGTTGGCCAAAACCGTCAGGCCCTGGCGGCGGGAATGAGTCCGGACCAGGGCCGGGTCAATTGCTGCTCGGCGTTGAAGACCGAAGGTCTGAAGGATTTGGTGGCCCAGGGTGGCTATACGGGGATTTTCGCTGGCATCCGTCGTGACGAGGAAGGGACGCGGGCCAAGGAACGGGTGTTCAGCCCGCGCAACGAATCGGCGGAATGGGATTTCAAGGACCAGCCGCCGGAATTCTGGAACCAGTACAAGACTGATTTCGCCCCGGGCACCCATCTGCGTATCCACCCGTTGCTGGCTTGGACCGAATTGGATGTGTGGCGCTATATCCAGCGCGAGAACATCCCCATGGTCAGCCTGTATTACGCCAAGAACGGCAAGCGCTACCGTTCACTGGGTTGCGCACCCTGCACAGGGTCCATCGACAGCCAGGCGGCCAATGTCGCCGAAATCATCGCCGAACTGGAAAGCACCAATACCTCGGAACGGGCCGGCCGTGCCCAGGACAAGGAATCCGAGGACGCTTTCGAACGCCTGCGGGCCCAAGGCTATATGTAAGGGAAGACGGTGTGATGGAAGCGAATCGTTCCCCCTTGAAGATCGTCATCGTCGGCCATGTGGACCACGGCAAGTCCACCTTGGTGGGGCGTATCCTGCACGAAACCAAGGCCCTGCCCGACGGCAAGGTGGATTATCTGAAGGCGGTCTGCGAACGTCGCGGCATGCCCTTCGAATGGGCTTTCGTCATGGATGCGTTGCAGGCGGAACGCGACCAGGGCATCACCATCGACACCGCGCAAATCCGCTTCAAAACCGATTTGCGCCCCTATGTCATCATCGATGCGCCCGGGCACAAGGAATTCCTGAAGAATATGGTATCGGGCGCCGCTGCCGCCGAAGCCGCCGTCTTGGTGGTCGATGCCCAGGAAGGTGTGCGCGAACAATCGCGCCGCCATGGCTATCTGCTGCATCTTTTGGGCCTGACCCAGGTGATGGTGGCCATCAACAAGATGGATCTGGTCGGCTATGACCAGGACCGCTATCAGCAGGTCGCTGCCGAAATCACCGATTATCTGGGCTCGCTGGGGATCACCCCGGCCTTCATCGTCCCGGTATCCGGACGTCAGGGCGATTGCATCGCCGCGGCTTCTGCGGCCATGCCGTGGTACCAAGGTCCGACTTTGGTGGAAGGGCTGGATCGTTTCACCGCCAGCCAGCCGCCGGTGGGCCAGCCCCTGCGCCTTCCGGTGCAAGACGTCTATAAGTTCGACGCCCGCCGTATCGTCGCCGGACGGATCGAGACCGGCCGTCTGCAGGTGGGTGATAGCTTGGTATTTTCGCCCTCGGGCAAGTCGGCACGGGTCTCGGGGATCGAAAGCTGGCCCAGTCGCGACGTGCAATCCGCCGAAGCCGGTCAATCGGTCGGCATCACCCTGGACGAACATATTTTCGTCGAGCGCGGCGACGTGGCCCATCTGGCCAGCCAGCCGCCCCACGTGGTGAACCGCTTTCGAGCCCATGTGTTTTGGTTGGGACGTCAGCCCTTGCTGGCCGGCAATCAGTACAAGCTGAAGATCAATACCGGATCGCATCAAGTGCGGGTCGAAACCATCGAACGCATCGTCGATGTGGAGACCTTGTCCAACCATCAGGCCGCGCAGGTCGAACGCAACGGTGTGGCGGAAGTGATCTTGCGCAGCCGTACCCCGATCCCACTCGACGCTTTCGCCGACAACCAATTGACCGGCCGCTTCGTGCTGGTGGACGGCTTCGACACCGCCGGCGGCGGCGTCATCAGCCGTGACGGGCTGGCGGCGGCGCGTTCGGCTCCGCGTTCCACCAACATCACCGAAGTCAGCCACACCGCATCCATGCAGACCCGCTGGCAGATGAATGGCCACAAGGGTGGGGTGATCTGGTTGACCGGACTGTCCGGGGCCGGCAAATCCACCATTGCCATGGAATTGGAACGGCGCTTGGTGCGCAAGGGCTGGCAGGCTTTCGTGCTGGATGGCGACAATGTGCGCGCCGGGCTGTGTTCGGATTTGGGCTTTGCCCCCGACGATCGTCGGGAAAACATCCGCCGTGTCGGCGAAGTGGCGCATCTGCTGACCCAAGCCGGGCTGATCGCCATCACCGCCTTTATCTCGCCCTATCGCGAAGACCGCGAAAACGTCCGTGCCATGGGACCGGACGTGTTCCACGAAGTCTTCGTCCAGGCCCCCTTGTCCACCTGTGAACAGCGTGATCCCAAGGGGCTTTACCGCAAGGCCCGGGCCGGCGAAATCCCCGATTTCACCGGCATCCATGCCCCCTATGAAGACCCCCGAGCCCCCGAACTGATCATCGACACCGATACCATGTCGGTGGATGAAGCCGCCGAAGCGATCTTCGGTTACGTGGTCGAATGCTTCCAGATCAAGGCTTAGAGGTCTTGGCCGCACAGCGGCCCAGTTGAGCATCGGGTCGTTTGGGAATGACGAAGATGGCTTCCATCAAGCCGGGCCCCGTGTAGCGGATGACCCGGTCGACCCAGGGTTGGTGTTCGATATCGGCCATCTCGGTTTCGTATTTGCGCCAGGCTTCCGAATAATAGCGTTGGTACAAAAGCGAGCTCGAGCGACTGAGATACAGGTTGGGATAGCCAAGCTGCGCCACCAGATCCCCCAGATTGGCGCTGCGGGCGATGCGGTTTTGGACATCCGGGGTCCAAAAATCCCGGTCGCAAAACAGGCTGCCGCCGATGAAGTTGCGCAGGCCGATGCCCGGCTCGTAGTGGAAATACAGGATTTGATGGGCCGCGATGTTGGATCCCTGTTGATCGCCGATGGCAAGGATGCGTTGGGCAATCTGATAATCCGGGTTTTTCTGCTGATACAAGTCACGCGTGGCGGTGATCAAATTCAGCGGGTTCATTGCGGTGAACGGGATCGATTGGCGTTTGATGACCAAAAGCGAAGCCATACCGGCCACGGCGCAAACCACGAATGCGGGTAATAACCGGCGCGGCAGCTTGATGTTGTACATGTCGGCGAGATGCGCAACGGCAAAAGCCGGGTACCAAGCTATCAAATGCAAGGCCAATAAGGTGGTTTTACTGTAATCAGAAGAGCTGCGATACTGGGTCACATATTGCAGGACCTGCGGTAGGGCGGCGATCCCCAGCGGGATCGCCAACCACCCCAGACGGGTGGCAGAGCGTCTTTGCTTCCAACTTGCCACCAGCAAAATCGGGGCCGCCAGCAGGTACAGATTGCGGAAACTCAGGCCCCATCGCGACATGGCGCCGCCGGTGGTCAGCCCCAGGTCGTTCAAGCTGCCCATGATCAGGCTTGGGCTGCTTTCAAGGGCGACATCCAGCAATTTCTGGCCGGGGTAGTAAAGGCTGGGTGGATCAATGAAACAGCTGACTTCCCGGGCCGAGAACAACAGCAACAGGCAGCCCATGATGAACCAAGGGTGCAGCGACCAATCCCGGTTTGCCCGGCCGTTGGCAAGATAGCCGACCAGGAAAATCAGACCGGCATAGAACGCCCCGTAATGGCGGCCGAAAACCAGGAAAAGCGAGGTGGCCGCACACCACAGCGTCACTGTCCGAACGTCCTTGCCCCTGGCCAGGATCGCCAGCAACAAGGCGCCGGACAAATACAGAAAGGCATCCCCCCAGTTGCGTGCCAAAGTGCTGCGGTACAGGAAGTCCGTGCCCAAAAGGCCGACCACCATGACAGAGAAGACCAGCAATCCCAGGCGCGAGGTGGACAGGCTGCGGATCAGCACCGCCATAGACAGCAGGGCCGCCAGAACCGAGCCGGCGCTGTAGACATGCCAGGCCGAGCCCAAGCCCAGTCCCTTGCCAAAGGCGACCAAACCCATCAAATCCATATTGTAGAAGATACTGGCCATGTAGCCATCGCCGATGGACATGTCGGCGATTTCAGCAAAGCGTCCCAGCTGGAACGAGCCCTCGATGTAAAGCGGGTACCAGCCGTGATGCGACGACATGTTGGCCGACGGTTCCAGCTGGACGATATGCATGACCCACAAGACGCCGGCAAGGATGGCGAAGGTTGACCAAGCCCAGCCGGCATGTCCGATGGGGAAAGCCGGCAAGGGCGGAAGCAGGCGACGAAACAGCCATGCCACACCGATTGCGATCAGCAGCACACAAGGGACGTAAAAGTCCAAGGGAAGCCGAAGGGCGCGGAAAGCGAAAAGCAGCAGAGCGGCGCTGCCCGACAGCACGATCATGCCGAAGGCGCCAGCTTCTACCCAAGGCAGGCGTGACAGACGACCCAAAAAGGTAGCGATCAGCGCGATGGTGACGACACAGAACAAGATCGCCCGTTGGTCGGTGCCCAGAAGCAGCAGGTCAAGGGTTGAAAGCATGCTTTCCCTGGAATACGGGTTTACGCGAGCGTGAACGATAGGGGCCAGTTTTTCGCTGCATGAGCCGTCAGCAGCCCCGCAATGTCAACCTTGTCGTTGGCATTTTGGGGCCGGCGGTCCAAGCAATGAAACCAAGCAGGAAGGAAAGGGGCTTCCAATTGGGCCGCCAGTTCGATGTGATGACCGTTGATTTTGGTCTGATATCCACCGAAGAACACACGGTTGCAGCCCTTCTCTAGCGCCAGCATCAAGGTAATGTGCCTCAGTCAATCCCGTCCCCGTGTCCGTCCCATGGCTTTGGTCCTATCGACTGTTTTCAGTCTTGGGGTCGCCATGGCGATGGTATCGAATTCGTCACGGGTCACGGTGGTCCCACATCAGTCCCCTCAGCGCAGAATGGCCCCTTCGACCCAAAGCTGCAAGTTGGCCGGCAAGGTGAAGTACATGCCAAATGCAACGAACTCGATCGTGGTGGCGATGCCCAGTATGCGCCAGACCAAGCTGTCGGCCAGACGTTTGCGCAAGACCGGTCGATGGCGTCCGATCAATCCGTCAGCCACTTGGTGCAGACTGATGCCGATACCGTGGTAAAGCCCATAAAACAACCACTGCAGGGTGTCGCCATGCCAAATCCCCATCAGGAAGAAGGTGACAAACAGGGCCAGGGATTGGCAAAAGATCGGATAAGGGCGCCATCCCAGCTTGGTGAAAAAGCTCATCAGCGGGAAGAAAATGAAGTCGCGAAAGCAATTGGTCACGCTGATGTGCCAGCGGGTCCAGAATTCCCGGATATTGCGGGCCATGAAGGGGTAGTTGAAGTTTTCCGGGACGCGGATCCCCACCAACTTGGCGCTGGTTATGGCGATGTCGCAATAACCCGAAAAATCCAGATAGAAATACGCGATGTGGGCGTTCAGGGCGATGATCCCCGACAGAGTGTCATTTTGGCCTGCCGTCATCATCGCTTCCGGCCCCCAATACAGGGCCAGATTTGCCAGGATTTGGATCTTGATGACACCGACACACATTCTGATCAGGTCATCAATGCCGAAACGCGGGCGTTGTTCCACGGGGCTGCGCAAGTCGTCCTTGAACGGGACGTAACGTCCGACAGGTCCGGCGACCAGACTGGGAAAGAACAGCAAAAAGGCGATGATTTCACGCCATCTAAGATCGGCATTTGGCGTGTTCTTGCAATAAGACAAGAAAATCACGCTTTTAAAGGTCATATAGGATAGGCCGATCCACTCGGTGATGCCCAGACTGGCAATCAAAGTTTGCCCCAAGATGGGAAGGGGCAGCGCATATTTGACCATCAGCAGCAAGGCAACGACAGCGGCGAGAGCGAGGGTATAAACTTTCCCGCGGCGGACAAGTACGGTCGTGGCTAGAATCCTGCCGGCCATTCCGACGCAAAGACCATAGACCAAGGCGATGACGACAAACTTCCAGGAACTGGCGAACACCAGGATGAAGGCGATGTTGAAGCCATTGATCAGCCAGGCGCGTTCAAGCTTTAGGCGGTCCACTAGAGTGGTCAGTCCGCCGCCGATGGCGGTGAAGATGTAATAAAGCAGCGACAGGAAGGTGGCGCTCATGATCTGGTCCGTTGGGTGGCGTCACGCAAAATCATTCAAAACTGCCCATAGACGACGGACCAAGTCTGCGACTTGTACAGTTGCAGGATGCCCTTGTTCATGATCAGGGTGACAGCCGTATAAGTCAGCGCCCCGGCCAGGAACCATTTCAGCAATGTCCGGTTCATGGCGAGCTCCAGCTTGGTGCGGGCGCCGCGGCAAGGCATTGTCCGGGGAAGGTAAGGTCGCGAATGCACTCGTCGAGATCTGGCGATAGTGTCATCAATCGCTCCCATTTCGGCAATCCAGACGCTTGCGGCGGCAGGAATCCGTGTTTGCTCATCTCGTTGATCACGGCTACCGATTCGCGATAAACGCCAATGGCCACCTTGGAATCGTGATCATCCGCATAAAAACTGGGTTCGGGGCAATTCCGGCATTTCCGGAAAAAGAAATCGTTGGGATAACGCTGCAGGCTGCGGTCAATCACCAGCGACGGGACAGCCGAGGTGCCACGTCGGAACGCTTCCATGTAGCCAGGCCAGCGTTGGGCGACGAATTGGGCGCTGTAATGGTAACTGGGCTGGCTGTAGGTGATCAAAGCGAAGCCGGCTTGTTGGGCGATGCTTTGCATTACCTTCAGCCATGCATCGGTATCCTCGGTGGTGGTGTAATAGTGCTTTTTGTCGGTGGGCTCGAACAAATGACCTTTGACGGCGGCCGGCAAGGCATAGCTTTCGACGGTTTGGTCGAGCACCGTCTTCGTGATGTTGGCGCTTTTGCGATCCCGGAGTGTGTTCCACAAAGTCAGACGGATCAGCAGGTCGCGGCCAATGACCGCCGCGCTGTCGGTCATTGGCCGAACGATGGTGTTGGTCGTGAACCAGAAGGCATCCCAAATCCTGGCTTTGGTACTGATCGCGCTATCCGGCGTTTGCGGAAACAAACGTTCGTGAAGGGTGGTCAGTTTTTCATTCCAGCCCATCCGCTCAAGGCTGAATCGTGAGCGCCAGTCTTGGCCATATTTGGCGACGGCATCGGCGTAGTAGGCGCTTTTTTCAACGCGTTTAAGGTAGGTGGAAATTTCTGATGATGCGCCAGGATAGCGTTGAGCCAAGTTCTCTAAGGCCAAAATCCCGTAAAAAACTTGATGGATCGAGAGCGGCGTATAGAAAGCCTCGCCATTGCCTTCAGGCGCGGCCATATAAATGATCGAAGCAAGATTTCCGGCATCAAGTGCGGTTTTGATAAATACGAATTTGTCAACAAAGCCAGCCGACGCCCGTGCCAAGGTATAAAAACGGTCGCTGGTGACGCCTCGATTACTCAATTCATAATTGATCATGCTACTCAACAATGTCGAGTTGTCACCGGATAGGATGTCGGTGGGCGTTTCTTGCCAGCCATTTTGTTGCTTGTTGCCTCCAACGTAACACGGGCCGATCACGACGTGACGCCGGACGTTCAGAATTTCGTGAACCCGCATCCGCTCCAGATCGTAATAATCGCCCATATGTTCGACGTCAGCGGACGAGCCGGCCAAAAGGTGCAGAGCCGTCCCGGCGCATATCACCCCTAGAAAAAAAGAGGCGGCTTTGACGATAATGGAGGGTGCACGAGGCATAGGGAACAGCTAGTCCGCGAATGGGCTGGGCTAAAGCCCTAAGCTTGCATGAATGGATGGCCGCATGCTATCAACGCGGCAAGTGTTGTCAAGAGAATTTGATATGCATTAAAATGGTTATGCGACAATTAAAGGCATGAAAATATGCTTGATGATATAAATAAAGTATGGAGAGATATTGAGGCTATTGCTTTTATTAAGCAGCATGGGTGTTGGAATGATTGCGGTGGTGGTCGTTGTTGCTCTAACAATATCCCAGAGTTAGACTTTAAGTTTATCCATAAAAACGGAACTAATATTATCTACATGGATGGTGAATGGAATTACCTTTCCCACCATGGCTTGGTTCCCTCATCGAGCATTCAAACCCACAGCCTGGATTTCGGTGGGCCGCAGCCATTGCGGATTCACCAGGCGCGGTGTTCGTTGCTTGGATTGTGTGAGGGTAAGCTGTCGAAGCCATTGCTGTGCCGGACTTATCCTTACGTTCCGCAGATGGATGAAGCCGGCAATTTGCTGGGCTTGCTTCCCGGCTCGATTTTCGATCTGACGGCACAAACCTTCGGCTTCGACTTGCCGTGTTCGGTCAGCAAAGGACGGCAGCAGACGCTGGAAGATTGGCGCGGCGACGCGGATATCATGGACATCTTCACTCACCCCAACGTGCATTTCACCTTGTTGGTGGCGCGTGCCTTTGCTGAATGTTACGTTTCCCGCCTGTCCAACGAAAATAGGCTGGCGGGTCTGCAGGGTGCCGCGTTCTGGCGGACATGGGAAATGTTGTACCTGCGTCGAAAATTCTTCGATGTTTCCGTTCTGAAGGATGCGGCGACGCGGGCATTCAAGGTCATCGAGGCCCGTCATCCCGGCTTTTTGAACGCGGAGAAATGAAATATGAATCCCGAGGATTTCCTTCGCCTGGTGGGTGATCTGCTGAAAGTTTCCAACCTGACGGAAGATGCCGCCATGGGAGAGACTTCGGGCTGGGATTCCATGCGTCATTTGGACATGATTTTCGCCCTTGAAGAAAAGTTGGGCGCTTCCATTCCCCCGGACATGATGGGTGAACTGGTCAGCTTCAAATCATTGTTGGCGTATTTTCAGCAGCACGGGGCTGTTGCGCATGGCTGAGCCTGCCTTAACGCAGGGGAGCTTGATCCATCAAGCCATATCGCATCATGCGCGACACCGGCCCCGTGCCACCGCCATTGATGCCGATGGCTTGGTTCTGACTTATGGTCAGCTGGACGAAAAGATGCACCGTCTGGGGGCCGAGCTTCTGGATGGTGGTTTGGACCGTGGTGCGCCGGTCCTGATGGTCATGGACAATGGCCTGGAAGCCTGTGTCGGCATGAGCGGCATTTTGCGTGCCGATGGTTGTTATGTGCCCATTTTGCCATCCCTTCCGGTGCTGCGCGCGGCGCAGGTCATCGCCCAGATCGTTCCGGCTTTTGTGCTGACCCTGACGCAACACCTGGAATATGTGGCGCACGCGGTTGCCGAGGCTGGATTGACCGCCCGTCCGGTGGTGATTGTTTTGGACGATGGGGTGGTTGCTGATCCGCAGCCGGCTTTCAGGGCGGTGGTGACGATGGCGCAATGGGATCGCGCCCGCCATTGTCCCGAACAGAAAAATATCGACGAGGACTTGGCGTATATTCTGTTCACCTCGGGGACGACCGGTCAGCCGAAAGGCGTGATGGTCAGCCATCGGAGCGTCGGCAATTTTCTGGGATGGGCGGCGCAATGCTTCGGCTATGGGCCGGATGACCGTTTTTCCAACCATTCCAGCATCACCTTCGATTTGTCCGTTCTGGATATCTGGGGGGCGTTTCGTGTCGGCGGGACGGTTTGTCCGATCATCAAGGCGGCAGATCGGACATTTCCCGCCAAGTTCATTCGGGATCGCCGGATCACCGTGTGGTTTTCGGTCCCTGGCGTCATCACCATGTTGCGCAAGGCGCGGCAATTGTCGGCGGGTGCCTTAAATGGCAATTTGCGCCTGGCCTTGTTCTGCGGCGAGGCCATGTCGGCCGGTGACGCCGCAGCGTGGCTGCAGACGCATCCTGATATCCCCATTTACAACCTTTACGGCCCCACCGAGGCGACAATCGCCTGCACTTATCATCAGGTCACGGCAGACAATTTTGACCCCCGGATGAATGTGCCCATCGGGCGGCCGGTAGCGGCGACCGAAATCGTCATCATGGGTGAAGACAACAAGCCGGTCGCAGCGGGAATAACCGGTCGTCTGACCATCGGGGGTGTTCAACTGGCCACAGGTTATTGGCGCCGACCGGATTTGACGGCAGCGGCCTTCCCGCTCAATCCCCTGAAGCCTGATATGAACGTGCATCTTTATGAGACTGGTGATTTGGCCCGCTTTGACGAACAGGGGGTGCTGCACTTCCTGGGGCGCCGTGACAGCCAGGTCAAGGTCATGGGGTTCCGTGTCGAGTTGGGTGACGTGGAAGCGACCCTGAATGCGTGTCCGGGCATTGAAGAAGCTGTTGCATTGTTTATCCCCGAGTCCCAGGAAATCGTGGCCATCGTCGGCGATTCGGACAAATCTGCGGATGATGGGGTCGTCTTGACCCATTGCACCGATCACTTGCCGGGATACATGGTGCCCAAACGCATAGAGCGCTTCGCCCATCTGCCACGCAACGCTAATGGCAAACTGGACCGCGCTGCGGCCGCGGCCTTGCTGTTGACGAAAAATGGAGCCAAGGACGGCCAGGGATGAAACGGGCATTGCCCTGTTGACGCTGGCGTCTGGATGTTAGGGTGGAGTTGATGAACTATTTCAGTGACGACGGTGTGAAGGCTTTGTTGGGCCGGGCGGCGGAATTGGCCCTATTATTCCCCTTGCGCGATTGGCGCGGCCAGCCGGGAATCATTTTGCGTCATGACGTGGATCTGGACGTTCAGGCTGCCTATGATTTTTCGCGCCTGCTGGCCGATATTGATATCCGCTCGACCTTCTTTTTCCTGGTCACCGCCGAAACCTACAACGTGAATTGCCTGCCCGCCCGGCGCATGTTGCGGCAGATGGCCGAGGACGACTTCGAGGTGGCGCTGCATTTCGACCCTCAGGTTTACCCGAAAGCCGATGAAGCGGCTTTGGCGCGGCATGCCCGCGACGAAGGTGACATTCTGGCCGATATCATCGGTCAGGGGGTCAATTCGGTCAGCCTGCACAATCCGTCGGTTCACGGCAGCTTCATGTTGCTGGACGGCTGGAACAACGCCTATGACCCGGCGATCTTTGCCCCCGACCGCTATTTGTCGGATTCGCGCATGCAGTTCCGTTCCGACCCCATGGACTTCGTCGCCCAAGGCGCGTCACGCACCGTCCAGTTGCTGCTGCATCCGCTGCACTATACCCAGGACGGCGGGCGCTATCCGGTCCCCATGCTGAACTATCTGGAACGTCAGACCCGCATGGTCGATACCATGTTCCGGGTCAATTCCGAGTACCAGGAAAGGGTCGGTGATTCCTTGCTGGAATCCCTCTCCCAATCCCTGCCGCAGTGGAAGCTGTAAAGATGAAATTGTCTATCGTCACCCCCGCCTATCGGGAAGCCCGCAACCTGCCGGTCATGTACGAGCGCTTGAAGGCGGTGTGCGATACTTTGGACATCGACTGGGAATGGGTGGTGGTGGACGACCATTCCCCCGACGACACCTTTGGCGTCATCCACGACTTGTCGGAACGTGACGAGCGGGTGCGCGGCATGCGCCTGGCCCGCAATTTCGGCAGCCATGCCGCCATTTCCTGCGGCTTGGCGGCATCCTTGGGTGACGCGGCGGTGATCATGGCCGGCGATCTGCAGGACCCGCCGGAAACCTTGCCCGCCTTGCTGGAAAAATGGCGTGACGGTGCCCAGATCGTTTGGGCGGTGCGGAGCAAGCGCGAGGGCGAGACGGCGTCCACCTTGGCCTTTTCCCGGCTTTATTACTGGCTGATGCGTCATGTGGCCGGGCTGAAGGACACTCCGGCCATGGGCGCCGACTTCTTCCTGATGGACCGGGTGGCGGTGGATGCTTTTGGCCAGTTCGGCGAACGCAATGTCAGCATCGTCGCCTTGGTGCAATGGATGGGGTTCCAGCAGGCCCATATCGAATACGTCAAGGAAGCCCGCCTGCACGGTGTGTCAGGCTGGAGCCTGTCGAAAAAGATCAAGCTGGTCATCGATTCCATGACCTCGTTCTCGTACCTGCCCATCCGCGCCATGTCGGCCATCGGCGTTGGTGTGGCGTTGATCGGCTTCCTGTACGCCCTTTACGTCCTGCTGGCCGCCTTGGTGGAACGCTCGGTTCCCGGCTATCCGTCGCTGATGGTGGCGCTCTTGATCCTCAGCGGTTTGCAGATGGTCATGCTGGGGGTGCTGGGCGAATATATGTGGCGCAATTACGATGAATCGCGCCGCCGGCCGCGCTGGCTGGTGGAACGCGCCGCCGGCCGTCTGCCGCCATCGGGCAAGCCGCCTCAGGGCTGAGGACGGGCCGGACAGCCCCAGGCCCGGCTTTCCGCCGGGATGGGGGTGTTGACCAGCGACATGGCGCCGATCACCGCCTTGTCGCCGATGGTGACTCCCTTCGACACCACGCTGTTGGGGCCGATATAGACCCCTGATCCGATGGTCACCGGCGCCTTGTCGATGGGATCGCTGCCCAGGCTGGTGCTGCGCCTGACCGTGTCGTGGGTGTAAATCTGCACACCGGCGCTGATGGAACACCAATCGCCGATGATCAGCGGGCCGCCACTGCCGTCCAAAATGCAGTTGGGACCGATCCAGGTGTTTTCACCCACCCGAACGTCGCCCAGGATCAGCACGTTGTCGTAACACGACGATCCGGCGCCAAAGCCGTAATCACGGGCATTTTGCCAACGGTCGGTCAGCAAATCACCCAGCGAGACCTTGCGGTTGTATTTCGACCGCATCTCGGTGGCCAAGCGCCGGATCAGGGATTGCAGGGCGCCGAGTGCGGCCATGGCTTAATCGGCCAATCTGTCGGCGGCGGGCGGCGGGCCGGCCATGTCCCAATCCAGCCGCTTGCCCGATTTGGTGACGTAATCCACCAGCTTGGCCGGGTTGCCCATGACCAAACCATGGGGGGGAATGTCCTTGGTCACCACGGCGCCGGCGGCGACCATGGAATAATCGCCCAAGGTGATGCCACAGCGGATGGTGGCGTTGGCGCCGATGGAGGCGCCGTTGCCGACCCGGGTCTCGGTGATCTTCCAATCGGTATTGAAGGCGCGCGGCACCAGATCGTTGGTGAACACCGCGTTGGGGCCGACGAAGACGTCGTCGCCGATGGTGACGCCGTGATAGACCGACACGCCGTTCTGGATCTTGCAGCGGTCGCCGAGTACCGCGCCGATGTCGATATAGCAGGACTGGCCGATATTGCAGCCGGCGCCGATGGTGGACTTTTCACGCACCTTGGACCAATCCCAGATGCGGGTACCGGAACCGATGGCGGCGTCGTCATGGACCACGGCGCTGGCATGGACGAAGACGTTGTCGCGGCTCATGCCTGGCTCTCCACCACCTGACGCACGGCGGCGACGATGCGGTCCTGGGTGGCTTCGTCCAGATAGGGATGCATGGGCAGGCTGAACACATGGCCCATCTTGTCCTCGGTCACCGCCATGCCGGCGGGGTCACGCGGGTAATGGGCATAAGGTCCCTGCAGGTGCAGCGGCGTCGGATAATAGACCCCGGTGGGCACGCCCAGCGCACCCAGGGCCTTGATCACCGCGTCGCGGTTGGCGGTGGTCACGGTGTATTGCGCCCACACCGAGGTGCCGCCCTTGATCACCACCGGGGTGTCAACCACCTCTGACAGCAGTTGGTTATAGCGCTGGGCAACGCGGTCGCGGGCTTCGATCTCGTCGGCGAAGATGGCCAGCTTTTCCAGCAGAACCGCCGCCTGCATGGTGTCCAGACGGCCGTTGAAGCCGATGCGGGCATGTTCATAACGGTCACGGCCCTGGCCGTGGTTGCGGATCGAGCGCAGCACCTCGATCAATTCGTCGTCATCGGTCAGCACCGCGCCGCCATCGCCATAGCAGCCCAGCGGCTTGGCCGGGAAAAAGCTGGTGGTGGTCATCTCGGCCAGGGCGCCCACGGCCTTGCCGTTCAACGAGGCGCCGAAGCTTTGCGCCGCATCGGCGATCATGGTCAGGCCATGGCGGGCGGCGATGGCGCCCAAGGCGGTGTAATCGGCGGGCTGGCCGAACAGATCGACGGGAATCACCGCCTTGGGGGTCAAGTCCTTGGGGCAGCCGGCAATGGCGCGTTCCAGGCTGGCCGGGTCCATGGTCAGCACGTCGGGCAGGATGTCGACGAAGACCGGGGTGGCGCCGACCAGGACGGCGGCTTCGGCGGTGGCGACAAAGGTGAAGGCGGGAACGAAGACGGCGTGGCCGGGGCCGATGCCCCGGGCCATCAACGCCAGAACCAGGGCGTCGGTGCCGCTGGCACAGGCCAAGGCGTGCTTGACCCCACCCCATTGCGCCAATTGCTTTTCCAATTCCAGGATTTCCGGCCCCATGACGAAGGCGCCGTGTTCCAGCACTTTCTTCAACGCCACTTCCACCTTGCCGGCGATGCGCAGGCGCTGGGTCTTAAGGTCGATGAACGGAATCGGAGCAGGGGCAGCAGTCACGACGATCATCCGCATAAAGATTGGGAATGCCCGGTTTTATGGACCTTTTCCCCAAGCCGATCAAGGTTGAACGGCACGATCCTCCTTGACCCGTGGGCAAGGGGCATGAAACAAAGTCGCGTCTTGATCAGGAGGGCAGTCTGATGCGCGTCGCCGTGGTCGGTTCCGGCAACATGGGGTCCAACCATTTGCGGGTTTACAGCCAGTTGCAGGGGCCGGAACTGGTGGGGCTGGTCGATCCCGACCAAGCTCGGGCCGAAGCCCTGGCCAAGCAATACGGCTGCCAGGTGTTTTCCCGCGTCGAGGATCTGGTGGGCAAGGTCGACGCCGTGACCATTGCCAGCCCGTCGGTGACCCATGGCGAGATCGGCACCGTGTTGTTGGAAAACGGCATCCACTGTTTGGTGGAAAAGCCCCTGGCGGTGACCGAGGACCAGTGCCAATCGCTGATCGGCGCTGCGGAAAAAAGTGGCGCCGTGCTGATGGTCGGCCATATCGAACGCTTCAACCCGGCGGTGGAACAATTGGGCCAGTTCCTGGCCGGCGGCCATAAGGTGCACGCCTTGGACGCGCGCCGTATGAGCGCGGTGTCGTCGCGCATCACCGACGTGGACGTGGTGATGGATTTGATGATCCACGATTTGGACGTGGCCAATGGGTTGATCGATGACGAGGTCGTCAGTGTCCAGGCCCAGGGCATCGACGTGCAGGGCTATGGCCACGATTTCGTCACCGCCTTGGTGCGTTATGCTGGCGGCACGGTGGCCAGCTTCACCGCCAGCCGCATCACCCAGAACAAGATCCGCCAATTGCACATCACCGCCGATATCGGCTTCGTCGAAGCCGATTACCTGCGCCAGGAAATGATGATCTATCGGCAAAGCCGGGCGTCGGACCTGCCCAGCGGCTCGGCCGGCGGTTATGTGATGGATCTGGCCATGGATCGCGTCTATGTGCGTCATTCCGAGCCCTTGGTCCGCGAAATCAGCCATTTCGTCGACGTGGTCAAGAAGGGCGGCAAGCCCAAGACCGACGGTGTCAGTGCCCTGCGCTCGCTGCGTCTGGCCTGGGCCATCCAGGACGCCCTGAAGGCGGGTATCTGAGATGGCGCAGCGTTTCGCGGGCAAGCGCGTCGTCGTCACCGGCGGCGCCGGCTTCATCGGCAGCCATCTGGTGGATGCATTGCTGGCGGAAGGTGCTGCCCATGTGGCGGTGGTGGACACCTTCTTCCTCGGCAAGGAAGAAAACCTCGACGATTCCCGCCGCCTGCATGGTGACCGCCTGTCGGTGCTGCGCGAAGATGCCGGCGAGCTGACCGCCATGGCGGCGGTGATGGACAAGGTCAAGCCCGACGTGGTGTTCAACCTGGCCACCAAGGCGTTGCTGTATTCTTTTTTCAATCCGGCCGGCGCCTGTCGGGTCAATCTGGACATCGCCATTGCCTTGGGCGAGTTGCAGCGCCAGGGTGCCTTTGGCCGTCTGGTGCATTTCTCGTCATCCGAGGTTTACGGCTCGGCCCAATTCGTCCCTATGGATGAAAGCCATCCGCTATTGGCGGAAACCTCCTATGCCGCCGGCAAGGCGGCGGGCGACCTGCTGTTGGCGTCCTATGTCAACATGTTCGGCGCCGACATCACCATGATCCGCCCGTTCAACAATTACGGCCCGCGCCAGAATGACGGCCAACTGGCCGCCATCATTCCGCTGACCCTGCGCAAGATCCGCGAAGGCGGCCAGCCGATGATTCAGGGTGACGGCCTGCAGACCCGCGACTTCATCTATGTGGGCGACACGGTGGAAGCCACCTTGAAGCTGTCGCAGCGCGACGACATCAAGGGCCGGGTGCTGAATTTGGGATCGGGTCGCGAAACCACCATCAAGGCCATCATTGACGGTATCAGCGCCGAAGTGGGCTATGATGGCGGCATCGACTGGCAGCCGGCCCGCGCCGCCGATGTGCGCCGCCACTGCGCCGGGGTTGACGCCGCCACCGCTCTGATCGGCCCGGTTGCCCCCACCCAGCTGGAACAAGGCCTGAAACAGACCATCGCCTGGTACCGGAGCCGCACGGCATGATTCCGATCATCCGCCCCGACCTCAGCTTCGACGAAGTCGCCGACGATCTGCGGGCGGTGATCGAATCGGGACAATTGACCAGCGGCCGCATGGTCGCCGAATTTGAATCCCTGGTGGCCCAGACGGTGGGCGTCAAACATGCCATCGCCACCACTTCGGCGACCACCGCGCTTCATCTGGCCCTGGCGGCCAAGGGGATCGGTGCGGGCGACGAGGTGCTGGTATCGGATTTTTCGTTTCCGGCCAGTGCGAACGCCATCATTCAGACCGGTGCGGTGCCGGTCTTCGTCGATTGTCGCCCCGGCGGCTTCGATCTGGATGTGGAAGACGCCGCCCGCAAGGTGACGGCGCGCACCAAAGCGATCATGCCGGTCCATCCCTTCGGCATGCCGGCCGACATCAAGGCCATCGCCGCCTTGGCCGGCCAGCATGGGCTTTTCGTGGTGGAAGACGCCGCCTGCGCCATTGGCGCCGAACGTGACGGCATCCGTTGCGGCGGCGGTCCCGGCGTCGGCTGTTTCAGCTTTCATCCGCGCAAGCTGATCACCACCGGCGAAGGTGGGGCGGTGACCACCAATGACGATGCCCTGGCGGCGCGTTTGCGTCTGCTGCGCAGCCATGGCGGTCAGGCCGGCCCCAAGGTGGGGCTGGAATTCGTGGAAAACGGCTATAATTACCGCCTGTCGGAAGTTCAGGCGGTGTTGGGAATCGCCCAGATGAAGCGCCTGGACGCCATCTTGGACGACCGTCGCCGTACGGCGGCTTCGTACCGTCAGAAATTGAGCGGTGTGACGGGAATCAGCCTGCCGCAATTCGATGTCCCGGGGACCGGCACCTTCCAATCTTTCGTGGTCATGCTGGATGAGGGTATCAACCGTGACCGGGTGGTGGCCGATTTGCGCGCCGCCGGTGTGGAAACCACTTTGGGGACTTATGCCCAGCATGCGCATCCGGCCTTTGCCCGTTTCGGCCACGTTGCCGGGGATTGTCCGCATTCCTGGAAGGCCCAGCGTCAAAGCCTGACCTTGCCGCTGTTGCCGCGTATGGAGGCCGAGACGGTGGTCGCGGTTTGCCGGGAATTAACCGGCGCTCGTTCGCTAACGCATTATCCGCTCTGACGGAATCGCGATGGATTCCCAAAGGCGTGGAAATCTGATTCAAGATGGGGGCTGGTGAGGGAGGTCAGTCCTGCCGTTCGGTGGCGAAACGGTTCGGAATAGCGGTTTCGAAGCCATCACCCCGGCCGGGTTCATCAACTACTTCGCCGTTGCTGGTTATGAGCGCGTTTGACCGGGGAATGTTTGTCTTATGAATTACTGTGCCGAGAGGCGACAAAGGAACCAATCGGGAAGATGTGGGCCGTTTGACGGGCTGCTCTAGGTGTTTAGTCCCGGCATTTGATGGTGCATTCTTGTCCACGGAGTGGAAGGAGGCACTATGTATGGGCCAGGTTCTACACGGCAGCGCCACGACGACAGAGGCAGTCTGTCGAGCAATAAAGATAGTCAAGAAAGCCTGAGGGCCCTTGCCAAGTGTTACGGGATTAACCCCAAAAGGTTGCCAAGTGGAAGAAACGCCGATCCGTCAGCGATCTACCGACGGGGCCGAAGGAAGCTAAATCCACGGTGCTGAGCATCGAGAAGGAGGCCATCATCGTGGCCTTCCGCCGCCATACCTTGTTGCCGTTGGACGATTGCCTCTACGCCTTGCAGGCGACGGTCCCGCACCTGACCCGTTCTGCTTTGCATCGTTGCTCTTGCAGCGCCACGGCATCAGCCGTCTGCCGGAAACCGAGGGGGACAAACCTGCCAAGAAGCGGTTCAAGACCTACCCCA
Organism: Rhodospirillaceae bacterium UBA6219; assembly: GCA_002435715.1. Taxonomy (GTDB): domain Bacteria; phylum Pseudomonadota; class Alphaproteobacteria; order Rhodospirillales; family Magnetospirillaceae; genus Magnetospirillum. The sequence goes on from DISD01000103.1 coordinate 89,999, forward strand.
TCGGCTATTTTCACATCGACATTGCCGAGGTGCGCACCGTCGAAGGCAAGATCCACCTCTATGTCGCCATTGATCGCACCAGCAAATTCGCCTTCGTCCAGCTGGCCCGGAAGACAGGACGGACATCGGCTTCGGCCTTCCTGGTCGCCCTGATCGCTGCCGTCCCCTACAAGATCCACACGGTGCTGACCGACAACGGCATCCAATTCACCTTTCCGCCGCGCTACGCCAACGGTCCCACTGCGCGCTACATGACCCACATGTTCGACATGCGCTGCCGCGAGAACGGCATCGAACATCGGCTGACCAAGATCAAGCATCCGTGGACCAACAGGCAGGTGGAGCGCATGAACCGCACCATCAAATGCCGGGACTAAACACCTAGGGCTGGCCCAAAGGCTTGTGTTTCACTGCCGATCGCGGTGGTTCACATTGTTCGGCCAACCACTTTAAATGTGCGTTTAACGTGTTCGCCTTGACCGGGGTCCCGATTGGATATCCAGAAGGGAAAACTTTTGCCGTTCCAACCATGTTAAGGTGAGTCTCGTCCCAGAAATATTTATTATTTTCTGATACTCCTGGGGTGTATGTTAAGTCATAAATACCATCTGGCAAGGTGTTAGAAAAAATACGCACTGGATCTAGAATAAATGATTGGTCAATTTTATGGAGATATGCCATGGGGAGTGGCGGCCTTACATACGAAACATCTATTCCATAGTTTTTGAAAAATGAATCTATTTCCTTAAGAAGTATTAAGTTGTCTTGTGTTATGCTATGTTGTTCTTCATTGAACTTTGGCATATAACCAGTGAAAACTGGATCATTGATGTTATGTGTAGCGCCAGTGTCGTCAATCCAAGATGCGTATGAAGATGTGTAATTATACTTAATCTTTGATATCGAGTTTGATATATAAGACTTTGTATTCTTTACCCTATAAATAAAAGATGACAAGACACTTTTGTAGTCCGTCTCATCAAAGTACTTTTTTCCATCAAATGTATGTCCATCCAATAAATAAATAACGCGTCGGATATTTTTTATTTGCTGTGGGTTCAGTCGGTCTAGGAAACCTTTGACGGCATGGGGGTTGCCATAGATCGCATGCAGGTTGATGACCGGTTCGCCGACCAATTCACTGGACAAATGGCGTGATCGGGACGTGCCAAAGACCAGAATATGCGGACCTTCCTGCAATTGGTGCAAATATTTATCGGCGGTGAGAACGTTTGAGGCGAATGTCTTCATAGGCCCATGGGATTCGCGCTCGCCAAAGGGGTCAACCCAAGTCACAGCCAGTGCCATGGCGGCACTGACGGCAAGAAGGGTGCCGAAGGAGACCCGAAGGTATATTTTAAAGACTGTATGCATCATTTCAGAAATTAAAATACAAGAATTCAGTGACTTCGCCCAGGCCGATTAGGGCGGCGAACAACAAAACGCCGGAATAGATTGCCCAGGTTTTGTTTGGTCGCCAGCGCCAGCGAGATTCCAGTGCCAGCCCCTCGGATTCCAGGGCAGGGCGATACCGACGCAAAAGCTGATAGCAGTTTGGGCTGCCCAAGGCGATCAGCAACATGACGACCAAGATGGCCATTTGGTCGGGGCTTGGCAGCAGATAGCCAATGCGGGTGGAATCGAACTGCACCCCCAGGCCAATCAGCCATGGGGTGGCGGGACCAAATAAGCGGCCGGCACCCGATGGGACGACAACGCCGTTTGCACCGTACATCCCCTGGAGCAAGGCCCAGACACCAGCGGGGGTTTCGCCGCGGAACCACACCCAGGCGATGACGACGGCCAGGAAGGTTAACATCCAGCCCAAAAGGCGGGGCATGGGTAAAGCCACGTGGTCGCGCCATAAATGCGCGACCAGCAGGTAAAAGCCATGCAGCCCTCCCCAGATCACAAAAGTCCAGCCAGCACCGTGCCACAGCCCGCCCAACAGCATGGTGATCATCAGATTCAGATGGCGCCGCAAGGGCCCATGACGGTTTCCCCCCAGTGGAATGTAAAGATAATCACGCAGGAATCGTGACAGTGTCATGTGCCATCGGCGCCAAAAATCGATGATGCTGGTTGCCTGATAGGGTGAAAAGAAATTCATTGGTAAACGAATGCCGAACATCAGTGACATCCCAACGGCCGCATCGGAATAGCCGGAAAAATCGAAATAGATCTGCAAGGTATAGGCCAGGGCCCCAAACCAGGATTCGACGAAAGTCATCTTATCGCCTGTTTCGGCAAGGGAAAATATCCGCCCGACATAAACCGAGAGATTGTCAGCCAATATGATCTTCTTGAATAGCCCGCAACTTAGCAGGAACAGGCCAACCGTGAATCGTCCCCAATTGAAACGAAAAATACTGGGGTGGTCGAATTGCGGCATCATCTGCGCATGGTGCAAGATCGGACCGGACAGCAGATGGGGGAAGTAAGTTACGAACAAGCCGTAATTAACAGGTTTGCGCTCCCAGGCGATGCGACGGCTGACATCGATTAAATAAGCTATTTGCGTAAAGGTAAAAAAGGAGATTCCCAGAGGCATCTCAACCTTATCCAGAGATAATCCAAATATTGCGCCAATAAAGTGTTGGTATTTATAGTAACATAGCAAAAATATATTTGCCATAATGGCAGCCGTCAGCACGGCACGGGTGTTCCCGCCGGCTAAGCGGGTGCGGGAAATCTGGTTGCCCATGACGAAGTTGAAGATTGCGGAGCCGACAAGCAAAGGAAGAAATATAGGCTGCCACCAGGCATAAAAAAACAGAGATGATGCCAATAAAAATAAAGCTGCTGACTTATGAGATATTCGAGATATTAAATAAAACCCAGTTAATGTAATGGGTAGAAACAGAAAAATAAACTCGTATGAGTTGAAAAGCATGAATATCCCGCTGCAATGTTAAATTAAATACTGTATCTCTATATCGTAAGCTTACACCCTTGCGGCAACGGCGTAAATTTCTATATTATACAAGATCATTTTTCTGATCTATGTACCATTGTCGCGGGGTGCTGCTTATGAAAGTCGTTGTGGTCACGATCCCGATGCGTGGCGTGCCGGAAGTGTTCCCCCCTTTCGGCAGTTTGACCATACTAAAATATCTTCGCAAGCACGGCTTCAGCAATACAAAATTGCTGAATTTCGACTTCAGCAGACCCAGGATTGAGGAGGCGGTAAGCCAAATTGTCGCGGAAAAGCCTGATGTCATCGGAATCAGCGCAGTGGTTTCGACCTCTTATGGATACGTCAAGGATCTGATCCCGCGGATCAAGGAAATTTATCCCCAGGGTCTGATCGTCGTCGGCGGGGCGATGGTGGCCAGTTCCGAATTGCTGCTGCGCAATGTCAAGGCTGACCTATGTGTCATCGGCGAAGGTGAACAGCCGATCGTGGATATCTGTCGTCGCGCTGAAACGACTAAAAACCCGGCGGATTTTCAAGATATCGGTGGTCTTGCATTGCTGGATGGCGACGGAAAGCTGGTGAATACCGGTTATGTTCCGCAATTGCCCGCCGACCAGCTTTACGACATCGACTGGAGCGACCTGGAAGAATCGGCCGATATCGGCTGGTATTTCGCGCCCGCCATCGATCAGCCGGGAAAATGTGAACATTTTCTGAGTGACCCGCGCTCCCGGGAGATGATGCTGGCTGGCAAGAAAACGGGAACCTTGCTGTCATCACGAGGGTGCGTCGCCCGTTGCACGTTCTGCCACCGTCTGCAAAAGGGCATCCGCTATGTCCCGGTCGACATTCTGATGATCCGTATCCGGGAATTGATGGACCGTTATGATGTGGGTTTTTTTCATTTTGGCGACGAAAATTTCGGCACCGACAAGCGCTGGCTTGCCGAATTGTGTGAAAAGATCAAGCCGCTAGGTGTTCTGTGGGCCGTTGGCGGCATGCGGGTCAATTGCGTTGATCCGCATTACATCCAGATGATGAAAGATGCGGGATGTGTTGCCATCATTTACGGGATGGAATCTGGCAGCCAACGTATTCTTGACGTGATGGAAAAGAAAACAACGGTCGAAGATAATCGCAATGCCATGAAATGGACTGCTGATGCCGGTTTGTGGACGGTTGTCCAGTTGATTTTGGGCATGCCAGGTGAAAACCGTGAAACTGTCCGCGAGACCGCGGAATTTGCAGCTTATGCCTTGACGTTGTCGCCGCAATTACGTCCAAGCTCTTTGTCCGTCAACTATGCCCAGGCTCTTCCTGGGACGCCGCTTTACGAATACGGTCGGCGTATGGGGCATATCGGCAAGAGTTTGGAGGAAGAAGAGCAGTATCTGATCAATATATCCGATTGCGAGGCCTACGAGACAGATTCAACCATTAATTTCACAGATTCCCCAATGGTTGAATGGCTCAGCTGGAGGTCGTGGATTAATCTAAAAGTGGCGAGGGACTATCTGCGGGAATATGGTGAAAACCATTACCTGCGGCAGCTCTTGTATTCGGGGCGCGATGCCCAGCTTGCCGAACTGGGATTCTTCGCCGATCCGAAAAGAATGTTGGATCGCGAATTCGTTAGCAGCAAAGTGGTCAAACGCCCGTCTCTTTTCAGATTGCTAGTCAAGGGGAAATTAGGTCTAGCACAGGCCTGTTATCCGCAACTGGCTTGGACTTTCCGTTCGTTGCAGTGGCTTTTTATCGCGTTACGACTTCTACCCCGTCTTGGATTGGTGAAGACCGGTTTGGAAGTGATGAAACACGTCCGCTATTTGCTGAAACGACAACGCCGGAACTTTGTCTATGGCTATCGTTCCTTGCGAAAAATTGTCGATAAGGATTTGCCCACTGTTTCGACCGACGACCCCGCAATGGAGCCCATGCGCAAAGGCCGATAAACGTATTCGGAAGTATTGGTGGGTTTACAGTGTCTAGCTGTGGAGTCGCAAGAGGTTGTCCCCGGTCAAGCCGAGTCGGCAGATGGGTGTCTGCGCCTTCAAGCTACCATGTGGCCGATGCCAGTTGTAGCGGTGCATCCCGCGCGGCAGTTCTTCGGCGCGACGGTCTGAGTTTTCGTAGGCTGTCGCGTAAGCCCACTCACGCAAGGCGGTTTGAATGAAGGGTTCAGCCTTGCCGTTGGTCTTGGGCGTGTACGGCCTGGTCCGGACATGCTTGAGGGCACGGGCCTTGCGGGCATCTCGGAAGGCCTTGGATTTGTAGCACGATCCGTTGTCGGTCATGACGCGCTGGACGGTAATGCCGAGGCTCGTGTAGTAGGCCAGCGCGGCTTCCAGGAAAGCGGCGGCGCTTTCCTTTTTCTCGTCCGGCATGATCCTGGTGAAGGCGACGCGCGAAGCGTCGTCGATACAGACATGCACGAATTCCCAGCCGACGTCCCGAGAGTTGCTCTGGCCGGTGCGGTCACCGGTAATGCGGTGGCCGACCGTGTAGAAACGCCCCAACTTCTTGATGTCGATGTGGATCATGTCGCCCGGAGCATCGCACTCATAGCGGCGCACCGGTTCTGCCGGTTCCAGCGATTTCAGGCGGCTCATGCCCAGCCGTGCCAGGATTCGAAACACGGTCGCCCGCGACAGCCCCAAGGTGGTGGCGATATCACCACCGGTCCGGCGCTGGCGGCGTAGCAAGCCAATTTGCTCGGCAAGGGGGGGCAGGTGTCTGCGCCGGAGACCGATGCGGCCGCGATGAGCGGTCCTGCAAGCCTGCGACGCCCTCGTCCAAAACCCGCCGCGCCAGAATCCCTCGACCCGTCGGCGTCAGAACGGCATTCTTGTGGATGCCCATTCGGTCCCCCTGGTTAGCTAAAATGTAAGCAACTTCAGCTTCCTCGGTTCAGACCGAGTGGGCAACCTCCTGAGACTTCACAACTAGAGCGCCGAGCATAAAATCTGATACACCCGTCGGAAAGCCGTCACTCCCGCGCAGGGGGTGTCCTGCCAATATTTCCGCGACTCTTGGATGCCCACCTGCGCGGGCACGACGGAAAAAGTGATACAGATTAAAGGCTTGTCGCTCTAAGAATCCGAGAAACCACTTGATATTGCATTCGGAAAGGATTCCGGAGGCTTTTTTAAATCTCCGAGGAATTGACGCATCTGACGGCTTTGTTTGTTGGATCAGACGCGTGGACTGGGCGACATGCCCAGTCGCGCCGACGCGACGATAAGGTCAGGCGTCTGCCGACTTTGATCCTGGCGCGCTGATCAGGGTCAGTAACGATACGCTGATCCAGATGGCGCCCTGCCACCAGCTTTGCCAGATCCCATAGCTGACCGAAGCGATGATGAAGCCCGACATCAGGGCGGTTCCGGTAACCGCGGCCTGATGGCGCGGTTGCCTTGCGACCAAAGCCAGGTCGCGCCAGATCAATGCGCAGGCCAGGGTGATGCCGATCAATCCCAATTCCAACCAGATCTGCAAGGGGGCGGAATGGGGATGCAGCGGCAATTGCGGTTCCGGGACCATGGCCGATTGGCCGTTGCCGATATTCCGTTTATAGAAAACCGGGTCATCGGCACCGGGAATGACCCGGGCCGCATCAAGGGCCCAGCCGAAAATCGGGTTCTGGGCGGCGTTTTCGGCACTGAAATGCCAGATGGTCATACGGTGGTGGGATGATCCCGACAACCAAGGCGCCATGTCATAGGATGCCTGCGGACCGGGAATACGCAGGGCCAGGGGAAGCGACGCCAACAGCGCCAGAACCACCATGACGCCGGTCACCCGCGCAGCCGGGCCGGGTTTGGCCCAAAACACAAAAACCAGGATGCTGGATACCGGCAGGACCAGCTTGGACGCCAGCGAATGACTGGCGGAAATGGCGGCGGCTCCGGCCAGCCACAAGATCACGGCAAAGGTGCGGCGCCGGTTTTGCCACAGCACCCAGCACACCGGCACAAGCAGCAAAGCGATGATGGTGACACCGCGTGACATGGTTTCCGCCCAATTCCCCCGCACCCAGCCCTGGGGTAGCAGATGGGGAAGATCGGGGAAAAAGCGGATCATCAACGACAGCAGCGATCCCACCAGCAAGGCCAGGGCAAGGATGTGCAATACCTTCAGGCGTTGCCTGTCATCGGCGGCTTGGCTGGCCGCCAACAGACACAGACCGGCGGTGAATTCGCCGGCCAAGACGATGCTGGTACGCAAGGTCTGGGTCTTGTCGATGGCCCAAAACGTGGTGATGGCACAATAGACGACGGCGGCCGCCAAAATCATGGCGACGGGACGATCGATCCGCTTCGCATAGCCAAAGCGCCAGCAATCGTAAACACCTGCCAGACCGACGATGATGAACAGCGGCGCCACCCCCAGGGGGGCGCGCAGGCTTAGGATCGGCATGATCGCGGCGGCCAGACACAGCGCCGGCCAGGTCAAGGACAGGCGTTGACCGGTCATGCCAGCGAGGCCATGATGGCGGCGATGCGCTGGGCCGCCTTGCCGTCCCAATATTCCGGCACCCGTCCACGCTTGCCGCCGTGCGAGAACACGTCGGCGGCGGCAGCCAGGATGGCCTGGGGATCGCGTCCCACCAAGGTGTTGGTGCCTTCACGGATGGTGATGGGGCGTTCGGTGTTTTCCCGTAGGGTCAGACAAGGCACACCCAAAGCGGTGGTTTCTTCCTGGATGCCGCCGGAATCGGTCAGCACCAATTTCGCCTTGGCCATCAATCCCAGCATGGTCAGATAGCTGGCGGGGGCCAGGGCCAAGATGGCGCGGCCGTCCAGCAAGCCGTCCAGACCGGCGGCCGAGATGCGGGATTTGGTGCGCGGATGCAACGGCATGATCACCGGTGTGGTCTGGCCGATTTGGTGCAGGCATTGCAGCAATTGGCGCAGGGTTTCGGGTTCGTCCACATTGGCGGGGCGGTGCAAGGTGGCCACCGCATAATCGCCGTTCAGGGTGAATCCCTGGGCCTGCAAGGTGTCCGCCGCCGGGGTGGCGCGGGGCAGGTTGGCCAGCAAGGTGTCGATCATCACATTGCCGACGAAATGGACCTTGGCTTCGGGAATGCCCTCGCGGGTCAGATTGGCCAGGGCGTCGCGTTCGGTGGTGAACAGCAGATCGGAAATCTGGTCGGTCAGGATGCGGTTGATTTCCTCGGGCATGGTGCGGTCGCCGGACCGCAGCCCGGCCTCGACATGGACCACCGGCAGGTTCTTCTTGGCCGCCACCAGGGCGCAGGCCAAGGTGGAATTGACGTCGCCCACCACCAGCACGATGGGGTTGTTCCACTGATCGACCACCGGTTCGAAGCGGCGCATCACCTCGGCGGTCTGCACGGCGTGACTGGCCGATCCCACTTCCAGGTTCAGCTTGGGGGCGGGCATGGCCAATTCGCGAAAGAACGAATCGTTCATGTCGGCGTCGTAATGCTGGCCGGTATGGATCAGCACCGGGTCGAAACGCGGGTCATCGGCCAAGGCCCGATGGATGGGCGCCACCTTCATGTAATTGGGACGGGCGCCGACCACGCACAGGACGGTTCTTTTGCTGGCGGTCATGGTTGCTCCGCGATGTTGGCCAGGATGACGCTTGCCGCCTGGGCCAAGGTTTCGGGCGTGCCGATATCGATGAAGGTGGCGCAAGGGGCGGCATATCCCGCCAATTGCCCCGGGGCCAGCAGTGCCAGGACGTCGCGTTCCAGCGATCCTTCGGCGGGCAGCGACTGCAACAATTGCCGCGACAGCAGCATGGCGCCGCCATTGATCCAGCCCTTGCCCTGGCCGCCCTTTTCGCTGAAGCCGCCGATCCAGCCGGCTTGGTCGATCTGGACGGCGCCATAGCGGCTGATATCGGGGACGGCGACGCACAACAAGCTGGCCTGGGCCTGCAAGTGCCGATGATGATCCAGGAATTGGGCGTAATCGGCTTGCAGCCAGGTATCGCCATTCATCACCAGAACCGGGTCGCTGGATAATTGGGCGCGGGCCAGGGCCAGGGCGCCGGCGGTGCCCAGCGGGCGGTCCTCGACGCACCAGTCCACGGCCACGGGCTGGGGGCGGCTTTGCAGATGATTGATCACTGCGGGCGCCAGATGGCCCAGGGACAAGATCACCCGGCCGGCGCCCCGTCGGGCCAGGTCCTGCAACAGGCAATCCAGGAAACACGATGGGCCGACCGGGGCCAGGACTTTCGGCGTTTCGCCCAAGATCCCGGCCACGCGGGTCCCCAATCCGCCGGCCAGGACGACGACGTCGATACCGTCCAGCGGCCGGCGTTCGGACATGGGCTTAGACGTTTCCATAAACCGAGTTTTTGATCATGGTGTAACCCTTGATCAATTCAGCGATACCGAAATCCAGGCCATGGGTCTGGGTAAAGCCGGTCTTTTCGATCTTTTCGTTGGAAACGATGTAATCGCGCTTGTCCGGGTCTTCGCCCACCGGGGCTTCCAGGAAGACGAAATCGGGCAGGTGGCCCTTGATGCGTTCGCACAATTCGAACTTGGACAGATTGGCGTCGGACAGGCCGACGTTATAGGGCTCGTTCTTCATGGTGTCGAAATTGTCGATGCCATGCAGGAAGGCGCGGGTGACGTCGCGCACATGGATGTAATTGCGCTTGAAGTGGCTTTCGAACAGCACCACGAAGCGGTCATAAACGGCGCGATAGACGAAGTCGTTGACCAGCAGGTCGATGCGCATGCGCGGCGCCATGCCGAACACCGTGGCCAGACGGAACGAAATGGCGTTGCCGCGGTCCAGCAGCGCCTTTTCCACTTCCACCTTGTGGATGCCGTACAGGGAAAGCGGGCGCAGCGGACTTTCTTCCGTGCAGAACTTGCCCGATTCGCCGACGCCATAACCGGAATTGGTGATGGGCATCAGCACGCGCTGGCTGGGGCTCAGCAGCTTCAGCAGCATCAGCTGGGCGTTCAGGTTGGTGGTTTCGGCACCCACCGGATCGGCCTTGCACATGGGGGCGCCCACCAGGGCGGCCAGCGGGATGACGATGTCGGCGCTGGCGGTCAGCTTGCGCATCAGGGCTTCGTCACGGCAATCGCCCTTGATCACCTGGAAATTGGCATCGGCGCAGCAATGGTTCAGCGAGCTTTGCTTGAACATGAAATTGTCCAGCACGGTCACCTTGTGACCGGCCGCCAGCATGGCCGGCACCATGATCGACCCCAGATAGCCGGCACCGCCAGTGACCAGAATATTGTAGCCAGTGCTCATGACGTTCGGGGCTCCTTGGGTGAAATGGTTCAGGCCGCCGTCAGGCTGGCCAAATGATCAAATGCGGGGGGGCACTGCGCCGAAGAACGCAACGGTGACGCGCCCCACCGCTTGGGCGGCGCATGGTATCAGTGCGCCCAGTTCAGGTAAACGGGTTCGCCGCAGGATTTCGCCGATTTGGATTTCTCTTTGCCGTTTGCCTTGGCTTGCCACTATATAGCCGCTGAATTCACGAAGGTTTTCGTATGAAACAGGTCATCCAAAGCGCCCGCTCGGGCAAGTTGTCGCTGAAGCAGGTCCCCGAGCCCCAGGTGCGTTCCGGCAATCTTTTGGTTCGGACCGAAGCGTCGCTGATTTCGGCAGGCACCGAGCGCATGGTCATCGACTTCGCCAAGAAGTCGCTGGCTGGTAAGGCCAAGGAACGCCCCGATCTGGTCAAGAAGGTGCTGGACAAGGCGCGGCGCGACGGGCTGATGGCCACTTTCAAGGCGGTGATGGCGCGCCTGGATGAACCGCTGCCCCTGGGCTATTCCGCCGCCGGCCGCATCGTCGCTGTCGGCAAGGGGCTGGAAGGTTCGTTCCAGCCGGGTCAGCGCGTCGCCATGGCCGGGGCCGGTCTGGCCAACCATGCCGAACTGAACGTGGTGCCGCGCAATCTGGTGGCCCCCATCCCCGATGACGTCAGCGACGAAGAAGCCTGTTTCGGTACCTTGGCGTCTATCGCCTTGGCCGGGGTGCGCAATCTGGCGCCGCAATTGGGCGACGTGGTGGCGGTGCTGGGTGTCGGTCTGGTGGGGCAATTGGCGGCGCAATTGCTGGCGTTGTCGGGTGTGCGTGTGGTCGCCATCGACGTGGATGAAAGCCGTCTGGCCGTGGCCAAGAAAAATGGTGCCGAGCTGACCTGGGTGCTGGGCCAGGCCGGCCTGCCGGAAGCGGTGGCGGCACTGACCGGCGGCGTCGGCTGTGACGGGGTGCTGATCGCCGCCGCCACCGATTCGTCCGAACCCTTGGAACTGGCCGCCGAACTGGCGCGTGACCGTGCCGCCCTGGTGATGGTGGGCAAGACCGGCACCGAATTCCCCTATGCCGCCTTCATGAAGAAGGAATTGCGCATCATGGTGTCGCGCTCCTATGGGCCGGGGCGTTATGACGAGGATTTCGAAGGGCGCGGTGTCAAGTACCCGGTGGGCTGGGTGCGCTGGACCGAGGCCGAGAACCTGCGCGAATGCGTGCGGCTGATGAGCCCGTCCTTGCCCCATCGCCTGGATGTGGGCTCGCTGATCACCCACCGTTTCCCCTTCGACGCCGCCGAGGACGCCTATGATCTGGTGACCACGCGGCGCGAGCCCAATATGGGCGTGGTGCTGAAATACGATTCCGCCGCCGCCGCGCCTGCGCCGGTCTTCGCCCAGCCCCAGGCCAAGGGGGCGTGCGTGCTGGGCGTCATCGGTGCCGGCGCCTTCGCCCGCACCGTGCTGCTGCCGGAATTGAAGCGTCTGCCCGGCATCACCTTCCACACTTTGTGCACCACCAGGGGGCAGACCGCCGATCACGGCGCCAATGCCTTTGGTTTCGCCCGCGCCAGTACCGAGGTGGAAGACGTGCTGAACGACCCCGCCATCAATGCCGTGCTGGTGGCGACGCGCCATTCCAACCATGCCGAGCTGACCGCGCGCTGTCTGGCCGCCGGCAAGTCGGTGATCGTCGAAAAGCCGTTGGCTTTGGACGAAGATCAAGTCAATCAGGTGATCGCCGCCCGTCAGTCCTCGGATGCCTTCTTCACCGTCGGCTTCAATCGCCGCTTCGCCCCCATGGTGGTGGAAGCCAAGAAGCTGCTGGCCCGCCATCATGGCCCCAAGATGCTGGTGCTGCGAGTCAATGCCGGCGCATTGCCCGCCGAAAGCTGGGTCAATGCGGCGGAAGAAGGCGGTGGTCGTATCCTGGGCGAAGTCTGCCATTTCGTCGATCTGGCCCGCGCCTTGGCCGGGTCAGAAATCATCGCCGTCCAAGCTGATGCCGCCAAGGTGACCCATGGTGGCTGCGACGACCTGACGGTGACTTTGTCGTTCGAGGACGGGTCGTTGGCCACCATCGTTTATACCGCCCAGGGCGATTCGGCGTTTTCCAAGGAACGCTTTGAATGTTTCGCCGGCGGCACCGTCATCGCCATCGACAACTTCTTGACCCTGTCGGTCACCGAAAACGGTCGCACCCGCACCGAAAAGGCCAAGCTGGGCCAGGACAAGGGCCATCGGGCGGAACTGGAAGCCTTTGCCGCCGCCGTGTCGCAAGGTGGGGCCGCCCCGGTGGACGAAGCCGAACTGGTGGAAACCGCACGCGCCACCATCGCCGTGCTGGATTCACTGCGCGAAGGCCGTCGCGTCTCGCTGGTGGACTGATATGGCCGGTCCCGCCATTGCCAGTCTGGAAGACGCCCTGACCTGGGGTGGCGGTTTGGCCGTATTGGCCGGCATCCTGACCCTGGGTGCCACCAAGGGGGTTTTGGCCTATCTGCACCGCAAGCAGATCATGGACATGCCCAACGAACGTTCCAGCCATAGCCTGCCCACCCCGCGTGGCGGCGGCTTGGCCACCACGCCGGTTCTGGCGCTGATCCTGCTGTTTGCCAAGTCACCGGCGGCATTGTTGGGCCTGGGGGCGCTGGTGCTGTTGGCGGTGTCATGGCTGGATGACCGCAAGGGGCTGCCCCCGGCACCACGTTTCGCCGTCCACGCCCTGACCGTCATCGGCTTTCTGATCCTGCTGCCCGGTGATGGGCTGGTGTTCCAGGGCGCCTTGCCGTTATGGGCCGACCGCATCGTCACCGTCATCGGCTGGCTGTGGTTCGTCAATCTTTACAATTTCATGGATGGCATCGACGGCATCACCGGCGTCGAAACCCTGTCCTTGGGCCTGGGGATCGCCCTGGTGGCCGGGCTGGATCATGCCGGATGGACCGAACAGCTGATCCCGCCGGCCTTGGCGGCGGCGGCGGTGGGCGCGGCCTTCCTGGTCTTCAACTGGCACCCGGCCAAGCTGTTTTTGGGAGATTCCGGCTCGGTGCCGTTCGGCTATGTGCTGGGCGGTTTGCTGGTGATGCTGGCCATCGAGGGGCAGTTGGCCGCTGCCCTGATCCTGCCGGCTTATTATCTGGCGGATGCCACCATCACCATCAGCCGCCGCGCCATGGCCGGCGAAAAGATCTGGCAGCCGCATCGCAAGCATTTCTATCAACGCGCCGTGCAGGGCGGCAAACGCCATGATCAGGTGAGCGCCGCCATTGCCTTGGGCAACGTGGCTTTGGTGGGTTGTGCCTGGCTGGCGGCCTCGGGTCAGGTGCTGGCGGGCGCGGCTTTGGCTTTCGTGGTGGTCGCTGCTCTGCTGGTGGTCTTGCAGAAATGGGCGCAAGGGGGGAGGGCATGAAGGTTCTGGTCACCGGAGGCAGCGGCTTCGTCGGTCGTCGCGTGGTCGAGGAACTGGTGGCGCGCGGTCACCACGTGGTGGCCCCCCTGCGCAAGCCGGTGTTCTGGCCCGATGTCATGGTCCCCGCCATCGGCGATCTGGGACCCGACACCGATTGGTCGGCGGTTTTGGCGGGCTGTGACGCGGTGATCCATTGCGCGGCGCGCGCCCATATCCTGGACGACCGTTCCGCCGACCCGCTGGCCGAATTCCGCCGGGTCAATTGCGCCGGGACATTGCGTCTGGCCCAGCAGGCCCGTGACGCCGGCATCGGCCATTTCGTCTTCGTCAGCACCATCAAGGTCAATGGCGAGACCACCCCCGTCGATCGCCCGTTCACCGTCGATGACGCGCCGAACCCCCAGGACGCCTATGGCATCGCCAAGACCGAGGCCGAGGCCGGCCTGCGCGCCATGGATTTCCCGGTCTTGACCATCGTGCGCCCGCCCTTGGTCCACGGACCCGGCGCTAAGGGCAATCTGGCGGTGTTGATCAAGGCCATTCGCATGGGCTTGCCCTTGCCGCTGGCCTGTGTCGATAACCGCCGCTCCATGGTCGGCCTGCACAATCTGGCCGACGCCTTGGGCTTTTTACTGGAACGGCGGGCGGCGGGCACCTATCTGGTGCGTGATGATGACGATCTGTCCACCGCCCAATTGATCCGCGCCTTGGGACAGGCCATGGGGTGTGGCGCCGTGCTGCTGCCGATGCCGCCCGTCTTGTTGACCCTGGCCGCCCGTATCTTGGGCAAAAAGGCGGTGGCTGAACGGGTTCTGGGGTCGTTGGTGGTGGACGACACCCCGCTGCGCGCCCTAGGCTGGGTCCCTGTCCTGTCCACCGAAGCGGGACTGGCCCGCATGGTTCGAGACTGAAGATGACCGATTTTCCCGCCGATCTGATCCCCGTCATCCTGTCCGGCGGCGCCGGCACACGGTTGTGGCCGTTGTCGCGTGAATTGCGTCCCAAACAGCTGCTGGCGCTGAATTCCCAACGCACCTTGCTGCAGGAAACCGCGCTGCGTCTGGGCGGCAAGCCCATGGTGGTGTGCAACCAGGAACACCGCTTCATCGTCGCCGAGCAGCTGCGCGAGATCGACACCGAAGCCCGCGCCATCGTCATCGAACCGGTGGGGCGCAACACCGCACCGGCGGTGGCGGTGACCGCGCTGCTGGCCCAGCCCGACGATCTGTTGCTGGTGATGCCGTCCGATCATCAGGTCCGTGATGTCGCCGCTTTCCAACGGGCGGTGGAAACCGCCTTGCCGTTGGCACGATCGGGGCAGTTGGTGACCTTTGGCATCGAACCCACCGAAGCCAATACCGGCTATGGCTATATCAAGCGGGGCGACGGTTTCGCCGTCGAACGCTTCGTCGAAAAGCCCGACCGCGCCACCGCCGAAAGCTATCTGGCCTCGGGGCAATATCTGTGGAATGCCGGTATTTTCCTGTTCCGGGCCGCCAGCTTTCTGGATGAATTGGCGGCCCACCACCCGGATATGATCGGCCAGTGCAAGGCGGCCTTGGAAAAGGGCGGCTCGGACCTGTTCTTCTTCCGGCTGGCAGAAGATGAATTCGCCGCCATCGCCGGGCAAAGCATCGATTACGCGGTGATGGAAAAGACCCATAAGGCGGCGGTGGTTCCCGTCGACATGGGCTGGTCCGATATCGGTTCGTGGTCGGCGTTGTGGCAGGAAAGCGATCGTGACGACCAGGGCAACGTGCTGCTGGGCGACGTTGTGGCGGAAAACATCGACAATTGCTATGTGCGGGCCGATGACCGGCTGGTCGCCGTGCTGGGGGTCAAGGATCTGGTGGTGGTCGCCACCGACGATGCCGTGTTGGTCACCGACAAGGCCCATGACCAGGACGTGAAGAAGGTGGTGGAACGTCTGAAAGTCGCCGGCCGTCCCGAAGCCAGCCAGGGCAGCCGCACCTGGCGCCCGTGGGGCTGGTTCCAGACCATCGATGACGGGGCGCGCTATCGGGTCAAGCATATCCAGGTCAATGCCGGGGCCAAGCTGTCCCTGCAAAAACATTGGCACCGTTCCGAACATTGGGTGGTGGTCACCGGCACCGCTTTGGTCACCTGTGGCGACAAGACCTTTACCCTGCGCGAGAACGAATCCACTTTCATCCCCGCCGGCACCGTCCATCGCCTGGAAAATCCTGGGAAGTTGCCGCTTCGCATGATCGAGGTGCAGTCGGGGGAATATGTGGGCGAAGACGATATCGTCCGTATCGAGGACGATTATGGGCGTTAACCATGCACCGAATGGGTTTGACCCCGGCAGACCCAGTAGCGTATGGAACATCATGAGTCTTAGATAAAACGCTTATTTTTGATAGGGTTAAGCATGAATTGCCGACGCATCGTCCTGATCTACCCCGAACAGGGATTTTCCGGGAATTACGTCCGGCACATGCCGCTGAGCCTGTTGTACGCCGCCGCCGAGGTGGTCAAGGCCGGCTATGACGTCCAGATTCTGGACACCCGTGTGGTGGATAATTGGGGCAGCCGTCTGGCCCAGATGCTGAAGGCCGAGTCCACCTTGTGCGTGGGCATCAGCGTCATGTCCGGCCGTCCCATCACCAATGCCATCGCCATCGGCCGCAAGGTCAAGGCCCTGGCGCCTGACATGCCGGTGGTGTGGGGTGGCCCGCACGCCACCTTTTATCCCGAAAGCATCCTGGAAGAACCCAGCTGCGATTATGTGGTTTCGGGTTATGCCTCGGTCAGTTTTCACAAATTGGCCCAAGCGCTGAACGGTGAGCTTCCGTTCGAGATGGTCCCTGGGTTGTCCTGGCGCCAGGACGGGAAAATTCGCCAAACCCAGGCCGAGGACAAGAAGTTCGAATCCATCCCCTGGCAGGATGTCCCCTATCACCTGATCGAGGATTATTCCGTTTACGGCCAGGTGGACCAGGACCGCCGTATCTTTTCCATGTATTCGGCCCTGGGCTGTCCGTACCAATGCTCGTTCTGTTCGTCGCCGGCCCAATACGCCCCCATCCAGGGCAAGAAATGGGTGCCGCTGGAAGCCAAGGACGTGGTCGACCACATCGAGTTCGTGGTCGAACGCTATCAGGCCAATTACATCTATTTCATCGACGATGACAGCTTTCCCAAGCTGTCCCATGTGCAAGCGGTGATCGAGGAAATCCAACGGCGCAAACTGCCGGTCAAGCTGGGCTTCCGCGGCGCGCGGATCAACGAGATCAAGCGCATGAGCGACGAATTCCTGACCATGCTGGCCGAAGCGGGCACCGACATCTTGCATATCGGCGCCGAAAGCGGTTCGGATCGAATCTTGAAACTGATCCGCAAGGATTGCACCGCTCAGGACGTGGTCGACATCAACCGCAAGCTGGCCCGTCACCCGGAAATCACCGCCGCCTATAATTTCCTGATGGGGGTGCCGACCGAAAGCCTGGACGAGCTGAAGCTGACCCGCGACCTGATGCTGCAACTGGTGGATGACCATCCCAATTGCATCATCTTCCCGCCCAACAAGTTCCGGCCGCTGCCGGGGACCGAGCTTTACGACGTGGCCGCCAAGGAATGGGGCTATCGCATGCCGCAAAGCCTGCAGGAATGGGCCAATATCGAAGTGGAAGCCGAAGCCAACAGCAATTGGTATCCGCCGGGCATGGAGCGTTTCTTCAATCTGATGCTGATCTGCTCGTATTTCATCGATAACAAGGTGATGAAGGTCAGCCGGGGCAAGACCCTGTTCTTCAAGTTCGCCCGCGTGCTGAACCTGTTGTACCGGCCCATCGCGCTGTTCCGCCTGCGCCATGGCATCACCTTCGGTCTGGTGGAATATAGCGGCTATCGTCTGATGACCCGTCTGCTGTCACGATCGGGGAAAGGCGCCTGATCCATGTGCGGCATCGCCGGGTTCGTGGATGGCCTTCATCTGGTCCAAACGCCGGCAGTGGCGTTGGATCGGATGGCGCGACGCTTGGCCCATCGCGGACCGGACGGCCAGGGTCTGTGGCAGGACGAAGCGGATGGCGTCTATCTGGCCCATCGCCGCTTGGCGGTCATCGACCTCAGCACCGCCGCCGCGCAGCCCATGACCGGCCCATCCGGTGCGGTGGTGGTCTTCAACGGCGAAATCTATAATCACGACGATCTGCGCAGCCGGCTGCAATCCTTGGGGCATGTTTTTCAGACGCGCTCGGATACCGAAGTTCTGCTGGCCGCCTTCGAACATTGGGGCGAAGCTTGCCTTGACCATCTGATCGGCATGTTCGCTTTTGCCATCTGGCAGCCGGCGCAGCGGCGGTTGTTCCTGGCCCGCGACCGATTGGGCAAGAAGCCGCTTTATGTGCATCGCCAGGGGCGGTTTCTCGCTTTCGCCTCGGAACCGGGGGCATTGCTGGCGCTGTCGCCGGTCAAGGACGGCGCGAAGGTGGATCTGCGCAGTCTCAGCGATTTCCTGTCCTTGGGATACATCCTGTCGCCCAAAAGCATGTTCGCCGATATCGAGCGCCTGCCCGCCGCCCATGCCGGCTGGTTCGACGCCGAAAGCGGTGATTGGCGGGTCTGGCAATATTGGGATCTGGCCCAGCATTTCACCGCGCCGCGCCTTGCCGATGACGACGATGCCCGCCAGCAATTCAGCCGATTGCTGGAAAGCGCCGTTCAATGCCGGTTGCAGGCCGATGTGCCGCTGGGATTGTTCCTGTCGGGGGGGCTGGATTCCTCGGCGGTGGCGGCCATGGCGCGGGGCCAGGACGAATTGCGGGCCTTTGCCGTAGGTTTCGCCGATTCCAGTTTCGACGAACGCCCCTTTGCCCGCCTGACCGCGGCCCATCTGGGGCTGAAGCTGGATGAATTGATGGTCCAGCCGACGGTGGGCAATGACTTGGATCTGGCCTTCCATCATTGCGGCGAACCTTTTGCCGACACCTCGCTGATGCCCACCTTCCGCTTGAACCATGCGGCGCGCCAAAAGGTGACGGTGGCGCTGAGCGGTGATGGCGCCGACGAAATTCTGGCCGGTTATCCCACCTATCAGGCGGACAGGCTGTATCGACTGTTCTCGCGGCTGCCGTCCTGGCTGCAACGGGGTTTGGACAATGTCGCCCGCGTGGTGCTTCGGCCCAGTTACCGCAAGGTTTCCTTTGATTATAAGCTGCGGCAATTCCTGGCCGGGCGCGGTTTGTCGCCGCAACGGGCTCATTACTGGTGGCGGGTGGTGTTCAGCGACGCGGAAAAGCGCCGCCTGTTGTCGCCTGGGGTCATCGCCGAACTGGGGGATTATGATCCCTTCGATACCTTCCAGCAGCATTTCCAGACGGTGCGGGGCGCCGATTTCCTGGATCAGGCCTTGTATGTGGACATCAAGACCTGGCTGCAGGACGATATCCTGGTCAAGGCCGACCGCATGAGCATGGCCTGGGGGCTGGAAGTCCGCTCGCCCTTTTTGGATCATCGTCTGGTGGAATTTTGTGCCCGTCTGGCGCCTTCGGCGAAAATCGACGGTCGGCGTCAAAAAGCCATCTTGCGTGATGTCATGGCCCGGTACCTGCCCGAGAAAGTCCTGACCCGGCGCAAACAGGGGTTTGGCGCCCCAACACGCGCAGTGGTGCGGACAGCCCCACCCGCACTTGATCCAGACGGTCTTTTTCGGCAAGAGTATCGCCTGAATGGCGAGCGTGAAGACATCACCTATAAAGGTTTCGCTTTGGCTGCGCTGAATCATTGGTTGGACGGTTACGTCCGTGACGTCCGGGATGGAGATCGGCCTTGTCAGCAGCAGAACAGACCCAAGGCCTAAGCTGGATCGTTCCCGCCTATAACGAAGAAGGCGCCATCGTCTCGACCTTGGAACGGTTGGCGAAAGTCCTGTCCAGCCTGGACATAACCTGGGAAATCATCGTGGTCAACGATGGTTCGCGCGACGAAACCCGTGACCGCGCCCTTTCGGTCCAAGGTGTGCGGGTGGTGTCCCATCCCATCAATATCGGCTATGGCAGCGCCATCAAGACCGGCATTCGCGCCGCCAGCTATGACTGGATCGGCATCGTCGATGCCGACGGCACCTATGACATCGAACAATTGCCGCAGCTGGTGGAAAAGATGCGCGATGGCTTCGACATGGTGGTGGCTGCCCGCCAGAATGTCCTGGCCCTGGACAAGCCCATCAAGCGACTGGCGCGCCGGACTTTGATCGGTTTTCTGAATCTGGTCATCGGTGCCCGCATCGTCGATCCCAATAGCGGCTTTCGCATCTTCAAGAAATCCTTGGCGGAACGCTTCTTTCCGTTTCTGTGCAACACCTTTTCCTTCACCACCAGCATCACCGTCTTCGCGCTGGGACAGCGGCATTTCGTTGCTTATCTGCCGCTGGAATATTTCCAGCGCACCGGCAAAAGCAAGGTCAAGCATGGCCGCGATTCGTTGCGCATGATGCAGCTTGTCCTGCAGGGCATCACCTTCTTCAACCCGCTGAAATTCTATCTGATGCTGGTTGTCGGGCTGATCGTCGGCTTTGCCGTTCCGTCCTTGTTGCTACACGCCTTGGGCTGCCAGACCCTGGCTTTCTACTGGTTCGCCACCGGTGTGGCATCCACGATTTTGGTGGGTTTGGGGACTCTTGGCGACATGTTGCGGGTTGCGTCGCTGCGCCATCAGGATGGCCAATGGTCCCTGAATGACTGAAGAGACGGCGCCGCCTTCGGTCAAGGTTCGGCTGGCCGCTTATGGTCTGACTGTGGTTGTGATTCTGGCCGGCATCGTCGGGTTCGAATATCTGTTGGCGCGGTTCTGGCCCATCACCACCGCCTATCAGTATTCAGCGCTCACTGATTACGAATTCCGCCCGAACCTGGATATAGCCTTCCATACCGACGAGTTTTCCACCCGCATCAGGACCGGCGCCGATGGCCTGCGCTTGCCGCAAGCGGCGAAAACCGGGGAAAAGGTGCTGTTCTTGGGTGATTCCTTTGTCTTCGGCCATGGCGTCGATGGCGAGCAGGCGTTGCCCCACCAATTGGAAACCTTGTCCCAGGGGCGATTGTCGGTGGTCAATGCCGGGGTTCCCGGCTATGACACCCGTCGTGAAGTCAAGATGCTGGAACAGATCGGATATCGGCTTTCCGCCGACACCATTCTGGTCGGCTTCGTGTTGAATGACGTGTTGTCCAATTCCGGCGAATTCTGGTTCAGCCCCACCGCCACGGGAATTCTGCGCTATCTGCCGTTTCCGGCTTTGGGCAGCCTGGTGGAATATTTGATCAGCGATCCGGCCTTCGTCTTGTTCCGCTTGGGTATCACCATTCCCAACCGCTTCGACCATTTGGCGTGTCGTCAGGAAGGACGATGCGCGGCGGGGTGGAGCGCGACCAGCCACTGGCTGACACGGTTGAAAAGCCAAAGCGGCAATGCCCGCGTGGTGCTGGTCCGTATCCCCATGCCCGGTGAAAGCGCCGCCGAGACTTTTGTCGGCAACCAGCTGGGGGATGATGCCCGCCGGTTGAACATGGATTATGTGGACCTGATGCAGGCGCCGGGGCTGATGGAACGGGGCTATTATAAGCGTGATGGTCACTGGACCCCCGAAGGTCACCGCCTGGCCGCCGCCTATCTGTGGGCACGTCTATGGCCATTGCCGGTGAAGGAACGCCCATGAGCCAAGTGCTGACGGTTCTGGCCCTGGGGCGGCCGCAATTCGATACCTTGATTTGGACCGCATTGTTCTTGGTGATGGGCTGGGCCATCGGCCGGCTGATGCGTTTAAATGGTCCTGTTGCCGCCATCATGGGCTTCCTGACCCTGATGGGCAGCAGCGATTTGGCACTTTACGCGGCCCGTGCGGCGATCCTGCCGGTCTGGACTTTGGCACCGCTGACCCTGGCGGCGGTGGTTTTGATCGTGGTGATGGTTCGTTGTTTTCTGCCGGTCCCACCATCCGGGGCCACTGCGCCGTCTCATCCCTTATACCTGCCGGTGCTGTTGCTGCTGTGCTGGATCTGCTGGATGATGTCGATCCTGACCCCCGACCCGTCATCGGCTTATGCCTATTATCAGGCATGGACCCCGCTTTATGCCCGTGCCGCGCAAATTCATGGGTTTTTCCCCATGCCGCAGGACATGGCTTTGGGGGCGGGCTATCTCAGCAACGGCATCTATTATGCCTTGGACGTCCAGGGACTGGCGATTCTGGGGGGCGTGTTGCTGCCGCTGGATCAATATGCGGCCTATAACGGTGCGGTCATCGCCGGCTGCATGGCTGCCCTGGCGGTGCTGGCATCGAGTGTGCGACACAGCTTTGTCGGCTTGCTGACCTATCTGGTGCTGGGCCTGGTGTTTTATCGCTATGGCAATGCCTTGCGCACGGTCATGGGCAATAATTGGGGCGATGTGGGGCTGGTGGCTGCGGGCGCCGCCATCGCCGCTTTGCTCACCACCATGCCCGGTCGGGGCCGGGCCGCCCTGTGGGCCGGATTTGCCGCGACCTTCTTGGTGTTCAGCCGCAATTTCGGCGCCGCTTATGCCGCGGTGATCCTGGTGGCGGGTTTCGCCTTCTGCCGTTGTCGTCCGTTCCGGTCCTGGCTGGCCTTGGGCGTGGTGCTGGCGGTGTTTTCGACCAAGGAAGTGCTGCAGGTCCTGCAGCACGGGCTGTACTTCCCGGTTGCCGCCCGTTTCAGTGGCGGGGAAAGGGACTGGGGCGTTTTCGTTCTGGGCAGCCTGCATGACTGGGGCTTGGTTCCCGATGACGCCATTCTGGGCTTGCCCATGGGGGCCTTGTGGCCGGCTATTGGTGCCCTGGTTTGGCTGACCTGGACTCGCAGGGGACATTGGCGTCCCGGCAGCATCATGGTGGTGGCGTCGCCTTTGTTGCTGTTATTGGCGCCGCTTGCGGTGGAAGGGATCACCGGCTATCGCATGTCGGTGCATTTTTCCAAACTCTACATTCTCGGCTTGCTGCTGTTCATCTGGTATCCGGCATGGCTGTTGTCCCACGGTGGTGTGACGCTGCCCGATAACCCGGTCTGGCGCCGTGGGGCATTGATCTTCGTGGTGGCGGCGGCGCTGGTTCCGCTGGCGTGGCTGGTTCGCCGCGGCCCGGAAGTGGTGATTGAAAGTTACCGGGCCAACAACACCGACCTGCAGATGGCCCGTGCCATCATGTCCGGCCCCCCCGACATCGCCCGGGCGGCCGGTGGCCATCGTTTGGTCTATTTCCACCACGAGCCCGGCCTGACCTTGCGGTATTTCCTGGGCGGCGATTTGACCGAGGATTTGGATTTCTACAGCGATCCTTTTGCCAAAGCGGCGCAAGGACGGGATCTGGCCGGCACTTTGGCGGAACTGGGTTGGCCCAATCTTTATTTTTCCTATGGGCAGAACGCGCCGCATGCCGTGAGCTCGGGCTATGCCCACGCGGTACGGCTGAATGAGGAAATCCAGAGTCTGGATTTCGATGCGCTGGACTGGGTGGGCAAGACCATTCGGAAATCCGGCGCCGTCCTGGTCATCCCCAAGGCGAATTTGGACCGGGAATCAATGCCGGCCCGGTAAGGGGCCGGCGTTGCCATCCGCAGATCAGTCCAGTTCGAAGGCGTTCTTGTAATCCAGCTTCAAGGACGGGTCCTGGTCTTCCTTTTTCAGGAAGCAATTGCCGACGGTCAGCACCTCGATCTCGCTGCCCATGAAGCAGCGGAAGGCGTCTTCGGGGGTGCAGACGATGGGTTCGCCGCGCACGTTGAAGCTGGTATTGACCACCACCGGGCAGCCTGTCTTGGCCTTGAACGACGAAATCAGCGCGTGATAGCGCGGATTGGTGTCTTCGTGCACGGTCTGGATACGGGCCGAGTAATCCACATGGGTGATGGCCGGCAGGCTGGAGCGCGGCACGTTGAGCTTGTCGATGCCGAACAGGGCGTTTTCCGCCTCGGTCATCTGGCGGCGATGCTTTTCCGCCACCGGGGCGACCAGCAGCATATAGGGGGAATCACCGTTCAGTTCGAACCACTCGGCCACGTCTTCACGCAGCACCGAAGGGGCGAAGGGACGAAAGCTTTCGCGGTACTTGACCTTCAGATTCAGTACCTTCTGCATGCTCGGCGAACGCGGGTCGCCGAGGATGGAGCGCCCACCCAAGGCACGCGGGCCGAATTCCATGCGGCCCTGCATCCAGCCCACCGCCTTTTCGTCGGCCAGGGCCTGGGCGGTGTGTTCGATCAATTCATCGTCGGAAAGCACGGTGAAGACGGCGCCGGCTTGCTTCAGGCGGGTCTCGATGTCGTCTTGCTTCCACACCGGCCCCAGATAGGACCCTTTCATGGAATCCTTGCCGTTGCCGGCCACCTGACGGGGCTGGCCCTGATGGATGTGGTAGCCGGCCAAAGCCGCACCCAGGGCGCCGCCGGCATCGCCGGCCGCCGGCTGGATCCAGATATTGTCGAAGATGTTTTCGCGCAAGATCTTGCCGTTGGCGACGCAGTTCAGCGCCACACCGCCGGCCAGACACAGATTCTTGGCGCCGGTTTCCTTGCGGATGGATCGCGCCAGCTTCAGGACCACATGTTCGGTGACCTCTTGGATCGACGCCGCCATGTCCATATGGAACTGGGTCAGCGGGTCCTTATCGGCCTGACGCACGGGTTGGCCGAACAACGACGCGAACTTGTCGTTGGTCATGGTCAGGCCGGTGCAATAGTCGAAATAGCTTTGGTCCAGATGGAACGAGCCGTCTTCCTTGACGTCGATCACCTTGTCCAACAGGGTCTGGGCGTATTTCGGTTCGCCATAAGGGGCCAGGCCCATGACCTTGTATTCACCGGAATTGACCTTGAAGCCGGTGTAATAGGTGGCGGCGGAATAGAGCAGGCCAAGAGAATGCGGGAAGTGCAGTTCCTTGTGGATTTCCAAGGAATTGCCCGAGCCCATGGCCAGGCTGGTGGTGGTCCATTCGCCCACCCCGTCCATGGTCAGCACGGCGGCGTCCTGGAACGGCGACGGGAAGAAGGCCGATGCCGCATGGGACAGATGGTGTTCGGTGAACAGCATCTTGCCCATCCAGTCGAAGTCCTTGGCGAACTTCTTGAATTCCTTCGCCAGCAAATCCTTTTGGAACAGCTTTTCCTTCAGCCAGACCGGGATCGCCTTTTGGAACGAAGCAAAGCCCTTGGGGGCGAATGACAGATAGGTTTCCAGCAGGCGTTCGAACTTCAGGAACGGCTTGTCGTAAAAAACGACGAAGTCGATGTCGTTCAATCCGCAGCCGGTTTCGGCCAGGCAATACTCGATGGCATGCCTGGGAAAAGCCGCATCGTGCTTGATGCGGGTGAAGCGTTCTTCCTGGGCGGCGGCAATGATGCGGCCGTCCTCGATCAATGCCGCGGCGCTGTCGTGATACAGCGCGGAAAGGCCCAGAATCTTCACCCGCTCGTTTCCTTATCTTAGAACAGGGTATAGATGAACGGAGCCACCGCCGAGCCGTGGCTCAGGACGATCAGACCACCGAACAGCACCATCATCACCAAGATGGGCAGCAGCCAGAACTTCTTGCGCACGCGCATGAAGGCCCACAATTCGATCAGGAACGCCATGGATTTGGTCCTTAGAACTGATTTTTCATGGAAGCCGGCGCCGGGCCGGGCGGATCGCGGCTGATCCAATAGCTGGTGGCGGCAGGGTCACGCTTCAGGCGCATGGGGTCCTTGCCGGTGGCCCGCATCAGCAGGCCGACGGGAGTCACGGTCAGGAAGAACAGTAACCCCATGATCAGCGGCGTCATGATCTTGTGCAGCAGCAAACCGAACTTGAACCAGATCAGGTTCAACGGGCGCAGCACTTTGGGAACCGTCAGTGACACCGCCAGGAAGGCAACGGCCACCGCTACCGCCCACAACCGGACGTCACCACCCGATTTCAGCGGCAACAAGGCGACGATGGCGAAGACCACGGCGAAGACCACACCGAAGGACCGTTCCGATCCCATCTGGGCGGCGGCCGTATGGCCTTGGGTTTCCAGGACAGGAGATGATTTACCGCTCATGGACGACCCGTTCTAAAGCGATGCAGCCACGGTCTCTTACCATTATCAGGCTTAAACGCCAATACCTGGGCGCAGGCGCTGTTCCAGCACGTCGCACAAAGAATGGCCGATCAGGATATGCATTTCCTGGATACGGGCGGTGACCGCCGAGGGAACCACCACCAAAGGATCGGCCAGACCGTTCAATTTGCCGCCGTCGCGACCAGCCAGGGCGGCAGCGACGCAGCCCATGTCGCGGCCCACCTGCAGCGCCTTCAACACGTTCGGCGAATTACCCGAGGTGGAAATGCCGATGATCACGTCGCCCGGACGGGCCAGCGCTTCGACCTGACGCGAAAAAATGTCGTCATAGCTGTAATCGTTGGCGCAGGCGGTCAGGGTCGAGGTGTCGGTGGAAAGCGCGATAGCCGCCAGGGCCCGGCCGTTGACCCGATAGCGCACCACCAGTTCGGCGGCCAGATGCTGGGAATCCGCTGCCGATCCACCATTGCCGCAAAACATGATCTTGCCGCCGTTTTCCAGGCTGCGGGTGCAGGCTTCGACCAGCGCTGCAAAAGCAGCCGACACCGCATCCTTGGTTTCAGAGACGGTCTTTTCGTGTTCGACGAACTGGTCAGCCAGAAATTGGCGGGGGTCCATGCAGGCAGGGCTCCGTTAGAAAGGGCTGACCTTACCTAATGCAAGCCCTGCCTTGTTTCAACCGCTATCGGCAAGACTCTTCAGCTGTCGGTTGGCGACCACCAGCATGGACAGGTCCAATCCGGCGGCGGCACGCAATTCGGCGATCAAGGCGTCGGCGCGGGCGATGTCAGCCCCGTGGGTTTCCTCCCAAGAGGTCAAGGCCTGGTCCGCGGGCAACGCGGTGGACAGGCGCAGCACGGAATGGGTGAAGGCCCGCTGATGGGCATGCAGATCCTCGGTGGCGGCATTGATGGCCAGTTTCTGCCAATGGCTGCCCCCCACCAGGCGTTGTGCCGCCGAACGCAGCCAGCCCAGACCAAAGCGATGCCCGACCAGGAAATAAAGCCGTCCCACATCGGCGACGTTCGGGCCATGAATGTCCGACAATTGAACGATGTCGGCGGCCGAGGCCAGAACGATCATGCGGGCCACCTTGTCGGCCAGGGCGTTGGGTGCCCCTTGGGCGACGTAATCCTGGGCCCGGGCGACGATGGTCTGCTGCGCTTCTTCCGGCAGGATGTCGGGACAGGCCTGTTCCAGGGCGGTGATGCCCGGGGCCAAGCCGGCGATGGCGGTGCTCATGTCCATGTCGGCGGGAAGCGACCGCAGCACCCAGGCGGTGGCGCGTTCCATCAAGCGGTTGGCTTCGTTCAGCAAAACGGTTTGCAGACCGGCGGGGACCAGACCGTCCAATTCTTCGATCTGGCGCCACAAATCGCGCAACCCATAGGCGTCACGGGCGACGATATAGGCGCGGGCCACCTCGCCGGCGCCAAAGCCGGTGCGGTCCATCATGTCCAGGACGAAACCGATGCCGACCCGGTTGATCATGGAATTGGTGATCGAGGTGGCGACGATTTCCCGGCGCAGACGATGGTTGCCGATCTGAGCGGCGAAACGGTCGCGCAGCGCGCTGGGGAAATAGCGTCCCAAATCGGCGGCCAGGAAGGGATCGTCGGGCAGGCTGGACGCCATCACCGCGTCATGCAGCCAAATCTTGGCATAGGCCAGCAACACCGACAGTTCCGGCCGGGTCAGGCCCCGGCGCTTGGCGGCCCGGTCGGTCAGGGTTTCGTCGTCGGGCAGGAACTCGATGGCGCGATCCAGTCGGCCGGCCTTTTCCAACAGACGCATGAAACGGGTCTGGCCGTCCAGCAAATCGGCGCCGCCGGCTTCCATCAACGACAGTGCCTGGGTCTGCAGGTAATTGTCGCGCAGCACCAATTGCGCCACTTCGTCGGTCATGGACGCCAGCAATTGGTCGCGCTGTTTTTCCGTCATGTCGCCGGCGGCCACCACCTCGCCCAGCAGGATCTTGATGTTGACCTCGTGGTCCGAGGTGTCGACGCCGGCGGAATTATCGATGGCGTCGGTGTTCAGGCGGATGCCGTTTTGCGCCATCTCGATGCGGCCGCGTTGGGTAACGCCCAGATTGGCGCCTTCCCCCACCACGGTGGCACGGACCTGAGCACCATCGACCCGCACCGCTTCGTTGGCCCGGTCGCCCACTTCGGCGTGGCTTTCGTCATGGGCCTTGATGTAGGTGCCGATACCACCGAAGAACAGCAGGTCGACCCGGGTGGTCAGCAGGGTGCGGATCAATTCGGCCGGTGTCAGGTGGGCTTTGGTAATGCCGAAGCGTTCGGCCATCTGCGGCGTGATGGTGATGGTCTTGGCGCTGCGCGCGAACACCCCGCCACCGTCCGAGATCAGGCTGGAATCGTAATCGCCCCAGGCCTTGACCGCCTTGAACAGGCGCAGCCGTTCGCCATAAGAGGTGGTGGCGTCGGGATCGGGATCGACGAAGATGTGGGCATGGTTGAAGGCGGCGACCAGCCGGATGTGGGGGGAACACAACATGCCGTTGCCGAACACGTCGCCCGACATGTCGCCCACGCCGACCACCGTGAAGTCGTGGTTCTGAACGTCGTGGCCGAGTTCGCGGAAATGCCGCTTCACCGCCTCCCAGGCGCCGCGCGCGGTGATACCCATGCCCTTGTGGTCGTAACCCTGGCTGCCGCCCGAGGCGAAGGCGTCGCCCAGCCAGAAACCGTAATCCAGCGAGATGGCGTTGGCGGTGTCGGAGAAGGTGGCGGTGCCCTTGTCGGCGGCGACCACCAGATAGGGGTCGTCGCCGTCGCGGCGCACCACGTCGGGCGGCGGCACCACCACTCCGGCCCGCAGAGTGTCGGTGAGGTCGAGCAAACCACGGATCATCATGCTGTAGCATGCGATACCCTCGGCCTGTAGCGCCTCGCGCCCGCCCTCGGCCGGCGGCCGCTTGACCACGAAACCGCCCTTGGCGCCCATCGGAATGATGACGGCGTTCTTCACCATCTGCGCCTTCATCAGCCCCAGGATCTCGGTCCGGAAATCCTCGCGCCGGTCCGACCAGCGGATGCCGCCGCGCGCCACCCGGCCGCCCCGCAGATGCACCGCTTCGACACGCGGCGAATAGACGAAGGTTTCGACCCAGGGCGTCGGCAGCGGCAGGTCGTCGACAGCCCGGCTATCAAGCTTGAACGACAGATAGGGCTTGGGCCGGCCATCGGCGCCCGGCTGGAAGAAATTGGTGCGCAGGGTGGCGAGAACCAGATTATGGAAGCGCCGCAGGATGCGGTCGTCGTCGGCACTGACAACGGCGTCGAGCGCCTTGTCGAGAGCGATCCGCGCCGCCGCCTCGGCGTCCGGATTCGCCTTGGGGTCGAACCGGCTCCGGAACAGACGGACCAACGACTCGACGACCGCCGGATTGCCGGCCAGAGCGCGCTCGATATAGGACTGGCTGAAGGTGATGCCGGCCTGACGCAGATATTTGGCGTAAGCGCGCAGGATCACCACGTCGCGCCAGCCCAGCCCGGCCAGCAGCACCAGCCTGTTGAAGCCGTCGTCCTCCGCGTCGCCGTCCCAGACCCGCAGGAACACGTCCTGGAAACGCTCACGCAGGTCGCCGACGTCGACGGCGGCCCCCGTCGAGGTCCGCATGATGAAGTCATGCAGCCAGGCGGTGCCGCCGCCTTCGAGCCGGATCTGGTGGGGCATCTCGCTGATAACCCGGAAGCCCATGTGCTCCAGCACCGGCAGCACGTCGGACAGCGGCACAGGGTGATGGGCGTGATACAGCTTCAGCCGCGCCTCGTTCCCCGCCACCTCGGCCGGATGATACAAGTTCATGGCCACTCCGCCGACCATGACCTCGGCGATACGGTCGAGGTCGAACACCGCCACCTGGGCGCTGTGGTGCTCGCGGTAGGAGGAGGGGAAGCCCGAACCGAGGCGGCGGTACAAGGCCAGCCCCTTCTCCTCGCCATGGGCGATGGTCAGCGCCTCTTGCAGGCGATCGCCCCAGGAGCGCGCCGCATCGGCAAGCCGCGCCTCGATGTCGGCCACGGGAACGTCCGGTATGTGGCCGGGCCGGGTGCGCAGGATGAAATGCAGCCGCGCCAGCGGCGAGTCTCCGACCTGGGTGTAGTAGGCGCCGAGTTCGCCGTTGAAGGATTGTTCGAGGATGCGCTGCACGGCCAGCCGGAGGGTGGTGTCGTAGCGGTCGCGCGGCACGTAGACCAGGCACGAGAGAAAGCGCTCGAACTCATCCTTACGCAGGAAAACCGCGATACGCTGACGTTCCTGTAGGCGCAGGATGCCGAGCGCCGTGCCCAGCAGCGCATCCTCGCCGATTTGGAACAGTTCGTCGCGCGGGTAGCCTTCCAGGATGTTGAGCAGCGCCTTTCCGTCATGGCTGGACGGGCGGAAACCGGCCCGGCGGATGACGTTGGCCACCTTGCGGCGCAGCACGGGGATCAGCTTGGGGCTGCGGGTATAGGCGACCGAGGCGAACAGGCCTATGAAGGAATGGAGGCCGGTGACGGTTCCCGCCTCGTCGAACTTCTTGACGACGACGATATCCATGGGCACCGGGCGGTGCACGGTAGCGGCCCGATCGGTCTTGGAAATCAGCAGCAGGTTCTTCTGGCGCAGGAAATCGGTCACTTCGGGCGGCATGGCCGCCAGATCCCGCCACTCCTCGAAAACCCGGACGTCGGGCAACCGCATGATGCCGAGGCCGCTGTCGGCATCGGCCGCGATGGCGCCGCTGCCCGCGGCGGCGAAGGTGAAGCTGCGATATCCGAGGAAGGTGAAATGGTCGTCATGCAGCCAGCGCAGGAAGTCGCGCGCCTCGGCCACCTCGTCGTCGGTCAGGCCGGCCGGGGGTGTGTCGAGGCCGGCCAGCACGGCCATCACACGGTCACCCATCGGCCGCCAGCCTTCGACGGCCGCCCTCACCTCGGCCAGCACGGTGGCCAGCCTGTCCAGGATGCGCTGCTCGGCGCCGAGGGTCGATTGCCGGTCGATCTCGACATACATCAGCGATTCGAGGCGGCAGCCTTCCGTGCCCGGCTCCACGATATCGAGAAGTCGGCCCTGGGCGTCGCGCACGGCCCCGACGATGGGGTGGATGACCAGATGCACGGCAAGATCGAGATTGGCCAGCGCCGCGGTGGTCGAATCGACCAGGAACGGCATGTCATCGTTGACGATCTCGATGACGGTATGGGGGGACTGCCAGCCATGTTCCTGGGGGCTGGGGTTGAACACCCGCATGGCGGGCTTCGCCGGGTCTCGGTGGCGGGCCAGGCCGAGCAGGGAGATGGCCGCGCCGTACAGGCTGTCCGGGTCGCGGTGGGCCATGTCCTCGGGCGCCACGTTGTCGTAGAACAGCCGCACCAGACGCGCCGCCATGGCAGCCTCGTCGGCGGCCAGCCGCTCGTCGACAAGGCGCAGCACCTGATCGACCAACTCACCCTTCAGGAACTCAAGCCGCTGCGCCATGCCCCCTCCCCGACGAGTCACGCGCAACGTTTCCGGACGCTCGCCGCCGGCCCCCGCGCCCGTGCATCATAGCCACACTGGCGGTTGTTGCACCACTGGCCGATTCGCTGGCGAGAACCGACTAGGCAACCCCGCCCCATGGCACTTAAAATGGTCGAACGCATAGGGGAGGCAAGGGGCGCATGGACACGAGGCCGCTCGACGAAAACCCGAAAAGTTCGCTGCTTGCGCAACTGCCGCCGGAAATCGTCGCCTCTTTCACGCCCGAGCAGCGGGCAGCCTTGTGGGATCTGTCCCACGCCCCCTCCTGGCATCGCTATCCCGTGAACCTCAGATTCGGCCTTCCATGGTTCCACCATCGGCTTTTCGTTACCGTCGTGGCCGGCTCCGAGCGACGCAACCCCGAGCGGGCCGCCCGGGAACGAGCTCTCAACCCGTTGCTGACGTTACCCAACACGCTGTTCATGATCTCGGCGGCGGCCTTCGTCGCCGCCCTCGCCGTTTTCGTTCTCTACCTGCTGCATTTCCCGAGCGCCCGTTGAGCCGGCGGCCGAGCCGATCATGAACGGCGTGTTCGTGGCCATGGTGGCGGTGGCCTTCGCCGTCGCCGGCTATCGCCAGATCACCTGGGCCGGCGACGGGACGCCGCCGATGGACGCCTTGGCGACGGCCGCCATCGGCGGCGCCGAGACGGCGGTGCCGCTGGCCATCGGTTTGATCGGCGTGATGGCGCTGTTCCTGGGACTGCTGAAGGTGGGCGAGGCGGGCGGCCTGCTGCTGCTGGTCGCCCGCGCCCTGCGGCCGCTGATGCGCCGCCTGTTCCCCGAGGTGCCGGACGACCATCCGGCGATGGGCGCCATGATCCTCAATCTGTCGGCCAACGTGCTGGGGTTGGGCAACGCCGCCACCCCGTTCGGCATCCGCGCCATGCAGGAACTCGACCGGCTGAACCCCGTGAAGGGCACGGCGTCGAACGCCATGGTGCTGTTCCTGGCGATCAACACCGCCGGGGTGACGATCCTGCCGACCAAGGTGATCGCGCTTCGCGCCGCCTCGGGCTCCGCCGACCCGGCCGGCATCGTCGCCACGACCCTGTTCGCGACCATCCTGTCCTGCGTCGTCGCGGTCGCCGCGGCCCGGCTGCTTCAGCGCCTGTGGCCGGTCGAAGCGCCGGCCGGGCCGGCCGAAGCGCCGCCGGACCCGCCGGTCGGCGAGGTGATGCCGGCGCTGGCGGCGGCCCCCTGCCCCGGCTGGGTGACGGCGGTGTCGCTGGCCGCGATGGTCGGGCTGGTGCCGCTGATGGCGCTGTACGGGCGGCAGCTGTCGCCCTGGATCATTCCGGGCCTGATCCTCGGCTTGCTATGCTTCGGCTGGGCGCGCGGCGTGCGCGTCTACGAGGTATTCGTCGACGGCGCCCGCGACGGCTTCGACGTGGCGGTGCGCATCATTCCCTATCTGGTCGCCATCCTGATGGCCATCGGCATGCTGCGCGGCAGCGGCGCCATGGACCTGTTGATCGCCCCGGTCGGCGAGCTGACGGCGGCCGTCGGCCTGCCCGCCGAAGGGCTGGTAATGGCGCTGCTGCGCTCGCTGTCGGGATCGGGAGCCTATGGGCTGCTGGCCAGCCTGTTACAGGATCCGGCGGTTGGGCCGGACAGCTACACCGGCTATCTGGTCAGCACCATCTACGGCTCGACCGAGACGACCTTCTACGTGATCGCCGTCTATTTCGGCGCGGTGCAGATCCGCCGCATCCGCCACGCCCTGGCCGCCGGCCTGATCGCCGACGCCGCCGCGGTGGCGGCGGCGGTGGCCATCTGCGCCTGGCTGTACGGCTGAGGAATACGGACCGGCGCGGGCGCCCACTTGAAGCGAGCCGGCATAAGGGTTTGGCGGCCTATGCGTTCTTTACAGTCCGGAGTACGGCTGCAAGCTTCCTGGCCGCCACTTCCAGCTCCGCGGGCGTATAAGCCGCGAATCCCATCAGGAAACCGGCCTCGCCGTTGTCGGATGCGTGAAGCGCCGACAAACCCAGCAACTCGATGCCGACGCGCCGTGCCGCGTCTATGGCCGCACGCTCGGACAAGTCACACTTCAACATGCACGGCATCTGGAGTCCGCCGATTGGAACGCGCGGCTCAACGAAAGCGGAAAGGTGCGTCCGCATGAGGCGGGTGAGGATTCCGAGGCGTTCTGCGTAGATGCCGCGCATCATTCGAACATATGCGCCGAAATGTCCGCCTTCCATGAAACGGGCGAGCGTGAGCTGCGCCACCGAGGCGGTATGGCCGTCAAGGAGAGTGCGCGCGGCGGTCATCGGCTTGACGAGTTGCGGGGGCAGCACGACATAGCCGATACGCAGACCGGGAAAGAGGGATTTTGTAAAGGTGCCAATGTAGATCGTCCGATT
The DNA here is from genome assembly GCA_002435715.1 of Rhodospirillaceae bacterium UBA6219. Lineage (GTDB taxonomy): Bacteria > Pseudomonadota > Alphaproteobacteria > Rhodospirillales > Magnetospirillaceae > Magnetospirillum. The sequence continues at coordinate 123,565 of DISD01000103.1, forward strand.
ATGCGGGTCGAGGCCCTGCACGCAAGCCGTGGGCTTGCCGGCGTAGTGGAATTCGCTGTCGTAGTCGTCCTCGATGATCCATGTCTGGTGCCGAGCCGCCCACTCGATCAGGGCGAGACGCCGATCGAGCGCCAGCGTCGCGCCGGTTGGAAATTGATGGGAGGGGGTCAAAAAGACAGCCCTGGCCTTGTGCGGATCATCAATGATCCGCTCAGCCACGATGCCCTGACAATCGACACGAATGGGAACGCATTCGAGACCGGCCGCGTCGAAGGCCTTGCGCGCGCCGTAATAGGCGGGATCTTCGATGAAGATACGCTCTCCGGAATCAAGCAGCATAATGGCGCAAAGCGTCATGGCCTGCTGTGAGCTGGTCAGAACAAGTACGCTATCGGCGCTGGCGCGGGCACCTCTTTCCAAATTGATATAGTCGGCGATCGCGCGCCGAAGCGGCTCCGACCCTTGCGGATCGCCGTGAAGGAGTGCCCGCGTGCCGCTTTCCTTCAGCACCTGCCGTTCCAGACGCTCCCAGAGTTGAAGCGGAAAGCTGCGCGTCTCCGGCAGGCCCGGCGCAAACGCCCGGGGGACAAGCGGCTCGCGAACGCCACCGCCACGGAACATGGCGGCACCGCGTTTGCTCAGGTTCGTAGCCTGATTGCGCAGCAGCGCGTTCCGATGTGAGAGCCTGCGGCTGGGCGTGAACTCCGTCATCTCCGCGACGAAACTGCCGCTGCCTACGCGCCGGTCGATGAAGCCCTCGGCATGGAGTTGCGCATAGGCGGCCTCGATCGTGTCGCGGGACACGTCGAGCGATTTGGCAAGCGCGCGCGAGGCGGGCAGCGGCTTACCGGGGCCAAGCGCACCATCAACGATCAGTTGGCGGATCGCCCGCTGAATCCGCGCATGAAGCGGCATAGCCGCATGTGCGGGATGGGCAAGCCATGCCTTCACGGACTCCAGTTGGGAATGTTTGAACAAATGGTCTGATCTTATCGAAAAAAGTGGATGGGGATATCAGACCATTCATCGGCTAGAAGTCAAGCGACATCATTGGCTCAAGCCGCGGGCCTTCAGGAGACTCAACAAGATCATGTCGTCCATCTCCTCACCGCCACCCGTCCGTTTAGGTGATCTTGCCCATCCGGTCGTTGCAGGACTGATCTCCGTCATCGTCAATTATGGCGGAACATTCATTCTGGTCTTTCAGGCGGCGAAGGTTGCTGGCCTCAGCCCCGAACTGACGGCATCCTGGGTATGGTCGGTTTCCATCGGCGTGGGACTGACAGGATTTTACCTGAGCTGGCGCTATCGCGAGCCGATCATCACCGCTTGGTCGACACCGGCGGCCGCCTTCCTTGTCACGGCGCTCGCGACGACACCCTATCCCGAAACAGTCGGTGCCTACATCATTTCGGCGGCCGCCTTTGTCGCCCTCGGGCTATCGGGCTATTTCGATAAGGTCATCAACCTGATCCCGCCCGGTATCGCGTCGGGTCTTCTCGCCGGCATACTGTTGCAGTTCGGCATCGGGGCCTTTGGCGGCGCAACGCTCGACCCGCTGCTGGTCGGACTCCTGATCATCGCCTATGTCCTGCTGAAGCGTTTCACCGCTCGCTTTGCCGTGGTCGGGATATTAGTGATCGGCCTTGTCTTCCTGCTTGCGCGGGGCCGGGTCGATCTTTCCGGGCTCCAGCTCGAGCTGGCGACGCCGGTGTTCACCATGCCGGAATTCTCGCTGAATGCGCTCCTGAGCGTCGCGCTGCCGCTGTTCCTGATCACTCTGACCGGCCAATACATGCCTGGCATGCTCGTTCTGCGCAACGACGGCTTCATGACCAGCGCCAATCCGATCGTGACGGTGACGGGTCTTGGTTCGCTGATCATGGCGCCGTTTGGCTCGCATGCGTTCAACGTCGCGGCGATCACCGCGGCAATCGCCACCGGCAAGGAAGCGCATGAAGACCCATCCAAGCGGTGGGTCGCGGGAGTCGCAGCGGCCGTTTTTTATGTGCTCGTCGGCGTGTTCGGAGTAACTCTCGCGGCGGTCTTCATGGCGTTCCCGGCCACGTTCATCACAACGCTTGCAGGGCTGGCGCTTCTGGGCACGATTGGTGGTAGCTTGGCTGGTGCGATGGCCGATCCGAAGTCTCGCGAGGCGGCGCTGATAACCTTCCTTGCGTCCGCTGCAAATATCGGCCTGCTGGGGATTGGTGGCGCCTTCTGGGGGCTGGTGATCGGCCTCGTCGCACACATCGTGCTGAACGGCCGCCTGCCGCTCAAGGAGCGCGTCACGTTGGCGATTGGCAAGAGCGCGGCCGAGTGATGCGAATGCTATGGATCCTGAGCCACGTAAACCCGCCCTCCCCGAGAAAGGGGTGCGGTCAGGTTCGTCGCTTCGGGCGCCCTCCCGCTGCCCGGCGCCACCGTGATGGGCAACCCGGCGCGGGCGCGCTGACCTAGACTTCCCCCTCGCCGGCCAGCCGCGAGGCCACCGCGGGCGGCAGCGAGGCGGCGCGGATGCGCCGCTGCTCGGCGTCGAAGACCGTCCATACCCGGGTCTCGAATGCCTCGACCGCCCGCTGGCCACCGTTCAGCAGACGGTGGTGAAGGTCGAAGGCGGCGCGGTGCAGCCCGACCACGGAGGTCTCCATGACCACCGCGTCGCCGTAGCGGCACGGGGCCAGGAACTTGGCCTTCATGTCGACAAGGGGAATGCCGTCGATGCCCATCCCGGTCATCAACTGGCGAATGTTGAAGCCCGCCTTGCCCAGGAGGGCGTGCAGCGACGCGTCGAACCAAACGAAGTAACGGGGATTGAAGACGATGCCCGACGGATCGCAGTCCCCCCATTCGATGACGAACTCGCGGCGGCAGGTGAGCATGGGGCGGGTCTGGGGCGCGACGGCGGTCATTGCTATGTCCCGTTTTCAATCAGCGGATAACGCCGGCAGTGTGACGAATCGGCGAGGCGTCGGCAACAGCACAGCGCCGGCTTGAGCATTTCGCGAATGCGCCGCCATCGGCGCCCATGCTATCACCATCCCATGCTGACCTATTCCATGCCCCTGTTCCGGCCGCCGTCGGAAGCCGACAATCTGATCTTGCAGGCCACCCATGGCTGTAGCTTCAACCGCTGCACCTTCTGCTCGATGTACCGGACCAAGACCTTCACGGCGCGGCCGTTGGCGGAGTTCTTCGTCGACGTGGACGCGGCGGCGGGGGAGTGGCCGGGGGCGCGGCGGGTGTTCCTGGCGGACGGCGACGCGCTGACCCTGCCCACCGACCACCTGCTGGCGATCCTGGAGCGGCTGGCCGCCACCTTCCCCGGGCTGACCCGCGTCTCGGCCTACGCCACGCCGGGCAACCTGCTGAGAAAGACGCCGGACGAGCTGACCGCCCTGCGCGCAGCCAGGCTGTCGCTGGTCTATCTCGGCATCGAATCGGGCAGCGCCGAGGTCTTGCGCCG
>DISD01000004.1 GCA_002435715.1 Rhodospirillaceae bacterium UBA6219
TCCAGTTATCCTCGGCCATGTTGCCAAGCGAAGCGCCGATACCGCCCTGGGCGGCCACGGTGTGCGAGCGGGTGGGGAACACCTTGGTGATGCAGGCGGTCTTAAAGCCGGCCATGCCCATGCCCATGGTGGCACGCAGGCCAGCGCCGCCGGCGCCGACGACCACGACGTCGTAGGTGTGGTCGATGATCTTGTACGCAGCCATTGCGGTTAGCCTCCGACGGCGATTTTAAGGATCGAAACGGTCATGCCGACCGCCAGCAACGCGGCGATCAGGCGAGTCGCCAGCAGACCGGCGAACTTCTTGGCCTTGCAGCTCACATAGTCCTCGATGACCATCGAGAGGCCCAGCGAGGCGTGATAGCAGACCAGACCGATGGTCAGGATCATCAGAGCGGCGTTGGTGCCATTCCCGATCCAGGCGGTGAAGGCGGCGTGGTCGGCACCACCCATGCGGGCGATGGACACCACGAACCACAGCGACAAGGGGATCAGGCCGACAGCGGTGACGATGGTCGACCAGTGATGGCCCATGCCCGACTTGGCCGAGCCAAGACCGCGGGCGCGGCCGATGGGGGAACGAAGGGTCATGTCGATCTCTCCCTTAGGCCACCAGATAGATGGCGATGGCCAGGACGGTCAGCACCGCGGTCGCGCCCAGCGCGATCTTGGCCGACAGATAGGCCTGCGACAGTTCGAAGCCCCAGCCCGAATCCCACAACAGGTGGCGGATGCCGTGGCTGAGGTGGAAGAACAGGGCGATTGTCCAGCCAAGCAGGAACAGCTTGCCCAGGAACGAACCGAACACCGCCTGGGCGGCGGCATAGGATTCAGGACCCGAAGCGGCGGCACACAGCCACCAAGCCAGGGCGAACAAACCGATCACCAGGCCAACGCCGGTAATACGGTGGGTGATGGACATGATCGCCAGCAAAGGCAGACGATAGATGTCGAGATGCGGAGAAAGCGGCCGGTTGCGCGTGCTCATGGGTTGGGCCCCCGAAACTTCTGAAGTGCGGGGCAAAACGCCCCCCTACGTGCGGCAATGTGGGGCAAGTGTTTAGCGTTTAGGGGCGCCTGAGTCAACGCCAAGGGCCACACTTTTTGGCGGGGGCGGCTACCCGCGCCCCACCCAAGGGGGTAGTGCGCATTCCGGTGCGGAATTATTCGCCCCGTGCATAGCCGCCCCCATCTGTGCGCAACGCTGGCGCCGCCCCTCCTCGGAAAGCCGCAGAAGACCGCCATTCACAAAATATAGATAAAATTTTATTAATCGCACCATACAGTCGTATGAAATACTTATCGGCCCAAAAAATGTACACTATCGATAAATAAGAAAGATGAATGGGAGTTCATCATGTCAACGCCAGAAGCACCGACACATAACTTTAATGAACTAACGCGTGAGATTGCGCACCTGCACAAAGAGGTGTCGATCCTTCGGCAGCAGCTTCTTGGCATTGCTCATTACGTTACTGAATATGTCTGCGATGAAAAACATGACCATCCGGCCGATTTGATCCATTGCCACAATTGCGGCGCACCGGTCAGCGCCCACCCTGCCGCCAGTGGCCAATTGCTACTGTGCCCGGCCTGCGGGTGGAGTGAATTCGTCGGAAACGACGGCCATGAATTCTGCGAAGTGCAACCCGACCGCGTGCCACTGATCCCGTCGCCCCACGGCTGGACCGACTAACCCAGGGAGGCCGTCATGTCATTTCTAGGCTTGTTCCACAGCCATACGGCACCGCCCCCCATCGGGGAACTGATCCATTGGGACCCGTCCCTGTCGGTGGACAACCCGGTGATCGACGGCGAACACCGCGCCATCGTCGAAAGCCTCAATCGTGTCTACGCCGACTGGATGGCCGCCAACCATCGCCTGGATCTGGAAGAGGAACTGGACAGGCTTTCCAGCCTGGTGGGAACCCATTTCGCCAACGAAGAAGATTTGATGACGCGGCGCCACTGCCCCACCCTGGCCGCCCATGCCCGCGACCACCGCGACATGCTGCGCGAGATGCAGGTCATCGCCCAAAACATCCACGCCATGCCGCAAGCCAAGCTGGAAGCCCAGTTGCTGCGCTTCATCCGCCGACTGGTCATGGGCCATGTCCTGTCCTGGGACATGGACGCCCGCGATTACCTGCGGGCATAGAAAAGCGGCCCGCCCCACAAAGGACGGGCCGCTTCCCATGGCGCCGCCTTAGCGCGGCATCAGCACCGTGTAGTCGAAATCCAGAACCACCGCCGGGTCGAAGCCCTTGCCGTCTTCCGACTTCAAGGTGAAGTCGTGGGCGGAACGGTTCTTCAAGGCCACCAGACGCAGGCGCAGGGCGCCGATATCGGTGCGGCCGGGGATTTCAATCTTTTCCAACACTTCCGACCACGCATAGATGGTGTCGCCGGCAAAGGTCGGGTTGACGTGACGACCGCCATTGATGGCGGCGATCTTGAAGGCGTTGCCCAGACCGTTGAAGGACAAAGCGCGGGCCATGCTGATGATGTGGCCGCCATAGATCAGACGCCGGCCGAAACGGCCCTGGCCTTCGGTGTGCTGGTTGAAATGCACCTTGGCGGTATTCTGCCACAGGCGGGTCGCCATCATGTGCTCGGCTTCCTCGATGGTCATGCCGTCCACATGGTCGATTTTCTCGCCCAAAGCGTAATCGCCCCAACGATGGCTGGAACCGGCCAGTACGTCGTCATAGGCGCCGGCGTTCAGGCCGGCGGGGATCAGCAGGGAATCGGCCGACACCGAAGCGGGCAAAGCGGGCACCACTTCTTCCGGGGCCGGAGCGCTCACATCGCGCTTCTTCACCATCACCCAGCGCACATAATCGACGACCATCTCGCCCTTTTGGTTGGTGCCGGTCGAGCGCACATAGACCACGCCGGTCTGCTTGTTGGAATTTTCCTTGAGCCCGATCACCGTCGACGTGGTGGTGACGGTGTCGCCGGCATAGACCGGCACGCCGAAACGGCCGTCGGCATAGCCCAGATTGGCCACGGCGTTCAGGCTGACGTCGGGCACGGTCTTGCCAAAAGCGATATGGAAGGCGGCCAGATCGTCCAGGGGCTGGCCGGGCATGCCGCAGGACTTGGCGAATTCCACCGAGGAATTGAACGCGAAACGCGAGCCGTAAAGGGCGGTGTACAGCGACGCGTCGCCCGAGGTCACGGTGCGGGGCGTGGCGTGGCGGATTTCCTGGCCGATGCGGAAATCTTCGAAGAAATTGCCGGAATTGGTCTTGCTCATGGGATGATCCTTACTTCGAGAGGTCCGCTTCCAGCGCGGCGATCTGTTCGGACAGGGTGACCAGACGCTTGGCGTTTTCCACGTGCAGGTTTTCCACCAGCTTGCCATCGACCACCACCACGCCCTGGCCCTTGGCGGCGGCTTCCGCATGGGCGGCGATGATCTTCTTCGACCATTCCACCTCACGCTCGGACGGCGCGTAGACGCGGTTGGCGACGTCGATAGTCTTGGGGTGGATCAGGGTCTTGCCGTCGAAGCCCAGCTCCAGGCCCTGGACGCAATGGGCTTCGAAGCCGGCATCGTCGTTCAGATCCAGATGCACGCCGTCGATGGCGGCCAGACCATAGGCACGGGCGGCCAGCAGGCACAGGCCCAGGCTGGTGATCATCGGCAGACGCATGGGGGTGTGGGCGCAGTGCAGGTCCTTGGCCAGATCGGACGTGCCCATGACGAAACCGCCCATGCGGGGGCTGGAGAGCGCGATTTCCTCGGCCCGCAGCATGCCCTTGGGGGTTTCCATCATGCACCAGATGGCCATGTCGGCGGGGGCACCCGAGGCGTTCATGATGGTTTCCACCTGACGCACCATGTCGGCGCTTTCCACCTTGGGGATCAAGATGCCATGGGCGCCGCTGGTGGACGCCGCCACCACGTCGGCATAGCCCCAAGGGGTGCCCAGACCGTTGACGCGCACCAGCAATTCACGGCCGCCGTAACCGCCGGCCTTGACCGCGTCGCACACCTGGCTCCGGGCCACGTCCTTGGCGTCGGGCGACACCGCGTCTTCCAAATCCAGGATCAGGCCGTCGGCGGCCAGGGTGCGGGCCTTTTCCAGGGCGCGGGCGTTGGAACCCGGCATGTAAAGGACGGAACGACGAGGACGGGCGGTGGCAGCCATGACAAGATCCCTTGCAAAAGAAACAGGCTGGGGAACCTAGCAAGTTGCGTTAAGCTAGGCAAGGTTGCAGCGCAACAATACGTCGCCACGGACCCCGTTTCCATGAAGATTCTTTCGCTATCGTCATCCGTCGCCCATGGCCATGTGGGCAATTCGGCCCTGACCCTGCCGTTGCAGCGCCTGGGATTCGACGTCACCGCCATCAATACGGTCCAATTTTCCAACCATCCCGGCCACGGATCGTTCGGCGGCGACGTCTTCCCCCCCGACCATGTGGGGCGCGTGGTCGACGGTCTGGCGCAATCGGGTTTCCTGGGCGGCCATGACGGCATCGTATCGGGCTATCTGGGCGACGCCGGCAATGGCCCGAGCCTTTTACGGATCCTGGCCGCCAATCCGAACGCGCCCTATCTGTGCGATCCGGTGATGGGCGATGACGGACATTCCTATGTCCGCCCCGGCATCGCCCAGTTCCTGTGCGGCCCGGCCCTGGCCGCCGCCGCCATCGTCACCCCCAACCCGTTCGAACTGGGCCTTTTGTCCGGCGCCCCGGCCGAGGGGCTGGAACAAGCCCTGCGGGCCGCTGCCGGCCTGCTGAGCAAAGGCCCGTCCCTGGTGGTGGTCACCAGCCTGGAGATCGACGGCGACATGGCCTGCGCGGCGGTGACCGCCCACGGGCGGTGGCTGATCCGCACCCCCCGCCTGCCCTTCGCGCGCCCCGTCAACGGTGCCGGCGACCTGCTGGCCGGCCTGATCCTGGCCGAGCATCTGAGCGGCGCCACCATCCCGCGGGTCCTAAGTCTGGCGGTGTCGCGGCTGTTCGCCGTGCTGCAGACCACGTGGGAAAATGGCGAACGAGAACTGGCCCTGGTGGCGGCGCAGAACAGACTTGCGCATCCGGCACGGCTGTTTGCCGTGCAACAATCCTAGGGTTGTTCCGAAAGGCGCTTTCTGGTTTCTTTGCGCCGCAAAATTCTTTTCGGACTCAAGGTTTGAGCGATTATCTGTTCCTGCGCGGCGTCGCCATCGGTTTCGCCATCGCCGCCCCCATCGGTCCCGTCGGCCTGTTGTGTATCCGCAAGGCCCTGGCCGACGGCCGTCTGGCCGCTTTCGTCGCGGGCTTGGGCGCCGCTTTGGCCGACACCTTCTTTGGCGCCGTGGTCGGGTTGGGTCTGGGGGCGGTGTCGCATTTCATCGCCGACCATACGACATGGCTGAAGATCGTCGGCGGCTTGTTCATGCTGGGCCTGGGAATTCACACCTGGCGAGCGGCGGCGTCCGACATGGACATGGAATCCGACCCCGACAGCGGCCCCGGCATGGCCAAGGACTTCCTGTCCACCTTCGTCATCACCATCACCAATCCCGGCACCATCTTGGGCGTCATCGGCGTCTTCGCCGCCTTGGGCGCCTCGGCCAAGCCGCAGGGCGTGGAAGACCAAGCCTTGCTGGTGGGCGGCATCTTTTCCGGATCGGCTTTGTGGTGGGCAGTGCTGGCCGAACTGACCATCGCCATCCGCGCCCGCTTCACCCCCGAACGCATGCGCCTGTTCAATCACATTTCCGGGGCGTTGCTGATGGGATTGGGCGGACTGACCCTGGGATCGCTGTTTTTCTAGAAGCCCGCGTGGCGCTTGAACGAGCCCGGCACGGGCGGCCGTCATCCCTAACGCAATTTCTTGCGCATCAGGATTTCGTCTTCACCAGGCGTGATCAGGTCGTTCAGCTCGGCCTTTTCGACGAAGCCGTTGCGGCCATAGAAATCCCGCGCCCTTTCGTTGAAGGCCGAGACACAGACCCACAGATTGCCGCCGTTCTGCCCCGCCGCCCAGGCCAACAGGGCCGAGCCAATGCCCTGGCTTTGCTTGTCGGGAACCACCGCCAGGACTTCCACATAGGGACCGCGCAGCCACGGCGAGCGCAGGCACAAAAGCCCCACCGCCTGTCCGTCTTGCTCATAGACCATGCGCAGCAAAGCGTGATCGTCCCGCGTCAGATAGCCGGCCAGACCGTCATCGGAAAAACCCAGGCGCCGCCACGGATCCATATGGGCCAAAGCCTCGGCCAAGGCCGGGACTTCTTGGGGATGCAACGGGCGGATCATGGCAACACCTCATCCAAACGCACGAATTCCACCTTCCGTCGCCGCAATTCGGCGATGATGGCGGGAAGGGCCTGGGCCGTCGCCGGGGCGCGACCGTTGATATGGAAAATCAGAATATCGCCAAGACGCGCCTTTGACAGCACCCAAGTCCTCAGCCTTTCGGGGGACAGGCCGGGGGACGGATCGCCAGAAGCGAAACTCCAATGGACGACGCGATGGCCGGTGGCTTCCACCGCCGCCAAGGTGGCGGCGTCGTAATTACCGGCGGGAAAACGGAAATAGCGCGGCTGTCTGCCGGTGACCTGGGCGATGGCCTCGTCGGCTTGGGCCACCTGGGCCTGAACCTGCGCGGGGCTCAGTTTTTCCATGTGCTGGGGATGGTCGAAGGAATGGTTTTCCACCTCGACCAGCGGCGATTTGGCCAAATCCGCCAGGGCGACGGCGTTGCGCCGGGCGAACAGGCCGGTGGCGAAGATGGTCACCGGCAGCTTTTCCGCCACCAGCACGTCCACCAGCTTGCGATCAAGATAAGCCGGTTTGCCGCGCCCTTCGCAGGCGTCGAAGGTCAGCGCCACCTTGCTGATCCCGGCCGGCAGATGCTCGATCACCTCCGCCCGTGCGGAAGAAGCGGCGATCAGCGTCGCCACGACCAGCAACAGCCGACGCAGCATGTCTAGAAATCCAGGTCGGAATAATGCTTGGGCGGCGGCACACCGGGCAGGTGGTCGGCCAGCAGCGCGCGGAAACTGGGACGCGACTTGACCCGGGCGTACCAATCCTTGGCCCCTGGATGACGGTCCCAAGGAACGTCGCCGATATAATCGACACAGGAAATCTGCGCCGCCGCGGCCACATCGGCCAAGGTGTAATTGGAACCGGCCAGCCAGGTCCGTCGCTCGGTCAGCCAAGCCACATATTCCAGATGCTGGTGGATATTGGCGAAACCGGCGCGAATGGCGCGCGAATCCGGCGATCCCTTGACGGTGGTCAGCCGCTTGGTGACCTTTTCGTCCACCAGATTGCGGGTCACTTCGTCGTGGAACTTACGGTCGAACCAGCCGACCAGACGGCGTACCTCGGCGCGCGCCTCGGCCTCGGTGGGCAACAGCGGCGGTTCGCGATGCACCTCGTCCAGGTATTCGCAGATGGCGTTGGAATCGCCCAGCACGGTGCCGCCTTCCTCGACCAGCACCGGCAGGTCGGCGCCGGGACTGAGCGCCAGGAATTCGTCGCGGCGTTCCCAGTACTTCTCGATCTCCTCGACGCATTCCAGCTTCTTTTCAGCCAGAACGATGCGGACTTTGCGAGAAAACGGGCAAAGGGGGTAGTGGTAGAGCTTCCTCATGGCCTTCTTCTACCGCGTTTTGCAGCGCAAGAACAGAGGTCTCATCCCAATAGCGCACAACCACCGCCTGGGGTGACGCGCGTCGGATGGGGGAGTGCCGCCCCGCGCCTTACGCGGCGCGGCTGGCCGGCGATTCGGTCAACAAGGCGTAAAGCGCTTCGGGATTGTCGGTGCCGCGCAGCTTTTCGCACACCCCCTTGTCGCGCAACAGCCGCGACACCCGGGCCAAGGCCTTCAAATGGTCGGCACCGGCGGTTTCGGGCGCCAACAACAAGAACACCAGATCCACCGGATGTTCGTCGATGGATTCGAAGTTGATGGGCTTTTCCAGACGGGCGAACAGCCCGTACAGACGATCCAGGGTGGGCAGCTTGCCGTGGGGAATGGCGATGCCGTTGCCGACGCCGGTGGTTCCCAACCGTTCGCGTTCCAACAGCACGTCGAAGACGGCACGTTCGTGCAAACCGGTCAGTTCGGCGGCCTTTTTCGCCAAATCCTGCAGCGCCTGCTTTTTCGAAGTGGCACGCAGATTGGGAATGACGGCAGCCGGAGTAATCAGGTCGGCGATGTCCATGAACAACTAACCCTCTGGTTTCAGAGCGACTTCCCGAATGAAGGCAGGTCTTGATGCCCAAGGGACCGGCGAAAAATCTTCGCGGAATCCACCCTTTCCACGCCCCCTTCCCCGGGGCTGCTTCGGGAAGCGCCGGACCTTAATTCCGTGGCACTTCCAAGTCAAGCATTCTGGGGTCTATGCCCCATTCAAGGCCTTTTCCCGCCGTCTTTGCACCGATGACGGGATGTTCATGCCCTCGCGGTATTTTGCCACTGTGCGCCGGGCAATGTCGATACCTTCGGCTTTCAGGATTTCGACGATGCGGTCGTCGGACAACACCTGCTTGCCCTCGGCATCGATCAGCCCCTTGATACGGTGACGCACGGCTTCCGCCGAATGGGCGTCGCCGCCGTCATTGGAGCCGATGGCCTGGGTGAAGAAATACTTCAGCTCGTAGATGCCGCGCGGCGTGGCGATGTATTTGTTCGAGGTCACCCGGCTGACCGTGCTTTCGTGCATGCCGATGGCGCCGGCGATGTCGCGCAGCACCAAGGGACGCAGATGCTGGACGCCATGACGAAAAAAGGCGTCCTGTTGGCGGACCAATTCGGTGGCCACCTTCAAGATGGTGGTGGCCCGCTGGTGCAACGACTTGACCAGCCAATTAGCCGATTGAAAGCGTTCGGACAAATAGGTTTTGTCGTCGCGTTTACGGGTCTGGTCGGATACCTGGGCGTAGTAGCGCTGGTTGACCAGAACGCGGGGCAGCGTGTCGGAATTCAGTTCGACCATCCACGAGCCGTCCTGATTGCGCCGCATCAGCACGTCAGGCGTCACCGGTTGCGCCACCACATGGTCGAAACGAAGCGCCGGCTTGGGGTCCAGCGCCTTGATCTCGCCGATCATCTCGGCCAGATCCTCGGCATCGATGGCGCACACCTTCATCAGCCCGGCCAGATCGCGCTTGGCCAGCATTTCCAGATTGTCCAACAACGCCTGCATGGCCGGATCCAAGCGGTTGCGCTCGGCCAGTTGCAGGGCCAGACATTCCTTCAGCGAGCGGGCGAAGACACCGACCGGGTCGAAACGCTGGACCTTGACCAACACCGCCTCGATGGCGGCGATTTCGCAACCCAAGCGGGCGGCCAGTTCGGACAGGTCGCCGATCAAATAACCCGATTCGTCCAACATCTCGATCAGATGCAGACCGATCAGCCGCTGGGCCGGGTCGAGGACGTCCACATTCAGTTGGGCCACCAAATAATCCCGCAACGAAATCTCGCCGGCGACCATCTGTTCCAGGTTGTTTTCACCATCGTCGAAGCCGTGGTGACCGCCGGTCTGCCCCCATTGTCCGAACGCTTCGCCGCCCAAGCCGTCGGCGGCGCTGTCGTTGTTGTAGAGGTTGTCGTAATCCACATCCATGCCGTCTTCGGCAGAACTTTGTGTCATGCCGTCCAGCATGGGTTCTTCGGCGGCGGGCTGCTGAATTTCGGGTTCGGGCGGCGCCTCGGGCTCGGCCCGTTCACCGTCCTCGCGCTCCAGCAGCGGATTGCGTTCCAGTTCCTGCTCGATGAAGGCCGTCAGTTCCAGGTTGGACAATTGCAGCAACTTGATCGCCTGCTGCAATTGCGGCGTCATCACCAGGGACTGGCTTTGGCGAAGATCGAGACGGGGGGTCAGGGCCATGATGTCAGCGTATCACAGACTGAATCGCTCACCCAGATAGACGCGCCTGACGCCTTCATGGGCTACGATTTCCGCCGGTCGTCCCTCCATCAGCACCACCCCGTCATGCAGGATGTAGGCGCGGTCGATGATATCCAGGGTTTCACGCACATTGTGGTCGGTGATCAGCACGCCGATGCCGCGATCTTTCAAATGCGACACCAGGTCGCGGATGTCGGAAACGGCGATGGGGTCGATACCGGCCAAGGGTTCGTCCAGCAAGATGAAATGCGGCTTGGACGCCAGAGCGCGAGCGATTTCCACGCGGCGACGTTCGCCGCCCGACAGCGCCAGGGCCGGAGCCCGACGCAGATGTTCGATGGAAAATTCCGCCAGCAGCGAATCCAGGGTGGTTTCACGCACCTGACGGTCGGGTTCCACCGCTTCCAGCACCGCCATGATGTTGCCTTCCACCGTCAGTCCTCGGAAAATCGAGGCTTCCTGCGGCAGATAGCCGATGCCCAAACGGGCCCGCTGATACATGGGCAGGCCGGTGATATCGTGGCCATCCAACGTGATCGCCCCCATGTCGGGATTGATCAGACCGGTGATGCAATAAAAACAGGTGGTCTTGCCGGCGCCGTTGGGTCCCAGCAGCCCCACCGCTTCGCCGCGCTGGACGGAAATCGAGACATCGCGCAGCACCGAACGGCGCTTGAAGCTTTTGCCGATATTGGTCGCCACCAGACCGGCATTGTCGGCGACCAGCCGGGGACCGGTGACCACCGGGGCGACGGGTTCACCGTCTTCGACCACGATGTCGGCGGATTCGTTATCGTTCATGTCGTCCATTCCGCCCATTACCGCTTGTCCGCCGACGGCCCGGCCCCCTTGAACACCGCACGGCGCTGTTCGGGGTCCTGCTTGTCGGGAGTAAACGTGCCTCGCACCCTGGTTTCGCCCTTCCCCCCCGGAGGAGCGCCGAACAACTTGCTGATCCCGGTGTTCAGGTTGACGTGGGCATAGCCGCCGTTCAACTCGTTCCCGTCCCGCACGATCTTAACCGAACCGGCGACGGTGGCGATACCGGTTTCCAGGTTGTAGTCGGAACGGTCGCCGGTCACCACTTCCTTGGCGGTGGTCAGCACCACGTGGCCATAGCCGTCGGCACGCTTCATCACCAACTCGCCCTTGGGACCATCCTTGAAATGGGACGTCAGGATGTCGGCCTGGACCTTGCGGTCCTTGGTGGTGGCCACCGCGTCACCGCGCGCCACCGCCATGCGGTCCTTTTCCCAATATTCCAAGGTGTCCTTGGCGGTGATCTCATCCGTCGCGGTGACGATGCGCCCGGGCGTGCCACGCAACACGAAAATAGCCTTTTCCAGGTCATAGGTGGCCTTGTGGCCGGTAGCGGTTTCGGTGGCGGTCTTGATGGTGACGTTGCCATCGGCGTCCAGACGCCAAATCTCGTTGCCGCCCTGGCCATCGCGGTAATAGGCGGTCAGGGTGTCGGCGGTGACCGTCACCCCGCCGCGCGTCGCCTTGGCGTTGCCGCGCGCGATCACCCTTGTGGCGTCGGAAACCCATTCGATGCCGTCATCGGCATAGACCTGGATTTCTTCGTTGTTGCCACGCGCCATGTTGAAGCCCTGGGCATGCGCCACCAAGGGGGCCAACAGGAAAAAAGCCGCGCTCAGCAGACGCAAGGTCTTCATTTCTTCTTCCCCGCCCCCTTCAAAGTCATCCCCGACTGGCCGGTGACGACGATCTTGCGCCCCTGGTCGCTGAGACGGAACCCCTGGCCGTCCAAGCGCCCGTGCGGTCCCTTGCCGGTGACCGGGTCATGGCCTTCGGCGGTCGAATCCTTCAGGTTGATGCGTGCCCGCTGGGTGTGCATCTCGTAACCCTGGTCGTGATACAGGTTGACGTCGCCTTCCAGGTCCAGCCATTGCTCTTGCTGGTAATAAGTGCCCAGCCTGGCTTCGATATAGACCCCGGCACCGCTTTGGGTGACGAAATCGGCCTTGGGATTGTCCAGCACCACCACGCCGTTCTTGGGATCTTCCTCGGTGCCCTTGTCGGCGGTGACGGCGAACGGATTGTTGCGCTTGTCGACACCGTGATAGCGGGCGTTGATCATCGACAGGTTTTCCACCGAGGTCGGCGCCAGATCGGCGAAGCCCAGCTGAAACCCCTTGTCCGACGACCGCAAGCTTGGCCACAGCCCCAAGACCACCAGCAACACCAAGGCCGTGGCCGGCAAGATCACCCGCAACAACGCCACCCGGCGAGAATGGCGATGCGACGCCGCCGACCGCACCGGATGGGCCTTTTTCCGCAACAGACCGCCGCCGCGCTGGGGCGTGGGATTGGGACGCATTTCGGTGTCGGCACGCAAATCCATGGCGGTCATCCCGATCCTAGACCACGCCGGAACGCAGCAGGTCGTGAACGTGGACCACACCTGCCGGACGGCCGTCTTCGACCACGAACAGGCTGGTGATGGATTTTTCGTTCATGATGCGCAAGGCCTCGGCCGCCAGCAGGCTGGGCACCACGGTCTTGGGATTGCGGGTCATCACCTGATGCGCCGGGGCATGCATCAAATCGGGCTGCAGGTGGCGGCGCAAATCGCCGTCGGTGATGATGCCGGCCAGCATGCCATCGGCATCGACCACGCCGACGCACCCCAGGCTTTTGGTGGTCATTTCCAGGATCACCTGGGTCATGGCGGCATCGGGGTCAACCAGCGGCAGACCGTCGCCGCCGTGCATGATGTCGGCCACCTTGAGCAGACGCCGGCCCAACTGGCCCCCGGGATGGAAGACACGGAAATCGGCGGCGGTGAAACCGCGCCGTTCCAGCAGCGCCACCGCCAAGGCGTCGCCCAAGGCCAGCATCATGGTGGTCGAGGTGGTCGGCGCCAGCCCCATGGGGCAGGCCTCGGGGATGGGCGGCAGGACCAGCGCCACATCCGACTGGGTCGCCAAAGTGCTGGCGGGGCGCGAGGTGATGCCGATCAACGGAATGTTGAAGCGCCGGGTAAAGGCGATGATGTCGGACAATTCCGGGGTTTCGCCGGAATTGGAAAGCGCGATCACCGCGTCGTCGGTGGTGATCATCCCCAGGTCGCCGTGGCTGGCCTCGGCCGGATGAACGAAGAAGGACGGCGTGCCGGTGGACGCCAAGGTGGCGGCGATCTTGCAGCCCACGTGGCCGGACTTCCCCATGCCCGACACCACCACCCGCCCCTTGACCGCGGCCAAGGTTTCGCAGGCGGCGACGAACGGGCCATCCAGGGATTGGGCCAAGGCGCCCAGGGCCTCGGCCTCGGTGGCCAGGACGCGTTGGGCGACGATCAGATCGGCGGAAGCGGTGGAACCGTCGGGGACGGTGGATGTCATGGTGTGGCCCTGGCCCAAACTTGCAAACCCCGCGCCAATCGAAGCGAGGCCATTAACTATACGAATCGTGGGGGCGAGCGGAAGGCAAAAAGCCACCCGCCCTGCAAGTAGGCACTCTTAATGGGTGAAGACGTCTTGTTCGTCCCAGCCCGCCAGGTCCAAAGCGGCACGGTCGGGCAAGAAGCGGAAGCACGCTTCGACCAGCGCGCGCCGCCCTTCGCGGTCCAGCAACACGTCCAGCTTGGCCTTCAGCTGATGCAGATACAGCACGTCGGAGGCGGCATAGGCCAGTTGGTCGTCGGTCAGCTTCGCCGCCCCCCAATCCGAGGTCTGTTGCTGCTTGGACAGATCGACGCCCAACAGCTCGCGGCACAAATCCTTGAGGCCGTGGCGGTCGGTGCTGGTGCGGCACAGCTTGGACGCCAGCTTGGTGCACCATACCGGGGAGCAGCGCACCCCCAGGTGCTTACGCACCATGCCCAGATCGAAGCGGGCGAAATGAAACAGCTTGGTGACGGTCGGATCGGCCAACAGGCGCTTGAGGTTGGGGGCGTCGTAAACCGGACGGGGGAAATGCACCACATGGGCGTCGCCGTCGCCCGCCGAAAGCTGGATCACACACAGGCGGTCGCGATGTAGCGACAGCCCCATGGTTTCACTGTCGACGGCCACCACCGGGCCAAGGTCCACGTCCGCGGGCAAGTCGCCGATATGGTAGGAGATAGACATGCGAACGGCTCCTCCGGGTTATCCCCAAAGGAGCCGTTTGGCATCCGCCCCCTGGGGGGCTTCTTGGCTCCCGGCGTCGGTAGTCACCGGGAAATTGGTGCCCAGGAAAGGACTCGAACCTTCACGCCTCGCGGCACACGGACCTGAACCGTGCGCGTCTACCAATTCCGCCACCAGGGCAATCCGATGGGCGCCGCTAACTAGGAGATCGGCGGGGGGCTGTCAACTCGCATTCGGCGTTCTGGCACACCAGAGGCCGAACGCGTGCAAGTGTCGCCTCGACAGGGTCGCGGGCCCGCGCTAGAAGCGGCGCAGGCTCAAACCAACACCTTTCCGACGGGGGCTTTCGCACCATGTTGCCGCACAATTCCGTGGTTACGGTTTTCGGAGGCTCGGGCTTTATCGGCACGCAGATCGTGCAGGTGCTGGCCCGGCGCGGCTATCGCGTGCGGGTGGCGGTGCGCCGGCCCGACCTTGCGGGCCATGTGCGCATGCTGGGCGGCGTCGGGCAGGTGATGCCGATCCAGGCCAATATCCGCGACCTCGAGTCGGTGCGGCGCGCCACCAAGGGCGCGACGGCGGTGATCAACCTGGTCGGCATTGGCCACGAGGCCGGCAAGCAGCGCTTCCGCGCGGTGCACACCATGGGCGCGCGCAATGTGGCGCAGGCGGCCAAGGAGGCCGGCGTCGTGGCGTTGGCGCATATGTCGGCGCTGGGTGCCGATGCGCAGAGCGCGGCGAACTACGCGCGGACCAAGGCGCTGGGCGAGGCCGAGGTGCTGGGCCAGTTCCCCAATGCGGTGATCATCCGGCCTTCGATCGTCTTCGGGCCGGGCGATGGCTTCTTCAACCTGATGGGCACGCTGGCGCGCATGCTGCCGGTGCTGCCGGTGATCGGCGCCAAGTCGCGGTTCGAGCCGATCTATGTCGGTGATGTGGCCGAGGCGTTCGTCCTTGCCATCGAGGGCAAGGTCAAAGGCGGCCGGGCCTATGAGCTCGGCGGACCGGATATCGAGACCTATTACCAGCTGACACAGCGGGTGTTGCGCGAGACGCAGCGGACGAACCT
>DISD01000043.1 GCA_002435715.1 Rhodospirillaceae bacterium UBA6219
TGTTCGTCGTCTTGCTCGTCATGCCCCTACCTTCTCAGAAGTTGCAGCCTCCGGCAAACCCGGGGCGGTTCAGCGGCAATAACAACAATTACGGCGCCGGTGGCGGTGGCGGTGGCGGCTATACCAAGCTCAACAATGTCGCGGTCGCGCCGGCTCAGAATATCGTAGTGACAGTTGGTGCCGGGGGTGCTGGTGGCGTAGGCGGCGCTCAGAACGGTTCGAATGGTGGCGCATCGTCCTTCGGTGCGTTTGGCAACGCTGGCGGTGGCGGTGGCGGCGCTGGGAACCCCGGCAACGGCATCGTCGCCGGTGGCGCGGCTGGCGTGGGTGCGACCGCAAACGGCACGGTAGGCGGCAGCAATAGCACCAACACCCTGCACACCTATTGGGGCGGCGCCGGTGGCGCCGCTGGTCAGCCTGGCGGCGGCGCTGGCGGTGGTCAGGGTGACCCCGGCCCGGGTGGCAGCTACAACGGCTATCCCGGTTCGGCACCAGGCGGCGGCGGCGGCGGCGCCAGTTCACAGGGCGGTGGTCCGAACACCGGCGGCGCGGGCGCCGCTGGCCGCGTGAAGGTGACGTACCTGGTTGGCGACATGACGTTGCGCCCCCCGGCGCCGGTCACGGTGTCCACCACCTCCACCTACGCCGACCTGTTCTTTCTGTACAAGGATGACAGCGGCGGCTCGCTTCTGGGCACCGACCTGACCGTGGACCTGACCGGCAATGGCGGCACCAATTGGGTGGCGGCGGCCCTGACCGTTCTGGCCGCGTTCGACGGCACCTATTCGTACATTCGCGCCCGCGCCAACCTCGGCGCCGTTCCCACGGCCCTGGACGCTCGGGTGAAGTCCCACAACAACAAGGCGTTGCGCTTCGCGGCGCCGTCGCTGTGCGCGGAGTAAGCGACCATGGAACAGTGGCTTGAAGACCTTCTGGCCGTCATCGACGAACGCCTGGCCGCCCAGCAGCTTGACCCGGCCGAGGTCCATTGGAGCACCAAGCGCCGCATGGCCTATGACATCCGCTGGCCGGTCGGGCGGCAGATGGAAGCCCACTTCGACAACAGCCTGGGCAACCCGGCCAAGCTGGACCTGATGCAGGCGGAATTCGCCGCCATCAAGGAGGCCATCCCGAAGGAAACGGTGGCCGCTTAAAGGCCATATGAAAGGCCGCCAGGGGATGCCCTGGCGGCCTTGCTCTTTGACACCGTAAATCGCCGCGAAAGCGGCAGAAAACTAGGCTTTTCGGCGACCCGCTACGGCCGGCGCGGCGCTTGTCTAAAAGCTCGCGCCGATTTGTCCAAAATCGCGCGCCCCGCTACAGAAGAAGAAAGTATTGGGGGAATTTCGGGGGAGTATGGCCGGAACGCAAAAACGCCCCGCTTCTGGCGGGGCGTTAAAGCCTTGATATACAAGGGAATAATGGTGCCCAGGGGCGGAATCGAACCACCGACACTGCGATTTTCAGTCGCATAAAACAGAACGAAACAGGAATAAAATGGTAGAACATATCGCAACATCGGCATCTTTCAATTTACTGGTATAATTGACATTTTTAGCCATCGTGTGAACATGCGTGAACTTGAGGTAACAGGGCAAAACGCCTCAATCTGTTACCTCAGTGTTACCTGGGAGCGATCACGCGATATGACAAAAAGGCTCACCGACGCGAGTGTTTCACGCTTCACCATTCCCGCAACGGGACAGGAAGAGCATTGGGATGCGGCCATCTCCGGTTTCGGCATCCGCATCACCGCCAAGGGCCGCCGCTCGTGGGTGCTGATGAAGCGGCTGAAGATCGACGGCAAGCCCCTGGTGCGCTTCACCTTGGGGGAATACCCCGCCATGTCGCTGGCCGACGCCCGCAAGAAAGCCGGGCAATACATCGACATCATCGGGGCCGGTGGCGATCCCCGCGAGGAAGAGGAAAAGCAGATCGCCGCCACCGAGGCCCGCCGCCGCAACACCTTCGAGGGGGTGGCGGGCGAATTCATCGAAAAATACGGCAAACGGCAAATCCGCTCATGGGCACGGGTGGAACGCTCGCTTGAACTGCACGTCATACCCTATTGGCGCAACCGCCCCATCGATTCCATCACCCGGCGCGACGTCAACGACCTGTTGGACAAGCTGGTGGAGGGCGGGCTTTCCGTCCAGGCCAACCGGGTCTTGGCCTATGTCCGCAAGCTCTTCAACTGGTGCATCGAACGCGGCATCCTGGACACCTCTCCGGCTTTCCAAGTCAAGCCGCCCGCCGCCGAACAGCCCCGCGAACGGGATTTGAAGGCCGACGAGATCGCCACCCTGTGGCCCGCCTTCGCCAGCCTGGGCGACCCCTTCGGCCCCTATATGCAAATCCTGTTGATCCTGGGGCAGCGCCGCAACGAGGTGGCAAGCATGCGCTGGCAGGACACCGACCTTGAGCGCGGGGAATGGACGTTGCCCCGCGAACTGACCAAGGCCAAGCGCACCCACATCATCCCCTTGCCGCAAATGGCGGTGGACATCCTCAAGACCATTCAGCCGGTGAGCTATCGCCCCTCGGCGGGCAGGCCGTCCATCGTCTCGGATTTCGTCTTCACCACCACCGGGGAAACGCCCATTTCCGGCTTTGGCCGGGTCAAGGCGCGGATCGACAAGGCGGCGGCGGAAGCCCGGAAACAGGAAGAGCGCGAAACGGTCGCCCCCTGGTGCCTGCACGACTTGCGCCGCACGGCGGCAACCCGCATGGCCGAATTGGGGGTGCCGGTCGAACATATCGGGCGGGTTCTCAACCACGCCCCACGCGGCATTACCGCCACGGTGTACGACAAGCACACCTACATTCCCGAAAAGCGCCGCGCCCTGGACGTGTGGGCCGACTATCTGAAAAGCATTGTTGCCCCCGAGGTGGGGGCAACGTAGTGAAGCTGCGGGGGTGACTAAGCAGCCTTACGGCGCGGCAATGGGCGAATGCGTCAACCGCCAACCATGTCGAGGAATTCGCGGGCCGTGACCACCAAGGCGTTGCCATAGGTTGGGGCGGTGAAATGGGCCGTGTTGCCGGTGACGATGGCATCGGCGTTGCCCACATGGGCCGCGATCACATAGACGAGATCGTCGGCATCCGCTATTTCCTCGGTCTGTGGCGGATTGGCCGGGATGATCAGATAATCCGCCCGCAACGCCACTTCCTCGATCAGGGCATGCATGCGCATGCGGATGCCCTCGGAGAATTTCCGATACCCGGCGACCCGCCGGTATTCGTCCAAAATCTCCTCGCTGATCAGGATGGTGTGATTGTCCCGCGCCTCGGCAATGGCACGCAGACAAACACCGCCCGAAATGGCGGCGGAAACGAGGATATTACAGTCGATCAGAACGCGCATGGGCGGGGGGATTACTTGGCAGGCTTGCGGCGCTCTTGCCTCACTTCGTCCACGGCCTGGATGGCATAGGCCATCACCTCTTCCTCGCTCATCCCCGCAAATTGCGGATCGGTCGGGTACTGGTCGAGGATCGCCGACAGGCGGGCTAATTCAGCCTCGCGCACTTCCTTGGCGTCCACGTATTCCACCTGCACGCGCACTCGCCGACCGGGACGAAAACCGGCCTTGACGACGGCATCGCGGATGCCTTCGACGCTGGTTTCAAGGGTGGCTTGCTGAGTGTTCATGCTCATGGTTCGGTACCGGTTAGCGATTAACGGATCATATTATATGGATAGACTGCCACTTTACAAATTTTCAGGCGGCGAAAGTCGGGAATGGGCGCAAATAGCCGCTTGTCAAATTCGACTCCGAAATACCCCGTCAAGCGCATGCCTGTGCGACAACGGGGGGCGCATTTACCCGGTTTCAGCAGATATGCGGCAACCGCCGCACCATTTTCGCGGCAACATTCGCGAGGCGTTGGCGCGACTGCGAGTATCGGCCACAATGACGGGGAACGCTTCTCCTGGTTTGATGCTTGACCGCCCTGTAGAGGCGATAGCCTGATTGACCGTTTCCAATTGTTACGTCACGGATCACCGTGTCGATTTTGCCGCCTTGCCCTTCAAGTCCTTGTTTCATACCAGAAAATTAGATGATACGCCGCATTTCCCAAAGGTGAATAGCTCCGGCTACGGACTTTAGCCGATCTCCGGCGGAACGGCTTTGGTTGAGGTCGCTTTTTGCTCCCCAGCAACCGCCTGATCCGCGCCCCTAAATGACTGCAAGTCCCTGTAGGCGGACAGCGCAGCCCAACCCATCAGATAAACGTACATTAGTGGCATCAGATCAAGGTTGGCCGATGTCAGCCAGCCAACATTGTACATCAACAATCCCCAGAATGAATTCCAAAATAAACCTGATATAATGAAAAGGCGAAAAAATGCAAAATAGCCAATACCATTGGCTCCAGCAGCAAGACAGGTGAGCGCGGCAAAATGCGGATGCCAGAACGTTGACATAAAAAGAGCGTGCGTGATTGCTCGATCTGTCTTCGAGCTGACGTTTTTATAAGTAAAGAATCGACCGATACCGTAATTAACGTTATAAGCGACAAAAGCGCTTAACATAATCGAAAAATATGTCTTCAACCCCATCGCGATATTCCCGCCCGTCATAGACATGGCGGTTAATATGACGACAGATCCTGGAAAGTAAGCGTTTACACCAACAATATTTTCTATAAAAGAGAAACAGGATACTGCGACAAGTCCGTAT
Organism: Rhodospirillaceae bacterium UBA6219; assembly: GCA_002435715.1. GTDB lineage: Bacteria > Pseudomonadota > Alphaproteobacteria > Rhodospirillales > Magnetospirillaceae > Magnetospirillum. The sequence continues at coordinate 4,688 of DISD01000043.1, forward strand.
TTTTTGAAGGCATCATTTAGATATAGGGATACGCTGTCAAGCGAAGGGATGATCTCCATCGCGGACATTGTGTGTGCAATCACAAAAACGAGAAGAATGGTCAGGGGAAATCGCGATCTTTTCATCATTGGTATGTGGCATCTATAGGAATGAAAACGGAACGGAGAGGGAGGCCAATAGCATCGGTACTCGGGTTGCGTATATGGCCCGTTCCTCGTTCTGAAACGAATAAATGAGAGCGCCGAGCAGTGCCACTATCGACGCCAGAATAAGGCGTTCGGATATCGGCGAATTTTCGATGGAATAGCAGGCTACTAAGGAAGCAACCATGCCGAGCCAAGCGATTATCCGTCCGTAAGATTGCCCAAGATAGAACCCGATTGTCCGGATGCCCGACCGCAAATCACCATCGACCTCGGCTGTGTCCATAAGAACCTCGCGCATGGTCACAAAGCAAAGGCATGAGAGGGCGGCATGCTTCGGTACGGCCACACCGTACAACGATGCTCCGTAAAAAAACGGGGCCAGGGTCAGCAACCCGGTAAAAAAGCCTTTCGAGAGAGGAAAGAGGCGCGATGTGGGGGAATACAGAAGCACCCCAGCGGCCGTGAAAGCTAGCACTAACAAGCTTTCTCGTCCGCCCCCTCCCATGAGTTCGAGGGTAAATGCGCCGAAAAGAAAGGCATAGCAGTATCCGTATGCGGCGTTCACGGACAACCGTCCATCTGCGATCGGCTTTCTTACCGAGGCAAGTTGATCCTTATCGCGGTCAAAAATGTCATTAAAAATGAAACCGCACATGGTGACTAATGCCAATGGCACTCCACGAACCCACCCGGTCATGTCATCTGGCTTAAGACAAGCTCCATAGGCGGCGACGACCAGGCAAACAATGACGCCTAGCACCCACCGTCCCGATACCATAACGGAGCTAAGCTGCCCCGCCATCCCTATATAAAACGCCTCTTGCATCTTGTTCTCGGTTTCACTCCCAGCAGGCTTGTCATTCGCCATGCTGGTGCCAGCCCCTCCATTCCCGCGAGGTTCCAAGAATTTCATCCGAGCGAGGCACAAAAGCACAATAACCTGTATCGTGAAGAAATATGCCATGACGTGAGGCACTTTTTCCAGGCGAATGTCCTTGAAAAACATTGCCCCAAATACCGATGCTATTGCGCCAAGAAATCCGGTAACTAAGAAAAATAGGTGACAATTCTTCTTCTTTTCCGCATGAACATGATTGTCAAGCAAATCAAACTCTCTTTTTGTGAAGAAAAACGCGGTCGCAGCAGAGCCGAAGATCATGGCTTGCAGAGCAAAAAAAGCCATAACAAGTGCTGTCAGATTACCCTTTTCCATTTGACTTGCAGCAAGCTCCTCCAGCGGTTGGATTTTAAAAGAAATTTCCCATCTCACGTTAAGGTAGATAAGTGCATTCAGGACGAATCCATTTATAAGGTAAACTACCCACCAGACAGTCTTCGTCTTATCAGATGCAAAAAACCAGATGATGATGTGAGATAGAACATAAAAAAATGCGACATTGGCATCGAGTGCATCGATTCCAAGCGACAGCCCAAGGAGCAGCGGCGGGAATATTAAAGATGACCAGTTTGAGCCGGCAGAATAAAAACCGACTCCCTCGTCTCGTGGATTGTTCTCAGGATTTACCTTAGCAAGGCGGACGCGCTTCCCGACCTCAGAGACGCCAAGGGAAAGAGAGATGGCTAGCCCAGGCCATAGCACCTTGGAAAAATTGAGAAGATCGGCAGATGCGAGAAAAAAGAACACCGCGCATGCTGCTCCCAAGGTCATGATTACTCGCGATGTGCTATTTTTATCCGATCGCGAAACAACAACAAGGCATGCGAATATAATTGCGGAGAATATGGATGTATCCAAAAATGAAAAATCTTGGCCAAGCTCCCATCCAAACGAAAATGGCAAGAGGCACGTGGCGATAGCAGGGAGTAGTACTTTTTGTTCAAACGATAGCGCTTTGGCAAAGTTGCATTTTTTGATGTCGTTGTAGTTGATGCTCCACAATACAATAACGGGAACAAGCAGTGTGAAGCACCGCAGCAATACATCTGTCAGTAAAATGGATGAGAAAAAATTGTATCTCCAAAGAATATAGGTGTACATGGAGGACAATGCAAATATTATTGAGAGGGCGAAGAGCGGTAGATCGCGCCCAAAAGTCATAAGATATTTGTTAACCCAGAATCTAGACGGGTGGCAGCGTTCAACTGTGGTTTCGCGTGCTATAAAAAAAGCAAGAAGCGGGCCAAAATACAATATAGAGGACGCCACGAGTTCGTTGGCGTTATTTGCCCCAACGCTGCCATGTCTTATGGAGTATCCGACGATGCAGCAGGAAATAGATATAAGCAAATAGGCGACGGCGTTCGATGCTAGCCGAAGTATGGCAGACGTTCGATCAGCAACGGATAGGAAGGAAGCCATTAGCCACTACACCATTAAGGCAAACTGGAAACCCACCTTATAAGCCATTTTTGCGGCGGCATCAAACGGGGGAGACGATGGCCGCACCATGCCGAGGTTGCCTTATGTGAGTGCATGTCCTGCGCTAATTGCCGTTTGGTTCAATCGCACGTAAGGGCGCGGTTTGTTGATCACTGTCGAGTGGTAAGCTGAGGATTGTGTGGTGTGTGGCGATGTAGTCTTTATAATGTAGATTTGGTTATTATAACATATTGTATATAATTCATATGCGTTCAAATAAGCACGGAGTGCCAAAATGTTTGGATTAACGCTCCGCGTTCGCATGGCGTGCCTAGCTTTTGTTCTGATATTGGCGGCTTCGACATTCTTTGCAGCCCTAGTAGGCCTGTTTAATTCAGGAATGACGATACACATATCTGTTATGGTCGTTGTGTTGGGCGTGGTTATACTTGCCATTCCTGCGATAGAGAAATAATATTGCATGGTGTTGGTGCTTTGCCACATCGTAATGATGTGGCTTTTTTATTATAATGCCTGGGTACTGCAATCACTCTTCGCGTCGAAAGGTTATTCCGTTCGTTCGCTCCAATGCAGAACGTTTCGAACCGTCCCGGCACTCCACATTTTTCCGGTGCGTGTTTTCACACCCCTCTTGTCGAGCTCCCTCGCCATTCCTCGGAGTGATAGGCCTTCGGAGATCATTTCCTCAATTAGCGGATGGACCCTCCGGGCGAACTCGTCGGCAGCCCGTATGTTCGCGCGCGCAGCCTCGCCGTTGTCCAGATTGGGATTTCCGAGCTTCACACCCCGGAGCTTAGCTTGCGCCATCGCCGCCTTTGTCCGGTCAGAGATCATGGCTCGCTCGTGCTCGGCCACTGCCGCGAGAATATGGATCGTGAGCCTGGACGCTTCCGGCATATCGACGGCCAGGAATTCGACCCGGCTTTCCATGAGATTCGAGATGAAGGCGACGGATCGCGAAAGCCGGTCGAGCTTGGCGATCAGCAGCGTGGCCTTTTGCCGCCGGCATAGATCAAGCGCCTTTTGCAGTTCCGGACGATCCGCCCGCTTGCCGCTTTCCACTTCGAGCAACGCCCCGGCGAACTCGCCGCCGATCCGTTCGACGTACCGAAAAACCGCCTCGCGTTGCGCGTCCAGTCAAAGACCGGAACGGCCTTGCCGATCCGTGGAAACACGGTAATAGGCGACGAAAAGCGGAACGGGATGCGGTTTCATGGGGGAAGTGTAAAAAGACAAAGGTCGCTTTGGACTTTGTACAGTCTATCCATCATCAGCGATTCGGCAAATCCGATTGGTTTTTTCACACCGCCCGACTTTCCCGCTCCGGTGTCGCCTGCTACCATTTCACCCGCAACGGTATCGATTCGAGGGATGGCGAGCGCGATGCACCCGGACACCCGACACAAGGCAATCATCGGAATTGCCACCTTCATCGCCGTTGGGGTCTATTTCGTCTATGACGAGAATTTCCAAAAGGGCGTAATCGGCTTTTTTGTCGCCTTCTTTGGCCTATATGCCGCCTATTTCGCCTTGCAGGCGCTGGGCTGGGTGTTGTTCAGCGGCGAGCGGGGCACCGGCTTGCGCCTTGTCCCGCGTACCGGCAGCGGCATTGCCTGGAGCTTCCGGGGGCTCTTCCGTTCCATTGGCACGGTGAGCGGGTGGGGCTGGCGGGGCATGCAATACATTGCCCGTGCCGTCCGCGATGCCCAAGCCCGTCGCCAGTGGGAAAAGGCCCGCCCCGAACGGGAACGCCAAGCGGCGGAAGTCGCCCGGATCGAAGCCGCCCGCCAGCAGGCGGAACGCGAACGGATCGAGGAAGAGGCGCGGCAACGCAAGCTGGCCGAAGAGGAAGCTCACAAGCTGCGCGTCGCCCGTGAGGCCGAAGTGACCGCCGCCCGCACCAAGGCGGAACAAGCCGCCATTCTGGAAGCGCAGGCCGAAGCCAACCGCCTTGCCCGCGAGCATGAAGAACACATGCTTTCCATCGAACAGGAACGCTTGGCAATCGCCGAAAAACGCGGCGAACGGCATGCGGCCTTGCTCAACACCCTGTCCACCCTGGTGGACAAGTCCAAGGAGTAGCGGCGCATGACCTTGGACAAATCCGACCGCCTGGACTTGCTGCGCACCGCCACCGACGCCCGCCACCGCGACGCCATGGAACGGTTGGACACGCAAAACCAATTCCGGGCACAGATGGTCGAAGCCAACCAGCAAATCGCCCTGCGTACCGCCCGGATTGAGGGCGAATATGCATTGCGCCTGCGCGAGTTGGAGCACCAATACGCCCCGACCGACAAGGCCCTGGACTACAAATATTTCGCCCTTCGCCAAGAACTGATGCTTGAGGAGATCGAAGAGCGCGAGATTATCAGCGCCATTTACCGCGTGGTTGAAGCCATCGTTGCCCGCAATATCAAACTGGCGGAAGAGCGCGAGCGGGCGCGGCTGGAAATCGAGTTGGCCGAGGTGAAGGAACGCCACCGCGAGAACGAACGCCAGCACGAGGTGCTGCGCGACCGGCTGGCGATGGATCGCGACGCCCTGCAAAGCCGCTTGCGCAACGAGGAATTCACCCACGCGCAAACCGTCAGCCGCATAGACATTCCGTTGAAGCTGCGCGAGCTGGGGCTTGGCAGTGGCACCGACGCCCCCACCGACCGCGAAATCGCCGATTGGCTGGCCGCGCTGAAAAAACGGGGCACGTTTTAGCCCTCAGAATGCCGGGAAACTGCTTCCTTATTGGTATTCATCCCAAAGAGTTTCCCATTCCGAAATCAGTTGCATGCACATCGCCAAAAGATACTCTCTTTCATCCCCGCGAAATTTTTGCTCCGATTTTCGGAATGCTTGCCCACGCAACACATCGAGTATGCGCATATCAGCGTGTTCTCCCTTGAAAGCTTCATTGATTACCCACAAACCGATCCTGGCGGCTTCGGCGTTGAGATCAGGGGATTCGCTAAAATATGGATAAACATGCATATGCCCGCTTCCTTCAAATGCGAGCGTCATGATGTTGTCAATTTTAATGGTTACGCCAATCTCCTCCAGGAGCAATTTTGACTTCATTTTAGTGGGGACATAGACAATAGGCAGATTTCGCCAACGCTTTTCTTGCTGCCACCACTCAAGAAAACCCTCGGTCAACTCCGGATAAAGACGCTTCCGTCTTCCGTTGGCTTCAACCCTGGCAAGGGTTCTTTGCTGTAAATCGGCTTTTCCATATACATGCTGCTTTGCATCACTCCAAAAGGGGATGTGGAAATCACCTCCACCCTCGGCGTCTGGGTCGGCTTCCTTGGCGATCTGATTTCTGATCTCCGTTCGGATCGCACTCTGCCTCTTATTTGGCGGGAGATAGAGGAGTTTCAACAGCTTCCGAAGCGCAATAGTGTCTATGGGCACCAGCAAGCCTCCATGCGACACGCCCAACATCTCAGGCGCGTTTTTTGTGTCGACATACTATCTTTTGGGTGTGGAGATGGCAAGATTTGCGTGTGCGTGTGCGCAGGCAAACGATATATTGTGGTATCCGTCATTCGTCCGCCGTCCAGCGGGCGGCGGCCCGACGAATTCGCGGGGTTTCGGGCGGGGCCGGTTCGGCTGTGCGGAGTGAGCGAGGGGGCGAGCGAACGACGCATAGCCGGGAGGAAACGACGAAAACGGAGAATGAGGAGGGAACCGAATTCCCAAAATATAACCAAGCCATTTGATTTGTTGTAGATTTTTGACTTTTCGCCATTGGTGCATAAAATGGCTGAATTGGTGGGCCAAAGGATGGAGCAATGCCTTGGTCGAAACCGTGTATGATGCCCTGCGAACCGCCCTTGCCGTCCATTTGGGCGCGTGTGGTGATGACGCCATGATGCTGGGCGAGTTCCGGCTTGCCGGATCGCCCGCCTTCGGTCGCGACGTGGCCGATACCTTCGCCCTGGCGAACCATTTGCCGGGGTGGGAGGAGTTCCGCCGCCTGTTCGCCCAACGCGACCTGCCCAAGCCCGCCAAGCCGTCGCCCGAGTATATCGAATCAGAGGCCCGCGCCATCGAGCGCGACCCAGCCAAACTGCCCTATGCCGTGGCGTTGATCGCCGAACGCCTGGGGCAGATTTACACCGCTAAACTTGCCGAATATGAAACGAAACGCCAAAGGCGCGACGCCCTCGAACAGAATCACCAAAACACTGACCTGGGCTATATACGTTTTCTGTGTGCGGAGGCTCCGCAGGTTCACGGCTTTTTTTTCGACAGCCTGTGGACGTTGCCCATAGCCGAGGACGACCGCAGGCGGCACACCTATATCACCGGCGGGGCCGGATCAGGGAAATCCGAGGCCTTGAAGGCCATCATTTTTCACTATCTGACCCGCAACACGGCCCCGGCCCTTGTGCTTATCGACCCGCACGGCGACGTTGCCGAACAGGTTGCCCATTGGCCGGAACTGGCGGACGGCAAGCGCCTTGTCTACATCGACCCGGCCCTTGTGCCGGGGTGTACGCCGGTTTTCAACCCGCTGGACATTCCCGACGCGGAACGCAATCCCGACGACATCGCCGTCATGGTCAAGCAGTTGATCGAGGTGTTCCCGGAACTGATCGAGGGACTGGAATTCACCCCGCAAATGCGCACGCTGATCGGCGCGTGCTTGACCGTGTTGTTGCACAAGCCGGGCTCCACCCTGGCCGATTTGATGGATTTCATGGACGACGACCGCAACAAGCCGTGGCTGGACTTCGCCGACACGGTGCTTGGCGGTTCGCTGTTCCGCGATTTCTTCCGCCGCGAGTTCAACGACAAGACCATGGACACCAGCAAGCGCGGCGTGCGCATGCGTCTGTACGAGGCATTGCAGGGCAATCCTGCCTTTTACCGCATGATCGCCGGGCAAAGCACCTTCAACCTGGAAGAGCTGTTGCACCGCCGCGCCGTGGTGATTTTCCGCCTGGGCCGGGGCGACATCGGCGAAACCACCAGCAACCTGATCGGCAAGTTCATCATGGCCCGGCTGAAAGCCTTCGCCTTCAAGCAGGGCCGCACGCCCGAGGCCGAACGCGTCCCGGTACATGTGTTCGTGGACGAGTGCCAGAACTACCTGTCCGAAAGCGTCGAAACCATCTTGAAGGAGGCGCGGAAATACGGGGTGCATTTGACCCTGGCGCAGCAGATTTTGGGCGACGGCATGAGCCCAGATTTACTCAAGGCCGTGCTGGGCAACACCGCCGTCAAGATCACCGGCAAGAACGCGTTGCACACCCTGAAAAAGATCGCCGAGGAAACCGGGGCCGATCTGGACGAGTTGCAAAACCTGTCCACCGGCTATTTCCACATCAAGGCGGGAAACCGCAAGGGCGTGGTGGTGCGCATGCCATCGCACCGGGTCAAGGACAAGGGCGCGATCCGGCCCGAGGCGTGGGAAGCGTTGCGCGACAACCAGGCCGCCCGCTATTACCGCCCCATCGCCACGGCGCGGGCGTCATCGCCCCACGCATCCCATCAATCCCCCCTTGCCATCGATTAACCCCACCCCATGAGCCAAACGCCCAAGACCAATGCCGAGAAGCACCGCCAGCGCCGCAGCCTGGAGCGTCCGCTTGACGTGCTGACCGAGCCGCAGCAGCGGGCGCTTGTGGCCTTGGCCCGCTACCGCTATTTGACCATCGCCCAGATGATCGCCGCCGGGGTGGCGCGGAACGACAGCCACATCCGTTCCGACGTGCTGGCCCGCCTGTGCCGCCGTGCCAGCGACAACCTTGCCGAGGCCCACGACTTCCCGCAATTCCACGCCAAGGGCCGCTTGCCGCGCATCTACACCCTGACCAGGAAAGGGGCGGAAGTGGTGGCCGACATGCTGCGCCGTCCGTTGGCCGAGATCGTTTATCCGGTCGGCGGTGTGCAATATGCCAACGATTTCGCCCACCGCGCCGCCTATGTGGATTGCTGCATCGCCTTCGATGCCTGGATCGCGGCGGACGAAGCCCGCGACAGCCTGGAGGTGCGCCACTATTTCGACAAGACCGGGGCTAACCGGGGCGCGGGCGTTACCCGCTTACGGGCGGCAACCCGTCTTGATCTGCCCGGCGGCGGCTTCATCATCCCCGATGGTTTGGCCTTTTTCGACACTGGCACCAAACGCCGTGCCGTGGCGCTGGAAATCCACAACTTCCCCGACGTGGGCCGTATCGTCAAACAGCTTGCCGCCTATGTGGACGACAGGGTGGTTGACGCGCCCGCCCGTCTGTTCGGCAACGACAAGGCGGGCCGCGTGCTCTCCATCTCCACCGATCCCGCCGTCACCGTCCGGGTGATGGATCGCATGCTTGCCCTGCCGGGCTTCCGCCATAGCCGGGCCTTTCAGTTGATCGCCTTCAACACCCTGGACAGCGTCAAAGCCGATTTCGGCACCGGTTGGGTATTGGCGGATCGCAGCCCGGCGGGGATTTTTGAATAGGCACGGGTGGCACAGTGCCAATGTCGCGCAACGGCACCACCTGTCACACTTGATTTTTCTGATAAATCAATAAACTGGCCTGGGTGGCACTGTGCCACCCACTGCCTTTATCACGTCACCGGCACACCATGACACAGCCCTTTGTCACACTGTCCGAAGCCGTCCAGGTTTTCGGCATCAGCAAGCGCACCATCGAGCGCAAGATTGCTTCCGGCGAGATCGGGCGCGACCAAATCCGCCACCAGGGCGGCAAGCGCCTTTTCATGATGGCCGAATTGATCCGGGTGTTCTGATCGCCCAAGGCCCAACCCGCGACCGCGACACCGCCACCACCGGCCAGCGATCCCCTGCGCGACGATCTGATCGCGGAATTGCGCGAGCGTGCCCAGCGGGCCGAATCCCGCGAACAGGCCGAACGCGACCGCGCCGACCGATACGAACGCGAGCTTGCCGAGTTGCGGCAGCGGCACGACGATTTGACCACGCGGCTTTTGCCGCCGCCAAATGGCAAGCCGGGAATTTTCCGGCGGTTGTTCGGAAGATAAAGGGGCGAAATTTGCCCCTTTTCCGGCCCATACGAAGGCGTTTGACCTTCGAGCCTGGGTGAACACCGTAAAAAAGGAAAACGCCGGTAAAAACGGCCTCTTTTCAAATCCCCCGAAGGGGGCAAAAGCAAAATTCAAAAACAACAACAGCCAACGTACCTCGCGTGCGTTGTTGTAAACCTTTACAATATTTATAATAGTTTAGGCCCTGGGATTTCCGCTATTCCAAGCCAATTCCGCTGACGAATTGGGACATATTCCCCGCCAAATGGGACGTTTTCCCCATGGAAAGAGGACATTTTCCCCGTCAACTGGGACAAATTCCCCGCGAAATAGGACAAATCCGCCGTCACCGTTAAAAACGGCATGCCAAAGCGGCAAAACGCCATAATGGGACGCCAATTTGACTCGCGTCCCATTATTCATAGAATGGCGGTATTATTTCAAATCCCCCACCATGTCCCATATCGTCGTCACCAAGCCGAAGGAAAAGGCATTGGTGAAGCGCCACAATCATTTGATCGAGGCCCGCTATCGCCTCACCCTGCAAGAGCAACGCATCCTGCTGTGGCTGTTTTCCGAGATCGGCCCCGAGGACAAGGATTTCAAACGCTACCGGGTGCGCATCGCCGATCTTGCCAAGCTGATCGGCATATCCGACGGTGGCGGGCGGCTGTACCGCGACATCGCCGAGGTCACGGGCCGCTTGCGCAAGCGCGAAATAGACCTCGAAGACATCGGGCGCAACGTCACCACACAAGCCACCTGGATCGCCTCGGCGGAATATTTTTGGAATGAGGGCGTGGTGGAAATCTGCCTTGCCCCGGCGCTCATGCCCTATCTCCTCGACCTCAAGCGCAATTTCACCACGGTCGCGCTGAAATACGCCATCGGCATGAAAAGCGCCTATGCCATCCGCCTCTATGAATTGCTGAAACAGTACCAGGGCATCGGCCACCGTCTTGTCACCATCGCCGATCTACGGTGATTTTGCGGCATCGGGGCCGAGGATTACCGCTTCTACAAGGATTTGCGCGTGCGCGTGGTCGACATGGCACGGCGCGAGATCAACGCGAAGACCGATATCGCTTTCGACTATCAAGAGATCAAGGAAGGCCGCAAGGTGGTGGCGCTGCGCTTCACCATCACCAAGAACGCCCGCGCCGACAAACCCGACCCGTTGCGCGACGATCCCCGCCTTGCCCGCCTCGTCACCCGCCTGACCGCCCACGGCATGACCGAGGACACCGCCCGCGCCATCGTCCAGGCGCACGAGCCGGAATTGGTGGACTGGGCCACCGCGACCCTGGCCCGCAAGCTCAAGGCCAAGGAGGCGGTGGAAAACCCCGCCGGATGGCTGCGCAAGGCCATCGAAGAGGATTGGCGACCGCAACCAACCCTGTTCGCCCAGGAACAAGCCCAGGCCCGCGAAACCGAGCGGCAGGCCGAACGCGAACAGGTGGATCAGCAGGTAAAGACAGCGAAGGGACGCAAGGCAGACGCTGCGCGCGAAAAAGCCGCCATCGTGGCTTATGTCAATTCCCTGTCCCCGGAGGAGCGGGAAGCCCTGGAACAGGGCTTCCGGGAACACCTCGCGGCAACCGTCCCGGCGATGGTCGCAAAGCGGTTTACGGGTGGGGAAACGTGGTGCTGCGATCCGATCATACGGACAGAAGCAGTGAGTTTTCTAAAGGCAGGTCACGCATAAATATTTATGCAAATAAACATGAATCAGGATCGACACCTAATAAGGCTCGTTGTTGTCATCGTCATATCCGGCATATCCATCATCCTCATCCGCATAGTACTCCGCCGCATCATAGACAATTGTTTTTGTATATTTATCACCAAGCCCACATGCTGTCAGTTGAGGAAGCCCTGAAATTTTTAACCCACACGCTATACATTGGAATTTGCTTGGCAGGTGCTGCTGCTTCTCGGTGATCATATCGCCGTCTATAGATTTTTTTGGAGATGACACAGGATCTCCTGTTAATAGAGACTGCGTCCCACAGGATGGGCAGGGAACTACATGCCCATCACTTCTTTGCGCCCAGGAAGCAGACTTCACTTTTAGTTCTTCTTGGTCTTCTGCCTCTTTCTGCGTCCAAACAGTTTTATGGGCACTGATAAGCCCTGCGACAGCCTTTGCGGCCTCATCCTTTGCTGCGGCAATGACCTTTCCTGCAACTTCGGCTTCCTCAGAGCCGATGAGGTCAGACAGGGAATACCCCATTGATTGAAGAAGGACGTCGCAGACTTGGTAAAATGAGGCGAGCCACGAGGAGCTACCTGCGTCGAAAGGAACATCCGCAGAGTGCAGTTCAGAATTTCTTTTGCCGATAAGTGTTACGCATGATTCTTTAAGAGGAACAAATGCCGGAATAAGCTCAGACAAGCGGGTAAAAACTTCCGTAGACGGTATAGATTTTGGAGAAAACCGTTGCTTTGCTGGCTTCAACCCTATTGAGTAGTATATATTATTTCTATCATCGGCCTCGGCAAGGAGAACTGGATTAATATGTGCGAGTGCTGCACGGGAGAGGACTTCCAGAGTGAAGCTCGACCATAGGCCGCAACGCCAATCATCGTGCGTGTATTTAAGCATTTCCTCCGCATAGCGCTGTGATTTTGCGAAAAGAGCTTCGTTATCCCAGCTCATTGCAAGTTGCTCTGGCGTCTGCATTAGAAAAGCTCTCCTAAGTAGGCCCGGTCTATCGTTCGCGTATAACAATGCGGCGGTACGGCAGAACGCCCATGAATCATCTTCCAATTATCAAAAACAAGTGTATCTCCCCTATTTTTTAAGCACACCACCTCCGTCTCTGCTTCAAGCAATTTCCTCTGGAAAATTTCCATCCCATATTGCCCAGCCTCGGAGGCAGGGCGCAGAAATATCTCGTCCCACCGTATGCGCCATGAACCACATCTGGCTTTTTGGAAAAGATGTAGAAGTTGCAGTCCCCCAGCTATGGGCCTGCGTGGCTTCATAATTGTGCGCGTCGCGTGAACCTCACCCATCTTACGAATTAGCGCAAAACCGTCGGTTATAAGCGTTGTTACATCCTCAAATCCTATAGCGCATCGCAACAATATGTAGCGCGGCGGCATTCGCCAATGGGCTAAATCTGTATGCATTGGAAAGGGGCCAACACCGAAATTTCCACTGTATGTATTCGGCGAAGCCTCGCTCAATTGAATGGGGCGAAGCTCGTGGGCTGCTGCCCCTGTCGCCCCTAATGCTACGGGCACACCAAAATGGCTTAAAACATCGGAGGTTGGTAACTCTGGACAATATTCGCCCAGAAAGGCAAATCCTCGCTCTCTTACTTCCGAGAGAAAACCCACCTCCACCCCCATTAATCCAATGAAATCGCCAAACTCATCGCTTAGAAAACGGGCTGGCCGGTGTGCACACCGACCAGCCCCGCCCCGTCAAAAGGAAGGATCGTGAGAGGGTGTATCGCGTTCGGCGATACGCTCGCTCAGCCACGCATCCACCTCAGCCAACACCCATGCGACCCGACCCGGCCCGAGAGTTACCCGCTTGGGAAATTTCCCCGCCGCTTCCAATCGCCCGATGTGCTGGGGCGTGTACGGGATGCCGCAAACGCTCTTCAGCTCCTTTTTCGACACGAGCCGCTTTTCGTACTGAAACATCGGATTTCTCCCTTTCGGGAGGCATCGCGATGCCTCGGTTTGAAATAGCCGCACCGGTAGGCCAAAAAATCTTATGCGCGTAAAAAATGAATGTCGAGATGATGCCGCATGCGAGTGAGGTTTGATCAAAATTTGGTGACGAACTACCATCATTGTGATCAACGGTTAGGGGTGTTGCGGGATGGTCGTGAGGAATCGTGATGGCTCATTGACTGCCGACGAAAAACCCGTGGTTAAGGCCCTTTTGGAACAAGGGTGGCGGAATCAGGACATTCAAGCGCTGCTCAACGTCGGAAGGAAGGCAACGGTTAACAGCGCTCGCATTACAGAGGTTAAGCAATCAGGCGAGGTTGTCCCGGCCTCGGACGAAGCCGTTGAGCAGTTCATTGCCCGCAAGAAAGCATTCGATCCACGCACTGGCCTAAATGTCTTCGAGGATGAGCGATTGGTGCGAGCCAGAGAGGCAATGATCGTTGCCGTTCAGGTTTTCAACAGCCCAACCCTCATTTTCAAGACGGGCATGTTTGCAATCCTGGCAAACGTGGCCTGGACGTACCTACTTCACGAACACTACACCCGAAAATCCGTAAAAATAACCGATGCTGAAGGGAAAACATGGTCTTTGAGCTTCATGCTCAAGAGAAACGACTGCCCGCTTTCACCTGGAATGAAGAAAAATTTGAACGATCTCAAAGAAATTCGAGATGCGGTTGAGCATAACATTCTGGGAAAGGCGGATTCAAAATGGCTCCCCCTGTTCCAAGCCTGTTGCCTGAATTTCGACAGAAAAATACGAGAACTCTTTGGAGACGCTCTTTCATTGCAAGGCGAACTGGCATTTGCCCTACAATTCTCGAAATTGAGTTTTGGGCAAGTGTGCGAGCTCCAAAACCACGACATTCCCGAACACATTGAAGCGCTGGACGCCCGCTTGCGTGAGGGGATGACGGATGAAGAACTGACCGATTTGGATTATCAGTTCCGGGTTATCTATACCCTGGACAGCGCCTCAAAGAGCCGGTCGCATTTTCAATTTCTCCAACCGGGCTCGGCGGAAGCCAAGGAAGTTAGCAATGTCTTGGTCAAATTTCGTCCCGCCGACGAAACCCACCCCTACAAGCCCAAGGCCGTGTGCGAGGAAATCTCACGGCGAACCGGTCGGAGCTTCACCGCACATAATCACACCCAGGCATGGCGCCTGCACGGGATCAGACCACGCAAGGGCGATCCCGCCCCGGATCAGACCAACAAGGATTATTGCGTTTATCACCCTGCCCACGGGGACTACACCTACTCCGAAAAATGGATTGAACGCCTCGTGACCGAGTGGACGGACGAGAATACATGGCTGGCGATACGGAATTATCGCCTCTGAGAGCCTGCCACCCCGGAAGCGAAAAATATTTTTCGTTTCAGCGGCCAAACGCCGGTTGTTACCTGGGATGTTACCTAGAAGGGGGATACGGGATACCGCTTGAAATGGAAAGGCCCTGAAACCGATTTGGTTTCAGGGCCTTAAATGGTGCCCAGGGGCGGAATCGAACCACCGACACTGCGATTTTCAGTCGCATGCTCTACCAACTGAGCTACCTGGGCACTGTCTCGGGCGGGGTTGGTTCACCGCTCGGCTCGTGAAGAGGAGGCGCTTATATCGGGTTTCAGTGTGCCTGTCAAAGGGGGTGTTGCGATTTTTTTAAAGCCCGGGGATCCAGCCTGCCAATCCATAGCAGATGGCCCCGGCCAAGGTCGCCCAGGCGGTATTACGGGTCAGGCGGTAAACCATGAAAACGACCAGCAAAGCCACCGCCACCGGGGGGGCCGATTGGCCAAGACGGGCAGCCGGCAGGAAATCGGCCACCGACAAGACCAGCATGGCGGCGATGGCCGACGGCCCCAGGGCTAACAAGAAACGCTGCAGGCGCGGCGACAGCCCCCGCCCCTTCAGCCGATCGGACAGCGCCACCGGTACGTAGCGGATCAGATAGGTGGCCGCGCCACTGAACAGCACCACCGGTACCAAGACACCGTCATCCATGCGCCACCTCAGTGTCTTTCAACACCTCGGTGCCGGCGCCCGCCGCCATGGCCAGCAGCAAAGCCACGTGGCCGGGCAGAAACTGCACCGCCAGCAGCGCCACCACGGCCGCCACCAAGGGGGGCACCACGGTGTCGCGGTTCAGCAAAGGCAACAGCAGAGCCAGGAACAAGGACGGCAGGACAAAAGACAAGGCGGCCTGCACTTCGGGCCACCGGGCACCGCCCAAATCGGCCAGGACCGAGCCGCAGACCGTCCCGGCCAGCCAGGCACCATAGGCCCCGGCCTGTACCCCCGACAACCACACATCGCCCTTGTCGGCGCCCAGACGAGCGGAAGCCAGGGCGAACACCTCGTCGGTCAGGCCAAAAGCGATCAACGGGCGCGGCAGCTTTGGGCCACCACCGGACAAACGGGGCAGCAAGGCCGGGCCATAGAACAAATGGCGCAAGTTCATCGCCGCCACCGCGCCGACCACCGAAAGCGGCGAAGCGGCAGCGGCCAGCAACGACACCAGGGCGAATTGGCTGGCCCCGGCATAGACCAAGGCGGACACCAACAGGGATTGCAGGGGATCAAGGCCGTTGGCGGCAGCCAACAGGCCAAAGGAAACCGCGATGGGGAAATAGCCCAGCATCAGCGAGACACTGTCAGCCAGCCCCCGCCGAAACCCCAACAGGGGTTCAGCCGCGTTCGTCGCTTTCCGGGTCATGGTTTTCGCCTTCCTGGGTTTCCACCCGGTAGACGTCCCCCAGCCAGCGGTGCAAATCCACATCAGCGCAGCGGCGGGAACAAAACGGCAGGAAATCGGGCTGCGGAGCCTTGCCGCAAATGGGGCAAGGTTTGTTGGAATTGGCGGCTTGCCTGTCGGGGGTCATTCCACCTCCTCGACCGCCACGTTGTCGCGGTCACGATCGGCTTCGATCCGGATCACCGGTGCCCGGCCCAAGCGTTGGGTCAGATCGTCCAGGGCCTGGGGACGTGCCTCCAGGGCGGCGGCCACTTCGGGGGCGACCACCAGGGCCAAAGCGCGTCCGGGGCGGTGGGCCGCCTCGGAACGCAGCAGACGCAAAGCCCACAACGCCACCGTGTCGATGTTGGCGATGGCCGCCTGCTCGACCATCAACTCGGCCAAGGACGGACCGCGCCGTTCGCGGGTCATCTCGACCAGCCCCAAGGGGGTGGCGCCGATGACATGGGTGGCCACCGGATCGGTGGAGATGGCTTGCTTCAGCGACGCCATCAGCTTCATCAAGGCGCCCTTGCCGCCGGCGGTGACGAAATCCACCACGACCTGTCCGGCGATGTTGCGCAGACGCAAATGCCGCGCGATGACGGTGACCGCCTGCTGGTTGGCCTCGATGGGTTGGGCGGGGCCGGAATCCACGTCGATGGCGGTCAGGGCGGCAGTGGCCTCGATGGTGACGCGGCCACCGCAGGGCAGTTCCACCACCGGGTCCAGACAGGCGGCGAAAGCATCCTCGGTGTCGTAAAGGTCGAAGACCGAGCCGTCGCGATAGCGTTCGGCCAAGTGCGGATAACGGGCCTGCACCTGGGCAAAGGCCAAATCGTCGTCCACCAGCACCTTGGAGACGCCGGGATGGTCGGCCAGCATGCGGTCCAGGGGATCGGGACGCCACAGCACCGCCGGTGCCTTGGCCTGGGGCTGATCGCGCAGGATCACCTGCCAATCCTGACGCAGCGCCGCCAGGTCGGCGGCCAAGGCGTCTGCGTCGGCGTTGACGGCATGCAGGCGGGCGACCACGCCTTCGCCCTCTGCCATCAGGGCTTCCAGGCGCTCGGTCAACAAAGCGCGGCGATCGTCGGACAATTTGCGCGGCACCGCCAGACCGGGATGGGACGGCGTATAAGCCATGAAACGGCCGGACAGGGTGACCTGGGTGGTCAGTGTCGCCCCCTTCAGCCCTTGGGCGTCGGACTTGACCTGAACCAGCACGGTCTGGCCCTGGGTCAGCTTGACCCCTTGCAGGAAACCGGGGCGGTCCTGGCCGATGTCGACGAAGACGGCGCCCATCTTGGGGGCCACTTCCACCACCCGGCCCAACAGGACGGCGCCGACCAGCAATTCCGGGCGCAGCACCGCCAGATCCACCAGACGGCCGTCGCGCACCAGGGCCAGACGGGTTTCCCCCGGCCCCCAGGCATAAAGGATTTCACTGGCCATGGACGCCCACGCCCTTCAGCAATTGGGCGGTCTCGAACAGCGCCAGGCCGACCACGTTGGAATATGATCCCGACAAAGACCGCACATAGGCGGCGGCCAAGCCCTGGATGGCGTAACCACCGGCCTTGCCGTGCCATTCGCCCGATTCCAGATAGGCCGCTTCTTCGCCATGATCCAGGCATTTGAAGGTCACCTGGGTGGTGACCAGCCGGGAATGCAGCGTGCCGTCGGGCGACAACAGCGCGATGCCGCCATGCACCCGGTGCTTGCGCCCCGACAACAGCTTCAGGCATTGGCGAGCGGTTTTCTCGTCTTCCGCCTTGGGCAGGATGCGACGACCGCAGCCCACCACCGTATCGGCGGCCAGCACGAAGCATTGGGGATGACGGGCGGCGACGGAGCGGGCTTTGGCCTCGGCCAACCGGGCGGCATGGCCCGGCGGCAATTCGCCTTTCAGCGGCGCCTCGTCCATGTCGGCGGGATCGACCACGCCGGGAACGATGCCGATCTGCCGCAGCAGATCCAGACGCCGCGGCGACGCCGAGGCCAGAACCAGATTGGGAATCTCGATGGCGTCGGCCACGCTGGCGCGGTCTTATTTGAAGCGGAAGGTGATGCGACCCTTGGTCAGGTCGTAGGGGGTCATTTCCACGTTGACGCGGTCGCCGGCCAAAACGCGGATGCGGTTTTTACGCATCTTGCCCGAAGTATGGGCCAGAATTTCGTGTTCGTTATCCAGCGTCACCCGAAACATTGCATTGGGCAGCAATTCGGTCACGGTACCGGAAAATTCGATGACATCCTCTTTCGCCATTGGTCCTTCCAGGCGGTTGGTCTTGGGCAGGTGGAATAAGTGAGCGTTTGCCCGGTCAAGGTCAAGCGCTTTTCTCAAACTTCGCTATTCCCGTGCCATTCCCATAGCCGGAAAGCGTTTACGGATGCGCCGTTCCAGTTCGTCACGCACCTGCCGATAGGCATCCAGACGGGATTCGCGACTGCCTTCCACCAAGGTTGGGTCGAAGGTGGGCCAGAATTCCACTTCGCAGGAGATGGTGCGAGTCAGGTCCACCGCCTTGTGCTGGGCTTCCGGCGACAGACTGACGATGACGTCGAAACTGTCGTCTTCCAATTCGTCGAAGGTCTTGGGCTTATGGCGCGAGATATCGATGCCGATTTCGTCCATCACGGCGACGGCGAACGGGTCAAGCTCGTCCACCTTCACCCCCACCGAGGCGACATAGGAGCGCGTGCCGTGAATGCGGCGATAGATGCCTTCCGCCATGGGCGAGCGAATGGCGTTGAAGGTACAGCAGAACAGGACTGCGGACGGTACCTCCCCCCCCAATTGCGCCTATCCCCTGATATGCAGGACGCAGACCAGGGTGAACAACCGCCGCGCCGTGTCGAAATCCACGTCGACCTTGCCGGCCAGTCGTTCACGCAACAGTTCCGAGCCTTCGTTGTGAAGCCCGCGTCGTCCCATGTCGATGGCCTCGATCTGGGTCGGCGTCGATTTTTTGATGGCGGCGTAATAGCTTTCGCACAAGATGAAGTAATCTTTGACGATGACCTGGAACGGCTTCAGCGCCAGTGGCACCTGCACCAGTTCGATGCCGTCCTGGCTGCGCACGTCGAAGATCAACCGGTTGTCTTCCAGACGCAGATGCAGGTTGTAGGGACCGACGAAATCGCCCTGCAGGGCGAAGTAATTTTCTTCCAGCAGGTCGTAGATGGCGATGTTGCGTTCGTGCTCGACCTCGGGCTTGCGCCGCACCATGGTCTTTTCGTCAAGCTGAACGTGGCCGATGCGTTGCCGGTGCGGCATCAGCCCACCGCCATGTTCAGGCGCAGCGCCACCGACAGACCATGCGCCCCCAGGCCTTCGGCCCCGGCCAAAGCCACCGCCGCCGGACCGATGGCCCGCAGGGAATCGGCATCGCAGCCCAGCAACGTGGTGCGCTTCATGAAGTCGTGCACCCCCAGACCGGACGAGAACCGGGCCGAGCGCGCCGTCGGCAGGACGTGGTTGGGGCCACCGATATAGTCACCCACCGCTTCCGGGGTGTAGCGCCCCAGGAAGATGGCCCCGGCATTGCGGACCTTGGCGGCCAGGGCATCGGGATCGGCCACGGCCAATTCCAAGTGTTCCGGCGCCACCCGGTCCACCAGTTCCACCGCAGCTTCCAAGTTCGGCACCACGATGATGGCGCCGTGGGATTCCCAGCTTTCGCGGGCGATGGGGCCACGCGGCAAGGTGTTCAAATGGTGTTCCACCGCCAGGGCGGTGCGCCGGGCGAAATCGGCATCGTCGGTGATCAGGATGGATTGGGCGGCGGTGTCGTGCTCGGCCTGGCTCAACAGATCGGCGGCGATCCACGCCGGATCGTTGGCGCCATCGGCCACCACCAGGATTTCCGACGGGCCGGCGATCATGTCGATGCCGACAATGCCGAAAACCTGACGCTTGGCGGCGGCGACAAAGGCGTTGCCGGGGCCGACGATCTTGTCCACCGGCTTGACGGTTTCGGTGCCATAGGCCAAGGCGGCCACCGCCTGGGCGCCACCGACGCGATAGATTTCGTCCACACCGGCCAGACGGGCGGCGGCCAGCACCAAGGGATTGATCTTGTCGTCGGGAGTGGGCACCACCATGACCAGACGTTCGACCCCGGCCACCTTGGCGGGGATGGCGTTCATCAACACGCTGGACGGATAAGCGGCGGTCCCGCCCGGCACGTACAGGCCGGCGGCCTGCACGGCGGTCCAGCGCTGGCCCAAACGGACGCCGGCAGCATCGGTATAGGCATAGCCCTGGGGCAATTGGCGGGAATGGAAATCGCGGATGCGTTCCGCCGCCAGTTCCAGCGCCTTTTGCAGTTCCGGCGCCACCTGGGCGCAGGCGGCATCCACTTCGGCCTTGGTGATGGGCAGATGGGCGGCACTCAAATGCGGCAGACGGTCGAACTTGGCGGTGTATTCCACCAAGGCCTGGTCGCCACGATTGCGGACGTCGGCGATGATCTGGGCGACCACGGCGTTCACGTCTTCGTCCACTTCGCGCTTCATGTGCAGAAGCGATTCGAAGGAATCGGCGAAATCGGCGGCGCGGGCGTCAAGCAGCAGCATTCTGGGCCTCGCAGGCGGAACGGAAAGCGTCGATCCAGCCGGTCATTTCCACCGGACGGGTCTTCAAGGCGGCACGGTTGACGATCAGGCGCGACGTGACCTGGGCGATGATCTCGACCTCTTTCAGACCGTTGGCCTTGAGCGTCGAACCGGTCGAGACCAGATCGACGATGCGGGTGCACAGCCCCAGGCTGGGGGCCAGTTCCATGGCGCCGTTCAGCTTGACGCATTCGGCCTGGACGCCCCGTTCGGCGAAGAAACGCCGGGTCACTTCCGGGTATTTGGTGGCGATGCGGACATGGCTCCAGCGACGCGGATCGTCGTTTTCGGCCAGATCCACCGGCTCGGCCACCGACAGGCGGCAGCCGCCGATGCCCAAATCCAGCGGCGCATAGATTTCCGGATAGTCGAATTCCATCAACACGTCGTTGCCGGCGATGCCCAGATGGGCGGCGCCGAAGGCCACGAAGGTGGCGACGTCGAAGGACCGCACCCGGATGATGTCGATATGGGGATGGTTGGTGGAAAAGCGCAAAGCCCGGGTCTTGGGATTGTCGAATTCCGCCTCGGGTTCGATCCCGGCGGCGCGCACCAACGGCATCGCCTCGTCCAGGATACGGCCCTTGGGCAGCGCGATCACCAGCTTTTCGTCCATCACCACGTCATAAACTCCGAAACCACGTCAGGTATTTATCATGCTTTGGACTGGTCACACCAGTCCCGCCAGCTTGCTGTAAAGCCAGGTTCCGATCTTCTCGGCCCCCGCCGGCGTGTTATGGAGATAATCGTAGAAGTCGCCATCCGCAAATGCCAAATCGCGGGCCAAATCCAGACACAACAATCCGTTTTCACGGCAAACCTGACGAGTCGCGGCATTGTAGGGGGCCAAGGCGTTGTATTGATCGACACCGTTGGGGCCGTCTTCGGTGACCATGCCCAGAAGCTTGCCGCCCACCTGCTTGAAGTCGCCACGGGTCTGGGTGACGAAAACCGGCACCGCCCCCATGGCGTGAATTTCGTCGGCCATCAGCTTCAGGCGCTGCTTGTATTGCTCGACGTTGGAATCGCCGGCGGGCAGCGCTTGTGCCCCGGTTTCGGTCCACTTGGCGGTGCGGTAATCCACCGCCTGATGGGTCAGCTTGGCCCGCTTGGCCACGATCATGCCGGTGATCTGGCGCGACAGCCGGAAGATGGCGCTTTTCTGTTTGACGATGCGGTTGAAGGAATGATGGCGCAAGGTGTCGACCCAAGTGCCGCTGACCTGGGTGTCGTTGATGCCCACATAGGCCAAGACGAAGCGCGGCTTCAGGCCGGGGATGTTGGGAAACCACTCGCGCAGGCCCTGCAGGTGTCCGACCGTGCTTTGACCGTCAACCCCAGCATTGGCCACCACCACGTCCGAACGGCCGTTGTCGTGGAACTGACGTTCCAACACCTGCTGCCAGGTCTGTTCCTCGGGCAGGTAAAGCTGGTTGGTGGTGCTGCCGCCAATAGTCAAAATGGAGATGCGCGTCGGATCGGTATTGTCGCCACGCAGGCCCCACTTGTCGCGCCGATAGACGAATTCGCGGCCATCGGCGTAAAGGGATTTGGCCGAAACCAACACCTTCAGGTCACGCGGCAGGCCCAACTGGTCCAACGGATCCGTGCTGAACCAGGTCCCGAACAGCAATTCGGCCGCCACCGCCAACAGCAGTAACAGCACGAAATTGATTCCCACGACTTTAAAGATGGTTTTGATCATGCGGTCTTATAGCCCTGAACCCTTCTTCGGCGCAACGCGCCGAAGAAGGGGGGCGTCCGACGAAGCGCTTACTCGACCGGCGGCTTGGCCGGACGCTGGGGACGTTCGGGGCGGCCGGTCTTGGCGTCAAAGGCGATGGTGCGCAACACCTTGCCATCCTTGTCCACCACCTGGGCGCTGATCTTGCCGCCCTCGGTCTTGACGTCGCCGACCGTGGCCTCGTCGCCACGCCAGGCGATCATGCCTTCGACGATGTCCTTGACCTGGGTTTCGGTCAGCGGCTTGGCGCGTTCACCGCCACAGCGGCCGCCAGGACCGCCATCCATCATTTCCCAAGGCCCGCCATGGGGGCCGCGGGCCTGGGCCTCGGCGATGGTGCCAAAGGCGGCCAGGGCGGCAATGGCGGCGACGACAACGCGGGATTTAACGTTCATAGGGAAATCTCCATCACAAGGTTGACCCTCTCGATGGCGATAAGAACACCATTCGGGTGTAACCGGGCGATGTCAGCCCCTGCCCTTTTTGGCAACAAAGGGTATCGTCTTGTTACCGTCTGTTGCCAAAGACGAACGGACGAAACCCCATACACTCGCTATAATCGCCGCCATGAATACCTCGCCGCACATCCTGGTGGTCGACGACGACCATGAAATCCGCGACCTCTTGGCCCGCTTCCTGGACAAGCACGGCCTGCGCGTCACCGCCGCCCGTGACGGCGCCGAGATGATGAAAGCCCTGGAAAACCCCGGTATCGACCTGGTGGTGCTGGATTTGATGATGCCGGGCGAAGACGGTCTCAGCCTGACCCGTCGCCTGCGTACCCAGGGTAATTCCGTCCCCATCGTCATGCTGACCGCCATGGGCGAGGACACCGACCGCATCGTCGGGCTGGAAGTGGGGGCCGACGACTACCTGCCCAAGCCCTTCAACCCGCGTGAGCTGCTGGCCCGGATCAAGGCGGTGCTGCGCCGTTTCCAGGGCGACACCAACGACCTCGCCCCGGTGGCGACGCCGACGGGTTCGGCGCCGCGTCTGAAATTCAACGACTGGGTGCTGGACATCGCCACCCGCGACCTGACCGCCCCCGACGGCGTCGTCCTGACCTTGTCGGCGGGCGAATTCGACCTGTTGCGCGCCTTTGTCGAACATCCCCGCCGGGTGTTGTCGCGCGATCAATTGCTGGATCTGGCCCGCGGTCGCCAGGCCATTCCCTTCGACCGCTCCATCGACATTCAGGTCAGCCGCCTGCGCCGCAAGCTCGACGACGACCCCAAGGAGCCGCAATTGATCAAGACCGTGCGCGGCGGCGGCTATCTGTTCACCCCGGAAGTGGTCAAGCTGTGAGGACCGCGCCATGAGACTGGCCCCCACCTCGCTGATGGGACGGACCGCCCTGGTGCTGATCCTGGCGGTGGCGGTGGTTCTGGGCACCGCCCTGGCGCTGTTCGTCGGCAATCGCGGCGAAGCGCTGTCGGCCATGCGCGGCCGTTACGCCGCCGAACGCATCGCCACCTTGGTCAACTTGCTGGAAGACACCAATCCTGAAGGCCGCCGCCACGTGGTGCGCCGCCTGGACACCCCCGGCTTGCGGGCGGGTTGGGGGGTGATGCCGTTGGTCCCCGAACCGGAACCCGCCCCCGGATTGCCCACCATCATCGCCCGCAAACTGGCCAAGGAACTGGAAGGCCGAGAAATTCGGGTGATCCTGGCCCCCTTGCCGCCGCCGCCACCCTTGCCGGCGGGCCCACCGCCCGGTCCCATGGGCGACCGCCGTGGCCACGGCTATGGCAGTGGTGGTTTCGGTCTGGGGCCGTTCGTCGGCGGTCCGGCGCTGCAAGTATCGGTGCGTCTGGCCGACGATTCCTGGCTGAACGTCTACGCCCCCATCGAACACAGCGATTCCTTGTGGCAACCGCGCTTCGTCGGCCCGTTGGCGGGGGCGTTGGTGGTCATCATCGTCGCCGCTTTGTGGGCGGTGCGCCGCGCCACCCGCCCCTTGGCATCGCTGGCGGCGGCGGCGGAACGTCTGGGCATGGACGTCAACGCGCCGCCTTTGGCCGAACGCGGCCCCACCGAAGTGCGCGCGGCGGCTCAGGCTTTCAACGTCATGCAGGGACGCATCCGCCGTTTCGTCGACGACCGCACCCAGATGCTGGCGGCCATCAGCCACGATCTGCGCACCCCCATCACCCGCATGAAGCTGCGCGCCGAATTCGTCGACGACGACGAACAACGGGCCAAGATGCTGGCCGATTTGGACGAAATGGAACACATGATCGCCGCCACCTTGGCCTTCGCCCGCGACGACGCCGCCCGCGAAGACCGGCGTCCGGTGGATTTGGCCAAGTTGGTCCAGGACATGGCCGAAGACCTGGGCGGTCTCTATGACGGCCCCGACACCCTGGTGGCGGCCATCCGCCCCTTGGCCATGAAGCGCGCTTTGGCCAACGTCATCGAGAACGCCCTGAAATATGGCGGCGCCGCCCGTGTCGGCCTGCGGCGCACCGACGGCCACGTCCACGTGGTGGTGGACGATGACGGCCCCGGCATCCCCGAATCCGAGCGCGAAAAGGTCTTCGCCCCCTTCGTGCGACTGGAAACCAGCCGCAACCGCGACACCGGCGGCACCGGTCTGGGACTGGCGGTGGCTCGTGCCGCCATCCGCGCCCATGGCGGCGACATCACCTTGGACAACCGCCCCCAAGGCGGATTGCGGGTGACTTTGGCCTTCCCGGTGGGCTGATCGCATGCCACCCTGGGCAATCGAAAGAAAGGATCAGCTCATGTCACGCCTGCTTGTTTCCTGCCTTGTCTGCCTGCTGTCCCTGGGCGGAACCGCCCTGGCCTCGGGCGGGGGCGGCGAAGGCGGCGGTGAAGGCGGCGGCAAGCCCATGGCCGTGATCGATTCCAGCACCGGCGTTCACAACATGGTTTTGAAACCGGCGGAATCCATCAGCGAGCCGGTTACCGGCGTGCGCCTGAACATCACCCAATTCAGCTATCCCGGCGTTCCCGAACGCGCCGCCTGTCGCACGGTGATCCGGGTGGAAAACGATTCGACGCACAAAGTGGCGTTCTATTCCCTGGTCCGCACCTTCGATGCCGCCAAATCCGCCCTGGGCACCTGGATGACGCCGTCGGGCGAACTGGGCCCGGGCCAATCGGGCGAGCGGCTTTATTCGTGCAAATTGGCCCGCTACATGGTCTTGGATCGTGGTGCCGCCGGCGGCTGGCCCAATTCCTGTCAGGTGGATGGCGAAGAACGCAGCCCCTGCCCCATCCAACTGATCTTGGACGTCAACATCGACTTCCTGCCCACCGATGCCAAGAGCGATGGCGGCAAGGCTACCCCCAAGCATTAGGCATAGGCCGGTGGTCTTCATACCAACTAGGGGGGATTAATCCCTAAAGGGGTAGGGGTTTCCCTCCTCCGCAGAATATACCTCCGCACGCGTGCGCTTCGCCTGTCGGCTGTGTTGTCCTAAGGGTGCCTCAACGCCTGAACGGAGCCACCGCCATGAACAACCATTCCGACATGATCCAACTGGCCAACCTGCTGGAAACCGAATGGAAGGGCGGCACCATCGATCGTCAGCACGTGCGCGACCTGGCCGAACGCCTGCTGCCGCACCACCCCGAGCTGCGCAATACCCTGTCCAGCGTCAAGAACCGTATGAACCGGGGCTGACCGTCGTTTTTGCTTTGGCCCGCCCCTTGCTTCCCTTCCCCAGCCGGGTCACAGTGACCAGGGATGGTTGAAGGCCCTCCGGGTCATACTGACCCGGGACGGTTGAAGGAAGGAAGCGATGGCGGGACCGGTGGTGAATTTCGCGGCCGAGAACATGGTTCGGCGCACGCCGGACCATGTCGTCGACATGGACCCGGCCGACCTTGATTATATCCGCACCAGCCTGGCCGCCATCGACCAGGCGTTCGCGATCCCCGCGTCTCCCGACATTCCGCTGCATTTGGTCCCGGCCCGCGCGCTGATGCGCCGGCTGGTCGACCTGCGCACCAGCCTGAAGCCACTGACCCAGGAACAAGGAGTGATCCTGGGCCGGCTGGCCGGCGCCATCCTGCGTCTGGACACGGCGGTAGCCTTCGACAAGGCGTTACGGAAATAAGCAAAGAAAAAGGGCGCGGCTTTCGCCGCGCCCCAAGTGTTGTGGTGAAAACCGCGTCTTAGTGGATGGATTCGCCGTGCAGCGACATGTCCAGACCTTCACGTTCCTCGTCGGGGGTGACGCGCAGGCCGATGACCAGGTCGATGACCTTCAACAGGATGAAGGACGCGATGGCCGAGTAGACGATGGTGGCGACGATGCCGTAGAGCTGGGTCAGAACCTGACCGCCATTGCCTTCCAGCAGACCGGCGGTGCCGCCGATGCCTTCC